>NZ_KV802317.1:347753-503293 GCF_001810635.1 Rothia sp. HMSC067H10
TAGATGTGTATATAGAGACGGTGGTGTACCTGTATTACTTATGGTAGGGGAGAACGCTCGGACAATACAGTGATATGGTGCTTACGTCCCTATCTCTAACTATGGCTGAAATAGAGTTTATGAAGCTAGGACTTTTGGGGAAACGGTAGGGTCTGTTTCCAAAGCTCCCTCTCCCGTAAATAATTCTCAAGCCATTGAACGTGCTCATGACAAGCCAACCAGACCTTGCGGCGCTCAGGAGTGTGAACCTTCGGGTTATTCCAGAGAATCTGGTACGTTGCCTCGTTGTGGCAGCCTTTACGTGAACAAATATCTAAACTAGGGGAGGAGCTCCCCGCTAAAGAGCCCAGAAGATCCATTGACACCTCCATCTTTTTACTACTATATTGCGCGTAACGGTATTTATGCCTGTTGAAACTATATTTCAGAAATATCTATGACATCGATTCGATTATAAGGCGACGAAGAATCCGCATCTTGTGCGTAGCAATGAGAGTTCTCAGAGGCGTCGGACTTATTATCTGCAGTAGATGCATTCGACGCTGCTCCTATTTCTAAAGCTCGCCGATGATGCTCAGGCAAATAGGCAGTAAATCCACTCGATTCCTGTTTTGACTCACCATTCGCAAGTACTACAGCCACCCAAGGCAACAGTACTGCACCTGCGACGCATATCCAGCGCAGGGCACCATCTGTAAATACAGCGCCTACAATACAAACTACACGAATCGCCATTTTGAGGATGTAGTCTCGAGCACGTTTATCTACACGCTCCGATAACGGAGCAGAAGCATTACTGATTTCGTATGTCACTAAAGAGTCTTCAAATCGTTCTACGACATCAACTGTAGATAAGTAGTAACCATGAGCCGCGAGGTCTTCGGCTGTCCAGTGCTTTTCAGCAGTCATTGACACACCTCCTCAGAATTACAGTAACGAACTCTCTATGATAGCGTTTTAGCTTCGATTCACATGGTGGTAATTACCTGTACTGATTAGTCTAAACCTTCTATTCCTTATGGTGTTAAGTGTTGCAAGAACAGATACTCACCACATCATATAGATAACGGGCTAGAATAGGTATGACCAGTAACCCCAAATTTATAGGGAAAATAATGAGTGATAACACCCCCAAGACCGTTCTTGTTACCGGTGGTAATCGTGGTATCGGCTACAAGATCGCGCAGGAGTTTAAAGCATCAGGGCACAATGTTTGTGTGACCTACCGTAGCGGGGAAGCGCCCACAGAGTTCTTTGCCGTTAAAGCTGACGTCCGAGACGCAGACAGCATTAATGAAGCTTTTAAAACTATTGAAGCGGAATACGGTCCTGTAGAAATCCTTGTGGCGAATGCAGGTATTACTCGTGACATGCTGCTTATGCGCATGAAGGAAACGGATTTCATGGATGTTATCGATACCAATCTCACTGGTTCTTTTCGTGTAGCACAGCGTGCGATCAAAGGTATGATCAAACTCAAACGAGGCCGTATTATCCTCGTCTCCTCTGTTGTAGGGCTATATGGTTCTCCAGGACAGGTTAACTACTCATCGTCTAAAGCGGCTCTTGTTGGTATGGCTCGTTCCATCACCCGTGAGCTCGGAGGTCGAAATATTACGGCAAATGTTGTAGCACCGGGATTTATTAACACCGATATGACCGATAGCCTGCCTGAGGAAACCAAAGAGAATTACCTGAAAACTATCCCGGCAGGACGTTTTGCCGACCCTGCTGAGGTAGCACGGGTTATTCGCTGGTTAGCTTCGCCAGAGGCAGATTACATCTCAGGCGCCGTTATCCCTGTAGACGGCGGTCTAGGTATGGGACACTAGGTTCTTCCTATCACATGCCATAAACGTCTTACTTTCAGAAAGCACAGAACCAACAAAGGAAAATGTATGTCACAGCTCGCCGGTAAAACCGTTATTATCACAGGGTCTTCACGAGGTGTAGGTGCAGATACTGCCCAAATCCTAGCGGCTCAAGGGGCAAACATCATAGTTAACTATCGCTCCAAAGCCCCTCGAGCCAATAAGGTCGTCAAAGCTATCGAAGAAGCTGGCGGACACGCGACCGCCGTACAAGCAGACGTAACTAAGTCTGAAGACCTCACAAACCTTGTGAATGTTGCTATCGAAACCTACGGCTCCTTGGACTATCTCATCTTGAACGCATCGGGCGGTATGGAAACTGGTATGGGTGAAGACTACGCAATGCGTCTCAACCGAGATGCACAGCTTAACCTTGCACGACTTGCAGCTGAAAAAATGCCCAACGGAGGACGCATCGTTTTTGTCACCAGTCACCAGGCACACTTTATCCGCGAAGTTGAAACCCTGGCAGAATACCAGTCGGTTGCAGAGTCCAAACGAGCAGGAGAAGATGCGCTCATCGCCGAAATACCTGCGCTCACTGAGAAAGGAATTTCACTTGTCGTCGTATCAGCTGACATGATTGAAGGAACTGTGACTGCAACTTTGCTTAACCGCCTGCATCCTGGGGCTCTTGAATATCGTCGAGAGACAGCAGGTAGGCTCTACACTGTCAACGAGTTTGCCCATGAGGTAGCAGCCATGGTTACCGCAGATGTTCAGACTGGACACGTTGAGCTGGTCGGTGGAGCTCGCGGGTTCATCGATTAGAAGTACGTATAGAGCGAAGAAGCAGGACCCCAAAGGGCTTGCTCCTTCCCACATAGGTAGAGATCATATCGTAGAAGAGAATAACCATGAGCACTGTACTTAATCTTCAAAACGTGAGCGTCATGCGCGGCGGTCGCAATATTCTCGATAACGTTTCCTGGATTGTCAATGAAGGCGAACGTTGGGTTGTCTTGGGTCCAAATGGTGCCGGAAAATCAACACTTTTATCGGTCGCAGCGGCGCGTTTGCACCCCACAGTCGGACAAGTAGAGATCTTAGACGAGACTCTCGGCTCCGTTGATGTCTTTGAGCTTCGCCCGCGCATCGGGCTGTCATCGGGAGCAACCGCCACACAGATCCCTGACCGAGAGAAAGTTTCTGATGCTGTCATGACGGCCGCGTATGCCGTTTCAGGACGTTGGAAAGAGGAATACGACGCCCTCGACGGCGATCGCGCCCAAGAACTTCTTCAAGACTGGGGCGTAGATGCTTTGGCAGAGCGTCAATTCGGTTCACTCTCCGATGGCGAGCGCAAACGTACTCTTATCGCACGCGCTCTCATGACCGACCCCGAACTCCTATTACTTGATGAACCTGGGGCCGGTATGGATATCGCTGGACGCGAAGATTTGGTAGAGAGGCTTACAACACTCGCCGTTGATCCTTACGCACCGGCTACTGTACTCATCACGCACCATCTTGAAGAAATTCCTGCAGGCTTCACACACGCTCTCATGCTCCGCGACGGTCGTGTGGTAGCATCTGGACCTATTGCTCAGATCATCACAGAAAATAATCTTGCATTAACATATGCGATGGATCTAGTTTTAACAGCCACTTCGACAGGGCGCTACAGTGCTTTTAAACGCTAAGCTTTATCTTGCTCCCACCATACATACGTACGTGGTGGGAGCAAGTTTATGATCCAGTAGTATCTTTATGAAGAAGAAACAATTATCACCCCAAGAACTGCAAGCACGGGCAGAACGAGTGTACGCAATATCGTCTGTGGTGCCATTAGCTCAAGCGTCTGAACAAACACTTCGTTATTATACCCACCTAACTGATGTGAGATTACGTTCTGCCCTCGAACCTGACTGGGGTATTTATATTGCGGAGTCATCAAAAGTGGTACGGCGTGCTTTACATGCAGGACACCGTCCCCTCTCATTCCTTATGAGCGAGAAATGGGCAGATGATCTTTCCGACATACTGACGAAGTATAATAATATTCCTGCCTTTGTAGGATCGGAAGAAGAACTTGAACGAATAACTGGCTTTCATCTACATCGCGGAGCTTTAGCGGCAATGGCGCGCCCTGCTCCTCAAACCGTAGAAGATATTATTTACGGGGCTCACCGCGTCGCAGTCTTAGAAGATATTGTTGACCACACGAATGTTGGGGCTATATTTCGTTCCGCAGCGGCGCTAGGCGTAGACGCAGTGCTAGTTACTCCACGATGCGCTGACCCGCTGTATAGGCGCTCTATCCGCGTTTCTATGGGAACTGTATTTCAAGTACCTTGGGCCAGAATTACCCTCTGGCCAAAAGACCTGGAAATTCTACACGAGCACGGATTTGAAAGTGCCGCACTTGCACTAGATGAGGACTCTCTTACCTTGGGGCAACTTTCAGCACGTCAGGATAAGAAGTTAGCTTTAATCCTAGGAACAGAAGGACACGGACTCTCACCGCATACATTGGCGCAGACAAAACACACGGTTATGATTCCTATGACCCACGGCGTCGATTCTTTGAACGTGGCAGCTGCGTCAGCTGTTGCGTTTTGGGAAACGAGGCTGCGTTCGTAACAACAAGCCCTCTAAGAACATAGCGTTACCTCTTTAAAGGTGGTATCCTTGATAGCTGGCTGTGCATTTTAAGCCGGTCTATGGTGCGCTCTGCGTGCATCGTAAAACCTACTCCATCTATTTAGGGTTACTGGCAAAATCCAGTGACAGAAGAAGGTAATTAAGCATGAAGGCAGATATCCACCCGGAGTACCGTCCGGTACTATTCCGTGACCTTGCATCCGGTAAAGTTTTCTTGACTCGTTCCACGATGACTTCGGATAAAACCGAGAAGTGGGAAGACGGTAACGAATACCCCATCGTTGAGGTCGAGATCTCCTCTGAGTCGCATCCGTTCTACACCGGTAAGCAGCGTATCATGGATTCCGCAGGTCGCGTCGAACGCTTCAACGCACGTTTTGCAAACTTTGGTAAGAAAGCGTAAAACGTAGAATGCAATAAAGAACACACCCCGTAATATAGATTAAAAATCTGATACGGGGTGTGTTCTTATTTTCTACCGTTACAATGTGAAGGTAACTCACTTTGTAACGGTATTCTTATGCGGGTTATGCCGTTATCACATCACTCGAAGGAAACAAACCCATGAGCGAAGCGCTCGCTGAAAAACCCCGTCGAAAGACTCTTAAACGGGTACTAATTATTCTTGCTATCCTTATTCTTACTCTTATCATCGGAGTGGGGGTTTACCTGTGGAGCATTGGGCATACCTGGGACTCCAAGACTCAAAAATTTGATTCCATTACGAATTCACAAGGAGATTTAGACTCTTTAAGAAAAAACCTGGGAGACCCGAATAATGATCCAAATATTGTGGGTCCCGATGGTAAAACGGCAGATTCTCTTGCTAATGACCTTGACAAGAATGGGAACGGAATTCTTGACTCCTTAGAGGGTGGTAAGACGCGTCAGGTCGTAAAAGGCGAAGGAACTAATATTCTTCTTCTTGGTAGCGATCAACGTTCAGGGCAAGAAGCTGCAACAGTTAGTGGGGCTCGGGCAGATACTATTATGCTGATGCACATTCCTAAAAACGGGGAAGGCGTTTATTTCGTTTCTATCATGCGTGATTCGTGGGTAAGTATCCCCGGGTATGGAAACGCGAAGGTGAATGCAGCTCTCAACTATGGAGGCATTAGCTTACAAATTGAGACCATTGAACAACTAATTGGTGTCAAGATTGACCATGTAGCAGAAATAGATTTTGATGGGTTTAAAGGGCTTACTAACGCTCTAGGTGGCGTTGATGTTCAAGTTCCTTTTGCTTTCCAAACAGGCGTTTGGAACTTTACACCGGGTACCATGCATATGGATGGCAGCACTGCTTTAGCGTTTGTGCGTGAGCGGTATTCTTTTGCATCGGGTGATTATCAGCGTGTACGTAATCAACGTGCATATTTACGTGGACTCTATACGACCATCCAAAAACAGGGGTTTTTGGGTAACATCACTAATTTTAAGAATATGGTGGATGCCTTTAGCGGCTACGTCAAGGTTGATAGCGGTTTAGGTTCTGGTGAGATTCTTCGAATTGCGGCACCTGTCATTAATGGTGGTTCGGCTGCTTTACATATGACGACGCTTCCTAACGCAGGCCCTGGCTGGTCTTATGATGGTCAGTCAATCATTATTATTAATCAGCCTGCTGTTGATTCGTTGACGGAGGCTTTGAAAGCTGATCGTATGCAGGATTTTATGAATACTTATGGGTCTGACTAGGTATGTCTATATACGGGTCTATAGATCCTGCAGATAAAATTTGGGGTAGTCAGCACAGTATCTGACGTGCTGACTACCCCAAATTTTATCTTAATGTTGCACGTGTGTTCTAGCTGGTATAGGAGTTACGGTAACAGTCTGGGATGCATGTTCTTCAGCAGCCAGTCTGAGTAACCGACGACCAAAATACAGAGCGATTGAGTAGAGAGCTCCGCCCATAATTGCTATGAGGACTCCAAGAAGAACACGCCAAATTGCAATTGCTAAGCCAACTATAAGAAGGGTTATACCTATAATTTTGACGAGGGTAAGCAGGCGCGTGTGTTCTTCAGGAAGATCATCGAAAGATACGGGTTTAGCTGCTTTCTCCGGGATAACTTCGTGTGCCGTGATCGCCTCGCTGACTCCGTTTTTTCCTGCAACAGAGGTGATAAATCCGCGAATCTTCTGAGGAAGAATATGCTTCCCTTGAGTGTTTTCCGCTTCAGCTGGGACAAAAGCATCGGGAACCTCATACTTCTTGGCCTCAGGTAGGAGCTCAGGTACATCGTTGGGTAAATCTTTGTACCACTGTTCTGGGATATTCTCTGACCGCACCGCCTGAATAGTTAATGAAAGCTCGAGCCTGTTACCGCGTATCGTGCCCCAGACATTGGTGAGTTTGTCATGTTTCGCAGCATGTTCAATGACAGGAATAAACTGTTCTGATATTTGGGAGCTTAAACGCCCTACATGAGTATCCTCATGGAAAACTTCTACCGAACTGACCATGTGCCCATCTGGGTTTTTAACCTGTTGTACTTCAAGTCTTAAAATTACCCGTCCTTCACCTGTTGGCGGCAAAATACTGTGAAGATATTCAGCGTGTCCATTCTCGTCAAGCACTTTGATTGAAGGACCTTGAGGAAGAATAGCTGCTCGCGCTGAGGCATGGTTGAGAGGAAACAGCAAGGTTGGTGACGACAGAAAGAGTTTTCCTACACTTTTAATGTGCGGTCCGCTATCAGCTCGTAGAGCAATAGCATTGAGTTGCAGCTGTGCTGTAGGAGAGAAACCGGAAGCAACAACGCGGGTAATCGCGTTCCAATAGTTTGCAGAATCGTCACGACTTAAACGTCCCACTTTATGATCCCCAACGTATACAGCAATGCTGTTTGCCTCGTAGGGGTTATCAGGTTCTGGAACAAGGCGAGCTTTGCCTTGCCAGGACTGTTCACGGTTGACATGGAGCTCTTGAAAGACTTGTAGAGTCTCAGCCTCATAGTAGTTGTCGGTGACAATTGTGAGGGTTCCACGGTCGCCGAGAGCATAATCGACCAAAGCAAACTCCTTAGGTGGTGATGAATATGTTCTAATTCTCTCACGTTTTTGGGAATAACTAGTACCCTACACGTAAAGTAACTTTTGGGTGACGTTTAAGGAATTGATGAATGTGGTCAAAATCTTGCTTCACGTTAATGAAACCTATAGATAGGCTACAGCCCAGTACAGCGGCGTGAAGAAGAGATACTGTACCAGGCTGTAATGCCTAGAAAGTGCTAGTCGGATAAAGAACTATTGAATTGCTGACCGATCATATTCCGATGCGCATTATCTTGTGCCTCCAAAATGAGCCGACGTAGTGCGGAGGGGGCTGATGGATTCTTGTGTAACCATTCTTGGGCTAGAGCAACTGAAGGATTATCGCTAACCCCGGTTCCTTCAGCGGATCCGTAATTGTAGAGCGAACGGGGGTATAAACCGCGAACTATACGAGTGGCCATACCAATGGAACGGGTGTCCCACATTGATAGGAGCGAATCGAAGAAAGGCTTATAGTAAGGAGTCCGCAGCTCAACATCCCCTCGCAAGAAACCATTTGCTGTTGAGGTCAAGGCGTCGTTGGATAATGAAGAGTCTTCCATGATGCGTTTATAAGCGGCTGCTTTGTGGTCGGCATCAGGAATAGCCGCGATCGCAAATGCGTAGCCATTCTTTGAGATTGATGACGGATTGTACTGTGCAGCTCGGTCTAAATCAGCAACAGTAACAAGGTTACGCCCCGTCAGGGTACCCAAAGCACTCCATCCAAGATTCTGATCGTAGGGGATACCAGTCGCATCGGCAATATCTCCCACAGTATCTTCAAAAGCCCCTCGGGCGATATCGCGGCAGAGATCTTCACCTTGAGTTGAGTAGGAAGAAATAGAGATAAGTCCTCGAAGCAATATGAGCTGCGTATCGGAGCCAGGTTTGGCGGCAGCGAGCGCTTTCGAGAAAGACTCATAGAGAGCATCATACAAAGGCTGTCGAGACTTGGGGGCACCAAAATTAGTAATAGCGTTTTGGCTGTTCGACACCATACTTCCCAAAAGGGATGCACTGCTCTCACAGGATACGTTCCGTACTGCTGCGTCTACGAAAGTGGCAACGGGAAGTCGGGCATCGCGCACGCTTTCCCAGAGAGATCCCCAGATAAGACCGCGAGAAAGAGATGATTCAAGAGTGGATACTCCTGCAATTGCCGCTTGAAGACCATCCTCATCGGTGAGCATGATCTTTGCGTAGGTGTGGTCTTCTGCATTGAGCATAAGTAAGTCAGCTTCACCTACAGTCTTCTTGTGCTCTTGGGGCAAAGAGACACGATACTCCGCGATAGGATCGGCAGGGTATTCAAGGGAGAGAGTGCCTGTTGAGACAAGTTTTTCTTCTTGAAGGATAAAAGTTTCAAGCTTTACCACATGCGGGCGACCTATACCGGCTGGCTGAGTGTCGGGTAGCTGCTGAGTGAGGTACAAATCCTGGAGCTTACCATCTTCGCGGTAAACGCGTCGAGTACCGAGGGTAGATAGACCAGAAGTCTGTAACCACGCTTGAGACCAGGTCTGCATATCGCGACCTGAGACCTCATTAAGTACATCAAGAAAGTCTTGAAGCGAGGTGTTCCCCCAAGCAAAACGTTTGAAATAGACGCGTGCCGCTTCGATAAAGGTATCAAAGCCTACATAGGAAACAAGCTGCTTCAAGGTGGAGGCACCCTTGGCGTAAGTTATGCCATCGAAATTTTGGGCTGCAGCTTCCAAATGAGGTATATCCGCGACAATGGGATGCGTCGTAGGAAGCTGATCTTGCAGATATGCCCAAGATTTACGGTGATTCGCGAATGTTACCCAAGCATCGTTAAAACCATTAGCTTCAATAGCACCTAGAGCACCCATGAAATCAGCAAATGACTCTTTAAGCCAGAGATCATCCCACCATTTCATAGTGACAAGATCTCCAAACCACATATGTGCCATCTCATGGCAGATAGTGTTTGCGCGACCTTCAAGATCATCTTCGGTAGCACCAGAGACAAAAATGAAATCCTCAGTGAATGTTACGAGACCGGGGTTCTCCATCGCGCCGATGTTATATTCGGGGACGAACGCCTGTTCGTACTTCGGGTAAGGGTAGGGATAGTCAAAGAGATCCTGGAAGAAATCTAAGCCGTTCTTAGTGACTCGGAAGATATTATCGTAGTCAAAATGGGGCTTTAGAGAATGGCGGCAGTACGCCACTAAAGGAATATCGCCGCTGTTAGTAATACTCTGGGGTTTATAGGTATCGGTGACTGTGAAGTATTCACCTGCTAACACTGCGGTAATGTAGGTAGAAATTCGCTCGGTAGGAGCAAAAACGCGCTTAACGATATTTGAGTCAGTCGGGTCGGACACCTCAGATTCTAGAACCCCGTTCGAGCTGACAACCCAATCTCGTGGGGCTGTGATTCGGAAATTAAAAACAGCCTTCAGATCGGGTTGCTCAAAGTTGGGGAATACACGACGGCAATCGGCGGGCTCATATTGGGTGTAAAGATATACACGCCCATCCGAAGGATCAATATAGCGGTGCAGACCTTCTCCCGACCGTGAATAGTATGAACGCCCGTGAACAGTAAGTTCGTTTTCCTCGGCAAGCTCGGGCAGCATGATGCGTGAGCCATCAACAACCTTGTTGAGGTCAAGCTGCGCGCCATTAAGCCTAACAGAATCGATAGAGTGGCGAATATAATCAATGAAAGTCTGGGCACCAGGCTTACGGGATTTAAACTTAACGGTTGTAACTGTAGGGTATGTCTCGAAATTTTCATCCTTGGCATGGGTCAAATCAAGGTGAACATGATATGAGTCTACGATAATGAGCGCTGACCGTTCTGCAGCTTCTTCGCGTGAGAGGTTCTCGTTATTCATAGTTTCTATTCTAAACTCTCACATGCAGTACTTCATGGACGTGACCCGAACACTGTACTGTATGTTACTAGAAAGGAACATGGGGAGTACTAAATGTTTAAAAGTGACGGATAACACGTTATATAGATTTGCCTGCTTGTACTTGCCAACCGTATAGTATTACTTGTTGCTTTGAGCAGGCAAAGCCCTCTCAAAGGTAACCTGCGCGGGTGGCGGAATAGGCAGACGCGCTAGCTTGAGGTGCTAGTCCTCGTATTAGAGGGTGGGGGTTCAAGTCCCCCCTCGCGCACATTATAAAGGGTCTCTGATAAACATCAGAGGCCCTTTTCTATTTCACTTTTCCACAATAATAATTAGAGCGCCCTATACTCTGACAGACAGAATATAAGGCGCTCGCGACTTGCCTGTAAGGCTACAAGAAAGTTACCTAGGGCAAAAGCTGCGGATCGGTAGTGACGAGGATCTTTACGGCAGTCTCGTTGTGGTTAATCAACGTGTCAAATCCCTTGTCAATGAGATCTTCAAGAGGAATCCTGCCAGTAATGAACGGCTTGAGGTTAATCTTGCCTGACTCTACAAGTTTGATAGTTTCCGGGTGGCTGTTCACGTATGCAATGGTTCCTCGAATATCGAGCTCCTTAAGCACGACCTTCTGAACATCCAACGATGCTGGTTTACCCCAAATGGATACGATCACGGCTTTACCGGTAGGCTTGAGTGCATCCAGAATGAGGTCTAGTGCAGGCTGTACAGAGGTGCATTCAAAGGCTACGTCTACACCCTTATCATTGGTCAGCTTATGAATTTCTGCTAGGACATCAACCTCAGCAGGGGAGAAGGCATAGTCTGCAACTCCAGAATCCAATGCTTTCTGACGGCGTAGCGAGGACAGCTCAGAGATAATGACCTTCGCCCCCTTAGCTTTAAGCACGGCGGAGGTAAGCAGGCCAATGGGGCCAGCACCAGTAACTAGCGCAAAGTCACCGTCTTTGATTTCTCCGGCGCGCTCAACTGCATGATAACCGACACTCAAAGGCTCAATCAGTGCAGCTTCATCTAACGGAAGGTCTTTAGAGATCTTGTGAACCCAACGGCGTTTTACAGATACCTTCTCTGATAGTCCGCCTCCACGGCCAGCAAGACCAATAAAGTTCATGTTCTTAGAAAGATGATAGGTCTTCGAATCTGGGCCGACATCTACAGAGTCTGCAATAATGTATGGCTCAACCACAACATGATCTCCGACTTCAAGATCGGAAATGCCTTCGCCTAAAGCTTCTACGATACCTGAGAATTCGTGACCAAGGGTTACAGGAGAATCTTCTCCTGAGATTGGATGCGGATGCCCATGTTTAGGGCAGAAAATAGGTCCATCAAGATACTCGTGCAAATCAGTGCCACAGATACCACACCATGCTACTTTGACCAACACTTCACCGGGTTGTACTTCGGGGGTGGGTATGTCCTCAATGCGAATGTCATTACGGTCGTAAAAACGAGCTGCCTTCATGGGATAGACTCCTTTACCTTTGAGGCTCTATATGATGCGCCTAATGCTGAATACTCTGTTGTTATCACGCAAACCGACTTGTTACAGCACTAGGTTAGTTAAGCGCAGGCTCAATAGCCTACATCTATAACGCTACTCTTCCATGCCAATGTTTACTAGGAAATATAGAAAAAATACTTTATATGACATAAACGTGTAGTTTCAGCCCAAATATCGTATAAACCCACCAAAATTACCAAACTTGTAGACCACTACCAGACAATGTACGAAAACTACTCTTCGCAATAGTATTCTAGCTGTGAGTTCCTCTAGATATGTTTGGGCTTGGGAGGTTCCCTGCCCCCAGAAATAAGGGTTAAATTATGTGATATTAATCAAAAAGTCATAAAGCCCTTATATGGCTTCTTGGGAGAAAAATATGGTCTTCTAGTAAAAACTCACATAAAAAATCGTGAAAAGAGCAACTAAACCAACATAAACCCCAAAGAACAAGGCATAATAGATAATGGGAACTTCAGAAGACACTCCGTGCTTCTGCCCACATATCAGACAAATCAACAACCCCAAGACAGGGCGGCGACCCAATGAACAACGTAAAATCTACCACTAAACTCGGCATCATCGGCGCAGGCGGTGTCGGATCTGCAACCGCATACGCAGCAACCCTACGTGGCTCTGCAAATGAAATCGTCCTTTACGACATTGACGGCAAACGAGCACACGCTGAAGCCCTCGATATCGCCCACGGTTCTATGTTCGCCCATGAAGCGCAGCTCACCGGCGGAGACGACCTCGAAATCCTGCGTGACTGCGACATGATCATCATTACCGCAGGTGCCCGCCAAGAGCCCGGGCAGCCCCGCCTCGAACTCGCAGGAGCAAACGTACGCATCCTCGAAAAATTACTGCCAAACCTTATGGAAATGTCACCCAACGCAATTTACATGCTGGTTACCAACCCCTGCGACGTACTCACTGTTGTCGCCCAGAAGATCACCGGGCTACCCTCACACCGAGTACTATCCTCCGGTACCGTACTCGATTCTTCTCGACTGCGCTGGCTCGTCGCCAGCAAAGCCGGAGTCTCCATCAAGAGCGTTCACGCAAATATCATTGGCGAACACGGGGACTCGGAGTTCCCTGTCTGGTCGGCAGCTAACATCGGCATGGTACCCCTCATTGACTGGGAATACAACGGCACCAAAGTATTTACTGAAGAAGTACGTGCAGAACTAGCGCACGAAGCGATGCGCGCAGCCTATAAAGTCATTGAAGGTAAAGGATCCACCAACTACGCCATCGGTGTTTCCGCGGCACGAATTGCAGAAGGCTTCCTCCGAGATCAGAACGCCGTACTGCCAATCTCCACCATTGCAGCAGGCGAACTCTACGGCTTCAAAGACGTAGCACTGTCCCTACCCTCCGTCGTAAACTACGAAGGCGTACAGCGAGTCCTCAGCGTTCCCATGAACGACGAAGAACACAATAAGCTACGCGCCTCCGCAGAAGCAATCCGCGCATCCCTGGAAATCCTAGGATTCTAAAGAACATTCCTAAAACACCCTTCTAAACGCGTGCCCAAACACACTGGGTACGCGTTTGTCATACCTTCACAATATGACACTCTCCAACCACAATAGCCATAAAAGATAGTAGACTAGACACATGAGCACTGACCCCCGCACCGAACTCACTCGTCTACTCGACGCCCTCGAAACACACCTTGACGCCGTCACCCACCGCACCCGCGAACACGACCCCGTAATCGACGAAGCCTATGTCGAAATTGCAAACGCTTTTGAAGCCTACGAAAATGCCCTCTTCGAAGTACATAACGAAGTAACACCTCTTAGCGTCTACGGAGATGACGACGAAAACTTCGACGAATTCCTCACCGACACCGACGACGAAGACGACGATATCGAATACGAAAAAAACTAACCACACAACCAAACCCTCAGGCCCCGCATCCTAGCCACCCGCCAGAATGCGGGGTTTCTCTTCACACACCACAAACATAAAACCATGAGCACCCCAAAACACCTCCGAGACCACGCCCTCATCCTCCGCACCCAAAACCTAGGCGAAGCAGACCGCATCATCATCATGCTCACCCAAAACAACGGAGTCATCCACGCCGTTGCCAAATCAATCCGCAAACCAAACTCAAAATTCGGTGCTCGGCTAGAGCCCTATATGCACACCGACATATCCCTCACCCGAGGCAAAACAAACCTCCACATCATATCCCAAACCGCAACCATACATGCCTATACAGCGACTCTCATGGGTAACTACAACGCCTACACCGCCGCAAACACCATCGCTGAAATCGCAGAGACACTCAACACCAACAGTACCCCCCACGACACCAACCCACACTACCACCTCACTCATGGAGCAATCGCCACGCTAGCCCACAACAAACACACACCACAGCGCATCCTCACAAGCTATATCTTACGTGCCATGAAATTCGCAGGCTGGCTCATCTTCACTGACACCTGCACATACTGCAATCAACCCATCACCACTGGGTACCACCCAGCAGGTACACATGGCATAACAGGAACCCTCTGCAAAACTTGCGCCCACCAAAATGACACCCCTACAACACCCATAACACCCACCGAATATAACTATATACAAGCCCTCTATAAAGGGAACTGGGACACCGTAGACAACGCCTCACCTCTCGCGGCACGCAAAATACTCAACCTCACCCTACACACCACCCAAAACTACCTCGAAACCCCCCTCAAGACCCTCACCTACCTCGAACTAGAAACCTAAAAACAACATCAAACACGGTAAAATACTGTAGTAACACACCATCAACCCGGAAAGAATCCCATGCCACAAAAACCACCGGCACACCCCTCCGGAACAACCCCACCCCCCATACCCAAAAAATTCATCCCTCAACACGTTGCCGTTGTCATGGATGGCAATGGACGCTGGGCCAACGAACGCGGACTCCCACGCAACGAAGGACATCGAGCAGGCGAAGCAGCCCTCCTCGACATCGTTGCAGGAGCCATAGAAATGGGCATACCCTATATCAGCGCCTATGCCTTCTCCACAGAAAACTGGAAACGCTCACCCAGCGAAGTATCCTTCATCATGCGTTTCTCCACCGAAGTCCTCAACCGGCAACTCGAAACCCTCAAATCCTGGGGAGTACGTATCCGCTGGGCAGGACGCCGCCCCAAACTCTGGAAAAACGTCATCTCACAACTCGAACAATGCGAACGCGAAACTATCAATAACACCACCTGCACCCTCACTATGTGCGTCAACTATGGAGGACGCGCAGAAATCGCAGACGCAGCCGCAACTATTGCACAAGACGTACAAGCAGGCATCCTTAAACCCTCCTCTATCACAGAAAAAACTTTCCAAAAATACCTCGACGAACCAGACCTACCAGACGTCGACCTCTTCCTCCGATCATCAGGCGAACAACGAATATCCAACTTCCTCCTCTGGCAAAGCGCCTACGCCGAATTCGTCTTCATGAACGTACTCTGGCCAGATGTAGACCGCCTAACCCTCTATAAAGCCGTCGAAGAATACGCCAGCCGCGACCGCCGCTACGGAGGCGCCACCGACAAAATCCCCAGCCCCAAAAACTAACACCACAAGGAGCAAACGATGCGACTATACCCAACCTTCTTCAAAATCTTCTTCGCAGGCATGGATCCCGAAAAAGCACACCACATCGGCTTCTGGGGAGTACAAACCCTTAAAAACCTAGGCATTACTCGCATCCTCAAAAGCTACCTTCAACCCAATCCCAGCCTCCGCACCACAGCCATGGGACTCACCTTCCCTTCACCCTTCGGACTAGCCGCAGGCTTCGACAAAGGCGGGAAAGGTATCGCAGCCCTTGCAGGACTAGGATTCGGACACATCGAAATCGGCACTATCACCGGACAAGCACAACCTGGTAACCCACAACCACGTTTATTCCGCCTCATCGAAGATAAAGCAGTCATTAATCGTATGGGATTCAACAACGACGGTGCCGCAGCTGCAGGACCCCGAGTCGCATCAGCACGTGCTGATCTAGAAACCGAATACCGTCCCGAGAAACGCCCCATTATCGGCGTCAACATCGGAAAAACAAAGATTGTAGAACTAGAAAACGCCATAGAAGACTACCTAATATCAACACGTACCCTAGCCCCACAAGCAGACTACCTCGTCGTCAACGTAAGCTCCCCCAACACCCCAGGACTACGTACACTGCAATCCATCGCAACACTCCGCCCACTCCTGCAAGCCGTACGAGAAGAAGCAAACCGAGTCTCACCCCACCGCCACGTGCCTCTCACCGTTAAAATCGCTCCAGACCTTGTAGACGAAGACATAACAGCTATCGCTCGCCTAGCCCAAGAACTAAAGCTTGACGGGATCATCGCAACCAACACTACAATCGCACGCGAAGGCTTAGGACTTCACACTACCAAAGAAAAAATTAACGCTATAGGCGCAGGAGGACTCTCAGGAGAACCACTTAAAACCCGATCACTCGAAGTCCTACACCTCCTCAAGAAAGAAATAGGCAACAAACTAGCCCTCATCTCCGTCGGAGGAGTAACCAACGCCCAGGACGTACAAGAACGACTAGACGCAGGCGCAGACCTCGTCCAAGGATATACCGCCTTCCTCTACGAAGGCCCCTTATGGGCCGCCCACATCAACCGAGGACTCTACAAAATCCGTCGCTCGCGCCAAAAATAAGCCTCACAAAAAGGGTGAGAAACCAAACACGGTTTCCCACCCCCAGAAATCATTAAAGACACAGTTATCTATTTTGGATACTCCCCATACTTAACAAGAGGATAAGGTCGCCGCATCCGGCGAATCATCATCACACGGTTGAACGCATACATACCACTACCACGCTGTACCTCGCCAAACTTAGCAATAACCATCTGTTTAAGCTTGCGCCACATCAACCAGTAATCAATAACCCACAACAGCATCAGAGCATACATGCCATACATAGTCCCGTAGTAGACAGGAGCGGCAGCTACGCCAAAACCGCTCACGACCCACGACGCAACAAGAAAAACAATGAGCAAAATAAGCATTATATCGCCCAAATTCCGACGAGCATCAATATAGTCGCGAATGTACCGCCGCTGAGGCCCCTTATCCACTATCGGCAGATACTTCTCATCCCCAGTACGCATAGCCTCCCGCTGCCGTGCCCTAAGCTCAGCAGCAGCCTCACGATCAGCAGTCTTCGCCGCGCCACGATCAGCACCGACTATAGGCCTCCTTCGCGCCGCAACCTGCTCTTTACGAGACGGTGTAGGACGCCCTTTCTTCGGCGTGAACTTAGAGTTCTCAGGAACCTCATGCTGTTTCTCTTCTTCAGGCTCGACAGCAGCCTCCTGCGGAGCCTTACCTTTTTTACGACCAAACACCCTACTAGAATAACCAAAAATAATTGCCTACGCCGAATACCAAGACCAAAAATAAAAAGTATGCGCCACCCCTGTATAAAGCGTATTGTTAGACGCATGGCCAATTTTCCTCATAAATTCCCAGAACATGATGCGCTCACAGAGGCGCTTGAAGCCCATTTTGATGAATATCTTACTGAGCTGAAGGAGCTAGTCTCTATCCCATCTATCGCGTGGGAAGCTTTTGATCTAGCTCAGGTCCAACGAAGCGCTGAAGCTGTGTACGAGCTTGCGAAACGGTCAGGCTTTCAAGAGGTAAAAATCCTTTCTGCGTCGTACCACGGTGAAACGGGGGAGACACATCAAGGTATGCCAGCGGTAGTTGCCACTAAACCAGCTGTTTCAGGGTATCCCACAATCCTGTTATACGCTCACCATGATGTACAGCCTCCTGGCGATAACACGCAGTGGGAAACTGACCCGTTTACCGCAGTTCAGAAAGGCGCTCGTCTCTATGGCCGCGGTGCTGCAGACGATAAAGCAGGGGTTATCACCCATATGGCGGCTTTCCGTTTAGCATCGGAAGTATTAGGCAATGATATCAACGTTGGCGTAAAGATCTTTATCGAAGGGGAAGAAGAAGCGGGGTCACCCTCTTTCCGCGAATTCCTAGCTGCCTACCAGAAGGACCTAGCCGCTGATTATATTGTGGTAGCAGATTCTGCCAACTGGCGAGCTGGAGTTCCGGCATTAACTACCTCATTACGTGGCGTAGCTAGCGGGGATATTGAAGTTCGAACTGGTAATCACGCAGTGCACTCTGGTATCTTTGGAGGCCCTTTTCTAGACGCACATACGGTATTAGCCCGTTTGCTGGGTACTCTTCATGATGACGAAGGTGCAGTTGTTGTAGAAGGTCTGTACCGTGGTGAAGACCCTAAAGTCGAATACCCTGAACATGAATTCCGCGCAGATTCTGGAATCTTAGACCAGATGTCTCTAGCAGGATATGGATCAATTACATCTCGGCTCTGGCAGCAACCTGCACTTTCCGTTATAGGTATGGATATTCCGTCAATTGCCCATTCTTCAAATACCCTTGCTGTTACTTCGCGGGCACGTATTAGTGTCCGTTTGGCTCCTGGTGATTCTCCCGAGAATGCGCACAAAGTTCTGGCAGACCATATAAAGAAGCATGCACCTTATAACGCGCAAGTTAGCTATACTCCTGTCGACTCAGGGTTACCCTTTGCCACAGATGTTGAGCAGGATGGAGCTCAAATCACCTTGTCAGCAATGGCTCAAGCTTGGGGTATATCTCCTGTGCAGACAGGCATGGGAGGCTCAATACCTTTTATAGCGGATTTGAAGGAGAACTTCCCCGACGCCCAGATTCTAGTAACTGGTGTTGAAGACCCAGACACCCGGGCACATAGCGCTAACGAATCGCTGTATGTACCTGATTTTAAACGAGGAATTTTAGCGGAGGCACTGATAATGAGTGCTCTCAGCAGGAGTAAGTAAATTAGGAAAGGAAAGCAACTCAAGGAATATACCTCACACACTAAGTACAGAATTCTACAAAATTGGTATTCTGGACGTAAGAGACCTTGATGCCCCTAGTGAACTTGTGAGTCCGCTGTTGTCGTGAAGAAGTAGGACAGCGTAATCTGACTTTACGAAGGGGAATATTGTCAGGAAAGGACAAACATGACTGAGACTGTAACTGAGCTACCAACACACGGGGTTAACCTTACTGAAGTTGCTCAGAATAAGGTACGTACTTTGCTCGAACAAGAAGGACGTACCGATTTGCGCCTCCGGATTGCTGTACAGCCCGGTGGCTGTTCCGGGCTAATCTATCAGCTCTACTTCGATGAGCGAGTACTTGATGGTGACGCAGTGCGTGATTATGACGGTGTGCAGGTTATCGTAGATAAAATGAGTGCCCCTTATCTAGATGGCTCAACGATTGATTTTGAAGACACGATTGAGAAACAAGGATTCTCAATTGATAATCCGAACGCGGCAGGATCATGTGCCTGTGGCGACTCCTTCCATTAGGAGCATGGATATAACAGAACCCCTAAAAAACCAACTTTAGGGGTTCTGTTACGTTAAAATTCAGTAATTTTCCAGGAAACTCACAATTTCAGTGACAGAGTGTCACCGTAAGAGCAGAATTCGCGGTAAGCTCTAAGGGATAAGTTTTTTATAATTGCCTCAGGTTTACCTGTAGACCTGAGCACTAGCACACACTGCAAGAACAGGAAGGGCCGTCTGTGAGTTCGCAATATCGAACCGGCAGTCGTCGTAAGCGTGCAAGTCTTGTTGGCCTCGGGACTACAGCGACGCTGCTGATGACTGGTTGTTCAATGGATAAGGCAGCTGTAGGCTGGTTACCTACAAAAGCTGGGCATCCGGCTACTGATAATGCCGAGAACCTCATGCATCTCTGGGTAGGTACTTGGAGTGCAGCTCTTGTTGTCGGTCTTATTACTTGGGGCTTGATGCTATGGTGCATCATTGCCTACCGTAGGCGTAAGAACGAAAGTGGCTATCCTCGTCAGCTCAGCTATCACCTGCCTCTGGAAATTTTTTATACTTTCGTTCCAGTCGTCTTGATCGTCAGTATGTTTACGTTTTCAGACCGAGTCGAGCGTCAAGTAACTGGTCCTAAAACTGGTGCCGATCGACAGGTCACTGTTGAAGTGTATGGCAAACAATGGGCCTGGGATTTCAACTACACAGATGAAAACGTGCATGTAACTGGTGTACAAGCTCACCTTGATGGTTCACCAGGTAAAGAAGCAGAACTTCCAACGCTTTATCTGCCCGTTAACTCAAATGTTGACGTAGTTCTCAAATCGCGTGATGTGATCCATTCGTTCTGGGTCCCGGCTTTCCTAGAGAAACGGGATACGATCCCTGGTATGACGAACCATATTCATATCACTACCAAAGAAATTGGTGATTATAAGGGTAAATGCGCTGAACTTTGCGGTGAGTACCACTCTGAGATGTTGTTTAATGTCAAGGTGGTCTCACAGGAAGACTACGACAACTACATCAATTCCCTTAAGCAAAATCCCGAGAATCAGGGTATCGCTGGGGACGAATACAACCGTAATCCCAACCAGAACGCGACTCCGCGTCCCGCTAATCAATAAAGGGGTGAAATAGACGTGACTACCCTCGAATATTCAACTGAGAGTGCAACGGCTGTTGCGCCGCGCGTGGTTCCTAAGTCCAAGGGACGCATCTTTGTCAATTGGATTACTTCCACGGACCACAAGACCATTGGGTACATGTACCTGATCTCTGCCTTCATCTTCTTCTGCATGGGCGGAACTATGGCTCTGCTGATGCGTATTGAGCTTTTTGAGCCCGGTATGCAGATCCTACAGACGAAGGAGCAATTTAACCAGCTCTTTACGATGCACGGTACCCTTATGCTTCTCATGTTCGGCACCCCTTTGTTCACCGGTTTGGCGAACGTGCTTATCCCGCTCCAAATTGGTGCTCCCGATGTGGCATTCCCGCGCTTAAACGCATTGGCTTTTTGGTTCTTCCTTTTTGGGTCGCTAGTAGCGATTGCAGGTTTTATTACCCCACAAGGTGCAGCCTCTTTCGGCTGGTTTGCATACGTCCCACTAAATAGCACTACTTACAGCCCGTCTGTCGGTGGTGATTTATGGGTCTTTGGTCTTGCGTTGCAGGGGTTCGGCACAATTATGGGTGCGGTTAACTTCATTACTACAATTGTGGCAATGCGCGCCCCTGGCATGACTATGTGGCGTATGTCTGTGTTTACGTGGGCAACTCTGATTACTTCAATCTTGATTATTATGATCTTCCCGCCTCTGGCATCCGCTTTGTTTGCTCTAGGTATGGATCGCCGATTCGGAGGACATATTTTTGATCCGGAAAATGGGGGAGCGGTGCTCTGGCAGCACTTGTTCTGGTTCTTCGGGCACCCTGAGGTGTATGTGCTTGCGCTACCTTTCTTTGGTGTGACTTCGGAGATTATCCCTGTATTCTCACGTAAACCCATTTTTGGTTACAAAGGTCTTGTTACAGCGACCATTGCTATTGCGGGCCTGTCTGTAACTGTGTGGGCGCACCATATGTACGTAACTGGAGCGATTATGCTTCCGTTCTTCTCGTTCATGACCATGATGATTGGTGTTCCAACCGGCGTGAAGTTTTTCAACTGGATTGGGACTATGTGGCAGGGGTCCATTACGTTTGAAACTCCATTATTGTGGATCTATGGATTCTTAGTAACCTTCCTCTTTGGAGGTCTGACGGGTATTATCCTGGCTACTCCGCCTCTAGACTTCCATATCTCGGATACTTACTTCGTGGTTGCACACTTCCACTACGTGATTTTTGGAACCATTGTTTTTGGTATGTTTGGTGCATTCTACTTCTGGTGGCCAAAATTCACTGGCAAGATGCTCAACGAACGGATCGGTAAGATTCACTTCTGGCTGGTATTCTTCGGGTTCCACGCGACCTTCTTGATTCAGCACTGGGTTGGCGTTGATGGTATGCCTCGTCGATACGCTGACTATCTGCCCGAAGACGGTTTCACCTGGATGAACCAGTTCTCAACTGTTGGATCCATGATTCTTGCCGTTTCAATGATTCCCTGGTTCTGGAATGTTTACATTACTGCTCGGTATGCTCCGAAAGTCGAGGTAGACGATCCCTGGGGATTCGGCGGATCTCTCGAATGGGCGACTTCTTGTCCTCCGCCCCGCCACAACTTTACTGCATTGCCTCGTATCCGTTCCGAACGCCCGGCTCTAGACCTACATCATCCCGAGCTTTCAACGAATCATGATGTTGCCGCTGCAGCTCTTGCAGCACAGAAGGGAGAGTAAACCGTGAAAGTTCTCGGGAAGGTCTTCCTGTACCTTGGTATCTTCTTTATTCCTGTTGGAATTATTTATGGGTTTATGACCAATTTTGATGAGTGGGCCGGGTTTCCCGCGCTTCTCGTGACGGCGCTCATGTGCTTCTTCTTGGCTTTCTTCCTCATGTTTACTGATAAGAAGCTAGGAAGCCAACCCATGGATAACTACACGGGTGAAATCGCTGAGAGTGCTGGTGAGTATGGGTTCTACTCACCATGGTCTTGGTGGCCGTTCATGATCGGTTTAACGTGCATGATTGTTGTTCTTGGGGCAGCAATTGCTTGGTGGGTACTAATTCTTGCTTTGCCTATCGTGGCAGTCGCCGTTATCGGGTGGGTATATGAATACAACCGCGGTGATCACGCACACTAATCATATACAGTAAAAGGTGGGGTTACATCATCTATACGGATGGTGTAACCCCACCTTTTCTATATTCCAGAGATTCTCGAATAAAGTTCTATCTGCCCCAGACATGTACTAAAAAGGGAGGTAAGAAAAAGCTAGTTGGATTAATTGTCTGTATTGGCAGTTTATCTGAGGATCATCGAAGCAGCGAGACGCACCAATACCGATCGGATGAATCTTGGGAGAGCAACCGCCCATATAATCGTGCCTATCGCACGATAATAGTTTTTACAGAGGCAGTTTCCGCTCGCTTATCAGTACGCTCGGCTCGAAAGAAAAGACGGCAATTATATGCTCGCAGAAGTGCTATCTCTGCAAGAATTCTAGAGTCTCAACCTCAAACCTAGGTTATTGCTACTTTTATCTGTTAATCCGCTAGGCTCCTTCCTGCCTCTAAGACCAGCGGCATGATAGTTTGTGTAAATTTCAGGGACGGGGTGTGCTTAGCACATATGAAGTTATTCCATTATGGCATCAGGTATATAGCGATCGCTGATAAGTAAGCAAAGATTCTTAGTTTCAGGAATAGGGCATGCTGCTTATGAGAATTTTTCATGAGAAAGTCTGGACTCCTGGCCTTAGAAGATGGATATGATATTGGGTCAACAGCAACATTGCTGGAAGAGATACATGCGGTACAAATGTTGAGGGTTGGTCCCACAGTTTTGTGGCACCAACCCTCAAGTAAACTTATGAAGTTGTAACTTTAGCCCTTAATCTCGGGGCTATCAAAGGAAGCGCCCTCAACCCTTTGAGCTTCATTATGTTCATGATGAGCTTCTTCTAGCTCAGTAGGAGTTACAGGAAGAACACGATCAGTAAAGAACAACTTCGATAAGGTGCCTCGTGCTTTCTCAAGCATTGTAACCTTCCCCTTAGCATTGGGGCGTGCAGGTATTACATCTGGTGAATCGAAACTAACTAGCTTGTACCGACGATACTCGTCAAGAGGCTTGTGCACCTCAATAAACTCACCATGGGGGAGTTGCACCACTTGACCAGTTTCGATGCCATGAAGCACTAGCTCACGATCTTTACGCTGCAAGGAGAGGCAAATCCTTCGGGTAATCTCGAAACCAAGGATGGGTCCAAGGAAGAAGAGCGCACGCAATACATAAGCTACATCATTTAGCGAGACGTGGAAATGTGTTGCGATCAAATCAGAAGATGCCGCGATCATCAAAACTGAGTAGTAGATGATACCGGCAACACCGGCGCCTGTACGGAATGGAGCGTTACGCGGGCGATCAAGAATATTATGAACCCGATTATCTTTGGTGACCCAACGTTCGATCCAAGGCCACGTGAATAAGAATCCCATCAAGACGCCTGCGAGTGCAAAAGGCAGTAGGACATTCAGAACCCATGTTCCACCGAATTGCCATTCCCATGACCATGGCCATACACCAGGCCATAGACGTAATGCACCGTCACCAAAGCCTACGTACCAGTCAGGCTGAGTACCTGCTTGAACTGGAGATGGATCGTAGGGGCCATAGTTCCATATTGCGTTAATAGTGAAGGTGGAAGCTAAGAAAGCGATGATACCGAAAACTATGAAGAAGAAACCGCCTGCTTTTGCAGCATAAACCGGGCCTACAGGAAAACCAACAACGTTATTGTTGGTACGACCTGGCCCTGGATATTGGGTGTGTTTATGCAGGACAACCATGAACATATGCAGTCCAACGCACAGCAACAGAACTGCCGGAATGATCATGATATGCAGGCTGTATAGGCGGCTAATAATGTGTTCACCTGGGAACTCGCCTCCGAAGAAGAAAAGCGAGAGGTATGTACCTACAAGCGGAATTGCGACCATAATGCCATCGACAATTCGCAAACCGTTACCAGAGAGCACATCATCGGGGAGGGAGTACCCAGTAAAGCCCGCCATAATGCCCGTGACAAAGAGGACGCAACCTACAACCCAGTTCAGCTCACGTGGACGGCGGAAAGCCCCTGTAAAGAAGACACGGAGCATGTGGATACAGATGGCCAACATAAACATGAGAGCCGCCCAGTGGTGAATCTGACGGATCAACAGGCCCCCGCGAATATCAAAAGAGATATCTAAAGTAGACGCAAACGCAACAGACATTTCTGTACCCTTCATGGGTACATATGAACCGTCATAGGTAACTGCAGCGGTTGATGGGTTAAACCAGAATGTTAAAAAAGTTCCTGAAATAAGGAGCACTACAAAGCTGTATAGAGCCACCTCACCGAACATAAAGGACCAATGATCTGGAAAGATTTTTCGGCCAAATTCTTTAACAACCCCAGACATGCCAACACGCGTATCAACAAAATTCGCGATACGCCCAGCGTTGCTTTTAGGTTTGTACTCGTAGCCAGTTGTTGTAGACATTACTTATTTCGCCTCCTTCTCACGCTCTGCACGCATTTCTTCGACGTGCTGACCGCGTTCCCAATACGCGGGACCAACTGGCTCATGGAAGTCACTCTGAGCCACAAGATAACCATTATCATCGACTGTAATCGGCAACTGTGGGAGTGCGTGACCTGCAGGACCGAATACAACCTTGCATTCATCTGCCGCATCAAAAGTAGACTGATGGCACGGGCACAGCAGATGGTGCGTTCGCTGCTCGTACAGCGCGATGGGACATCCAACGTGTGTACAGACCTTCGAATAAGCGACTATACCGTCAACGTGCCAGTTTTTGCGTTCTTCCGAAATCTTCATCTCATTGGGGTCAAGACGCATCAACAAGACAACTGCTTTAGCTTTTTCCTCTAGATAGCCATTTTCATGGCTGAGGGACGTGATGGTCTCCGGCAGAACGTGATAAGCGGATCCGATCGTAACGTCAGAAGCTTTAATCGGAGTCCCAGAAGGGTCGCGTACAAGACGGACACCCTGATCCCACATCGTGTGTTTAAGAACGGCAGGATCATTCGGCCCCAGATCGCGCAGGAACGTAATAAAAGTTAACGGAGCCAGAATAACTGAGCCAATGAGAGTATTGCGCAGGAGAGGACGGCGTTTAATACCTGACTCATCAATAATAGTTTCGATGATTTCTTCTGCCTCGGCGCGATCCTCTTCAGGACGCAAATCGTGCCGCTCCTCAACGAGTTCATGGTCAGGCATAAGCGTACGTGCCCAATGAACAACTCCAATACCAATGCCGAACATAGCGAATGCTATACCTAAACCAAGCAAGAGGTTCTGCAGCTGCAGTTTACTGGTAGGCTCCGTATTGTTTACATCAAAGAAGTTACCTTCAACTGATATACCGAAATACGCGACCCAGAATAACAAAGAGCCGAGCATTGATAGTACAAAGAGTAGAATAACTTGGCGCTCAGCACCTTTAGCACGCTTCGAATCCACATCTGTCAGACGTGGACGATGTGGGGGCAGCCCAGGATTCTGAAACTGCTCCTTTGAATCCTCTGAAGAGGTAACTACGGTAACGCTCTGAGCGTCTTGACCGTCACGATGGTTTCCCATGTGTTGCCTCAAATCTTTTCCGATACGAATAGTATGTGCGTATTTATGCTGAGCGAGAGGTCAGCCAAATAACAAAGATAAGCACGATCCCTAGACCGACGCTCCAAATCAACAGACCTTCAGCGACAGGACCTAGAGAGCCTAGCTTAAGACCACCAGGGGAAACATTTTTTTCCTGTGCTTTCAAATAGGTGATAACATCACGCTTCTCTTGCGGGGTAAGGTTTGCGTCGTTGAAAACAGGCATATTTTGAGGTCCAGTTTCCATGGCTTCATAGATATGTTGTTCGCTAACACCCATGAGAGAAGGAGCAAACTTCCCTCGGGTAAGAGCACCACCCGCACCAGCCGCGTTATGACACATTGCGCAGTTGGCTAGGAAGACACGGGCACCATTTGCGGCATCGCCTTTGGTGGTATCTAGATTCTCTGCTTCAGGTATTGCAGGACCGGCGCCCAACGAAGCAACATATGCAGAGAGCTGCTTCGTCTGTTCCTCGTTGAACTGACCAGGTTTGACTTGAGCCTGTGTACCTTGCATCTGCATAGGCATGCGGCCGGTACCAACCTGAAAATCAACTGCGGCTGCACCAACACCGATGAGCGAAGGACCATCAGCGGTGCCTTCAGCGTTCATTCCATGGCAGGTTGCACAGTTGGCTTGGAAGAGTTTTTGACCAGCGTTTACATCATCTTGAGTGTATGCATGGCTTGACTCGGCCTTGGCCTGATTGGTGGCAGTGGCAACTGTGTAGAGACCACCAGTAAGGATGAGAGCCAACGCAAGCAACACAATAGCTGCAAGCGGGTGACGCCGCTTCTGTGAAAGTGCCTTCACGTCTTTTGTTCCTTGTGTGTGCTAGTAAAAATGGATACGGACGGGGCGAGAGTGTTGGACTGTTATTTGACGAAGTACACTACGGCAAATAGAGCGAGCCACACGACATCTACAAAGTGCCAGTAGTACGAGACAACGATTGCACTAGTTGCTTCGTAATGACCAAATTGCTTAGCGACAAATGCGCGACCAATGATCAGGAGGAAAGCTACTAGACCAGCTGTCACGTGTAACGCATGGAACCCTGTTGTGATGTAGAAAGCGGATCCGTAAGCGCTAGATGCAATGGTTACGCCTTCTGAAACCAAGGTTGCGTACTCATAAGCCTGACCGCAGACGAAGATTGCGCCCATGATGAAAGTCAACACAAACCATTCAGCCATGCCCCATGCCTTAATATTCAGCAAAGAACCGGAGCGGCGTGGTTTGAGCTGTTCTGCGGCAAATACGCCCATCTGGCATGTCACAGAACTCAGCACAAGAACGATTGTGTTGATAAAAGCGAAGGGAACGTTAAGGATATGTACATTATCAGCCCAAATGTCAGGACGTGATGCCTTAAGGGTGAAGTACATAGCAAAAAGCCCGGCAAAGAACATCAGCTCTGATGCCAACCACACGACAGTACCAATGGCGACCGTGTTGGGTCGGTTAAGAGCCGGATGTGCCGGCCTGCTGGGGTTATTGGTTACAGTTGTCACATAGACATTATGTCGCTAAAACTTGCGAAGAGCGAATACATAACCTCTTAAATCTTGCGGTGTGTTGGGAAAATCCTTAGAGTTCCCTGTAAACTAGCGGTTTTCACGAGATTTGTGCGACACGCTCTATGTGTAATGTTTTGGTAAGTTCGTGGGGGAGAGAAGCCTCAAAGCTGTGGCACCCTATGCGCTGGCAGCAGATGAATCCTGCAGGAAGGTTAAAATCGGGAGTATGGATATAACTGCACATGAGTCATTAACCTGGAAATACATTTTGAATCAGCTCATCTCTGGGCAGGATCTCGGTTCTCGTCATGTGGACTGGGCTATGGATGAAATTATGACTGGTTCAACGCCTGAACCTATACTTGCTTCCTTCCTGACATCGCTCCACATGAAGGGGGAGACCTCTGAAGAGTTAGGTGCCCTTGCGCGAGGAATGCTTGCAAAAGCTGAAACTATTGATCTTGACGTACACGCGGTTGATATTGTAGGCACTGGCGGAGATCAGCAGAATACCGTCAATATATCCACCATGGCAGCCTTGGTTATTGCTGGTACAGGTGCGACAGTTGTTAAACATGGTAACCGGGCGTCAACCTCTAAATCAGGGTCGGCAGATGTCTTGGAGGCGCTAGGTATTCAGCTAGATATGCCGATTAAGTCTGTTGCCGCGTGCGCTCGGCAGGTAGGGATCACCTTTCTATTTGCAATGACTTTTCATCCCTCCATGCGGTTCGTAGGGCCGACTCGAAAAATGTTAGGTATACCAACGGCTTTTAACTACCTAGGACCCATGACAAACCCTGCGCGAGTGTCATCATCTGCAATTGGGGTAGCTAATCCGCAGATGGTAGAAAAGATGGCTTGGGTTTTCGCGAATCGAGGTGACCATGCCCTTATATTCCGGGGGGATGATGGGCTTGATGAATTGACAATTGCTACAACTTCCCAGATCTGGGAAGCAAGTGGGGGTATTCTTCAGAAATATGTCTTTAATCCCGAAGGCTATGGGATTGAGCGTTCTTCATTAGATAACCTGCGAGGAGGAGACGCTGAGTATAACGCCAGTGTGTTTCGCGCAGTATTAGCTGGGGAGGGCGAGTCGGCAAAAGACTCGTTGCATGCAATTCGCAATGCAGTTCTTATTAATGCGGCGGCCGGTCTGATAGCTTACCGAAAAAACGACGGCAGGAGTTTTGAGGAACGGTACACAGAAGCCTTGGCGGATGCACGCCAATCTATTGATACTGGGGCAGCAGCTCAAGTTTTGAACGCCTGGGTGGAGTTTAGCCACCTGGTGGTAGAAACGCCGAGTCCGTAAAGCGCCTATTCATGTAAATAGAAGAGTTTGGTGTATCTGTAGTTTTACTGGACATTGAGGAGAAAGAAGCTGCTGGGGTGAAACCGTCTTTACGAGGGCGCACTGGCAGCTAATCCGGTTCAATTACACGGAAGGTTGAGTGGCTGGGGTGTGGTTTTCTGACTCTACTTTACATAATGTATATTATCGGCCATTTGTGGTGTTGTGAGTTTGTGTGAGTAAACTCTTTGATTGGTGATGCACCTCATGGAATAATGTTTGTATGGCTTGGGCGCTCTATACGTTGGATCATTGTGCCTACGATGAGGAGGAAAATATGGATTGGCTCTTTGACAGCCCATGGACATTTTGGCTGATACTAGCTTTGCTCTTTGCGATAATTGAGATGCTGTCTCTAGATCTCTTTTTCTTGATGCTTTCCCTATCTGCCCTCATTACATCGGCTATTTCACCATTGATCGAACATTTTTTCGCTCGAGGAATAGTTTTCGCGGTTTTGTGTATCCTTTTTGTGCTTATTCTACGTCCGCCTCTTCTGAAACGCCTCAACCGCTCTGCCGGAAATACTGTTACAAATGCCAAAGCTCTTCGGGGTAAAACTGTTCTTGTGACAGAGGGTGTCACTGCTGAGTCTGGTTTAGTGCGTCTTGAAGGCGAAATTTGGACAGCACGCACTTCAGGAGCTCCTATCCCTTCCGGCTCCTACGCCCAGGTCGAAACTATTAACGGTGCTACAGCGTTTGTGTACCCGCATGTATCAACTTTGCCAGAAGGATCAGCTGTTACCCCTGAAGCTGAATAAAATGTTCCATCTACGCCCCTAAATTTTGTTATTAATCACCGAAAAGAAAGTAGGTAATGAAGATATGGTCCCAGTTATTCTTCTTGTGATTCTCTTCATTTTTGTTCTTATCTTGTTGGCTAAAACCATCCGGGTGATTCCTCAAGGTCGAGCAGGAATCGTTGAGCGTCTTGGTAAGTTCCGAACCGTGCTAGAACCCGGTTTGCATATGGTGGTACCGATTATTGACCGCGTGCTGCCTCTAATTGATGTCCGTGAGCAGGTTGTCTCGTTCCCTTCGCAGTCCGTGATTACCGAAGATAACCTTGTGGTTGGGATCGATACCGTTGTTTACTTTCAGGTAACAAGCCCCAAGGACGCAACCTATGAAATTACGAACTATATTCGTGCTGTTGACGAGCTCACCAGTGCGACCCTCCGTAACGTAGTCGGTGGTCTAAACCTTGAGCAGACCTTGACCTCTCGCGATCAAATCAACGCGGAATTGCGCGGAGTTCTTGATGCTACAACCGGCCGTTGGGGACTACGAGTATCTCGTGTCGATATTAAAGAAATTCAGCCTCCACACTCTATCCAGGACTCAATGGAGAAGCAGATGCGTGCAGAGCGTGATCGTCGTGCTGCCATTCTGACGGCCGAAGGTCAGAAGCAGTCAGATATTCTGACGGCTGAAGGTGAATCTAGGGCTGCTATCCTCCGCGCGGAAGCTGAAAAACAGGCTCAGATTCTTCGAGCTGAAGGTGACGCTCAATCTGCAATCCTTCGAGCTGACGGTGAAGCTGAAGCTGTTCATAAGGTATTCGAAGCCATCCATCAATCTAACCCGAGCCAACAGCTACTCACCTATCAGTATCTGCAAACCTTGCCCAAACTTGCTGACGGCCAAGCTAATAAACTCTGGTTTATCCCCACAGAACTTGGCGATGCTCTACGAGGTCTTGGTAACGCATTCGGCAATTTGCCGGTATCGGACATAAACGATGGATCGACAAAAGCAGCGTATACAAAGCCTGATACTTTTGAGAACCCATCTCAAGGATATGGCTTCAATAGTTAAGATAGTTTAGCTTGACTTCGCGAATAGCTGTCTCTAATAGTTGGGCGGCGGAGAATATTCTCGATATAATGGATGTTTTAGACGTTCGGGGGAATAGCTCTCCCCCGCCCAACGTTATGCAGCCGCTGAGTATCTGCGGAAACCCTTTCTGGAGTCTGGAGGAATTGTGAGCGATCGTAGCCTGCGTGGTATGCGTCTTGGAACTCAATCTATGGAAACCGAGTCCAATGTACAGCCTGCGCCCCGTCAACGTGTAGAGTACCGAACCACTGATGGTGACCGCGTATTTGTGACCTTTGCTGCTGAAGCTGAAATTCCACAGGTCTGGGTTGCTAAAACTGGCAAAGAAGCATATCTTGTCAACGGCGAGAGTGACGCCCAGAATGACGATGATAAGCCAGCTCGTACGCACTGGGACATGCTAATGGAACGACGTAGCGTTGAAGAGTTAGAGAAGACTCTAGAAGATCGGTTGAAATACTACCGTTCTCATTATGCACTGTAGGATACTTTCATAATGCATAAGGGAGAGGAACCCTTTTAGATGCTCCTCTCCCCTTCTTGTGCACATGAGAAATAACTAGTCAATCATATGCTCTACCTCCATCGGGACTTCGCCTTTGAAGAAGGCAGGACGGAGGTAACGTTGATACACCATAACGCAAATTCCTAAGAGAAGAATCGCGACACTTAAGCAGAAAACTAGCCCGACTCCCCCAATTTCAGACCCCGAGCCATGATGGGGATCCATGGAATCATAAGTCGTCTGAATGAAGAAAACAAGAAGCATAATGCCTCCCAAAAGGGGAAACAAAAACTTGTTCACAAATGATTTAAAGCCTGATGAGAAGGCCACCTTTCGAAAATACCATACACAGGCAAATGCCGTCACGCCGTAGTATAAACAGACCATCAAACTCAAAGCGGAGATAGTATCCCAAAGCACAGAGGTTGAAATAAAACGCATAAGAACGTAGAACAAGGTAGCAATCAGACAGGAAGCGATGGTCGCATAACTAGGTGATTGGTACTTTGGGCTAATACTCGCAAACTTAGGCCCGAGTGCCTTGTAATATCCCATGGCTAGCAATGTTCGAGCTGGTGAAACTGCCGTGGATTGTAAAGAGGCTAAGGCCGAAATAAGAACTGCGAAAGACATAATAATTCCGAGAGAACCTAGTACAGGTCCCGAAAGAACAGCAAAAATATTCTCCTGGTTATCAGAGTTTCCTAGACCTAGACCTTCTGAGGACGTACCCGCAAATGCCAAAGTGCCCACAGAGATTAACAGGTACAGTAGAACTACTGTGAGGATAGTGCCAACAGCTGCATGACCGCTAGTTGTATGCTCGCCTTCTGTTTCTTCATTCATGGTGAGGACAGCGTCCCAACCCCAATATATGAAGAAGACAAGAGATATGCCGGAAGAGAAAGCTGAGAATGACTCGATTCCGAAGGGGTTAAACCATTCAAGAGTCGGAGCAAGGTTAGCAAACCCAGTATTTGTGACCGCTTTATAGAGGGCGACACCCGCAAAAATAGCGAGTACGACAAGCTGGAAAATAATGAAAACAGTTTGGATTTTCTGAGTCGCATCCAGCCCGCGGTATGTAATGTAACACCCGAAACCCATCAAGGTTAAGAATGTGCCGATATTGATAAAGGTATTACTTGAAAGAGTCGCTAGATCCGGGTTAGAAAAAACCTGAGACAAAGCCAGGTAAAAGAAATCTACAGCTATACCTGCAAGGTTTGAGAGAACCAAGATGGTAGCTGCTAATAATGCCCAGCCTCCGAGCCAACCAACCCACGGACCAAATGCTTTGGTTGTCCAAGTGAATGTTGTTCCCGCATCCGGCATAGCAGCGTTAAGCTCTCGGTAGCCAATAGCTACCAATAGCATAGGGATAAACCCAACGAGAAAGATCGCGGGCATGTGCTCCCCTGCTACAGCTCCTACAGGACCCAGGGCTCCCGATAATGAGTATGCTGGTGCTACCACAGAGATACCAATAATAATGGAGCCAAAAAGAGATACAGATCCGGAAGATAATCCCTTTTTGTTAGCGGCGCTTGTATCAATAGCACCGTGGGGGTTATTTGATGCAGAATCTTTGGCTAGACTCTGACCTTTATGTAACTTGTGGGGTTGATTATTCTGAGACAAGGTGCTCTCCCTCTATCGGAGTGTCGTCGCCAGACGGTGTGTGCTTATAGCGACCTGCTCAATATGCGACTTAGTCTAATTGATCCAGAACAGTAGTAAAATCACCTGAATTTTTGTCTACAAGGTGTGCGCATAATAGCTATAGGTAAATAACTGGCGCATGTGTGGAATAGGATTAGCTGTGACAAGAGCCCCGATCGTTATATGAGGTATGACCGGGGCCCTGTAAGCCTCCAAAAAAATTATGAAACGCTTCGAATACCTTCGATAAGAATATTCATTGACTGTTTTAGGAGCTCGTCACTGATAGTAAGCGGAGGAAGCAGACGAATAATGTTGCCGTAAGTACCACAAGTAAGAATAAGTACTCCTCGTTGCTGACAGTAAGCAGCGATATCCTTGGCCGCCGTGGGATGCGGGGCTTTAGAGATAGAGTCTGCTACGAACTCCAGTGCGAGCATAGCACCGCGTCCGCGGAAATCTCCTACGATGTCTAGCTCATCAACAAGCGGGGCTAACGCTGCTGTCACCAGTTTCTCAATATGCAGGGCTCGTGCGTTCAAATCAAGATCCTGCATAGTTTCAATAGCCGCAAGAGCAGCCGCACAAGATACAGGATTACCACCGTATGTTCCGCCTAATCCTCCTGGTTGAACTTTATCAAAAAGCTCTGCCCGACCAGTGACGGCTGAAAGCGGCATACCACCAGCAATGCCCTTAGCAGTGGTGACCAAATCGGGTTCAATGCCCTCGTACTCACTCGCAAACCATTTGCCAGTGCGGCAGAAACCAGTTTGTACTTCATCAGCAATAAAGACGATACCTTTTTCGCGTGCCCATGCAATCAGCGTTGGTAAGAAACCATCGGCGGGAACAATGAACCCTCCTTCACCCTGGATAGGCTCGATGAGAATTGCGGCTACATATTCTGAACCAATTTGCTTCTCGATCATGTTGATGGTGCGTTGAGCTGCCTCTTTACCATCCATGCTCTGATCGTCCCGGTAAGGGTAGCTCATAGGAGCACGATAGATTTCAGGAGCAAAAGGACCGAAGCCTTTCTTATATGGTGCTACTTTTGCAGTCAACGCCATTGTTAAATTGGTTCGCCCATGGTAGGCATGATCAAAAACAACTACGGCATTGCGACCGGTAGCTGCACGAGCAATTTTTACAGCATTTTCAACTGCCTCCGCACCAGAGTTGAAAAGTACTGAGCGTTTCTCAAAGCGTCCGGGTATTAGCTCGTTTAGTTTTTCAGAAACTGCGATATACCCCTCATAAGGAGTAACCATAAAACAGGTGTGGGTGAAGTGTGTGACCGATTCTTGAACTGCTTGTACCACCTTGGGAGCTGATGCACCAACAGTTGTGACTGCGATACCCGCTCCCAAATCAGCCAACGAGTTACCATCAACATCAATAATGACGCCACCGTCTGCATCAGCCGCGTAAACTGGGAGCCCCGAAGCGACAGATGCAGGAACAGCTTGTGAGCGACGATGTGCAAGAGCACGTGATGAGGGGCCGGGAAACTCTCCAGTAAGTTTTATCTCTTGAGGAAGACGATACATCTCTACCATGAGACTACCTTTCAAAGGAAAACGTAGCATAAGCTACATGGATAATATGTGAATTGTGAAGAGACGGTACAGAACCTAGACAACAGAGCTGTACCGCTCCACAAGCTCTTCTCTAATGTGTGATGATGCAGGACTCTTTTTTGCCGAATTGCCGAATGAGCCTGGAGAAGCTGTTCTTTATGCGCTCAAATCACTCATGACGTGTTTAACACGTGTGTATTCTTCAACGGAATACAGGGAAAGATCCTTACCGTAACCCGAGTATTTGAATCCGCCATGAGGCATTTCAGCAGTCAGAAGTACGTGTGTATTAATCCAAACTGCTCCGAAATCAAGATCGCGAGAAACTCGCATAGCAGTACCATGATTTGACGTCCAAACTGATGACGCCAACGCATAATTTACATCGTTAGCAAGCTCAACTGCTTCCGCCTCTGTAGTAAATTTTTGGAGCGTAAGAACTGGTCCGAAGGTCTCTTCCTGGACAACGGCATCGTCTTGATTGACTCCGCTCAGCACCGTAGGTTCCACAAAAAAGCCACGGGTGCCGCACTGTTTGCCACCGGTTTCAACTGTGACATGTTCAGGGAGGCTGTTGAGCTTATTCATGACGGTCTTAAAGTGATTGATGTTGTTCAACGGACCGTAGAAGTTCTTTGAATCGTCTTCGTGCCCAGTAGCTGTATCTTTTGCGGCAGCTACCAGCAGATCTCGGAACTTGTCGTAAATGCTGTCTTGAACGAGTACGCGAGTGACTGCTGTACAGTCCTGGCCAGCATTGAAATAACCGAAGTCTGCGAGCATGCGCGCAGTACGAGGCAAATCCGCGTCTGCAAAAACAACTGCTGGCGCTTTACCGCCAAGCTCCAAATGAGAACGTTTCAGACCAGCTGCAGCGCCGGTAGCAACTGCCTGACCTGCGCGTACTGATCCGGTAATAGAAACCATGGCAGGGGCCGGGTGCCCTACCATAGCTTCACCAGTTTCACCGGTTCCCAGCACAACGTTGACAACACCTGCAGGGTATATTTCCCCTATAAGCCTTGCCAACTCGAGGGTGGATTCTGGTGTGGTGTCAGATGGCTTGAGAACTACAGTATTCCCGGCAGCGAGCGCGGGTCCCAGCTTCCATAATGCCATCATGAGGGGATAGTTCCAGGGGGTTACTTGGGCGACGACGCCGATGGGCTCGCGCCGTACGTATGAGGTATGTCCTTCCATGTATTCGGTTGCTGCTTTTCCTTCTAGGGTGCGTGCTGCCCCTGCGAAGAAGCGTAGCTGGTTGGCACCAACGAGGACTTCTTCGTCACGGATGAGTTCTCGGGGCTGACCGGTGTTGCGGTGTTGGGCTTCAACGAGTACGTCGACGTTTTCTTCGAGCGCGTCTGCGAGTTTGAGGAGAAGTAGCTGGCGATCTGAAGGGGTCGTATGCTTCCACGTTTTGAATGCGTCTTGAGCCGCATGCATGGCGGTGTTGACGTCGTCGTCAGTGGATATTGGTGCTTGTGCTATGACTTCGCCGGTTACGGGGTATACGATGTCGAGTACCTCATCAGAGGTGGAATCGACGAACTTGCCGTTGATGAAATTCTTCAAGCGCTTCATAACGTTCTCCTTTGGGGTTGGACTTACGTAGGTTTGTAAGTTTGTGTGTGCTCGTTTTTCCATGTGGGAAGGTAAAACGAACCCTTCGAGAAATTATTGTGTTGTGCGTATCTTGGATGGTTTTTGAGTGGTTTAGCTGGCGTATGGGTCTTTGATGCCGATGTATTGTGTGTAGGTGTATTCGGCGATGCCTTCGGCGGCTCCTTCCCGTCCTAGTCCGGAGTGTTTAACGCCTCCGAATGGGGCTGCAGCGTTTGACATGATGCCGATGTTGAGACCTGTCATGCCGACTTCTAGGCGGTCTAGTGTTCGCAGGGCGCGGGATGTATCTGTTGTGTAGACGTAGGATGCTAGCCCGTATTCTGTGTTGTTGGCAAGTTGGATTGCTTCTTCTTCGGTAGAAAAGGTGATGATGGGTGCTACAGGGCCAAAGATTTCTTCTTGGATGACGCGTGCATCGTGAGGAACGTTGATGAGGACTGTGGGTTGGTAGAAGTATCCGGGACCGTCTTGGGGATAACCGCCGACCAGAGCTTGGGCACCTCGGTCGAGAGCATCTTGTACAAGTTCGTGGATGGAATCTACTGCTTTTTGTTCTATGAGGGGGCCACAGGTGGTGTCTGGGTTTAGACCGTTGCCGGTTTTGAGATTTGCGATTTTTGTCGCTAATTTGGTGGAAAATTCTTCGGCACGAGATTCGTGGACTAGGAATCGGTTTGCGGCGGTGCAGGCTTCACCCATGTTGCGCATTTTTGCTCCCATGGCGCCTTCAATGGCTTCGTTAATATTTGCGTCTTCGAAGACGATGAAGGGGGCGTTTCCACCGAGCTCCATGGAGGTGCGTAGAACATTTTGCGCGGCTGATTTTAGAAGGGCTTTGCCAACGGGGGTGGAGCCGGTGAATGAGAGTTTGCGCAGGCGTGAGTCTGCAAGGAGAGGATCTGAGACGGCTGATGCAGTTGCTGATGCAACTACGTTGAGTACTCCTGCTGGTAGCCCCGCATCGAGCATGGTTTGTGCGAAGTATTGCGCGGTTAGGGGTGTGAGCCGTGCAGGTTTGAGGATCATTGTGCATCCTGCTGCTATTGCAGCTCCGGCTTTGCGTGTTGCCATAGCTAGTGGGAAGTTCCATGGGGTGATGAGTAGGCATGGTCCTACAGGCTTATGCTTTACCAGTATTTGGTTTTTACCTTCGGGCGTGGGCTGGTAGCGTCCGTAGTCGCGTACGGTTTCTTCGGAGAACCATCGTAAGAATTCGGCTCCGTAGACTACTTCTCCTCGTGATTCTGCGAGGGGTTTTCCCATTTCGAGGGTCATGAGGGTGGCGAATTCTTCGGAGCGATCGGTGATGAGGTCGTATGCCCGTCGTAGTATTTCTGCACGTTCACGCGGCGGCGTGTGTGCCCATTGGTCTTGAACATGGCATGCTGCGTCTAGGGCTGCTATTGCGTCTTCAGGTGTTGCTGATGCTAAGGTAGTGAGCTTTTCTTCGGTCGCTGGGTTGAGGACATCGAACGTCTCCCCTGCGGATCCTTCACGCCAAGTGTCGCCGATGAGTAGCCCAGTGGGTATTTTGTTAATGAGTTCTTGAAGGTGTTGTTCCATTGTTTTCCTTTCCTTGGGATGATAGTACGGCGGTGTATATCACGTGAGAAACCGGGCTATTGTTTGATGATAGGGATTGAGCCTGTCCACGGCTGCTGTTGGGAGCCCTTGCGTCCAGGGTGGTAGTCGCGTGGTACTACGACGAGGGGAATAGGAAGTTTGGTCATGATTTTTGCGGTTGTTGAGCTTAGGAAGAGTTCTCCGCGTTGGGCTAGCTTGGAGGATCCGGCCATTAGCACGGAGTCTTCGTTCCAGTGCACAGAATCGACCGCTTCTACGATGGTAGTTCCTGCGCCTACTGCGATGCTTAGCTGTTGTGGGTTTATTGGTTTGACTGCGGATTGGTCTACGAGGTCTTGGATGATGCTGCGATAGGTTGTATCGTCTAGGTCGTTTCCTTCTTCGTAGAGTGAGACTAGGCGTACTGGTATGCCTGTTCGGTTTTGGGTTGCTATGGCTTCTTCGACAAGGTTTATGGAGTCGATGTCTGGGGATACGGCGCAGTCGAACTGTTTGATCGTGTGTGAAGCGCTGTATTTACGTGGTGCTAGAGCGACGGGAATGCGTGAACGGTGTAGAAGAGCGTTCCCAACCGCGCCTAGTGAGTGCCAAAGCCAATTTCCGGTGTTACCGCCGCCCACTATAATGAGTCCGGCGTCTATAGCGTCGGCTAGTTCTAGTAGGCCGCTGACTGCGGAATTGGCGCGGCGTAGGTGGAAGCGGGCGACTACTTGAGCAGGCACGTAGTGCTGCGCCTCTTCGAGCCATTGAACGGCTTGCTTTTGGAGTAAGTCTTCGAAGTTGGATCGTGGCGCTGCAAGGCGAGGACTTTGCGGTTTAATGACGTACACTACGTCCAATTCTGCACCCAGGGAGCGAGCTAGTACGACTCCTAGTTGGAGAGCTGAACGGCCCCGTGCGTCAGGCGAATATCCTACGACGTATTTCATGTTTCCCATCCGTATTTGGGGAGCTTTACTGGGTATGTCATTCTTTAGCTCACCCAGTAAAGCTGCCCGTGTGTGCGTTACGATGCGAATGATCTTATTTGAGTTTTGCGGCTAGCAGTTTTGCTGTTTTTTCTCCCATGCGTATAGCACCATCGACATGCTGGTAGCCTTCGGCAGCAATGTCTGAGCATGACCAGTAGATTGGTCCTACTGGGGCTTCTTGGTCTGCGCCGTAGCGATGCAGTCCGCCAAGATCATAGCTGGCTGCGTATGCACCACGAGTCCACTCTTCGGCACCCCAATCTGATTCGTAGTACACCACGGGATTTTTTGTTTCTTCTCCGAGCATTTGCGCCATGGAGTCTAGGATGCGTTCTTTGCGTTCCTCGGCGCTGATGGTGAACATTTCATCCGCTGCTTCGTCGGAGACGAACCCTACTAGAGTGCCGCGAGCTTCTTCTTCTCCAGTTGCTGGGTCGTAGTTAGTGTTGTCGTAAATCTCTTGTACCAGGTTATTAGCGGCAAAACAGGTTCCTGAGAGACCTTTGTCCCGCCAGAACGGTGTGGGGTAAACAGCGTGCACCTTGATAACCAGACCAAGGGACTGGTGCTGATGCATTTGATGCTGTCGGCGATCTAGCGGCGGCACAAAATGGATACGTGAATATAGGTTCGGAGGAACCGCAACAACAGCGTACTTTGCTCGAACAATGATGTTTTTTTCAGGTGAGGTCTCTCCACCTTCGGAGAAGGCTTCAGCTTCAGCAAGTACGGGGTATTCTCCGTCTTCTTGCCAACGTAGAACGCGGACCGGGTGTTCAAGAATTATATTCTCTTGTCCTACTTTTTCTGCGAGGGCTAAGGAGACGGACTGCATGCCACCCAGAACACGTTTGTCGAGAATAAAATCTTCATCGACAAGGTTAGAGAACGACCCTGCAGATGCAGCCATAAGTACTGCCTGTAAAGCTGAGAATGCGTGAGCCGGTTTAGTGAGCATACCACCAGCAATGAAGAGCCCAATATTGTTACATGCTTCTTCATCATTGGATTGTTCGCGGAGCCAATGGTGAAAACTAATTGTATCGAGCTCGCGTGCCTTGGGGTGCGCCCAAGGTTTCTCGGCCCCGATCTCTGCTGCAAGCTCATCTAAAATTCCGATGAGTCGTTTCATTTCTTGCTGGGTGTGCTCGTTGGCAGGAAACATGTCTCCGTTGTACCGGTGCATGGTACCGTCAGGGTCGCGATAGAGATTCTCACCTTCGCGGTAACGAGAGAAGGTCTTAAGTCCGAGCTCTTCAACGAGCTCGGTGAGAACAGTCTGATCGGGGGAAATCCATTGTCCACCGATTTCAAGGAATGCGCCGTCAATATGGTTGTTCCATGTACGCCCACCTACACGTTCACGCGCTTCAAGGACTGCAACGGTATGTCCTGCTTGCTGCAGCCGGTATGCTGCAGTGAGTCCGGAAGGACCTGCGCCGATAATTACGACGTCTCGGGTCAGTTCATTCGTAGTTTCGTTCTTGGTCGTCATGGTTAAACCCTTTCGCTCAAAGAAGCACAAAACGAATTGTGTTCGTTTTAGTGTATCCCAGAACACAGAAATTACAAATCTAGGGGCACTTATGAAGCGTAAAATTTCTGATGGTATGTTTTATAACTGCTCACAGACGGGACGGCAGTACACGCCGAAAGCAAAGAAATAGTAAAGGATTTATCGTGATCTCTTCCCCCATGCGACGCGCTGGACGTCCCTCTTCGACAGTGTTAAGCGCATCCAAAATTGTGCGGTCAGCACGTAGACTTTTGGCCGATCAAGGAAATTTCACTATGAGCGCACTTGCTCAGAAGCTAGGCGTCGCCCCCTCTTCCTTATACAATCACTTTCAGTCTCGTGACGAAGTACTGGGAGCTATAAGCGATGCGGTCATCAATGACATTACGCTGGAGCCCCTGATACGAGCGACTAAAATTCTTAACGAGCAGCACCTATCCCCCACCGAAAAGCTAGAACTCTGGACTGAATCTTTGAGTCTGTGGGGGAAGTCTTATCGAGACGCGTTCAGTGAGAGCACTGATTTGGTAACAGCGCTCGCATTGACCCCGATCGATCGGGCCCCTCAAACGTTACATATGTATGACGTCCTCATTCAGACGTTAAGAGCTTTTGGGTGTCCAGAATATAAAACTTTAAATGTTATTGAATCTTTAGAGGCATTCCTGCTGGGATCTGCAGTAGACTCCCACGCTCCCGAATCTATCTTTAACCCTGCGGCTTCAGCAGATGAGTATCCGTATTTACAAGACGCATATACAGCGATGCAGCGTAGCTCGCAGACTCCAGCAGAGAACGCATTTAGCTTAGGACTCGAAGCGATTCTTCATGGTCTGGCGCGTACAGCTATACAGGAATACAACACGAATACAGAGTGACATTATACAAAAGTGCCCGAACTATCAAAGGGTAGTTCGGGCACTTATTCTTGTGAAGTTTAGTTATTTGCCTAGCTTCTGTTTGAGCTTATTGATGCGGTTGGAAATGCCCCAAGTCGTCACTTTACGCATAGAATCAAAAATTATATTTCCGGTCATCTTTGATGCTCCGACCTCACGCTCAACAAAGGTAATAGGAACCTCAACAATTTTGAGCCCTGCTTGCTCAGAACGCCAAGCGAGGTCTACCTGAAAGACATAGCCCTTAGACTCAATGCCTTCAAGATTCAAACGTTGTAGTGCTTCACGCCTATATGCGCGGAAACCTGCTGTGATGTCTTTGATCGCAGTCCCTAGAACAACCCGCGTATAAATATTTGCTCCACGAGAAAGAATTTGGCGTTGAACGGGCCAGTTTTCTGTTTTTCCGCCGGGTACATAACGGGAGCCAATAGCTAAATCTGCCCCAGCTTCAACAGCATGTACTAGCGATGGTAACTGCTCGGGCTGGTGAGAACAATCAGCGTCCATCTCGATAAGGACTTCATATCCCTCATTGAGACCCCAATCAAACCCCGCAAGATAAGCTCCACCAAGACCGTCTTTCACGGTACGGTGAAGAACGTGAATCTGTGAATCTTGCTCAGCCATAGCATCCGCGATCTGACCTGTACCGTCAGGGCTATTATCGTCAACTACTAGAATATCGACGTCGGGTGCTGCCTTACGAAGACGTTCAACAACAACGGGTAAGTTTTCCTTCTCGTTATACGTCGGAATAACGGTCAGTACACGCATAATAATTCCCTTGTTTTCCTTTGTTAGAGTGAAGGTAGGGTCTAGGTTTACTAGTATAACCGGCGAAATACGGCGTAAGGGCGTATTCTGCAGATGCACGGTATATTTTCAGGTAACTTTTACGAGCTAGGAAACGTACTATTCCCCTCCCCTAGTGTACATGCGATCTAATACGGGCAATGGCACATCTGAAGCAAGAACCGGTAAAAGTGGAATACGAGCACGGGGATCAGTACTCCACGAGGCTACGCGAGAATCCGGGGCTTGGACCATAAGCTCAGTGACGTTCCAGAGTGCTATATTCGCTGGTGTATCAGGGAGTATTTGGCCCGCAAAGGGGTTCTCGTCGTGGGCTAGCCGGTAGACTCCTCGCGTAAGTGCTGCGAAACCACTGCGTGCTGAAACACCATCTGCGGGTTTTATAAGGGCTGAGATGAGCTCCCATCCAAGAGGCACTTCAACAAGAGATGAGTCTGACCCTAGCGCGAACGCGGTACCAGCTGCATTCGCCCGGTGGGCTAACTTTGCAGTCTCAGTATCAAAGGTTGCTTGGATACCTAAGTTGATCCGTGCATCTGCGAGATCCTGAAGACGTTGATCATCAATGACTCCACGAACCTGATCAAGTCGGACATTAAGCCAAGGATGCTGTTCCCTAACGGCTAGCGCATAGCTAAAGGCATTAGTGAAACTATCTTGGGTGTTGATGGAGAGTACAAGACCATGTTCTGCTGCTTCGGAGGCCAGAGTAGGTAGGTGGTCTAGATTTGTGGCGTGAAATCCAGTGAGTGCTATAGATGATTTATTGAGCAGGTCTTGGGCTGTGGTGACGAGCTCAGCGTACGATGCGGAGGTCGCTTGTGGCTCTGGGATTATGAAGAATCGTACGTCTGGGGCTGTTGAGTGTGTTGTATAAAACGTGTCGAGTGATGCGCGTAGGGTCGGGATGTCTCGTATTGTTCCTGCGAGTGTGTGGGTATGGTATCCCTGGGTATGTGTTCTGAGGAAGTACTCGTAGAGTGTTTTTTCGCTGTGGTTGTTTATGGGTGCGAAGGCACGTGCGAAGGTGGGCGTGATGAGTTTGCCGTTTAGATCGATAGCTCGCATGCGTTCGTCCGTGATGGAGCGAGCTCCCGCATCTGAGCCTATCCAGGTTACGGTACCGTTTTCGGTGAGGAGCGCTGTGGCGTAGGGGTCGGCGGGGCTGTAGATGCTCCCGTTGGTATAGATATAGATGCTCATGTTCTTTCCAGCGGTTTTAGGAGTCTAGTGCGACGACTCCGCGGCGGATGAGGGCTATAGCTTTTTCGCAGCTTGCTCGTAGGTTTGGGCTTATGGTGGGGATATGGGCGATCTGGTCGAGGGCGTCGATAACTTGTTTTGCCCAGCGTACGAAGTCGCCGGCGGCGAGGTCGGTATCTTCGAGTGCTTTTGCGAGGTGCATACCGCGAGCCCAGCGGTAGATAGGGGTGACGAGGCCTAGATCGCAGGGTGGGGTTTGATCTAGTTTGTGACGTTCTTCGTGGGCGTTGAGCCGGGCTAGTTCACGGTTGATGGTCGCGATGGGTGCTTGTAACGAGGGATGTGGGTAGCGTGGGAGAATTTCGATGGTTTCCTTTTTGCCCTGGTATGTGAGCGCGGCTATGGTTGCTGCTATAGCCGCAGGATCCAGATCTGTGAGGAAGCCTTTTTCGAGACAAATAGAGGTGAGAAGGTCTTTTTCCCCGTAGAGTTTGCGCAGGGCTTCCCCCCTCGTCGTTAGCTTGAGCCCGTTATGGGAGTCAGCAGTAACGTAGCCGTATTCAGTGAGGAGCTTTGCGATGCGGTTGAAGACCTGGGCAATAGTGTTGGTGCGTCGGGTAATTTGGCGGCGTAGTCCTTCTGTTTCTGCGTTGAGTTTGCGCCATCGTTCTGCCCAGCGTGCATGGGTTTCCCGGTCAGAGCACCCGTGGCAGGGGTGGTTACGTAGTTGGGTGCGTAGTGTGTCGAGTTTTTCTTGGGCATCGTTATGACGTGTGGCGATGGGGGTATTTCCGAGTTTGCGGGGCGGTCGTTCATCGATGAGCGCTTGACGCATCCGTGAGACGGTGTCGCGGCGTTCTTTGGGTGTTTTAAGGGTTATTTTCTTGGGGATCTTGATATAGGAGACGGGTTCAATGAGCCCCGTGAAATCACGTGCGCTTGCGGTGCGCTGCTGATTGTCTTCGGTAAGAATACCAATGCGTGGGTCTGTGTTGGATTCGGCACGGGTGATGACGATAGCGTAGCCGCGGGAGCGCCCATGAGGTATGTGAATGATGTCTCCGGGCATAAGTTCTTGGATGCTTTGGTGGGTTTGGGCGCGTGCATGTTGTTGGTTGGCTTTGCGGGTTTTTTTCTCTAGATCTTTGATGTTTTGCCGCAGGCGCATGTATTCTGTGAAGTCTCCAAGGTGGCATTGCATGGAGTCTCGGTATCCTTCGAGCGCGTTTTCGTTTTTACGTACTCGTGCAGCTGTTCCTACAACTGATTTATCTGCTTGGAACTGGGCAAAGGATGATTCGAGGATTTTGCGGGTTCGTTCGGCACCATAGGCTGCGATGAGGTTCGCAGCCATGTTGTAGGTGGGGCGGAATGATGAGTTAAGGGGGTATGTGCGAGTGGATGCGAGGGTGGCAACCTGTTCTGGTACAAGACCTGGACGCCAGAGGACTACGGCGTGTCCTTCAAGATCGATTCCGCGGCGCCCTGCCCGCCCGGTAAGTTGGGTGTATTCTCCGGGGGTGATATCGACGTGGGTTTCACCGTTGAACTTGGTGAGTTTTTCGAGGATGACGGTGCGGGCTGGCATGTTGATGCCGAGTGCGAGGGTTTCGGTGGCAAAGACTAGTTTGATAAGACCCTGCGCAAAAAGTGTCTCAACAACTTCTTTGAAGAGCGGCAGCAGACCCGCATGGTGGGCTGCCACCCCGCGGATGAGTCCGTCTCGCCATTCGTAATATCCAAGGGCATGAAGGTCTCGGTTATCAAGGTGTGCAGTGGTTTCTGCAATATAGGCACGAATGGCTTGCTCCTGTTCCTCGGTGGTGAGGACGATATTCGCGTTGACGCATTGGGTAACGGCGTCATCACATGCTGCCCGTGAAAAGATGAAGCATATGGCAGGCAATAGCCCTTGCTTGTCTAGAATAAGGGCCATTTCAGGGCGAGATATGCGGTGCGGACGCAGAACGTCGGCATCTTGGGTGAAGGTTTTATGACGGGATCGTTCGAGTGCATGTGTGGGTTTGTCATGTTGGTTGCGGCCGCGTCGAAAGCGCTCGCGTTTGGGTGCATTGTGGCGGTGGGTATGGCGTCGAAAGCCTGGCCGCAGTTGTTTGAGGAGAGGGTTAATGCGTAGCCCCGAGGGAGCGTTTTGGGGTGAGTTTTTTGTGTGGTGTTTATGACGTTTGGCAGGTGAAGCTTCTTTCTGAGAAGTTTCATCGGGTACGAAGAGGTCGATGACGCGGTTTCCTACCATGAGGTGCTGCCAGAGCGGGACGGGGCGGTGTTCAGAGACGATGACATCGGTATCACCTCGTACGGTATCTAGCCATGCTCCGAATTCTTCGACGTTGGATACAGTTGCAGAGAGTGAGATGACGGTGACGTGTTCGGGAAGGTGAATAATAGCTTCTTCCCAAACTGCTCCACGGAACCGGTCGGCGAGATAGTGTACTTCGTCCATGATGACGTATCCCAGACCGATGAGGGTCGTAGATTCGGCGTAGAGCATGTTGCGAAGGACTTCGGTAGTCATGACGACGATGGGGGCTTCGGTATTGATGCTGGTGTCACCGGTGAGCAGACCCACGCTTTCTTCACCATATTCACGCACAAAGTCATGGTATTTCTGGTTGCTGAGTGCTTTGATAGGGGTTGTGTAGAACGCTTTTGTTCCAGTTTGGAGGGCAAGGTAGATGCCGAATTCTCCAACAACTGTTTTGCCAGCACCGGTGGGTGCAGCAACAAGGACTGCATGCCCGGCTTCGACGGATTGACATGCCTGACGTTGGAAGCTGTCAAGGGGGAACCCAAGAGTCTTTTCGAACTTCCCAAGCGCTGTTTTTGCGTGAGCGTTACGTTCTTGCGCTGCCTGATACTGCGCAGAGTAGCTCGGGCGGTCGTTCGAGCCGTGAGTGGTTTCTTGGGGATTTTCAGCCATAATTCTAGTGTACCTGCGCCTAAAAATCCTCCGTCTTGAGTAGACGGAGGATTCTGGAGTTTTACTTTTGGGAGGGTTCCTCTTCAAGCTGTCCTAGCTTTTCAAGGTCTTCAGCGCTGGTGGCCGTCTTGAGCTCGGTCTCTGTAAGACCCTTTGCTAGTTTAGCTTCGCGGCGGTCACGCCGTTTATCGTTGAGCAAGCATATTGCTATGGCGAGGAAGAAGAAAGTTAGGAGCGGAATCATCAGGTAGAACATCATCATGATATCCGTTCCGGGGGCCGTCATAGCTGCGATAAGCGCTACAAGAACCACGATCCAGCGCCAAGATTTGAGGATAGTTTTACCCCGGATAACCCCCAGCATGTTCAACCCCACGAGGATGACGGGGATAATAAATGCTAGCGAGAAGAAGAAAATAAACTTAACGATGAAGGAAATATAGGTTGGTGCATCAATGACGTTCGAGCCGCCGGGTGGGGTGAACATTGTGAGTGCACGAACAACGCCGGGTAGGCTATACCAAGAGATGAAGACACCGCAGGCAAAGGCAAAGATTGAGCCGCTGAGGAAACCATAGAGATATTTTTTCTCTTTGGTATGCAGCGCCGGAAGTAAGAAGCGCAGCCCTTGATAGAGCCAAACGGGTGCAGCGAGTCCAAGACCGATGTACGTACCCACACGAATGAGCTGGTCAAAGGGCGAAGAAATTGAGCCGTAGTTTAAGGTTGCAAAGCGGTTATCTGCTGCGTTGATTTGTTTGAGAGGCTCAGAGATTGCATCAATAAAGGGCTGGTACAAGAAAATAACGGAAAGTACGGCGGCGATAGCAGTTGCAATAGCCGCTTTAATGAAGCGGTCACGAAACTCACGCAGATGTTCCTTCAGCTCCATACGGGCTTCAGGATTTAGTTTGCGGTTGCGTACATCCTGATCCGGTTTTGCCATCGTTTTCCTCGTTTTATTCTAAGCTCCGCCTCATACCTGTTATTCAAAAATTATCGATATGGGTAGATAAACTACTGGACAACCCGTGCCACCAGAGAGGTGGTCGCACGGGTTGTGTTGTTGTACTGAAAATTAGTTTTCAGACTTTTCGGACTTAGCTTTGTTGTCAACAACCTCAGCGGTGACAACCTCGTCCTTATCGTCTTCCTTCTTACTATCGCTCTTCATACCCTCGACTTCGGACTTGAAGATACGCATCGACTGACCAAGACTACGTGCCATACCTGGGAGCTTGGGAGCACCAAAGAGCAGAACGATGAGGAGGATGACTACGATAATAGTTGCCGGGTGACTGAACAACTGACCCATAAGGTATGAACCTTTCTGTGCTTAGAGCAGGTCTCCGATATTTTGAGGTTGGCCGAGTCGATCTCGTCGGGAGACCCGTCGCTTGATTCGCTCAGACCTGCGTGTCTGTTTTCCATGTTCGTATTCATTGTACGCCGTGGTTACTGGGGTAAAAATCCCTAGGCTTTGCTCGGCAGGCAATTTTCGGCGGGTATTCGCTTGCGCTTCATCGAAACGAGTTTCGATGGATTCCATCCATGTTGCTACAAGATCGAGTAACATGAAGCCCCGTGTGAGTGCACGATATACGAACCACGCTAAAAACGTTAGAGAACCTATCGTTAAGGTGCCCCATAGTAATACCCAAAACCACCACGGCATAGGAATTATTATACAAGGTTGTTATTCTACTTATAGATGTCTGGGCGTGTCTTTCGTAGATATCTACGCTAGAAGCGACATCAGACGATCTTTAAGTAGAGACCGTACAGGTTCTGGCTCAAGAATCTCTAGAGCACCTCCATACGCTACAACGAAATGCAATATTTGCTCAAGGCCTGCCTCGCTTTCACCAGGATAGTAGTGCAGCTCATGGTAAATCAAGGGCGTTTCAGGTTTAGAAGGCTGGGATCGTGAAACGTGAGTACTCCGCCGTTTCAAAGTACGGATAGTACTCTCTCGCCGCTCTGTTCTGAGACTTTCAACGTGGATTTTGACTCGAACATAAGGGTGTTCTGTATTTGTCTGTTGCTGCCGAGACCAAAGATGCGGGGTGTTGGGAATCTTAGCGGCGACGGCCTGATGGCTTTTACCGCCAAGCCGCGCATTTCTAATACGATCAAGAGCAAAATTTCGCCAGGCATTAGAATCGGCAGCTTCACGCCACAGCCCATGCAGATAAAAACGATTATTTTCAAAGATCAGTGAGCAAGTATCAACGGTGCGCTGCACCCCTGCATACTCAAAAATAAGGGCTCGTTTCTGAGAGACTGCCCGATGTATTAAAGGAATAAGATGGTGTTCAGGAGTAAAAATTAGGCTTCCGCGCAAGCGTTCAGCGTCCTTTGGGTAGCTCACCAACAGCAGCTCACGAATTTTGGAAACGCGTGCATCGTCTGGGTAGAGAACCTCAGCAGCTGACATCGAAAAGAAGAGCATGGCACGCTCTAAAGCTGACAGAGGAACGCCCTGATAAATCAGATAGTCACATGAATAGGTTAGCTCGGCGTATAGTTCATGATCCTGACGGGGCGTGAAGACTATAGGGGTCGCAAGACCCAACTCTGCAGCTCCATAGTCCTCGCATACACCGGTAAAATCACTGACAAGGTTGCTTTTAGACTTGCCGTTATCCACTTGTAGAAGTGAAGTCGCTGGTTTAAAAGGAACGCCCCCTTCGAACCAAGCCGCATCGTCTTGGCTTAGACGATGTAGTACCAAGAGCATGTCAATAAAACGGTCTGTATCATCATCGCGTTCACGGCGAGAATTTTTACGCCATGCTTCGGGCAAAACAGCCTTGTGATGATGGGTAGAAAGCAAACGTTCCACCAGGTTGTGCTGAGCTCGATATGCATCTTGAGCCCGTTGAAGGTCTTTGCCCGAAAAATCTGCGGACGATTTTGGGACCAGTATTTTTAATCCGCGTGCGGTGGCTTTCACCGCAGTTTCTCGAACACCATATGAGTCAAGAAGCAGCTGCTCATTTGAATCTAAAGACAAGGCGGGCACGGTACGGGCATAGCCCTGAAGGTTTTCAGAAAGCATAGTTTGAAAATCAAACGTTTCACCAGGCCGAACAAAACTTTCTTGCTGCTGTTGACTACCGTTGATGCGCATACTCTGAATGCGCTCAAAACGGTGAATATACGCACGATTCGGTTCTTCCTCCGGAGCCTCAGAACCCTCGCGAGAGGGATAGTGCGCCGCAAAATACCAATTGCCGTAACGATACCCTATCCCCCACACGGACAGATTCTCGCTATGGCGAGTATTGAAGTCCCCATAGTCCATATCAATGGTTTTATGCTCGCTAAAGGCACTAAAAATCTCTTCTAGATGGGAATCATCACTTAGACGTATACGCTGGAGCGGTTCCTCTAGTTCCTCTAAACGTATAGAAGCTGAGAGCGTGGGAACGCTAAGAACGATCTTACGCATCATACGATGTGCAGAGCTCTCAAGCTCGGTACCTTCCCAGGCACGGCACAGGCTCATGAGAAATTGTGCGTCCTCTAACGTAAGTTCCCAATCAAGAAGCGGATTAGGGGCCGGAGTATACACATAGTAGCTTTTGCCGTCACGTTCAACATGCTTAAACGTGATACCAGCATCACGCAAACAGTCCTTTGCACGCTCAAACTTTTTAGCGATGGTCTCAGCTTTTCGTTTATTCCCCGAGCCAAAGATGGTGTATTCGTCTAAACCGTATACTTCTAAAAACTTTGCGCGAGAAATACCGCGCCGCGAGCTATTGCATAGCCGATGATAAATCCTAATCAACGATGAACTAGACGAAACATCTCGCGCTTTTGTTGCCATACATCCATCATACGGGGATATATAAAACCTTAAACAACTCAGGGGCTGCTGTATTCATACCCGTAAATTACGACAGCAGCCCCAAAGTTTAAGATTTTCTAGCTAACGTCTACCAAATCCACTACAAAGATCAGGGATTCACCAGGTTTAATGACCGATCCTGCGCCGCGGTCACCGTAGGCCATGCTTGCAGGAATTTCGAGGCGACGCCGACCGCCAACCTTCATGCCTAACAGTCCTTCATCCCAACCGCGGATAACCTGCCCCACGCCAACCTGGAACGGAAGCGGCTCGCCGCGGTTCCAGGAAGCATCGAATTCCTCACCAGTGGAAAAAGCAACACCTACATAGTGCGCCAAGACACGAGAACCGGGAACAACCTCAGCCCCCTTACCTTCGATAAGATCTTGTATAACAAGTTCGGTCGGGGCATCGCCCTCGGGAAAATCAATTTCCGGCTTTTCTCGATCAAGCTTACGCTGGCCAAAAGACATAATATGTTTCCTTTTCTCTCAAGTGCCCTACCGAAGACAGGTACAGCGCTTATCGGCAGAGCTCGAATAGAATTTACTGTTTGGTGGGATCAGCCGTAGGCGCCAAGCTAGACGGGATAGCTGTGGGGGAAGCTGAAGACACAGCTATGGTGCTTTGTGAAGAATTAGGTGTCAATGGCGAGGGAGACACAGTGGGAGCTGCTGCTAATATATCCACCACGAAAACTAGAGTTCCCTTCGGAGAACCGTTTTTACCTTCATCTCCGTATGCTAAGTTGGCAGGAATAACGAGTTCAACCCGAGAGCCGACTTTCTTACCTTTCAGTCCTTGAGTCCAACCTTTAATAACGCCGTTAAGTTTAAAGGGGGTTATTTGACTATTATAGTTTCCGTCAAAAACTGTGCCGTCAGACCATTGTGCACCGATGTAGCGTACAAAAACCATGTCAGTTTCCTGTAACTCAGGACCTGTGCCCGTAATGAGTTCCCGTGAGATAAGGTCCTTGGGGGCCTCCCCTCTATCTTCCGCAAAACTAAGCTCTGCTTCACCAGTTGCCTGATCCAAAGAAAAAGCTGGAAGCTCAGGGGCAGGTGACTGTTCGGTACCCTGGGCATACTTGGGTATATCTTGTTCTTTAGGCAACTTAGATGTAATGGTATAAACCTCCACATTAGTGGGAGTACCCGAAGATGCAGTGCTGGGGTTAGTCGATCCCGAAGATCGAGTCTGATTTGTACTGTATACAAAAGACCCGCCCACTTTGAGATTTTTAATAACCTCGTAAATTTCAGGAGATCCCTGTTTTAATTTACTCATCTGAATTGTCAGAGGATTTGTAGAATATGTACTCTCTTCAAGATTTCCATTTTCACCGTTAAAAATAGAAGCATTCAGAAGAATAGCGTCGTCATCTTGGATACTTTCACCATTTCCTTCGTCTATAACATGCGTTACGTCGTGATCCGTCGAGAATGGTTTGGAGAAAGAAACCGCAGGAGCCTCCTTACCGCCCTTAAGGTCAACGTGGACATCCTCAATCTTGGGGCTATTAGCGCCGCAAGCGCTTAGCAACATCGAAAGAGTGAGTACTGAAGCAGCCAAGGCTTTTTTCGACACGAAGGTTCCTTCCCTAGGTTTTTCTTTATTATGTGATGCTCTATAACTCAATATTAAACGGGCGAAAACCCGACAAATACAACGGTGTAGAGCAAATCAATAAGAACATAAAACATACGTAAAGTATCAAACCCTAGAATAAAAAGCTAGTTGTAGAACCATATTGTGGAACATTACACCAAAGGCGGAACGGACTGAGGAGGGTTCTTATGGCGAAGCATCTCAAGAACCTTTGTGAGTTCGGAGCTCTCCGTCTGAAAAGGATCTTTAAATACTAGGGTGTGCTGTGGGTATGCGTTGATTTTAAGGTGTACCCAATCTACGGTAGACTGCTCCCCCGCATCTTTAGCCGCCTCTACAAACTGTGAACGTAGTCGTGCGCGGGTTGCCGGGGGCTCCTGCATCGCACGCTGTGCGGCATCAGGCGGGAGGAGCGTTGTGATGGCTCCACGCCGGGCTAGAGCATGGTAAACCCCGCGGTGGGGGTCAATATCATGGTAAGCAAGATCGAGCTGTTGGATGCGAGCGCTCGCATAGTCTGTCGGAGTTCCAGACGCGTTGCTACGGGCGATGTATGCGTCTAGGAGTTTCTTTTTGATAGCCCAGTCGATTTCGGTGTCAATACTGCTGTAGTCACCGATTTCGATGGCGTCGAGGGTGCGCTGCCAGAGATCTAGCGCGTAATCGACACGATGGTGGTGGGTCCCGTATTGCGTGATGTATTGGCGGGCAGCGTCGAGGTAGTGCCTTTGAACGCTTAGAGCTGTGTAGCGTTGTCCGTCTGTGGTTTCAAAAGCTGCGGTTCCGGTGAGGTTGTGGCTGATGGTGCGTAGAGCTTGCGGGACCGATGCGAGTTCTAAGCTGGTGACAGGAAATCGGTCTTCGAGCATGCGTAGTACGAGGTCGGTGCTGACTATTTTGAGCAGTACCGTGGGTTCCGCCATATTGGAGTCGCCGTTAATGACATGCATACGGCGGTATCGTGAGGCATCGGCGTGGGGTTCGTCGCGGGTGTTAATGAGGGGTCGCGTGCGGGAGGTTGAGGTGCTTGCTGCTTCCCAGATATGGTCTGCTCGCTGTGAGAACGAGTACGAAGGTATACCTGTAGTGGCTTGTGGATCTGTTGAACCTGGTAAGGGTCCTCCGTTGGGGTGGGTTTTTCCTGCGCCTACAAGGATTTGGCGGGTGACGAGGAATGGTACGAGTTGTTTAACGAGGGTGGGGAATTCGAGTTTGCGGCTGATGAGGTAGTTTTCGTGGCTGCCGTATGAGTTTCCGGCGGAGTCTACATTGTTTTTGAAAAGGTAGATCGTGCCGTTGAGAGGGCGATCGTGGTGTGCGCGCAATTGCTCTTGGGCTTGTTGCGCTAGCTGAGCGAAGAGGAGCTCGCCCGCGCGTTCTTGGGCGAGGAGTTCGTCGATGGTGGCGCATTCGGCGCTGGCGTATTCGGGGTGTGAACCTACATCGAGGTAGAGCCGTCCACCGTTGGGCAGGAAAACGTTAGTAGAGCGCCATTCATCAAGGACGGGCTTGAAGAGCGCTGCAGCTGTTTCTTCGACGCTGAGCCGTCCTAGCCCCTGGGGTACGTAGCTAAGTCCGAATTCGCTTTCTATGCCAAATATGCGTTGTTCCATGGTGTGTTTCTAGTAAGGGGACGAAAGTGCTTTGAGCAAGTCTTTGAGTTACTGACCGCCCTTTTGGACGAATCCGGTGACGAATTCTTCGGCGTTTTCGGCGAGCAGCCCGTCGATTTCGTCGAGGATATCGTCGACTTCGCTTATGTCATGTACAACGGTCGTGTCTTGTTGGGTGAGGGATTCCTCCTGTTCAGTGAGTTCTTCGTGGTACTGGAGCTCTGAAGCGTGGATGCGTTCACGTGACATGTTTTCTCCTAAAGGTCTTTATGGGGTGTCGTGTTCTGTTGGAGGAGTTGAAGCAGTTCGTCGGAGTGGGTAACTCGTGGTAAGAGCGGGTCTACTTCAGATTGAGTGTAGCGTGTGGGCTCTGGCATGGCGAGTCGGGTAAGTTCGTGGGAGTAACGCCCCCGGCAAGATACGGTATCCCAGTTGATACCAATGATTTCATCGGGCCATCGGCTCATCAGGGTTCCTCGGAGATAAGCACGGGTGTCTGATGGTGGGGTGCGGGCGGCGTCTTCGATGTCTTGAGACGTGAAGAGGGTGCGCATCCGACCACGCGCAACGAGGCGGTGGTAAAGACCCCGTGTAGGATCTATATCTGCATAGTGTATGTCAAGGGCTTTGAGCTTTGCATCGGTATAGGGAACACCTTTAGCCACATAGCTGCTGACGAGCGCATATTTAGCGACCCAGTCGAGACGATCTGCAAGTGCGAGAGGATTTGTTTCTAGAGCATCGAGTGTTTCTTCCCAGAGGGCGAGTATTTGTTGGGTGTCGTTATCGACTCCGGTGGGGTTCTCTTGTTCGTGGCTTTTGCAGGCGTTGAGGTATGCGCGTTGAATTTCTAGAGCTGTGGCGAATTTGGTGGTGCTGTCAGAATTTTCTGTGAGCGGGAGCTGAGCACTGAGTAATAGGTCGTGGCTGGTGGTGTGTAACGCTGTTACTGGGTCGGCGATGTGTAGGTTTGGGGCGCGTCCGGATTCTATGAGGTTTAGTACTAGAGTGGCTGTGCCGAATTTAAGGAGGTTTGAATAGTGGGAAAGGTTGGCGTCTGCAGGGATGACGTGCAGGCGACGGTAGCGCTCGGAGTTGGCGTGGGGTTCATCGCGGGTGTTAACGATGGGCCGTCGAATAGTTGTTTCGAGCCCGACAGGGCGTTCAAAGAAGTCGGCCCGTGAGCTGATTTGGAATCCTGGAATTTCGCCGTTAACACCTATGCCTACGCGGCCTGCTCCGGTATAGATGATGCGTGTTGCAAAGAAGGTTAGGAGCGTGCTGGCAACGTCTTCGAAAGGGATATCGCGGCTGATGAGGTAGTTTTCGTGTGCACCGTAGGATTGTCCCTTGGAATCGGTGTTGTTTTTGTAGAGCTTGATGGCGGGTAGGTTGTCGTTGCTGTGCTGCGCTACTTCTGTGATGGAATCGTAGGCTATTTTGTCACCTGCAGCGTCGTAGAGCACTGCTTGGAGCGGGGTGAGCACTTCGGGAGATGAGTATTCGGGGTGGGCATGATCGACGTAGAGTCGGGCGCCGTTGGCGAGCATGGCGTTCATGGTGACTCGGTCCCAGTCGAGGCGTTCCGGATAGCCTCCTCGTCCGTGGATAAGTTCTTGGGAACCGTCAATTCCTGCTTCCCGTAGAGCTTCAAGCGCTATGTCTTCGCTTGTGAGTTCTCGACGGGTGTGTGTGAGTTGTGAGGCGTGTGCCTCTTGTTCTTTGACGGTGTGTCCGAAGGCATCAGTGAGCGGAGACTCAGATTCTGTAGACCAGCGCGTGCGCTGTGCTTCTTGCGCGTTATTCTCGATGGTCCGGCGTAGAGATTCTGTGCGCTTCGCTTCCAGTTTTTCGTACGTATTGACCACGATAGCGGAGAGTATCGTGGGGTTTGTGTCAGGGGCATCCGGGGATATGACACCGTATTCGGTTTCTGCTCCCATGATGCGGTGAATACCGTAGACGGGCTGGAACATGAGGTTACTTTCTTGGAACGATTAAGGTGTAGTGGCGGTATGTGGCGGCGTGATGGAAAGAATCCTGCCTCGTATTCCGCGTACGGTGAGTGCATCTTCAACATCAGGTAGGGGCGGCAGCTCAACTTGATCTTCAAATTCTGCGCGTACCGCTTCGAGAAGGTGTCGTGTGGTAATACCTTCTGGTCGGGGTTCATGGGCAATACCGGTGGGAGGTGAGCTTGTGTAGCTGAGGTGTTCCTTGATGGCGTACTTTTTAGCGCGATCCACAATGTTGCGGATAACGGCGCCAGAAACAAAGTCACCGCGATATAGGGTCTCTTCGTGCAGTCGGGAATTATCTGCCGTGTTAATACCCTGGTTCAAAGTTGCTGCTACATAGGCGTTAGCAGAAGTACGAGCGTAAAGCTGCGCGACGGCGGCAGAGATCATGGCTGCTAGCGTCGCCTCTGCCGAACCGTGCTTGGCGACTTCGTGGGGATCTAGAGGCAGATCGTCCGTGAGATATAGCCCGAAAATCTCGGTAGCTCCAGAGGCATCTGGACGGTTAATACGGATTTTCAGGTCAAGACGGCCTGGGCGCATAACTGCGGCGTCAATGAGATCTTCACGGTTTGTGGCACCGATAACGATAACATTCTGTAAGGATTCAACGCCATCGATTTCGGCAAGAAGCTGCGGAACGATGGTGGTTTCTATATCTGAAGAACGCCCCGTGCCGCGGGTACGGAATAGTGACTCCATTTCGTCGAAGAACACAACGACTGGGTGACCAGCTTGGGCTTTTTCCCGTGCTGCCACGAAAATATCACGGATCTGCCGTTCGGTCTCCCCCACAAATTTATCGAGCAGCTCGGGGCCTTTGATATTAAGGAAATAACCGCGAGTATTTGTACCTGGGTTTAACGCGGCAGCGCGCGCCGCTAGTGAGTTCGCCACAGCTTTGGCGATCATGGTCTTACCGTTTCCGGGTGGTCCGTAGAGCAATATACCTTTGGGCGGCGCCAAATGGTAACGCTCGAAAATTTCTGGGTGCAGGTAAGGCAGCTCAACGGCATCGCGGATCTGCTCAATTTGCGCTCCGAGGCCACCAATATCTTCGTAAGAAATATCCGGAATTTCTTCGAGGACGAGTTCTTGAGAGCGGCTTGCCGGAACTATCCCGGTAACCATCCGGATGCGGCTATCTAGGGTAACTGCATCACCTGTGCGCAGGGAATCGACATCAAGCTCCCCAGAGACACGGGCAACTTGCTGAGCACCAGACGCAGTATCGATGAGTACTTTCTGGGGACTCAGAACCTCACGAATCGTCACAACGTCCCCATAGGATTCATATCCAAGGGATAGAACAGCTTCAGACTGTTCATTGAGGAGCACCGTCATACCCGGTGCCAAGTTTTTACGGTCCAAAAGCGGGGAGAGCGGAATACGCATAAAACGTCCCCCGATTTGGACATCAAGGTAGTCCTCGGTTTCAGCGGGACTCTTATCGTCAGCAGCCTGCGCGTAGGTCATACGCTGTCCCGTACTGACTGCGAGAATAATTCCCGAGTTCAGCGGGGGCATGATCTCTTGTGCTAGTGAAGCCCGTAGCCGCTCAATCTCATATTTGAAGTGAGTAAGTGCCTCAACCAATTTACGATTTTTCTCAGAAGCGGCTCGTAACTGTCGGTTCATATTAGTGCGGGTAGACTCAGCGGCGCTTACACGCCTCAGTAAAGCCTCATACTCTTGGGGGCTTACCGCGCGCGAGGAAGATATTGGCACCTGACTCTGCGCTGCAGAATAATGCGGCGCGGGGCTTGGCTGACGAGCCGACGACTTGGGATCTGAAGACGATTCCCGAGACGGATTTATATGTTCAGGCGTCAAATCCTTTTCCTCTCATCAGCAAACTTGTCATGGACGGTGTTTTTGCCCACCGCTGCGGGCCAGGAATACTGGTCAAGCCTACTCGGGTTTATCTAAACCATTGGGCATAGAAGTTTTTTCCTGAGATTCAGCTACAGCCACCCGATGGGCATGCACTGCATGCTCCGCAAGATTTTTAGCGTCCCGTAGAGCACGGCGCACCTTCTTATCAGTAACCTCTCGCTCCCCCACATTCATCGGAATCCAGGCATTCATATCATCATCGGTGAAGTCGTTTTTAGAAGCCCGACGCTTCGGAGAAAGACGAACTGCACCATCTGCAAGGCGCCGGGCTACGATCAGAAAAGCTGTATGCGCAACCATCCGGTGATCTGGACGAACCGCTAACCCCTCAACATGCCAGCCGCGTACCATAGTTTCATCGCACTCAGGCTCTGTAAAACGACCACCCGCACGCAGCCCTTCCACCAGACGAGACATTTGGGTTACCGTTGCCACATAACAAATTAACACCCCGCCCGGTGCAAGAGCCTGCGCAACAGCATCCAAACATTCCCAAGGCGCAAGCATATCAAGTACCACACGATCGACACTGCCGGGCTGCTCAACTTCGGGAAGTCTCTCTTGGAGATCGCCAATGCTCAGCTTCCACGCTGGATGCGTTCCCCCGAACATAGTCTCAATATTTGCACGCGCGACCTCAGCGAATTCTTCGCGACGTTCAAAAGAATGCACACAGCCATCATCGCCTACAGCTCGCAACAAAGCGATAGAAAGAGCACCGGAACCAACACCGGCTTCGACAACACGAGCCCCCGGAAAAATATCGGCCTTCACGATAATCTGAGCGGCATCTTTGGGGTATACCACGGCAGCACCACGCGGCATAGACAACACAAAATCTTTGTACAAAGGGCGCAGCGCCTGATAAAGAAAACCGTGAGTGTTCTCAATAACAGTTCCTTCAGGCGCACCGATGAGTTCATCGTGTTTGAGGAACCCACGATGTGAATGGTACTCCCCACCTTGCTGCAGGGTGATGGTGGTGATGCGACCACGCTCGTCGGTTAGTTGCACGCGCTCGCCGGGGCGGAATGAACCACGGCGGTTAATGGCACCGGTGGGAGTGGTCATATGCTGTGTGTCTCCTTGTCACGTAGTTTATTTCTATTCTACCGGTTCTATGGATAAACAAAGGTTCCCATATCAAGACTCAAAGCTTAGTACGGGAACGTCGTTCATAGTAGAACCTGTTTTAGATCACAACTCCTAGGCGTGCTGAGAGCGTATCTCGAATAAGTTCTCCGCCGCCACAAGACTCAGCGTTACCATCGCGCACCTGCTCAAGAGCCGAAATAGCCCAAGCGTCAAGTACCATGAGCGCACCTGATGTTTTCAGATCATCCGCCAGATACTCCCGTACCTTCTCTAGCGCCTGTTCAGCCGCAGATGAATCAGTACCGTTAGCGCTTTCAACCGCCTGACGGTAAAGATCTAGGCGAGCCTGAGCCTTCTTAAGATCCTCATCAGTCCAGAACCAATCTTCACGGTAGTGGTGATCCATAATAGTGAGTCGGATCGTATTGGGGTCAACACCCGCTGCACGAAGTTTAGAAACCAGCACAAGGTTACCGCGGGATTTACTCATCTTATGACCATCAAGTCCCACCATCCCAGTGTGCGCATAGTGCAAAGCATGTGGGCGGTTCGAGACGGCCCATGAATGTCCGGCGCCCAAATCATGGTGCGGGAATTTTAGATCGGAACCACCTGCTTGAACCGTCAGCGGACCATCTATAAATTTACGAGCAATCATCGTGCATTCAATATGCCAGCCGGGACGTCCCTCCCCCAGAGAGCCTGCATCCCACGAAGGCTCACCTTCACGCTTAATACGCCACAAAAGCGGGTCTAACGGGTCACGCTTGCCCGAACGCTCAGGGTCTCCCCCACGTTCAGAGAAAATATCGAGCATCTCATCGCGGCTCATGTGGCTGACTTCGCCAGGAATCCAGGAATATCCGTCCTCATTCTGTGGAAGTGCCTGTACCGCCTTTAGATCAAGATAGATATCACCGTCGGGGTGCTGCACGCCCTTTTCATCGACATACCCCGCCACACGATACGCCAGGGAACGTTCAACAAGATCCTCAATCACCGGGAAAAGCCATTGAATGGATTCAACGACGCCCACATAATGCTCAGGCGGAAGCACATGAAGCGCCTCCATATCGGTCCTGAAAAGTTCAGTCTGCTCTTCGGCAAGTTCTTGCCAATCAACGCCAGTAGCAGTGGCACGCTCTAATAGTGGGTCGTCCACATCAGTCACATTTTGTACATAAGTGACATTTACCCCGGCATCACGCCAGGCACGATTGAGCACATCAAAAGCAACATAGGTTGAAGCATGGCCCATATGCGTTGCATCGTACGGGGTTATCCCGCAGACATATAACCCTGCGTGTTGGGGCTCTTGAAGCTGAACCACAGTGCCCGTCGAAGTATCAAAGATCTGCGGTAGTGGCGCCGACCCCGGCAGAGACGGAACTGTGGGCGTATCCCAAGCTCGCATAGGGCTTCCTTTCAACGACCAAAAATCTACCTACAAGCATACCCGCCCAGCTCAACCTAGCGGACGGGTATGACATGGTGAACGCTCAAAGCGTACTACGACGTAATAAAGCCTGTACCCAGGCCTACAAAAATTAGCGTGCCCAGAATAATGCGGTACCACACGAAAATACTGTATGACCGAGTCGATACATACTTGAGGAACCAACCGATGATCAAATAACCAACGACAAAAGCAATCACAGTTGCGATGAGCGTGGAGAGCAAACCGTAATACTCTAGGTGTTCTTGACCGATAACCACTTTACTGGCCTTATAAAGCCCAGACATATACACAGCAGGCATCGCCAGCAGGAATGAGTAGCGGGCTGCAGCCTCACGAGTGTATCCCATGAACAAGCCAGCCATAATGGTGCCGCCCGAGCGAGAAACACCTGGGATAAGAGCTAAGGATTGTGCCAAACCATAGACTAGACCATGATTCATATTGAGGTCTTTAAGCTCTCGTTGTTCCTTACCGAAACGATCGGCCACCGCAAGGAAGACAGCAAAAACGATCAGAAGCGCCCCAACAATCCACAAAGACCTGAACGAGGTGTCGATGTAGTCTTCCAAGAGGAAACCCAGAACACCAATGGGGATTGAACCAATAATAATGAGCCATCCCATACGTGCATCAGGGTCATCTCGCTTGACTTTACCGGTGAGCGAACCGAACCAGGCACGAATAATACGCACAATATCACGCCAGAAAAAGACTAGGACCGCCGTCTCAGTCCCCAACTGGGTAATAGCGGTAAAAGCGGCACCAGGATCAACATTTTCGGGCAACAGTTGACCGACAATGCGCAAATGGGCAGACGACGAGATCGGAAGGAACTCGGTAAGGCCCTGTACGAAACCTAGAATAATTGCTTGAATATACTCCACGATAATCAAGAATACCGTACCTGATAACGCATGTCTGGGTTTGTGAACCGTCGTCCTCACGCGTTCCCTAACAAACAGCAGGGTTCTAGCAGCACATGTACCACTAGAACCCCGTGTTTACAGGCAGGATTTACCTTTAGATGGATGATGAATGCGCTTCATCACGCAACGCACGGTTCACAGCTGAAACCATAGCCTTCAGCGCTGCACGAGTGGTCGAGTCATCCACCCCGATGCCCCAAAGCACACGCGCATCAATAGCAACCTCAATATAGCAGGCAGCGTTTGCGGTTGAACTGGAGGACATAGTGTGTTCAGAATAATCGAGCACACGCAGATCTACGCCTTCGTCACGAAGAATACTCTGAAGCGCATCCACGGGACCAGTTCCCGTACCGGTACGGGTAAAGAGATGACCATCAATATTCAGCCCTACGCGAAGGGATGTCGAGCCCGTGTCAGCAGACTCAATATTGATCGACTCAATACGATACTTACCCCAACGAGGCTGATCATCAGGAGCAGGCAAGTATTCATCCGTGAAAATATTCCACAGATTTTGCGAGGTCATCTCGCCGCCGTCGGCATCAGTACGAGCCTGCACAATCTGTGAAAACTCAACCTGGGCACGCTTGGGCAAATCCAGGCCATAATCCTTCTTCAGCAGATATGCAACACCGCCCTTACCAGACTGCGAATTCACGCGGATAATAGCTTCATAGGTGCGTCCCAAATCTCGTGGATCGATAGGAAGGTACGGAACTTCCCAGAAAACCTCGTCCACAGTCTTACCCTGCTCGGCCGCACTAGTTTCAAGAGCTTCAAAACCCTTCTTGATAGCGTCTTGATGCGAGCCAGAGAAAGCGGTAAACACCAGATCGCCGCCATAGGGGGAACGCTCATGAACCGGCATCTGGTTACAATATTCAACGGTTTTGCGGATTTCATCAATATTAGAGAAATCAATCTGAGGATCGATCCCCTGGGTATAGAGATTCAAGCCTAGAGTAACCAGATCGACATTACCGGTGCGCTCCCCATTGCCGAAAAGACACCCCTCAATGCGGTCAGCACCCGCCAAATATCCTAATTCGGCGGCGGCAACACCCGTACCACGGTCGTTATGGGGGTGTAGGGACAAAACGATGTGGTCACGGTGATTGAGATGACGGTTCATCCATTCCACAGAGTCTGCGTAAACATTAGGCGTTGCCATCTCAACGGTAGCAGGCAGGTTTACGATGAGCTCGCGACCATTGACGCCGACCTCAAGCTCATCTGCGACAGCATTGCATACGCGCGCCGCATACTCAAGCTCGGTCCCCGTAAAAGATTCCGGCGAGTACTCATACAGAACCCTGGTATCCGTAATCATTTGCTCTTCGTATTTCTTACACAGGCGTGCACCCTGCAGAGCAATATCCAAGATACCGTCTTCATCTTGACGGAATACTACGCGGCGCTGCAGCACAGAAGTTGAATTATAAAAATGAACAATGGCTTGAGGAGCGCCTTCGATGGCTTCAAAGGTACGAGCAATCAGATGCTCTCGTGCCTGTACCAAAGCCTGAATGGTGACATCTTCCGGAATATGTCCGTCTTCTACCAGAGTGCGCACAAAATCAAAATCAGTTTGTGAAGCTGAGGGAAAACCAACCTCAATTTCTTTGTACCCCATACGAACGAGTAAATCGAACATCGCCAGTTTGCGTTTTGTGTCCATGGGATCGACCAATGCTTGGTTGCCGTCACGCAAATCAACTGCACACCAACGTGGCGCTTGAGTAGCTACATGTGAAGGCCAAGTACGATCCGGCAGATCAACTTTAATCTGCTCGTGAAAAGGACGATACTTATGTACTGGCATGGACGAAGGCTGCTGGAAGTTTTGCATACTAAATTCCTTGAGAATCGTGCCTTGAAATTAGGCTCATAAACGGGTGTGATAAATCGCGAAAATGCGCCGCACAAAATACCCGGAACGGGTGCGGAAATAACTAAGCCCCGTTCCGGCGAATAAGGAGAAGCAGATGCGAAACTGCACAGTCGCCGAGAGTCTTCATACCTCAACGCTACCACGAGACAGAAGAGGAGCTATTTCCCAACACTCCTCTCGTCCATCATATGGAATAGAAATTTTCCAAGACGTACCTGCTGAAGCAGAAGCGGGAGGTGCAGCCTAAGGTTTAAAACCTTAGGCTGCACCTCCCGTAAGGTAGGCGTCAAAGCCTTACTACATTAGTAAGCAAATGCATGCTGGCAGGTGGCCTGATCAGCAGTCTGACCGGTAGCTCCACCCGCGATCTGCGAATCTTGTTTCTCCATCGCATCACCACTGGGGAAATCGGTGCCGATGGTAAGCGTTACGCCGGTAACCTGAGCGTTCGGCTCTACCCGCGTGATATTCATCTTTGCAGCAATTTCACGCGCCTCAGCTTCGTAACCCTCGCCATAAGAAATTGTGGTGGTAGAAACAGATTCGGCAGTACTTGCCGGGGTTACACTTGTGTATCCAAGATTACCGATGATACGAGCAAGGGCTGCAGCACGACCGTCAATGCCCGTAGCGTTATACACGGTGATAGGTATCGACTTATCAAGCTGTGCAGGTGCATTATCGCCTTGCTTAGCTTCTTCAACCTTCAACGACTTATCATCACGAAGGCGCTGGAACACCGACTGCGCCTCAGAGGTAAGCTGCAGGCGGTTGGGATCTTGGTTCCACGGCTCGGTTGGGATAGTTGCAAAAACCACCTCGGACAGGTCGATGCCGCCAATGGTCGCACCGATACCGGCAATCTCGTTGGGATTGCCCAGATCATCATCAACCGTGACGTTCTGGGTGATAGCCTCCGCAATATTCAAAAGTTTATTTGGATTATCGAGTGTTCCCTCTGCCTTGACCTTACGAAGCAGAGCTGACAAGAACCCCTGTTGAGCTTGAATACGACCAATATCAGAGCCATCACCAAAGCCGTGGCGTGAACGCAGGAACGCAAGCGCCTGTTCTCCCTCGACCTTCGAGTTGCCAGCGGGTAGATTCAATCCGCTGTACTCGTCGTTGACGGGGTTATCTACACAGACTTCGACGCCGCCTACTACGCGAGAGAGTTCTTTAACCGCATTGAAATCTACCAGCATGAAGTGGTCAATGTGTACGCCTGTGAGTTTGCTGATAGTAGCTGCCGTACATCCGGGACCGCCGCGTGCCAATGATTCGTTGATTTGTATATCGTCCTCAGCTTCATAGGCTTTATTGGTCTTAGGGTCGGTGCATTTTGGGATCGAAACCACCAAGTCACGAGGAAAGGACAGCACATTTACGTTCTTACGATCTGCGCTGATCTGCAGGAGCATCATCACATCGGAACGAGCTTCTGAGTTGCGGTCATCATCGTTCCCGTAGGCGCCATTATTACCTTTACGGGTATCCGATCCAATAATCAGAATGTCGAGTGCACCATTCTCAACCGCACCCGTAAAGTCACTAATATTCAGCGGCTCAGTATGCAAATTTGCGCGCAGACGCAGCAGAATAGCTCCGCCGAAGCCCATGAGGACGACCAACATGCAGACGCTCAAGAGCGCAATCCACTTGTTACGCGCCGACTTCATGATGCCGTGGCGCATATGGCGACCACTACTCTTCATAGAAGGTGCCTGAGGCATACCAACTCTCTTTCTATGTATCAGGACCGCTTAAAAACCTAGACGATTCAGCGCTCGGGGATCAGATTGCCACTCTTTAGCTACCTTGACATGAATATTGAGGTATACACGAGTGCCTAGCATAGCCTCAATCTGCTCACGCGCTTGTGTACCAATCTTCCGAAGATGAGAACCACCCTTGCCGATAATAATGTACTTTTGCGATTCGCGTTCCACAAACAGGTTAACATGTACATCCAGCAAGGGGTTATCTTTTGAACGGCCTTCTCGAAAGTTCATTTCCTCAACAGTGACGGCAATAGAATGAGGCAGCTCTTCACGTGCGCCTTCTAAGGCGGCCTCACGCACAAATTCTGCGATCATGGTAGCTTCAGGTTCGTCTGTAAGTTCACCCTCAGGATAGAGCGGAGGTGAAACCGGCATGTAACTTGCTAAAACGTCAGCAACGGCATCGACTTGAAAGTGCTGTACCGCTGAAACCGGGATAATATCAGCCCAACCACCCTGACCGTCATGGGCTGTTGGCTCATAATTTTTGCCAGTTCGTCGTTGAGCTGAGGGACCTGAACCTTTAGCAAAAGGTATATTTTTATTGTCTTTCTTGCTGCGCGATACACGATTCTCACGATGCTTAGCCCGGCGGGCTCGATCGGCGCGTTCTGCGCTCATTACCTCTTCGCCAAGAGACTGCACCGCTATAAGCTGTTCGGAAAGCTGATCGTTACCGACAGTATCAGATTTTGTGACTATTGCCACGACGGGTTTATTACTTGAAGCTACTAACTGAGAAGCAATATAACGGTCACCAGGACCAATTTTCTCGTTTGCCGGGATGCAAAAACCCAAGACATCCACCTGAGAAAGAGTACCCGCAACAAGATCATTAAGTCGCTCCCCCAAAAGGGTACGGGGGCGGTGAATACCTGGAGTATCAACAAGGATCAGCTGATAATCGTCTCGATGCACAATACCGCGAATCGTGTGGCGTGTTGTTTGGGGGCGACTTGATGTAATCGCTACCTTCTGCCCTACCAAAGCATTAGTGAGGGTCGATTTTCCAGCGTTGGGACGCCCCACTAAAGATACAAACCCTGCACGATAATGCTCAGGGAAAGCAGGCTGAGCAGAGTCGCCACGTTCGATATCCATGATTCCTCGTTTCTGATGAAATGCGAAGCGTATAAAAATTAGTTGAATGTTTGCTGAGAAGAAGATAAATCTAGCGGCGTATTGAAGCCTGTACCCTCCGGTGAGTTTGATTCTTCGCCTAAGTGAGGCTGCGATTCTTGACGGTACACTCGTAACATATCGACTTGATGGCGCCGCCCGCTGCTACCAATGGCACGAATGGTAATACCCTCAACCGTAACTTCAGATCCCACGATAGGTACTTTCCCTAGGTGCTTCGCTAACAAACCGCCTACGGTATCTACATCTTCATCGTCAAGGTCAATCCCAAAAATTTCTCCAAGATCTTCAACGCTTAGGCGCGCCGACACTTTAAAGCTTCCATCTTCCTGAAGGGAATACTCAGGTTTCTCGTTGTCATATTCGTCCGAAATATCGCCAACGAGCTCTTCGATAAGATCCTCAAGCGTGACCATACCGGCGGTACCTCCATACTCATCAACCACGACGGCAACGTGCGTTGATTCCCGTTGCATTTGTCGCAAAAGATCCATAACTTTCTTCGATTCAGGCTCAAAACGTGCCTCACGCATAAGAGAGATAATGCTAGGCTCTGGCGCATCACCGTGGCTATGGGCAAGATGAGCCTGCATGCAGTCCTTGAGATATAGGATGCCAAGCACATCGTCGTTTGATTCCCCAATCACCGGCATACGCGAATATCCCGAACGCAGAAAAAGGCTAAGCGCGTTCTCGATACTCTCATTAGCCTCAACAGTCAACATATCTGTGCGCGGCACCATAATAGAGCGGATGCGCGTATCATCAAGCTCGAAAACCGACTGAACAATCTGTGCCTCATCATCTTCAATAGTCTCAGCATCAGAGGCACGATCCAGGAACTCGCGAAGCTCATCTTCGGCAAAAACACCGGCGGGACCGTCTAAAACACGCTGTGGTGCTGCCTTATGTACAAGTGCATCAAGAGAAGACGATAACCACCCGAGAGTAATTGCAGTGAAATGCACAGGAGCAGCAAGACCTTTTAACATCACGACCGCGCGGTTACGACCTAAAGCCCGGGCCAACACCGTAAGCAGCGGATACCCCACTAACGCGACACATGCCAGAGTAATAAGCCCAGCCAGCCAGTGATGCTCAACTATGCCAAGGATCGCGACCATAAAGGCAAGAGTAGCCACCCCGGTCGTAAGAACCCGAGCCAGCCGCAAGGGATGCGTATACCGCTCGTCATTTCCGGTACTTGCTTCGGTCAAAACCCGCGCAAAAACACTATGTGGGTGTTCTTGTGCGACTTCCTCTGCCTCAGTGCGCGGTAAATAGATAAAAGCGGTTTCCGCAACAGTGATTGTAAACGCTAAAACCGTTGCGATAAGAGCGAGGATAAAGAGTAATAGCCCGACCATAAATACCCCTAATGTCGAGTCTCGACGGGGGCAGCACGTCCCAAGAAGCCTTCAAGCAAAGAGCGTTGAAGCCCAAACATTTCAGCTTCTTCCTGTGCAGTCCCATGATCATACCCCAAACAATGGAGAATCCCGTGTGTTGTCAGCAGACATAGCTCATCGAGCGTGGAATGCCCGGCGTCAGCACCCTGACGAGCCGCAACCGGCGGGCAGAGAACAATATCGCCCAGCATACCCTGGGCAAGTTCATCTTCAGTGCCGGGAACAAGCTCATCCATTGGAAAGCTCATGACATCGGTTGCCCCAGGTAAGTCCATCCATTCCAGATGAATCTTCTCCATCTGCTTCTCCCCGACAACGGCAATGGAGAGATAAGTATCTTTGCTTATTAAAAGCTTCGCGAAGATGTAATCCACCAGATTGCTGAGAACTTCGGTATCTACTGACGCAAAAGCATCATGAACAAGCTGAGTCGTGACGTTACCAGGCTTCTCATTAGGATCCTCAACATGAAAATCAAGTACAGCCACTAGCGTTGTCCGCCCTTCTGCTGTGATTGGTTCTCCCCAGACTCACCACCGTTAATTCCGGCTCGATCCAAAAGTTTCTCAGCCGCAGCTTCAATCGTGGCGCGCTTAACTTTACGATTACGTTTACGTTCCATAGCCTTTTGATCTTCGCCCCACTGATCGTACGCGGAGACAATGTTAGACACTAGACTATGGCGCACAACATCAGATGAATCCAGGGTGCTAAAAACAATGTCATCAACCCCGGTCAAAATATTACGCACCTGTTTAAGCCCCGAAGCTTGGCCACCCGGCAAATCAACCTGTGTAATATCGCCGGTGATTACCATCTTGGAGCCAAAACCTAAACGAGTCAGGAACATCTTCATCTGTTCAGCCGTCGTGTTCTGTGCTTCATCAAGGATGACGAAAGCGTCATTCAATGTACGCCCACGCATATATGCGAGGGGTGCAACCTCAATTGTTCCTGCCTCCATAAGCTTAGGGATAGCCTCCGGTTCAAGCATGTCGTGTAGAGCATCATAGAGAGGACGCAAATAAGGGTCAATCTTATCGTTGAGAGTTCCCGGTAAAAAGCCTAGACGCTCGCCTGCTTCTACTGCGGGGCGAGTTAAGACAATTCGGTTAACCTCGCGGCTTTGTAGGGCTTGCACTGCTTTTGCCATAGCCAAATATGTTTTACCGGTACCAGCGGGACCAATGCCGAAGACAACAGTATTTGCGTCAATAGCATCCACATATTTTTTCTGGTTTACCGTCTTCGGGCGAATCGTCGTACCGCGTGTTGAAAGAATACTCGCTGAGAGCGTATGCGCCGGATTTGAAAGTTCATCACCGAGCATACCCATCAGACGATGGATAACTTGTACTGTAATCTGTGTACCGTGACTAGCGAGTACACGAAGTTCGTTGAGAAGCTTCGCAACCGTGGTAACAGACACGGACGGACCGGAAATAAGAAGATCAAGGTCTTTGGGACGAATTGAAATATTGTCGAAATAGTCCTCAACAATAGTGAGATGCGCGTCTTGAGGGCCAAGAACCGCTATCATCTCTGCGGCGCTTTTGAAAGATACGGTACGTGCCGTTGAGAGGGGTCGTGAGGTAGTCGTCAAAAATAAGCTCCTTGGCTTGTTGGTTCTTAAATAAGTGTAACGTTATTTACCAGCGTCCCAACACTACGTTGATAGTGCACAGTGCTGCGGCACCAGCAGTGGAGGCTCGCAGAATTTCAGTTCCTAACAGTGCCTCGTGCGCACCCGCCCGCGTGAAAAGTTCAATTTCCCGCTCGGTGATGCCTCCTTCGGGTCCCACAAGAATATAAATTCTGGTGGGACTATCAGGGCTGTACCCAATCTTTCGCAGATATTCACTTAAGGGTTCGGTGGCCTGTTCATGCAGAATATAGACATACGCTCCTTGAGTCGTGAGCTCGCGTATGTGTTCTGCGAGTTCCTGCGAAGAATGCAGCTTTTCTACGGTAGGAATGAGCGCTCGACGCGATTGCTTAGCTGCGGCAGAGACAGTATTTTGCCACTTTTGATGAGCTTTAGCAGCACGTTCCCCTTTCCACCGCACGATAGAGCGGTCGGCGCTCCACGGGATAACGCTGCGAATCCCAAGTTCGGTGCCGGTCTCAATTGCCAATATGTCTCGGTTATCTTTGGCGAGTGCCTGCACAAGGGAAACTGAGAGGCTGTTATCATCCTGATCTAGGTTTTGGACTGTAACTTCAAATCCTTTAGAAGAAATCGCTGAAACAACACCGTGCACACGACACCCTTGGCCGTCTGCAAGGTCAAGGCTCTCCCCTATAGCTAAGCGTTTCACCTTGGCGTGATGCGCTTCCGGGCCAGTTAGAGTAAATGTACTCCCTGCCGTGCAGCTGGCTAGCTCTTTGGCGGTAATGTAGAAAATGGGGGCGCTCATAAGATCCTTGATAAAGCTGTATCCGAAGTGTTTCATCTTACCGTACTAGGATTTTCAGAACACTTCGGATACAAAGAGTGTTTGTCTATTTAAATTGGTCTTTGAGTCGCGAGAAAAGACCATGTTTTTGCTTGACATGGGTGCCTTCGTGCAGGTCTTCTCCACGAAGTTCAGCGAATTTTTGGAGTAACTCACGTTGTTCGGAGTTTACATTGGTCGGTGTTGTGACCTGAATACGGACCTGTAGGTCTCCGCGTTTATCGGAGTGAAGGCGGGTAACACCTAAGCCGTTCAAAGTTACGATGTCGCCGCTTTGTGCGCCTTCGGGGATGGTAATCTCTTGAACCCCATCGAAGGTTTCTAAGGGTACGGTGGTTCCTAAAACAGCTGCGACCATAGGAATATTCACCGTTGTGGTGAGGTTATCACCATCGCGAACAAAGTATTTATCGCGCTTAACGTTGAGGTCAATGTAAAGATCGCCATTGGGACCACCATTGAGTCCAGCTTCGCCTTTACCTCGCAGACGGATGCGGGCTCCGTCATTAACACCGGCGGGAACTGTGAAGGTCAACGGGAGTTTTTCGCCCACACGGCCCTGTCCGTGGCATTCTGGACAGCGGTGTTTGATGACGGTGCCGTATCCCTGACAGCTAGGACACTCTACCTGCTGCATGACGGTTCCTAGGATGGATTGAACACGGCGCTGCATGAATCCCTGTCCATGACAGGTCTCACAGGTTTCGGGGTGGGTTCCGGGAGCGGTTCCTTCACCCTCACAGGATTTACAAGTGACGGCCGTGTTAAGCTCTACAGTCTTTTCGACGCCAAAAACTGCGTCTTTGAGGGATATTGAGACGTTGATAAGTGCGTCTTGTCCCTGGCGTACGCGGGATGCGGGACCGCTTTGTCCACCGCCTCCGGTAAACATATCGAAAAGATCTTGGAACCCGAAACTTCCTGAGCCGAAGCCTCCGAACCCTCCTGCGCCTCCAGGGAATCCTGCACGACCCTGTTCATCGCCGGTAGCGTCGTAATTACGGCGTTTCTCGTTATCTGAGAGTACTTCATAGGCGAGGGTTACACGTTTGAACTCCTCGGCTGCCTCTTCGGATGGGTTAACATCGGGGTGCAGTTGACGCGCCTTTTTACGGTACGCTTTTTTAATCTCTTCGGGGCTTGCGTCCTTTGAGACTCCAAGAGTTGAGTAGTGATCGCTCACGTGTTTCTTCTATCCTTTTCGTACCGGAGTGCTCCGGGTATGGTGTCAATATAAAATCTGTAAGTTTGTGGGGCTCTGAGGAGTTACCCGCTTGATGTCATGATGCTCGTGTGCCTAAGACATGACCTAGATAGCGAGCTACCGCGTTCACCGCCGCAATGTTACCACGGTAATCCATGCGGACTGGACCCACCACGCCAAGTTTTGCCGTATGCTTCCCCAAGGCGCCTTCATTGTCTGGTAAATGTTGTTTGCCGTATGAAACTACAACGGGTGAATCGTATTCACCAGTGACAATAGAAGCTCCTTGAAGCGCTTGCTCCGTATTCTCGTGACCGATCCTTACACTGTACCCGGCTTCTTGAACCGATGCGTGAGACAGCACGCGCAGCAGCGTAACTTGTTCTTCGAGCGCATCCAAAATGGGAGCTATGCTCGCCGAGAAGTCATCGTGACTTCGTGCTAGGTTTGAGGTGCCAGAGATCGCGAAGCGAATATCTCGTTCAAAATAAGGCTGTGCTCGCAGATGATCCACGATAGCTTCGGTGAGTTCCGGAGAACGGCCTCGCAACGCTGGATGATGCGCTTCTGGCAGCAATGCACTTATGTTTTCGAAAGGTAAACCCTGAAGCATTTTAAGCAAGTTTTCTTTAATCGCTGCAAGAGCTGATACAGTTTCATCATGCGCTAAGGCTGTAGTCTCTGGCAGTATCACAGTGACCCGGTGAATTGTGCCAAGATCACTGATAAGCAATGCTAAGAGCGTGCGTGAATCTAGGGGTACGAACTCAAGATGCAAGAGAGTTCCAGCGTTACGTGTTGGGTACTGGATAAGCGCCACCTGATGCGTGAGATGCGCAAGTGTTCGGGTGGCGGCTTCAATCATATCTTCTACGCTGTGTGCGCTTTCAAGAATTTGCCGTAACGCCGACACTTGGGTTGCAGAGAGAGCACGCGGCGCGGCTAGAGCGTCGACGAAGAACCTGTATCCCTGTTCTGTAGGAATACGCCCAGCGCTGGCGTGCGGTGCGCTCAAAAGTCCCTGTTCTTCTAAAGCTGCCATATCATTGCGTATCGTGGCACTGGATACTTGAAGATGGTGGCGCTGTGCCAGCGTCTTTGAACCTATGGGTTCGCCTGTGCGCACGTAGTCTTCAACGATTGCCTGCAATATGCGCATGCGGCGTTCGTGTGACATGGTACTCCTTGCGACCCTATCGGTGGTTAATAATCTGGCACTCTTGTTGAGAGAGTGCTAAAAACTACTTTTATCATAGCCGGGTAGCCCCTAGCGGTACTAGTCTTTCGCCAGAAGCGAGTTATCAATACTTTAGAATTGGATGGGTTCTGCCAAAAGCTAACCTGCGGAAACCAGGCAATATCCGTGGTGCCGTTGTACGAAGGATGCAAGATATGAGTGAACGATACGCTTGGGGTGCACAAGATCTATCACGTGCCTCAATAAATAACAGGCCTGCTCCTCCTCGTCGGGTCGAGCTAAAACGCGGGATGGTCCTTGAGGATCTTAACGGGTGGGTTGGCGAAGTAGTGCGTGCCGAACGTATCGGCGGAGAAATATTTTTCGGGCTTGAAGACGCTCACGGACGGGTCAAAAATTTTCCTTTAGGAATCGGGTACTTTCTTGAGGGCGAACCGGTTGAGATTGTTGCCCCAACACCACGAAAGACCTCAGGGCGCAAAATTTCTCGTTCTGGTTCGGTAGCAGTTGAAAACGCTCCAGCACGGGTGGCGCGCGCATCCAGAATCTGGGTTGAGGGGCTTCATGATGCGGAACTCGTCGAGAAAGTGTGGGGCCATGATCTGCGGGTTGAAGGTATTGTGGTCGAGCCCCTTCATGGTGTTGATGATTTAGCAACTGCCGTTAAAGAGTTCTCCCCCGGCCCAGAGCGACGACTTGGAATTCTTGTGGATCATCTTCTGAAAGGCACCAAGGAAGAACGTGTTGTGACGGAGGCTTTAGCTGTTCCCGGCGCTGCTGGAAATATTAAGATTGTGGGGCACCCTTTCATTGATATTTGGCAGGCTGTCAAGCCGCAGGTTCTCGGAATTCCGGCATGGCCGCAGGCGCCTCGAGGTGAGGACTGGAAGAAAGGAATTCTAAGTCGGTTGGGACAGCCGCATCAAAGCCAGGAAGACGTGGCAAACGCCTGGAAACGTATTCTTTCCCGAGTTGACTCTTATTCCGATCTTGATCCTACGCTGCTAGGACCTGTTGAGTCGCTCATTGATTTTCTGACTGAATAAGGTAATGTGAGTAGCTCAGGTTGTCTATGCCGCACCTCTGGCGAGGCGTTCGGTAAAACACGTTACAATAAATAAGGATTTTAGGTTGTACAGGTGCACCAATTGAGGCATGTGTACGGCAGAGCAAAATAGACGAGTAACAATCAGGATTTCTGTGGTTCAAGATACTCGCCCGGAGGGGCATAAACGAAACATTACACCTTTGCCTGTGTCGCAGGACCGGAGCATGGCGACTTTTGCTCACTTTAGCGGCATCATCGGGTTTTTGCCTGCTGCTGCTATCTACTATTTGTATCGTGACCGCGCCCCCTTCACTGAGCAAGAGTCACGTGAAGCCATGAACTTTACGCTTCTGCCTTCAATCATGATTCTTGTTCTTCTCATTTTGAGCTTCGTACCCGGCATGGCAAGCCTCATGATGTTCTTTACTGCTATTCTGTGGCTTTATATGGCGATCAGTTCCGTAATTGCGGGCATCTACGCCGCCCAAGGAGAACCTCATAGGTACAAGCTCAACCTGCGTATCCTTGACCTTTTCCTCAAGCCTGCTGAAGACTTCAAAGAAAAGAAGAAGCAGCACCGAGAAGAAATGGAAGGGCAACAGCAACAACAGGCAGCCGAGCGCCGCGTATAAACAGACTTATACATCGTATAAGGCACCCCGGGTCACTATTTCGATATGGAATATGTGGCCCTTTATTTTTATACGCATATTACATACCATATAAAACACCTGTTAACGATTGAAGGCCCCTGATACACAAGGGACCTTCAACCGTATTCACTCAACTTCAGCAAAGACGACAACACGCTGTAACATATACCGTCCTGCCAATATAAACTCTACCTTAGTTTCAACCTAATGTCTAGTAATTCAATTATTTTATCCTGAAAGTTAAGGCAATTATATTTTTGGGGTAAGTATTCTCGCATATTTTACGAGACATTTATTTTATATCTGGAAGTAATTCTCGAGTAACAGCATCACCTAAAAGTCGGCCCTGCAACGTAAGTTTTACTGAAGCATCAGGGTTGGGCGCACCAGTATTTGTAAAAATGTCGGGTTCAATAAGTCCTTGCGCGAGCAACCATTGTAAAGAATCCCCCAAGTCAGCGGCAGGATGCACGGCCAGAAGCTCGCTCATAGGCAAACCTTCATGTACTCGAATCAGCAGCATAATTGCCTCAAAAGAACGAGTTCCTGAGCCTAAAACTTCTCGCGCTGCGGCCGGCGATTCCCCAGCCCGAACACGATGTGCATAGGGAATGGGATGTTTAATATTCCACCACCGGGTACCGTTTATATGTGAATGTGCTCCCGGTCCTATTCCCCACCAGTCTTGATTACGCCAATACGCCATATTATGGTCACTTCGAGTATGCTCAGAGCGAGAATAATTCGAGACCTCATACCACCGATATCCGGCTTGCATGAGAAGATCTTCTGCACGCAAATACATATCTGCCATGAGGTCATCATCAGGCATTGTATATTCACCGCGCCGAATTTGTGCGGCAAGTTTAGTACCGTCTTCAACAATCAAAGAATATGTAGAAATGTGGTCTGGCTTATAAGAAATCGCCGCTTGCACACTTTGCTCCCACTGCTCCAGCGTTTCTGACGGAGAGCCATAAATTAAATCTATCGATACTTGAAGACCAATATCTCGCGCCCACGCCACAACTTTAGGAACATTTTCGGGTGTATGGGTACGGTCAAGAACTTTCAAAACCTCGGGCACAACAGATTGCATACCAAAAGAAACACGCGTAAATCCGCCGTCTTTTAACGTCTGCAGATCCTCATAGGTGACAGAGTCAGGATTAGCCTCGGTGGTGACCTCAGCACCATCTTCGATACCGAAAATATCAATTGCAGTTTTCAGGATGCGCACCAAATCATACGCAGGGAGTTTCGTGGGCGTACCCCCGCCGAAGAATACCGTATGCAACGGCCGCTTTACCACCCCGGATGCTTCAAGAGTGCGAGCGGCAAAGAAAATCTCAGCTGTAGCATCGTCTGCATACGTACCCAGCCCTATCCCGTCACCAAAATCTTCGGTGGCATAAGTGTTGAAATCACAATACCCACATCGCACCGAGCAGAACGGAATATGTACGTAGAGGCTAAAATCACGGTTTTGGCACCCGTGCGCACACGAGGCTGGGATGCGTCCGTCACGCGGCGCGGGCGCGCCAACCGGTTGCGCGGGTGCCATACAATGCCTCCTTCATGAGAATCTAGCCAAGTGCGTGTGCGCAAAAATGATGGGTAGAGACGCTCTTTTCTTGGAGTCAGGTCTCTACCCGCAAGAAAGACGGTAAAGATTTACTTCTTTTTGTCTTTCTTCTCTTTCTCTTCGCCCGAAGATAGGGCGGCGATGAATGCCTCTTGCGGTACCTCGACGCGGCCGACCATCTTCATGCGCTTCTTGCCTTCCTTCTGCTTTTCCAGCAGCTTGCGCTTACGCGAAATATCGCCACCATAGCATTTTGACAGCACGTCCTTGCGCATAGCGCGGATATTCTCGCGGGCAATGATGCGAGAACCAATAGCAGCCTGAATAGGAACCTCAAATTGCTGACGAGGTATTAGCTCACGAAGCTTACTCGTCATCATCAAACCGTACGAATAGGCCTTGTCGCGATGGGTAATAGCCGAGAAAGCATCCACTTTCTCACCCTGAAGCAGGATATCGACCTTCACCAGGTCAGCCTCTTCCTCACCATCGAACTTCCAGTCCAAGGATGCATATCCGCGAGTACGGGACTTGAGCTGATCGAAGAAATCAAAGACAATCTCGGCCAGCGGCAGGCGGTACCGCATCTCAACGCGATCCTCAGATAGGTAGTCCATGCCGCCCATTTGCCCGCGGCGCGACTGGCACAACTCCATGATCGCCCCAATATAGTCGCTGGGAGCAATAATCGTACATGCCACCATCGGTTCACGAATGGTTGCGACTTTACCCTCGGGGAACTCGCTTGGGTTAGTCACACGCTTTGCATTACCCGATTCGTCCACAACATCATAAATAACGTTGGGGGCGGTCGAAATAAGGTCGAGATTGAACTCGCGTTCCAAGCGTTCGCGCACGATTTCAAGGTGCAGCAGGCCTAAGAAGCCACACCGGAAACCAAACCCGAGTGCTGCAGAAGTTTCGGGTTCGTAGACAAGCGCAGCATCGTTGAGCTTGAGTTTGTCTAGGGCATCTCGCAACGCCGGATAATCTGAACCATCAATAGGAAATAGCCCAGAGAACACCATAGGTTTCGGGTCTTCATAGCCGCCTAGGGATTCTGCGGCAGGCTTGACGGCAGAGGTTACGGTATCGCCCACGCGGGACTGCCGAACGTCCTTAACGCCAGTGATCAAATAGCCCACTTCACCTACGCTCAGCCCTTTGGAGGGAATGGGGTCGGGTGAAATTACCCCAATCTCAAGCAGATCGTGTTCTGCGCCGGTAGACATCATCTTGATTTTTTGGCGCGGTTCAAGTTTTCCGTCTACGACGCGCACATAGGTGACCACTCCGCGGTAGGAATCGTACACTGAGTCAAAAATCATGGCGCGGGCAGGCGCATTCGCTTGGCCAACGGGCGCGGGTATACCTTCGACAATACGGTCCAGTAGAGCTTCTACACCCTCACCGGTTTTACCCGAAACCCGCAGAACCTCCTCAGGTTCGCAGCCAATAAGGTTTGCCAGCTCCTCAGCATATTTATCGGGCATAGCGGCGGGCAGGTCGATCTTATTCAGGACGGGAATAATCGTAAGATCGTTCTCCATCGCTAAGTAGAGGTTGGCGAGAGTTTGGGCTTCAATCCCCTGTGCCGCATCAACAAGAAGCAGAGCGCCTTCGCATGCGGCAAGTGAGCGAGAGACTTCATAGGTGAAGTCAACGTGTCCCGGAGTGTCGATCATGTTGAGCGCATAGGAAGTACCGTCGATCTCCCATGGCATACGTACTGCCTGGGACTTAATGGTGATGCCTCGTTCACGCTCAATATCCATGCGGTCAAGGTATTGTGCCTTCATATCGCGCGGCGCGACAACGCCAGTTGCCTGAAGCATACGGTCAGCGAGCGTGGATTTTCCATGATCAATATGTGCAATAATGCAGAAGTTGCGAATAATCGCGGGGTCGGTAGCCGCCGGTATTGGCGGATTTTTCGACAGAGGAGTCACTCGCATATTCCTTTCATGGAGGTTCATCAGGCAGCTGGCACAACTATCTTTTATTTTCCCATAATGCACACTGGAAGCGCGAACCGGCACGGTCGGCGGACACAAAGAATTCCCCGCCGGGAGAGAACCGACGGGGAACCCCTATCACTTCGCAATGCGCCTCATACAGAGGCTGACATTAGGAAAGTTTGTTAACCAGATGCGCTAGACCGGACTTCTTGTTAGCAGCGTTCTTCTTGTGCAGAACGCCTTTAGAAACAGCCTTATCCAGCTTGCGGCTCACAAAACGCAGTGCCTCTTCGGCAGCTTCCCTGTTCTGTGCCTCAACAGCTTCTTTAACCCGACGGGTTGCGGTCTTCAGCTCAGATTTAATAGCGTTGTTACGCAGACGAGCCTTCTCGTTGGTGAGGATGCGCTTTTTCTGGGACTTGATATTAGCCACGATTAAACTTTCTGTTTGTCTTATTGGTCGGTGAGGGCTATGCTGACCGATCATCGACTGAGCGGCGTGGGGATGCCTATGGCAACCAGTCAGCAGTGCCTGATGACCACCAGACACTCAACCATAAATCATAGCAGATAAATGCTTGTAAGAATACCTGTTATTTCAAGGATGATGTATGATTTTTGCGCTTTTGAGATAGGTACAACCGCAGATTAACGGCGGTTGTAGGCTTGTTCGATAAGGCGGAAAGTCTCGTGAGGCATAATTGCCCCTTCACGGCGCATGTTCTCAGGACGCACCCGTAAGACGCGATTGAGTTTGACCTCGGAGGCCCGACCCTGGGAATCCCAAGAGCCTGAACCAATATCTAGATAATTAGAATCTGCATGATCGCGGTTGTTGTGGTCTTTGCTGGTCATCATGAAGGCGAGCAGGTATTCCCCGTCACGCCCTACAAGTATGACCGGGCGGTCTTTCCCCTGAGTATGGTCTTCTTCGTAAGGAACCCAAGTCCACACGATCTCACCAGGATCTGGATCGCCGTCCAATGAGGGAGAATACTCAAAGTCAATAGACCCGCGATAGTCTCCTGGATAGTCTAAGCCCTGTCCCTGCGAACTCTGCTGTTGAGAGGGCGCAGACTTAGAAGCACCGGGGCCTGGTTTCGGCGCATTTGATGTCTGAGGTTGTTCAGAATCGTGGTTGGTCTGTGCTTGCGACTGTTGTGCATTATCGCGCAGAGCATCTTCTGCTGCTTTCCGAAGCGAAGGCAAAACGGCGAAGAATGCTTTTTTCAGTGTTTGTAGCATGGAGTCCATTATGCCTTATGACGCAAATCTTTCCCTAGCTCATATATGAGCAAAATAAAAATGCATTTATGAGCGGTTATGAGGCAACGCAATGGCAAGTACCGCGCGTTCAACCGCATATACCGGGTCTAGGCCCTCCCCCTTGAGCTGTGCGTCGGCATCAGCAAGTAGCTGCACGATACGGGCGATCTGTTCCCCGGTGAAACGCCTTCCGTCGCGTTGCGCCTGTTCAACCTGCCACGGAGCCATACCTACCTCACGGGCAAGTTCCTGGGCACTGGCACGCACATGATGCACGCGGGCAATATTGCGAATACGCATGGCAAGTGCCCCCAACAGAGGGATAGGTTCTGTTCCAGTTGCTAAAGCATGTCGCAAAAGCCTAAGTGCTTCTGCTGCGTTTCCCGTAACGGCGGCGTCTACTACCCGAAAAGCAGTAACTTCGGTTCGCCCGCCATAGTAACGGTTCACGATCTCTTCGGTAATATTTCCCGCAATATCTGCTTGAAGCTGAGCACAGGCAGAGGCAAGTTCGGCGGTGTCGTTGGTAGCGGCTACGAGTAGGCGTAGGGCGCCGGGATCGATAGTGCGTTTAGCCTCTCGGAATTCACTGGTGACAAATTCCGTTTTTTCGCGCTCGGCTTTGAGCGGTTTACAGGGAATAAGAACGTGGTTTTTACGTATGGCATCAATGAGTTTTTTGCCGCGGTTGCCGCCGGAATGCTGCATGATGAGCATAATGTCGGATTCTGGGGCAGCAATGTAGCTGAGAACATCGTTAAGGAAGTCTTCACTCATGGTGGCGACGTTGTCAGCATCTATTATTTTGGCAGTCCCGAAGAGCGACGGGCTCGCGAGGAGAGTGAGTTCCCCCGCAGTGTAGGTGGAAGCGTTGATGGTGACTAGGTCTGCATTTGGATAGGTACTATAAAAAGCGGTGCGCAGACGTTCACGTGCTCGTGAGGCGAAATACTCTTCGGAACCGTGGAGCATGATGACCGGTGCGGGATTTACGGTGCGCCATGCGTTATCAAGCGCTTTATTAGCGCGTTGGCCGCGGTAGTTGCCGCGTGATGAGCTTCCCCTGGGAGTCACGGTACCTCATTGCTTGTTCGGTGTGTTGCTGTTTCTATCATACCGAAGTGTCTTTGACCGATTTGGTGCGTTAGTTATTGACGGTGCGTACTAGTTACATGTCGAGTACCGGGTATACGTACATAATCGAGGTGAAGCTCGCGCTTGTAAATACGGTAATCCCAGAGCCATATCAGCAGGCTACCCGCAAAGACAGTAACTCCAGCAAAAGCTACAGATGCCAGAGTAACATCTACATTGAGTGGATTTGCGGGTGCGTGTGCAAAATATTTCGCTATGTATTCGATGCCCTGTGCCGGTATTCTACCGAGAATAAGAGCAATATCCGTGATGGCCGTGAAGTTGATGCTGTAGCTCAGGAACGCGGCAAGACCAGCAAACATGGTGATCGCGGTTAGTGGAGCGGCAAGCATATTTGCGGGAATGGTATAGAGCGGTATTTTGCCGCTGATACCTAAAATCACAGGGGTACACCAGAGCGAGGCGCTGGCGGAAGCTGCTATAAGTTCGGCGAGGGTGTGCGGTAGGACGCGCATCAAGAGACGCGTGAGTGAGGGTCCGAGCGCTATCAGCGATGCCGTAGCCACGGTGGAGAGCACAAAGCCGAGATCACCAGCGAGTTTCGGCGCAGCGATGAGGCAGCACACGATAGTGGTGGCGAGTGCGCTAAGAGTATTTCTCCCGGTGCCGCGGAGCATCGCCAAAGCCCCTAGTGACCCCATGAGAATAGAGCGGATTACGGATCCCTCAAAGGTGAGAATCGTGGAGTAGAGAACGACGGCGGTAATACCCATTCCGATCATAAGGCGGCGTGGAACACGCACGAGAATTCCAAAACGGTAGCCAGCCATGAAAATGATGGCAATATTTGCTCCAGAGACTGCGGTAAGGTGACTGAGCCCGCTAAGCTTATAGTTTTCCTTACTGGTGTTGGGCATCGCGGAGTCATCGCCATAGGCGGTACCTAGAAGTAACGCCGTGGTTTCGGCATCGAGGTGTCGGCGGGCGTAATCGCGCATCCTAGTGTTTAGGGCGTGTGTGTGCTCAAGATTTTGGTTCGGTTGAGGGAATATGCTTGCACCTTTGAGGAATGCGGTGGTGCCTTTATTTTCAAGGGTTCCGAGCGCGTTAACCCGGGTTCCGGGGGTAAGCTGCTGTTTTTGCGTGTTGTTGTAAATACGAATATCTTCATGAATTGGTGCTCGAAGATTACGGTACTGAGCTGTGTCGGTGCTGAGAATGATCATATTCGTATGCGAGTCAAGAGGGCGTATTTCCCTGATGACTCCGGTTATACGTAACGAGGCTCCTTCGGCATCTCTTAGGGTCGTGCGGCTGGAATCCGTTCCGGTCAGCATGAGCAGGACAGCTTGCAGAGTCACCAAGAGCATAATGAACATGAACTGCCCGAGGATAGGACAAAGAATATGGGCGATTTTGCGTCCATAGAAGGTATTGAGCGTTATGGTGATTATTCCGAGCAGGCTAATAGCCACTAAAACGTAGTATTTATAGGGCTGAAAAGTACCGTGATACATGGCAGCCAGCGTGAAAATCCAGAGTACGACCGCCGAGACTATAAGCCGTATATCAAGGTGAATAATGGCACTGACAGCGCGAAACCATTCGCGGTTATGGTCGCGGCGATAGCGCATCCACTCGGTACGGGCGAAATTTCGGGTGAGATATGGTTTGAGCTTAGGCGGAATGTGCAGAAAACTCATGATGCGGCTCATTACCTATAATGTTTGACGCTAACGGATTTACACTGTGACGAGCGGGCGTAGCGAACTCATGAGAGAGGGACCGATGCCGGGTACCGCATCCAGTTCATCAACACTTTTGAAGCCTCCGTGAGCATCACGCCAAGAAATAATGCGGGCGGCCAGAGAAGGACCAATGCGCGGCAAAGTCTGCAGCTGCTCAGCAGTCGCAGTATTCAGGTTGATAGGAGAACCCGGTGCGCCCTGCTGCCCAGCGCCCGCAGAAGATTTCGGTGCCGCAGGATTTTGCGCGGCTCCCGGAGAACCGCTGGGTGAAGCACTGTTTCCCCCGGCTGGTGCGGCAAGTACCGGTGCAGCGGTCTCCCCTGTCTTGGGGATGTAAAGCTGTGTGCCGTCGCTAAGGCTGCCCGCGAGGTTCACCCGGTTGAGGTCGGCATCCGGGGTGGCGCCTCCTGCGGATTCAAGGGCATCAATGGCGCGGGCATCAGCAGGGAGCGTTTGCACGCCAGGAGTTTTGACTGCTCCAGCTATATGCACTCGAATAGTGCCGTTCTTATTCGGAACCTTATTCTGCGCAGATGAATCCGAAGGGATGGCACTCGGAATTACGGATGAGCTAGTCCCTGGCGCCGCCACCTGGGCGCTACTGGTAGACTCTTCGTTTGCTTGCAGAGTGGGTGTAAATCCTAGCAACCCCCAGAGAATAATCCCTAGAACGCCCAAGGCTAAAACGAAGACGGCATAGGGCGGAATCTTCCACCGGAAAGCACGGGTTTTCGCTGGTGTTTCCCATTCGTCCCATTCATCCTGAATGAGCTCTTCGGGCATATTCTCACGCTGTGCAATAACGTGAGTAGTGTGCTCGCCGCGCTGTTCATTGGCAGGGTTGTGCGCAGGTTTTACCGCGGAGATCTGCTGCTGTGTGCCCTCGTAGTAGCTTTCCGTCAAATCGTCTGGTTCGGTGCTATGAGTGGCGCGTTGTCTAGCTCGTCTTAAGAGCTGTTCAGATGCCGACTCATGCTGCTCATACATGGTTTGTTCGTAAGAATCTGAGTAGAGTCTTCGTAAGCTCTTCCCCACCGAGGCAGAAGAAGCAGACCCTTCCACAAAGTCATCATGCGGCATAAGACGTTCTGTGGGCTCGTCATCCCAGATCCCATAGGGGCTTTGCTTCTCTGCCTGAGCTTCCTGTGCTGGTACCGACGTCTCAGCTCTTTCGGGTAGCGTCTGCATAGAAGAGCTTAGTGGGTGAAATGCTTGGTGGGCGTTATCGCGGGTCATAGTGCAAGCCTAGCCGCGTGCTTATGCCCCCCGCCGGGCGGTTCCTATATTCTGTGGATAACTATCCGAGCGGGACACAAAAACCGGCTATCCACAGGGATTGCGCCAATTTTTGCGGGTGAATCGGGTAATTTTAGCGGCTACACAAAGAAATATGACATTCTCACATCGTATGGCTAATAGATGACAGCGGCAAGTGCTCCCAGTCCGGAATGTGCCGCTAATACGGGCGGGAGAGAGCTGAGAACCGCGTCCGAAGCGAAGGCGCCCAACGAATCTTGCAAGGCTTTAGCCTCCGCAAGGTTACCCATATGGTGAAGCGCTACTACGTGACCGGTTGGTCGTACGTCGTGCTGCGCAGCCGCAGCTGCAGGATGCTTTTTTACCGATTGGTGCTTGGTACAAACGTCACGAATAATCTGCGTGAGGCGTTCTTTCGCGCGCGTTGCTGTACGGGGGCGCTCAACATAGGTCAGTTTTCCATCCGCGACCGTGCCGATAGGCTTGATCTGGAACATCTGCCCGACCATTGCCAACGCGGGCGAGACACGACCCCCGCGGCGAAGCGCATCGAGAGTAGGAATGTAGAAATAAATATCGGTTTCGGCGCATATACCGGTAACTACTTTGGCAAGTTCCTCAGGACTATCGCAAATATCGGCTATATCATGGGCGTGCAATGCCGCATGCCCATAGGCTCCGGCGACGGTACGGGAATCAAGTACGGTCACTCGCGCTTTAGAAAGCTGTGCACCCACTCGCGCTGATTCAACGGTTCCAGAGAGCTCTCCCGAGAGGTGTATCGACAGAATATGCTCGTACCCTTCATCAACAAGGGTATCGTAGGTATCGGCAAAGACACCGGGGGCAGGACCGGAGGTATGGACCGTATTTCCGAGGACATGCGCCATTAAAATGGCTTCGTCAATTTCCTCGAGGCTAAGACCGGTTAAATCGCGGGTATTTGTCTCGGTTCGTGTGCCCCTGATGCCTGCACGTGCGGGTGTCTCTTGAACGGATACCGGCATGGGTACCACGGCAAAGCCACCGCGTTCTTGCCGTTCCTTAAGAATTTCAGGGGTAATGGCAGCGGCTGAGTCTGTCACGACAGCGATGCGTCCCATAAGGTACCTCCTGAATCTTAAAAATACGGCAATTTGCAATAACCGACTTTCTCATCATAGCTAAAAAGAATGGTGCCGCCGGAAGAAAAACCCGAAAAGTTTTCTTCCGGCGGCACCGCATCAACGTTCTGAAAACTCTAGATGACGATATTCACCAGTTTGGGGGCTCGCACAATTACCTTACGGATTTCGGAGCCTTCCACCAGCTTCGCGATAGTCTCGTCCTCCAGGGCTTGTTTTTCAAGCTCAGCTTCAGAAATATCTTTTGATACCTCAAGGCGCGCCTTAACTTTGCCCTTGATCTGTACGATTGCGGTGACGGTATCATCCACGAGTAGGGATTCATCTACCTGCGGGAAACCTGCGGTCAGCACCGGGTTATCGTATCCCAGCGCGTGCCACATGTCCTCGGCGGTGTACGGCGCGTAGAGTGACAATAAGATCGCAATAGTTTCGGCGGCTTCGCGCACCGCGGGGTCTGCTCCCCCAGGGCCCGAATCGATAGTTTTACGGGTAGCATTCACCAGCTCCATAGTCTTGGCGACCACCACGTTGAACTTACCAGTGTCAAGAAGCTGTTTCACATCGTGTACGGTACGCGCCACCAGCTTGTGCAGGCTCGCATCGCCGGATGCCGCATCCACGCCAGGTTCGGAGGTAACGTCCTGAGCAACCCGCCATGCGCGCGCCAAGAACTTCTGCGAACCGGCGGGCGAAACATCCGCCCAGTCCACATCATCTTCGGGCGGAGAAGCGAAGATCATGGTGGTGCGCACTGCATCCACGCCGAACTTATCAAGCTGCTCACCCAGGTTTACGCCGTTGCCGAGTGACTTCGACATAGCCTTACCGCCGTTGAGGACTTGCCCCTGATTCATGAGAGCCTTGAATGGTTCACTATGTTCAATCAGCCCCAGATCACGAATAACCTTCGTGAAGAAACGCGCATACAACAGATGCAGAATCGCATGTTCCACACCGCCCACGTACATATCGACCGCGCCCCATTCCCTGATCGCCTGCGGGTCGAAAGGGCCTTCGGCGTAACGGGGTGAAACATAGCGCAGGAAGTACCAGGAAGAATCCACGAAGGTATCCATCGTGTCGGAATCGCGGCGGGCGCTCTTACCGCACTGCGGGCAGGGAACTATGGCCCAGTCATCGGCGGCAGCAAGGGGCGACTGTCCTTTGGGGGCTAACTGTTCACCGCGCAGATTATCTGGGAGCAGAACCGGCAGCTGTTCTTCAGGAACCAGTACCTCGCCGCAGTCTTCACAGTGAATCACGGGAATAGGCGTGCCCCAGAAACGCTGGCGCGAGAGCAACCAGTCGCGCAGGCGGTAAATAACCTTACCTTCGCCGGTGCCGGCAGCCTCAACCAGCTCGGTAGCCTTCGCAATAGCCTCTGCCTTAGGAAGTCCGGTTAGCTCACCGGAGTTAATGAGCACCCCATCGCCCGCAGTGGCGATACCCGACTTGGCAGGGTCTTCCTCGCCCTCAACCTCGAGCACCGTCACGATCGGCAGGTCGAATTTCTTGGCGAAGTCAAGGTCACGCTGATCGTGCGCGGGCACCGCCATAATAGCGCCGGTACCATAATCGGCAAGCACATAATCTGAAGCCCACACCGGCAACTTTGCGCCGTTCAGCGGGTTGATTGCGTAACGCCCAGTAAACATACCGGTCTTTTCACGCTCGGAAGACTGGCGGTCAATATCGCTGAGCGCCTTAATCTGCTCGCGGTAGTCCTCTAGCGCCTGTGCCTGTTCGGGTGCCACAATCTGCTCAGCAAAGGTCGAGTCAGCGGCAACAACAATAAAGGTTGAACCGTAGAGGGTATCTGGGCGGGTGGTGAAGACCGTGAAGGATTCGGCAGGCTGCGCCTCAGTAGCCTCAATCTCGAAGCGAACCTCAGCACCTTCGGAACGTCCAATCCAGTTCCGCTGCATCAGCAGAACACGTTCGGGCCATTTGCCCTCAAGCTGCTCCATATCGTCAAGAAGCTGCTGGGCGTAGTCAGTAATCTTGAAGTACCACTGATTTAGCGACTTCTTAGTAACCGTGGTGCCGCATCGTTCACAGGCACCGTTAACCACCTGCTCGTTCGCGAGCACGGTCTGATCTTTGGGGCACCAGTTCACCATCGAGTCTTTGCGGTAGGCCAAGCCCTTCTTATAGAACTGCTCGAAAAGCCACTGGGTCCACTTATAGTATTCGGGGTCTGAGGTGTGCAGGCGTCGATCCCAGTCCACTGCGATAGCGTAGCGTTTGAAAGATTCTGCCTGCGTGTCAATATTCTTGTAGGTCCACTCTTTTGGGTGGGTACCGTTCTTGATAGCAGCGTTTTCTGCGGGCAAACCGAAGGAATCCCAGCCGATGGGGTGCAGAACATCGTAGCCGCACTGCTTGTAGTAGCGGGTATTCATGTCTCCAATAGCAAACGCTTCTGCGTGGCCCATATGCAGGTCGCCTGAGGGGTACGGAAACATGTCTAGCACATAGCGGCGACCTTTCGCGGCGTTGCCGGTTGGTTTGAAGACACCCGTTTCTTCCCAGTAGGGGCGCCATTTCGCTTCCTGTGCATGGAAGTCATACGCATTCTCGGTGCGTTCGGTCTCTACCTCAGCAGACACTACGATTCCTTTGACGTTTGATTTTCGCTAACCAACCTATTCTAGCGTGTACCCACAAAGGTTTCTTGATGTATTCATAAACTCACGAGTTCCCGTTTCATATCGTGGATGCACCTCACCGCCCCGCCAGTTTCGCCTTTGTTGCCGCCAGAGTAACCCCGCGCGTGTAAACCGTTTTCAACCGTATACGACGAAAAACTCTGAATATTGTTTGACTTTTCCTTTGAATCTCCAGCACCTACACAGAAATTCCACGTACACTGAGAGAACTCATTGTGTGCGTAAGCCGGTTTACGCACACCCTCCGTGAATCTCCCGCAGGGATTTACAGTGACCGAGCCCGCAACATACGAAAGGCACCCGCCGTGACATCACCCAGTACCGTTCTTGAAGGTGTGCCGGGGGCACTCATCCCGGGCACCAGATTTGAAGTAGAGCTGCTTGGGGCAACTACACGGTATTGGCAGTACGGTGCGGGCATGGGCACCGGCGTTTTTCCCTCCGAAAGCTCTCCAAAGATCCTGCTGATTCACGGGTTCCGCGGCGATCATCACGGGCTTGAGATTATTGCGAACAGGCTTCTGAAGCTTTTACCCGAAGCTAGTATTATCAGCCCTGACTTACCGGGTTTCGGGCGTTCAGAAGACCTGCCCATGACTGTTTCTTTACAGGGCTATACCGCATGGCTGCACGCGCTTATTGGGCAGATAAACCCTGCACGCCCCGATGGCTCTGATATTCACGTGGTAGGGCACTCGTTCGGGTCTATCGTGACCGCCGCTTATGCCGCCGAATATCCGCACGGGCTTGACCGCCTAACGCTCATTAACCCCATTAGCGAGCCCGCACTCGAAGGGTCACAGAAGATTGCCTCGCAAGCGGCATCGTTTTACTATCGCGTGGGCGCGGCACTTCCCGAGAAGATTGGTTATCCATTGCTGCGTTCACAGCTGATTACCCGCGTGACGAGCGAGCTGATGATGCGCACCCGCGAACCCGCCATGCGCCGCTTTATCAATAACCAGCACGCCGCATATTTTGGGTCTTTCGGCTCGCGTAAGGGTGCTTTGCAGGCGTATGAGGTTTCGATTTCGGCAACCGCCGCCGAATTTGCACCGCAGATTCGGGTTCCCGTACAAATGCTTGTTGCCGAAGACGATGATTTGGGTACTCCGCAGACGGCGCGCGCCATGTTTGCCGCGCTTGAGGGGCGCCCGCACTCCCCCGGTGAACGTTTTGAGATGATTCCTGAGGTTGGGCATTTGATTCATTATGAGACGCCTACAGTGGCGGCACGTTTGATTGCAGAATTTACGCACGAAGATTTTACGGTGTAAACCCGAGGAGAATCCTATGAAACTTATGGTTGACGCCCGTTATACACGCATTGGCTTTCACGACGGCATTAGCCGGTATACCGCTTCGCTCCTGGGTGCGTTGAAGGATTTGATGGATTCCGGTGCTCCCGAGGTTGCCGATCTGCAGTTGGTGATGGTGATTAGTGATGAACGCCAGCTGCAGATGCTCCCGGATTTGCCGCATGTGAAGATTTGTTCGCCGACCGGTCCCTTAGAACCGGCTGCGGCTCTTCAGCTGAATAAGTATAAGCCGGATGTGGTGTTTTCGCCCATGCAGACGATCGGTTCGGTGGGGCGTAAGTTCAAGCTGGTGCTGACCCTGCATGACCTGATTTATTATGCACACCCAACCCCTCCGGGGTTTTTGCCTGCGCCGGTGCGGGCGGGGTGGCAGCTGTTCCATAAGAGCTATACACCGCAGCGTATGCTGCTGAATCGGGCGGATGCCGTGGTAACGGTTTCGGAGTCTACGGCGCGGCTGATTCGTGAGCACCGTTTGACGGAGAAGCCGTTGCATGTGGTGCCGAACGCCCCACAGCCGGGGTCTGTGGTGAGCGAGGATGAGGCCCTGCGCCGTGCGAAGTCACGGGCTGAGGGCGCGAGCAGGCACCTGGTGTATATGGGTTCGTTCATGCCGTATAAGAATGTTGAGACTCTGCTGTACGCCATGCGTGAGCTGCCGGGGTACACGCTGCATCTGCTGTCGAAGATGCCGGATGCGCGCCGCGCCGAGCTCGAAGAACAGGGGCTGCTCTCTCCCCTGGCGGCGGGCTCGAATGTGGTTGTGCATAACGGGGTTTCTGATGAGGAGTATGCGGAACTGCTGGAGTCTGCGCACGCGCTAGTGACAGCTTCACGAGCCGAGGGGTACGGGCTGCCCGTGGTAGAGGCGCAGGCTGCAGGCTGTCCCGCCGTGATTAGCGATATCGATATTTTCCGCGAAATTGCCCCGCACGCTGTCTTCGCTCCTGTAACCGAAGACCCGCAAGCAGATGCACCCGCCTGGGTTGAAGCAATCCGCTCCCTCGAAGACGACGCAGTACGTGACCGCGTGATCCTCAAAGGCTTACAGGATGCCTCACACTATTCCTGGCGCGACTCGGCGTTGAAGCTGGTGAGGATTGTGAAAGGTATGTGAACAACTAACCGTATTAAAAATTTAAAATATGCTTAAGGATATCATCTATACACGTCCCTTTATCAGGACCTTCCCCTGCGTTACAGTTATTATAGACACTCTCATAATATTCAACTGAGTTTTTCGTTATATTATTATTTTTACGGGGTAGTGAATCGTATAGCTTTGGCCAATATTTTTTAATAGTTTCTTCCAAATTATCATCAAGAATGGCAAAGTTATGATTATAATAAAGTCCACTGTTAGGATAGTCAACAATATTTCCGTACCCAAAATAATTTAACAATTTTTTATTATTATTTGCTGTATTAATATAATTATCTATATCTTTCTTTATGCGCTCTTTCTGCTTATCTGAGAGAGAACCATTCTCTTGCATCTTATCCTTAATATCATCAAGTGAAGTACCATCTAGTTTTAAACCTAAATTTAATTTATCGATAGAATTTTCGAGGTTATATTTCCTTTTAATGTCATTATCAAATATAGTAAATACTTTAATTCCCAGACTAGTTAATATTGCGTGGCGAATAGGGATCTGTGTTTTCCCATGAGATTCAACAACTTGAACACCTTTATACTCGGGAGAATTGCATGTTCCATTTGCAGAAAAATAACCACTAATTAATGCAACTTCTGTGCTGCCTTCAACAATAATAACTCGATCGGCGAAAAAAGCTTTTGCTAACCCTTTTTCTATAGCAGGAATAATTGTATTATAAGCATCATTATTTATTTCAGACTTTTGATACTTTTCCACATTAGCATCAAATTGTTTTGATACTAATGATATAATATTATCCTTTGTGGAGGAAATTATAATGGATGCATTTTCTTCGGGACATCTTATAACTCGCCTAATATCCTCAAACTTTCTTGGATTTACAAAAGTAGGGCTGTGTGTAACATATGCAACTTGCATGTCTGGTTTTTCAGATAAATTGCGTAATACATGTTCAAAAACCAGCTCTTGTTGCGGATGCTGATAAAGCTCAGGTTCTTCGACAGCAATAAAAATTGTTCTTTCCTGATTTGAGTTAGAAGACTCTGCCAGGTACCGAAGCAAAGCCAATAATAAGGAACGCTGTACCCCATGTCCTTGACGATCAACATTAGTAAGAAGCGATTCCGACTCCGCGATAAAAACTTCAAAAGGAGTCTTAGGCTTTCTAAATTCAATTTCCGCTACTTGGAGTTTAACAGATTTCTCTCCACAGAATTCTTGAAGGATTTTACTTATTCCGCTAGAAACTTCAATGAACTCTTCCTCACCAATAGATTTTTTTATTTTTTCCTGCGCTTCACTAATAATATCATCTACTTTTTCTGATAATTCTTTCCTTTTCTTATATTCAATTATTTTGTCTATAATTCTTCCTAGAACCGTTTTTTGAGATGATTCAAGCGACTCTTCCGATGCTCGCATATCAGCGCTAATAAAAACATAGTCAAAGATCTTTGAGAGAACTTTTTCTTTACGATATCCAAAGAAGCTAGTTGCCTCTGGTGACAGTATCTCCTCAATATCTAAACCACTTATATCATAATTCTTAATATTTTCTTCTGCCTTACTGCCAGATGTAACCTTTGAAAGGTTGTACCTCGGATTTTCATCCACAAATCTGTTATAGCTATCCTTTATCTCAGACTTACTTTTTAAATCTCCGTCTTCATCATAAAGAATTTCGTAGAAAGGTTTATGTACGTATAGGTTAGCAGAGAATTTTTCTGGATTATTATTATCTAAAGGGTTGAAAATTTTCCATACAGATAATTCATCTGATGCGGGTTTTGCATATCCCTCTAATACATCTCTATCGTACTCTGTAATATTATTAAACGTTACTTTAATTTTTATTTCTTTATCTGGTTCATTGCAATCTTCGATAGATAGGTTGCTAGGATTTGCATTAAAAAACCAATCCAAAGCATACAGTATAGAAGATTTTCCTGAACCATTTGGTCCTATAAAGCTGGTTAAATTATTAAAGTCTATAGATACATCTTTGAGAAGTCGAAAATTTTTAATTTCAACGGTTTTAATCCGCATATTTTCCTCCATTAGGATTGATTGTGAGTTCCTCTATCTATACTCTCCAACACCGTAGTCAGAGAATAAATTACAATTACATAGGTAGACTATCGAAATTTCATTTAGAAATCAAGAAAACACTCATATGTACATGAAATATTTCTATAACTTTTAGAGTAAAGTTAATGTCAGTTTGCATAAAGCTTAGTGATTAGACGACATCCAACCCGTCGCATCGAACCTGCACCGCTCCGACACGCTTAAGCGCTGATAGTGCCGCACGCACGGAACGCAGCTCGTGGGTGACCTGCGGTGCCTGGGCGTAAGAGAAGAAGAGAATAGCGCGCCAGTCCCCGGGCACCGCATCCTCGGTACCTGACGGTGAAGGTTCGGTAATCTCGCTCTCTCCCCCGCTCTCGATACCGGCATGCACAGACTGATGCGCAAAGAAATCTTCGTCCAACGGCACAGGCCCGGTCACCCGAACACCTTCTGGCAGGTTCAGCTCTTCCAGGAAGGCCTGGACATCATCCTCGCTACCCGTAATAGCCGCTGTGCGTACCGCCGGGGGCAAACCGATCTGCGATCGCTCATCCAGCTCATACAAGGCAAACCATGTGGGATCCCACCGGACGAGCGCCTGCTCCACCGGGGATGGAGATGCGGTCGTCACCACAACCCCACCCTGAGCAGCAGAACGCACCAGCGCCGCAGCGTTGAACCAGCGCCTCAACGCGGCCTCCGGGGCACGCAAAGAATCAAAACGCAACATAGAATCGGCGTCCAGAAGCAATGCCGCCGCATAACCGCCGAACGCTACGGGTTCAGCCCCGGGGGTGGCAACCACCAGCGCAGGTTCGGCCCCCACCGAAGCACGCACATGGTCCCCCGCCGAAGAAATTACCGGGACACCCCGGAAGGCACGCCCCAGCTCCTCTGCGGTGCGCAAAGCCCCCACGGTACCCGAACGCCACTGATCGTACCCGCACTCTGCGCACCGCCACTGCTGTGCCAGACGCCCACACCACGAGCAACTCGGCACCGAAGCACCCGCCGCCAACGAGAGTGGCCCCCGGCATGTATTACAGCGCGCGGGCATGCGGCACCGCTGGCACGAAAACGACGGGACATAGCCGCTGCGCGCAACCTGCACCAACACCGGGCCATGCTGCAGAGCCACACGCGCACGCTCAAACGCTAACCGAGGAATACGTGCCACAGCCGCCAACGGGTCACGCGCCAACTGGTAGTCATTACCCGTCGAAAAAATGCGCGGCGAAAACTCGTGCACCGTCGCCCGAGGTGCCCGCACATGCGAAGCCCACCGGGTGCGTACCAATCGTGCCGATTCGCTGCTCATCGCGTACCCAGCGAACAGCACTGCCGCATCTGTTGCTTGGGCACGCAATAACAGCACATCGCGCGCATGGCAATAGGGCGCACGACGCTCCACAAGCGAGGAATCGCCGTCATCCCAGCACACCACCAATCCCAAATTGGCAACCGGAGCGTAAGCCGCCGCACGAGTACCGATCACAATGGGCACCAGCCCTAGGCGTGCCTTCAGATAGGCGTGATACCGGCTATGCGGTTTATCACTCGAACTCAACCGAACATAAGCACCCGCCGGCACCCGACGTTTCAGCGCGGACTCTAGCCTGTCGAGAGTCTTCTGATCGGGAGCCATCGCCAAGGCACCGCGGCCATTCGCAGCCGCCGTCACCACGGCAATAGCCAGCAGCTCAGCCCAATCGAACTCAGGATGCGCGGGCAGCACATTCATGACCGCACGCGCCGGGGACCCAGCCGCCAAGTCCTCTAAAAATTCGGCACCATTCTCATAATCGCTAAAGGCACGGGAGTCTTCTGCCGAAACCTGGGCGGCAGGCGGGTGAAGCTGGTAGGGAGCGAAACCGCCCAAGAGGAAACCACGAATATCATCGGTCAAAGAGGGCGAACCGTTATCCGGCGATTCTTTAGGAGATTCTTCTTGAGGCTCACGGTCAGCATCTAAGTCATCTTCGGCGGCCGATTCAGAAGTGCTGTCTTCCGCTGTATTGGCCGTTTCGTCGGCTTCTTGTGGCAAACCCATGAGCTCGGAAAACGTAGGCAAAAACTGGGCATACTGTTTATCAAGAGATGCCACGCGCGGCGTCACCGCAAGCCGCAAAACATTCGCCACCGTTGAGGCGTACCGGTCTGCAAGCGCCTCTGCAAGGTCAAAAATCTCGGCAGAAACCGCAGGAATCCGCGACAAAACCGATAAAAGCGGCTGCAGGCCCTTAGCAACATCGGTTGTTTCGGCGCGCTCCGCGATAAAACCTGTGACCCGCTGCGATCCGAACCGCACACGCACACGGGCGCCGGGAACCGCGTCTTCGCTCAGCTCAGCAGGAACCTGGTAGTCAAAGGTACGGTCAAGATGCGGCAGGGTGTTATCTAACCGAACCCGCGCCACCGGGTAGGGAACCCCGCTCTGGGCAAGCCGCTGGTGTACATCAACCGGCTCAGGCTCGGGAGGAATCAGGGCATCGCGGAGAGCAGGAAATCCCTGCAACAGATCAGGCTGTTGCAGGGATTCCTGCTGAGCGGGCTCAGAAGTCGAAACGTTCATCGACGAAGTATCGGTAGGGTTCTGAGCATCCGCGTCATTGGGCTGCATACTCGCAGGTTCACGCATTAGGATGCTGAAACCGCCGAACGCAGAGCCTCAACACGGTCCAAACGCTCCCACGTGAACTCGGGTTCATTGCGTCCGAAGTGACCGTGAGCCGCGGTCTTTTTATAGACGGGTCGGCGCAAATCAAGGTCATTGATAATCGCTAACGGGCGCAGGTCAAAGACCTCACGCACAGCCTTTTCAATCTTGAGAGGATCAACCTTTTCGGTTCCGAAAGTCTCGACGTACAGGCCCACAGGTGCCGCCTGCCCAATAGCGTAAGCGACCTGAACCTCGGCACGGTCAGCAAGACCAGCGCCCACAATATTCTTGGCGACCCAACGCATGGCGTATGCCGCAGAACGATCAACCTTCGAGGGATCTTTGCCCGAGAACGCGCCGCCGCCGTGACGAGCCGAACCGCCATAGGTATCAACAATAATCTTGCGCCCGGTCAAACCGGCATCGCCCACGGGGCCGCCCTGCACAAAACGACCGGCAGGGTTCACAATAAACTTCGTGTTCGAGCTATCAAAATCGGCAGCATCCAGCACCGGAGTAATCACGTGTTTGATAATATCCGCACGCAAATCCGCTAAATCGTAATCGGCAGTGTGCTGGCTGGAAACCACCACGGTATCAACCGAAACAGGCTTATTATCGGCGTCATACCCCAAAGTGACCTGAGTTTTGCCGTCCGGGCGCAGGTTCACCAGCGTACCGTTTTTACGAACATTCGTCAGACGCTCTGAGAGACGATGCGCCAGCCAAATCGGTGCGGGCATCAATACGTTCGTCTCGTTCGAAGCGTACCCGAACATAATGCCCTGGTCGCCCGCACCCTGGCGGTCATAATCATCAACCGCGATACCGCTGCGAGCCTCTAAAGACTCATACACGCCAGCATTAATATCGGGTGACTGCTCGCCAATTGATACCGATACGCCGCAGAATTCACCATCGAAACCGCGGGTCGATGAATCGTAGCCAATACCTAGAATAGTTTCACGAACGATCGATGGAATCTCAACATAGCTTGAGGTTGTCACCTCACCAGCAACATGAACCTGTCCGGTTGTTACCATTGTTTCGACAGCAACGTTCGCGGTGGAATCCTGCGCGATAATGCCGTCAAGAATCGCATCAGAAATCTGGTCACAAATTTTATCGGGATGCCCTTCAGTCACCGACTCGCTGGTGAAAAGGCGTAGATGGTTATTACTCACGGTTTCTACTCTACTAGGTTTGGGGCACGCGGGATACAGTACCCAAGGATGTGAACTCGTGTATCAATTATGACAGAACGTTACACGGGTCCGGAGGGAGGGAGTCACAAACTTAATCGGCTCGTATTTCTGCATTTCTCAGGGCTTTACATACTGTGCAAGAGTGCGCAATATCTGATCGGAAACGACCTGTTTAGAGCCTGAAAAAACGGGTTCCCGATCTGTGAACGAAGAGAGCAACGTAATCGTATTCTCATCGGTTCCGAAACCCTGGTTTACGCCCACCGTGTTGAGAGCCAGAAAATCACATCCCTTACGTACCAACTTCTCGCGCCCAAGCTCAAGCGGGGTTCGCTCAGCTGACCCTGTCTCTGCGGCAAAACCCACAATCAAGCGTGCACCGGTACCTGTCTTCTGTCGACGCTCCACGACTTCACGCAGAATATCAGGGTTGCGTACCAGTTGAATCGCGGGAGCGTCCGAAGAATCTGCGAGCTTCTTAATCTTGTACTCGGCGTATTCGGCAGGCCGAAAATCTGCGACCGCTGCAGACATAATAAGCATATCGGCGTTGTTCTGAGCTTCCAGCACGGCATCGCGTAGTTCACGGGCGCTCACTACTCGGGTTACCTGTACTCCCTCAGGCGCGGGGACTTCAAGGTTAGCGCCGATTAGATGTACCGAAGCCCCTAGATCACGCGCAGCCTGCGCCAAGGCCACACCCTGTTTACCTGTTGAGCGGTTACCCAAAAAACGCACCGGATCCAAGGCCTCACGGGTGCCTCCCGCCGTAATCACGATGCGTTTCCCTACCAGAACTCCGGGCTCGGGCTCAAGACCTGGCGCAAACGAGCTGCCAGACTCTTCCGCCGGGCCAGTGTGAACCGGACGTGTGGGCGTATATCCCGGAATCTGCGAAGGATGCTGCTCCCCCTTCGGGAACTCGGCAATTACGCGCTGCGCCGCCTCAAAAATATCTTCCGGTTCCGGCATGCGGCCCACACCCGAATCGGGACCCGTTAGACGCCCAACCGCCGGTTCAATCACGTGATACCCAAGTTCGCGTAAAGTCTGCACATTCGTTTGCGTTGCTGGATGCTCCCACATCTGAGTGTGCATAGCGGGAGCCATAATCACCGGCGCGTGAGTAGTCAGTACCGTAGCAGAGAGCAAATCATCGCAGCGCCCCACCGCCAACCGAGACATCAAATCGGCGGTCGCCGGTGCTATAACAATCGCATCCGCAAGCTCGGCCTGGCGAACATGGTTAACCTCAGGAACACGCTCAAAAACGCTCGTGGAAACCGGGTTGCCACTCAGGGCCTCGAAGGTAGCTTTACCCACAAACTCCAAGGCAGCTTCGGTGGGCATGGCAATAACCTCATGCCCATCTTTTGCGAAAAGACGAAGGAGCATTACCGCTTTATACGCGGCAATGCCCCCTCCAATACCAACGATAATGCGCATGGTATTTACAAACGTTCCTTACTCAGCGGAGTCGTCAATAACAACCTCTTCAAGAGCAATAACCTCTTCGGTACCGGCAGGAATGTACTCCTCCTCAATAGCGCCGAAATCGGCGTCGCCCAGACCCAAGGATGCGAATTCCTCAGGAACCAGGTAACCATCTTCGTTGAAGTGCCCATCCGGCACGTGATCGGCAACAATCTGATCTGCCATAATTTCACGCATTGCAACCGAAAGAGCCTTGTCATTAGCCTCAGACTCAACCAGAGGACCAACGTGGTCGCCCGCGCTCTCCTGCAGATTCGCGTAATAAGCGTTAATCTGGCGAGCACGACGAGCACCGAAAATCACCAGCCCGTACTTAGACTCAGCCTTCTGAATCAGCGCATCCGCGCTGGGGTTCACAATCCCCTCGGGCGCTACGCCATCAACGAAGTTGTAGTCTTCGTGCTCTTTGATTTCGTTTACCACAGAAACTCCAATATGTTGTCTTTGTACACTGCTGACATTCATGTATACGAACTCAGCCAAAACTAAAGCAATATTTTACCGCTAAAATCGGTAAAAATCACGTACCATAACGAGAAAGCACAGTAATACCCGGCACGTCGCCAAAATACATACCCTATGCTTTAGCAGATTCGGCACCCACAATGTGCGCAATTTCCTGTGCCGCGCGCTCTACCGAATCATTGACCACGGTTACGTCGAACTCACTCTCAGCCTCAAGCTCGATTTTGGCGGTCTCAAGGCGCCGCTGCTGTTCCTGCTTTGATTCAGTACCGCGCCCCACCAGTCGAGACACGAGCTCATCCCAGCTGGGCGGTGCCAAGAAAATCAGCTGTGCCTCCGGCATAGACTCCCGAATCTGCCGAGCCCCCTGAAGATCAATCTCAAGGATTACTGGGCGACCAGCATCTAGAGCTTCCTGAACCTTAGCACGCGGAGTACCGTATTTATTCTTACCGTGCACCACCGCATACTCAAGCATCTGCCCGTCAGCAATCATCTGATCAAATTCCTCGTGCGAGACAAAATAGTAGTGCACGCCCTCTTCTTCACCAGGGCGAGGGTCACGAGTAGTTGCCGAAACGGAAAACCAGACGTTCGGATAGTGCTCACGAATATACTGGCAGACGGTTCCCTTACCCACGGCGGTGGGACCAGCCAGAACGGTAAGTCTAGGTTGAGCGGTCATCGGGTTCTCCCTGCGGTGTGATGTAATAATGCGTATTTTATTCGGCGGCGAGAACTATCGACCGCTGCGGCGGCGTGTATGCCGAACATTGCGGTTAAAATACTCCACCATTTTACGGCGTTGATGCACGCCAAGACCGCCCAAACGACGGGTCGGCGCGATCTGCAGCTCTTCCATAATTTTCTCGGCACGCACAGCACCAATTCCCGGGAGGGCACGGAGCATTTGATCGACAGGCATCTTTGCAAGAGCTTGGTCGTCATCGACCAGATCGAGTACCTGACGTACCGACAGCTCACGGGTAGAAAGTGCCTGCTTAACTTCCTGGCGGCGAGTACGGGCAAGCAACGCCTTTTCACGTGCTGATGCACGCACCTCATCGGTTAGCGGCGTAATCGGCATGGGGTCTCCCATCAAGCGATATATGTATATAAATCAGCGTTCTTACGTTTTCTAACTTAGCATGTTGCACTGTAAAACGATGAACTGAGGTTCGTAACGTAAAGCCTTTCAAGCTCAACACAGCACAATGGCGCACAGAGCAGATCAACTCTGTACGCCACCACGCGATCACAACGATTTACACTGCGCCACGCACACGCACCAAATCGTCACGTGCACTCTGTGCCGCCCGCGTCAGGTCAGTCGGCTGCGGACCTGCTGAGAGCACGCCACGGCTGGAATTCACCAAAACCTGAGATTCAGCACCTGCAAAAATCCGGTATAGGTTCTCAGCACTAGCCCCCTGGGCACCATATCCCGGTGAAAGAATGGGACCGTTGAAAGTGCTCAGGTCTATCGCCAATTCCTTGAGGGCCTCCCCCACGGTGGCACCCACAACTAGACCGCATGAACCCATATGTTCCCAAGTTTGCGCAGTGTTCTCTACAGTGGCTGCGGCGATAATTTGCTTCGCTACCGCCCCGGTATCTTCTGCTTTGCCCACATGCTGCACACTCTTACCCTCAGGGTTTGAGGTCAGCGCCAGCACGAAAGTTCCACGCTGGTTCGCAGTTGCCGCATCCAGCGCTGGGCGAAGCGACTCGAACCCCAAGTACGGGCTTAACGTGACCGAATCCGTGCCGAGTGGTGAAGAGGTACCGAGCCAAGCATCCGCATAGGCTTTCATAGTCGAGCCAATATCACCGCGTTTTGCATCCGCCACGATCAAAACCCGGTCTTCAGCGGCGCGAGCAAAGAGCTCTTCCAACACAGCAAGACCTGCGGAACCGTGGCGCTCAAACAGGGCAACCTGGGGTTTGAGCGCTGCGGCGTAGGGGGCGCATCCTTCGTAGACATTCATAGCGAAAGTACGCAGAGATTCGGCAGAATCTTCCAAACCCCAGACCTGCAGCAGGTTCGGATGCGGATCAATACCCACACACAACGGACCGTATTCGTCCATCGCAGCCGCAAGACGATCGCCGAAGGGGATCACGAAAGTTCCCCCTCACGCACCTGTTCGCCCTTGTCCTGCCCCTGCTCGCCGGTGCTGGCGGTCCGCAAGAACTCACCATGTTCTTGCAGATTTATAATCTCCCAGCTACGCTCGCGCAGCGCGGTAATAGCTTGAACAGCAGCCGCGAACTCCGAAATCGTGGTCATCACAGGGCAACCAACACTGACCGCGGCCGCACGGATTTCGTAGCCATCACTACGAGCAGCACCACCGGCAGGCGTATTCAAAATCAGATCAATTTCGCCATTGCGCACCATATCAACGATCGAATGCTGACCGTTTGCTTCCGCAAACTTGGAGGCAACCGTTGAGTTCACGCCATTGCGACGAAGCACATCTGCAGTGCCGCCGGTAGAGACAATCTCGAAGCCCAGCTGTTCAAGCATCTTGGCATAGATAATCACATTGCGCTTATCATGGTTAGCCACCGAAACGAAGACCTTGCCCTCGGTCGGTAGCGGTGACCCCGCACCTGCCTGGGCTTTCGCAAAGGCAGTGTCGTAGAGGGTATCAAGACCCATGACTTCGCCGGTCGAGCGCATTTCGGGACTAAGTAGGGAATCAACCACCACACCCTCAGGAGTGCGGAAGCGGCTAAACGGGAGAACCGCTGCCTTAACTGCAATTGCAGTATTCTGCGGCAGGGATGCACCATCCATGTTCTTAGGCAAGTATCCCTCTGCCTTCAGCTCAGCAATGCTCTTCCCCAAACCGATCATCACGGCCGCCTTAGCCAGCTGCACTCCGGTTGCCTTCGAGACAAACGGAACGGTGCGAGACGCGCGTGGGTTCGCTTCAATCACGAACAGATTCTCGGAGACGTAAGCAAACTGAATATTAATCAGGCCCCGCACTCCGGTACCACGCGCAATAGCCTCGGTTGCTTCTTTAACCTTGGCGATCACATCGGGACCCAAGGTAATTGGCGGCAAGGTGCAGGAGGAATCGCCTGAGTGAATGCCGGCTTCCTCGATATGTTCCATGACGCCGCCCAGGTAGAGCTCGGTGCCGTCAAAGAGCGCATCCACATCAATCTCAATAGCGTCTTCCAGGAACTTATCGATGAGCGCTGGCTGAGAGGGAGAAACCTCGGTCGCATTTTCAAGGTAGCGTGCGAGATTTGCCTCGTCATAGACGATCTCCATACCGCGCCCGCCCAGCACATAGGAGGGACGAACCAACACCGGGTACCCAATCTCATCGGCAACGCGTTTGGCCCCCTCGAAGGTGTATGCGGTACCATTCTTCGGCGAAATCAAACCACCTTCCTCCAGCACGCGCGCAAACTCGCCGCGATCCTCGGCAAGGTCAATAGCTTCGGGAGTAGTGCCCAAAATCGGCACACCAGCATCTTTGAGGGCTTTCGCAAGCTTTAGCGGAGTCTGTCCGCCCAACTGCACGAAAACGCCCAACAAACCGCCCGTGCGGCGCTCTGATTCAACAACTTCGAGCACATCTTCCAACGTCAGCGGCTCAAAATACAGACGAGTCGAAATATCGTAATCGGTCGACACAGTCTCCGGGTTACAGTTCACCATAACCGTCTCGTACCCCAGCGAACGCAGCACCAGCGAAGCGTGCACGCAAGAATAATCGAACTCGATACCCTGCCCGATGCGGTTCGGCCCCGACCCCAAAATCATGATCGAGGGAGTCTCATGGTGAGCGACCTCATCCTCAGAATCATAACTAGAGTAGTGATAGGGGGTAAACGCCTCGAACTCAGCAGCACAAGTATCAACAGTCTTGAATACGGGGCGAATACCTAGGGCATGGCGCACACCGCGCACAACGTCCTCAGAAGAACCGATAATCTCTGCGATTTGCGGGTCGGAAAAGCCGTGGCGTTTTGCCAGCTGCAGGATTTCAGGGGTCAAGTTATCGCGATTTTCCCGCACAATCCCGGCGACTTCATTCAGCAGCACCAGCTGATCTAAGAACCATGGATCAATCTTGGTGGCTTCAAAAACCTGCGCGATAGATGCGCCCGCCAAAAGTGCCTGCTGTACCTGGTAGATACGCTGCGTGGTGGGTATCCTGGTCTTCTCGATAAGCGCGTCAAGTTCTTCGGCATTCAGTTGCTGCTTCGTGAACGAGAAAGAAGCACCTTTCTGCTCTAGAGAGCGCATAGCCTTCTGGAGTGCTTCGGTGAAGTTACGGCCCAGTGCCATTGCTTCGCCCACCGATTTCATGGTGGTTGTGAGAGTCGGATCAGCGGCCGGGAACTTCTCAAAGGCGAAACGCGGCACCTTGACGACCACATAGTCGAGGGTCGGTTCAAAGGATGCGGGCGTTTTCTGGGTAATATCGTTCGGAATCTCATCCAGGGTGTACCCCAGCGAAAGTTTAGTCGCAATTTTAGCGATCGGGAACCCGGTAGCTTTAGACGCAAGCGCAGAAGAGCGTGAAACGCGTGGGTTCATTTCGATAACGATGATGCGCCCGCTCTTGGGGTCTACGGCAAACTGAATATTGCATCCGCCGGTATCAACCCCAACTTCGCGGATCACGTTGATAGCGATATCGCGAAGTTTTTGGTACTCACGGTCGGTGAGGGTGAGGGCAGGCGCCACCGTGATGGAGTCGCCGGTGTGCACGCCGACCGGGTCGAAGTTTTCAATCGAGCAGACGACCACGACGTTGTCATTTTTGTCGCGCATCATTTCGAGTTCGTATTCTTTCCAACCAAGAATAGATTCTTCGAGCAGAACCTCGGAGGTAGGCGAATACTGGATACCTGCGCCGGCAATGCGGTAAAGGTCTTCTTCGTTGTAGGCCATGCCGGAACCAAGTCCGCCCATGGTGAAGGAAGGACGCACGACCATGGGATAACCGAGCTCTTTAGCCGCTTCAAGGGCTTCCGGCATAGAGTGCACAATGATCGAACGTGCCGATTCGCCGCCCGCGCGCTCTACCACACCTTTGAACGCTTCACGATCTTCGCCTAGGTTTATGGCTTCGATATTTGCGCCAATGAGTTCAACATCGTATTCGCGCAGAGTTCCCTGCTTATCGAGAGCGATAGCAGCGTTGAGTGCAGTCTGCCCGCCCAAGGTAGGAAGAATGGCGTCTGGGCGTTCTTTTTCGATAATCTTAGCGATGACTTCGGGGGTAATCGGTTCAATATAGGTGGCATCTGCAAACTCCGGGTCGGTCATAATGGTCGCCGGATTGGAGTTTACGAGGACAACGCGCACGCCTTCTTCTTTGAGCACGCGTAGAGCCTGAGTGCCGGAGTAATCGAATTCGGCTGCCTGACCGATGACGATCGGACCTGAGCCGATGACAAGGACACTGTTAAGGTCGGTACGACGTGGCATTTAGGCTTCCTTTGCAGTCTTCTTGGTGGAGGTCATGAGGTCGATAAAACGGTCGAAAAGGTATGCGGAGTCGTGCGGACCTGCGGCTGCCTCCGGGTGGTATTGAACCGAGAACGCGGGAATATCTTTGCAGGTTAGCCCCTCGACCACGTTATCATTCAGCCCGACATGGGAAACCATAACCTCGCCGAATTCGAAGTTGGGGGCAGTTACGTATTCACCGATAGGCGCATCGACGGCGAACCCGTGGTTTTGGGCGGTTATTTCAACTTTGCCGGTGGTTTTATCCATGACGGGCTGGTTAATACCACGGTGGCCGAAGGGCAGCTTGTAGGTCCCGAACCCGAGCGCACGACCGAGAAGCTGATTGCCAAAGCAGATACCGAAGAACGGGGTGCCCTGGCGCAATACACCCTGCAGAAGTTTAACCTGTTCGTCTGCGGTTGCAGGGTCGCCGGGACCATTGGAGAAAAATACGCCGTCTGGGCGAAGCGCATTTACGGTCTCAAGGGTTGTGTTTGCGGGCAGTACATGTACACGCACGCCGCGTTCCGCAAAACGCTGCGGGGTCATAGATTTGATGCCAAGATCGAGTGCGGCAATGGTGGCAACCGGCGGAGCGAACCAGCCGTATTGGTGAGGTTCAACTGTGTAGGCTTCCGTCACGGAAACGGTATCGGCAAGTTTACGGCCCGCCATCGGCTCGGAGGCGCGCACCGCTTCCAAAAGTTCGGCTTCGGGACGATTGGCGTGGCGTCCCGAAAAAATACCTGCACGCATTGAACCGCTAGAGCGTAGGCGGCGAGTCAGCGCACGAGTATCAATGCCTTGAATGCCCACGATACTTTGGGTCCTGAGTTCGTCATCCAAGGTACGTTCTGCACGCCAGTTGGAAGCAACACGTGCGGCATCTCGTACCACGTACCCGGCAACCCAAATTTTGCGGGATTCTGCATCTACCTTGTTCACACCGGTGTTACCGATATGAGGCGCGGTCTGCACCACGATTTGCCCTGCGTAGGAGGGGTCGGTCAGCGTTTCTTGGTAGCCGGTCATGCCGGTGGAAAACACTGCTTCGCCTAAGGATGCGCCAATTGCACCGTACCCGTAGCCTCGGTAGATGGTGCCGTCCTCAAGAACGAGTAACGCGCGGTCCGTGCCCAAAGCACCGGAACGTGTCATCTCAGTCATGCTCTTACTTTCCTTTTCTCGGTGGTCTGTTCCCCTGCTTGTGCCCGTTATAAGTGGAACACTGTGTGCAGGAAATTCTTGGTATGCCGTTCGCAATTAGCGGGCATTTTGTGGGTGAGTTGTCTGTGTATTAGTGATGTGCTGTCTCTTCCAGTACCCATTTTTCGGGGCTATCGACCGCATCCGGCGAGATCTCGCGAAGCTTCTCAAGTGCGATTTTTTTCTGATCGGCATAGCGAGTGCGAAATCCGGTCTGCACGCGATGGCCGTCAAGAGTCCAACCGATCACGATAAGTCCGTCACGTTCTACAACCTTGCCGATCATTCCCCGCCCGGTGGTAATGACCGCAAGTTTCTTCGCAGGAATCCACAGGTCTTTAGCCCCGTTGCGGGTGAAGATAATGCCGTCCGAGTAGATCAGGAGCGTGGATTTTGTTTTGAACCCTAGCTGGTCGAACCCCACACGGTTCAGTTCATCACCGAACATCGTAGTGCTCACATACTCCCCCTCAAACGCCGCCTCGGCTTCAAGCCCGTCGTAGCGTTCGGGGACGTCTTTGAGTGAACCGAACATTGTGGACTGCCGCTTGAGACGGGATTTCCAGCCGCACCAAATACCGAAGAAGCACAGCGCCACCACGGCAACGCAGATAAGGGTGGGAATCAGTTTTTCCACGGTTCTTCTTTCTCCTCGGTTTATTGCAGCGGTTTTACCCCTGTATTAGGAACGATCAAGCCTGCCGGTGAGGGCTCGCGAGCTCGCCATTCAAAACGGTCGGATGTCCCGCGTAAAAAGTTGCGCGCACAGCACCGGGAACCTCCATCCCACAATACGGGTTGTTCTTGCCCTTTGTGGCCTGCTCCTCAGGCTTAATCACACGGGTAGCCTTCGGATCAACCAACACGATATTTGCTGCTTCACCTTCGGCAAGCGGACGGCCCTGCTCAGCATCCAGGCTGCCAATTTTCGCCGGAGTTTCGCTCATAATCCGTGCGACATCAGCCCAGGTAATATGCCCTGGCTCCACAAGGGTCATCTGAATAATCGAGAGTGCCTGCTCAAGACCGGTCATGCCGTTTGCAGCACACGCCCATTCACATTCTTTGCTTTCTGCCGGATGCGGTGCATGGTCGGTACCAATAACGTCAATAATGCCGTCGGCCACAGCTTGGCGCAGAGCAAGCACATCCTCTTCGGTGCGTAAAGGCGGGTTCACCTTAAAAATCGGGTCGTAGGTGCGCGCCTTTTCGTCGGTCAGAATCAGGTGATGCGGGGTGGCTTCGGCGGTTACCTGCACGCCGCGAGACTTAGCCCAGCGCACAACCTCTACCGAGCCTTTAGTCGAGAGGTGGCAAATATGCAGACGCGAATTCAAATGCTCAGCCAGTAGAACATCGCGGGCGATAATAGCTTCTTCCGCGACAGCGGGCCAGCCGGTAAGCCCCAGGTCGGCTGAAACCTTGCCTTCGTTCATCTGAGCGCCCTCAGTGAGGCGGGGCTCCTGCGCATGCTGGGCGATCACGCCGTCAAAAGTTTTCACGTATTCGAGGGCACGGCGCATAATTGCCGGATCGTAGACACACATGCCGTCGTCCGAGAACACTCGAACCTTCGCCTCAGAGGTCGCCATAGAACCAATATCTGAGAGGAATTCGCCTTTTAGCCCAACGGTCACCGACCCGATAGGCTGCACACGGCACCAGCCGGATTCCTTACCCAGACGATCAACCTGCTCAACCACGGCTGCGGTATCGGCGACAGGAAGCGAGTTCGCCATCGCAAAAACAGCCGTGTAGCCGCCCAAAGCCGCCGCGCGGGTACCGGTCTCAACGGTTTCAGAAGCTTCATATCCGGGCTGGCGCAGGTGAGTATGAATATCGACCAGCCCTGGAAGAGCAATCTGACCGGAAGCATCAACGACCTGAGCGTCCTCAGCTTCTAAATCCTGGCCAATACGCGCAATTTTGCCATCCTCAATCAGGATATCGGCAACGCGCTCACCCAGCAGGGAGGCGCCTTTAATAAGGTACGTGCTCATGTATATTCCTTCTTTCGGATAGCATTAGGATTCGTCGCCGGAGTATAGTTTCTCGCTTGACCCGTCAGTCAAGAGCAGGTACAGCACCGCCATGCGGGCCGCCACGCCGTTACTGACTTGGCGTAGCACCCAGGCGTTCTGAGAATCGGCGGCTTCGGTGCACAGCTCCAGCCCTCGGTTCATAGGACCGGGGTGCAGAATTGCGATTTCTTGAGGCTGCGCCAGCAGATTCTCAAAACGTTCTTTGGTGAGTCCCCACAGGGCGGTATATTCCTCTGCTGAGGGAAAGTAAGCGGCGTTCATACGCTCTTTTTGGATGCGCAGCATCATCACCGCGTCAGGTTTTGTAGCGATTGCGTCATCGAAATCGTGGAAAACCTCAAGTCCCCAATCCTGCTTCCAACGCTCAGTATGCACAGGCAAAAGCGTAGGCGGAGCCACAAAAGCGACATCGGCCCCCAGATTTTTTAGCAACCACAGATTCGACCGCGCCACGCGAGAGTGCAGAATATCCCCCACGATCAGCACACGCATACCGTTTAAATCGGTTCCTCGCGGTGATTCCAGACCATCACGCTGAGCCTTAAACTGGCGCAGCGAAACCGCATCTAAAAGAGCCTGCGTTGGATGCGCATGCGTGCCGTCCCCCGCATTTAGCACAGGAATATCGGTCCACCCGGCCTCGGCAAGACGCTGCGGAGCACCCGAAGCCGAATGACGAATCACGAAGGCATCCGCACTAATCGCTTTGAGAGTCTGAGCAGTGTCTTTGAGGGATTCTCCCTTAGAAACCGATGAACCACGCGCAGCAAAATTAGTAATATCGGCGCCCAGACGTTTCTCTGCGGATTCGAAGGACAGTCTGGTACGCGTTGAGTCTTCAAAGAAAAGGTTGACTACAGTCTTGCCGGCAAGCACATTGAGCTTCCGGTTTTCTGCCTTAACCTGTGCCATATAGTCTGCAACGTCGAGTATTTCAATGGCCTGAGTTCGTGTGAGATCGCGAGTGTCAAGCAGATGTTTCATGAAAGCTGTCCTTCCAGCTGAATGATATCAACGCGGTCTGTAGCGTTATCCGTTTCTTCGAGTACCACACGAACCTTCTCTAAGGCACTGGTCGGAAGGTTTTTCCCCACGTGGTCGGCGCGAATTGGGAGTTGCCGGTGCCCGCGATCAACTAACACGGCAAGACGCACCAGAGCCGGACGTCCGTATTCGTTAAGGGCGTCCAAGGCGGCCCGAACAGTGCGGCCGGAGTACAGAACATCATCGACGAGAACCACATTTTTGCCATCAAGACCCCCCATCGGGATCAAGGACTCCCCCGCGCTGCGGTTTTCATATTCCTCATCGGTGAGGTCATCGCGATACGAGGTAATATCGAGAGCGCCCAGGCCATTTTTGAGATCAAAATTTGAGTCATTCGTCTGGATGCGCTGTGCCAGACGCTGTGCCAACGGGTATCCACGAGACCGAATACCTAAAAGCACTAGGTTATCAGTTCCCTTATTAGACTCGAGAATTTCAAAAGCAATACGTGTAAGAGCGCGACGGATCTCATCGTCGCTAAGGATAGTGTGCCCTTCATTGGGCGTTTTTATTGGCGCACCTATGGGATGCGCACCAGGCTCATAGGGTACAGATGTCCCCGACACAGCCGACTCCTTCCCCGCCTCACGGGACGGATTTAAAGGTCTCTTGCTTTTACCAAGACTACCATACGTACCACGCAGTTCAGGGGTATGTGTTTCTGAAGTTTTAATTTTTTTGGAGTCAAAAATCCTCTATATATCATGCAATAAACGCTCATGTTCCCTGAACAAAGACTCATAAAACGTCGAGAGTCCATTATGCTAGTAAAAGCATCACCGATAGTACAACCACACCGAGGACTGCATCATGGAAGATCTCTTTGAGGGCCTGGTAAGAATTATCTTTGGGATTCTTGCAGCCCCTATCGTTTTCGTGGCGCACCGCTACTTTAAGCGCCGCAACCGAATGCGCACCCGGCAGCTTACGGAGCTTGGCTTTGCTTCTTCCACTCAGGTGATTCGGCATACTCTTGGAGAGACTCAACGCAACTCATACTTCTCGGTTATCGGTGCAGTCCTCTTCGGACTATGTACTCTCATCATGGCATGGATTTGGGTATCTTCCTCTTTTGACACTATCGCTACTGTCCTACTGAGCGTCGTTGCTCTATGCACTCTTATCTTCATCTGGTACTACCGCCGATCCTACGTTGAGTTCAGGCTATACGAGTTTATGAGATCCCGACTTGGCGAGGGCGTTATCACTCTTGACTATGCTGATATTGATGCCTATACATTTACCTACAATAAGTTTGAAACCGCTCTTAAAATCACCACGGTATCCGGCATATCATTTGAGCTCGATCCCGCTATTCAAGACTGCCGTTACCTCTGTGCCATGATCGCTATGCGTATGCGTTCTAATCGCTGGCCCGATCCGTCCTCAGACCGTGATATGAGCGTTGTGCTTCATATGATGCGTACACAACACTGGCTCAAGTTCCTACTGCACGTACGTGAAGGGTCTAACCTTGCTGCTAATAATCTCGCTTCTACGCAGCATCGCAATACTCGGTACACCCATGAGGGCAGCGAACTTTTTGAAGAGGCTAAACGTCAGCTCGGGTTCTATGCATAACCTTGTTTGAGCCGCGAAAAGGTACAATATAAAGCCGCCTCAAACCCCTAAAAAGCAGGGGTTTGAGGCGGCTTTATAGCTGAGCCGTTTAAGCAAGCAGAGTCGGTTTTACCTGGCGCAGCTTATCCAAAAGACCGTTAACAAATTTCGGTGAATCGTTCGTAGAGAGCACACGCGCCAAACCGGTTGCCTCCGAGATAGCAACCGCATCTGGAACATCATCATTATAGAGAAGTTCCCACGCGCCGATCCGCAAAATTACGCGGTCGACAGCTGGCATACGCTCAAACGACCAGTCACGCGCATAGGTCTCAAGGTATTCTCGAATCTCGTCATCATGATCACGTACGCCGCGCACGATCTCTTCGGCATAGGCCGAGATCTGAGCGGCAGTATGCAGACGGCGTCGCTTCAGCACATCAATAATGTCTTCTTGACGCTGATCGGCTTCAAAAAGTACCTCGACGGCACGTAAGCGGGCTTTGGTACGAGAGTTCATTAGTCGTTAACACGGCCCAGGTAATCGCCGGTACGGGTATCAACCTTCACCTTGGTGCCTGTCTCCAGGAACAGTGGAACCTGAATTTCATAGCCAGTCTCAAGAGTTGCAGGCTTATTGCCACCAGTGGAACGGTCACCCTGCAGGCCAGGCTCGGTGTAGGTAATTTCAAGAACAACAGAGGCAGGAAGCTCAACATATAGCGGAGTACCCTCATAGAGGGCTACAGTCGCGGTCTGCGACTCCAGCATGTAGTTAGCAGCATCGCCCACCACAGCTGCAGGAACATTAATCTGATCATAGGTCTTCAGATCCATGAAGACGTAGTCTTCGCCGTCCTGGTAGAGATACTGATAGTCGGAACGATCAACAGTAGCAGTCTCAATCTTAGCGCCAGCATTGAAAGTGCGGTCGACAACCTTACCGGAGGTTACGTTACGCAACTTGGTACGCACAAACGCACCACCCTTACCGGGCTTTACATGCTGGAACTCAACAACGGACCACAGACCGCCATCAATCTTGAGGATTGCACCGTTTTTAATATCAGTGGTAGATGCCATGCGGCTCTCCTTCGTATTGTCGACGCTTACACACAACACGATGCGTGTTGCCGCAGGCGCTAAGTTATCAATGAGCAAATAATGTCGCCCTTTAGTTTACACTATGGCACCGCTACTATGACATATCTAAGTAAAATTCCCATCACGTTCTGCATGTTTGACTGCCTAGACATGGGTACCCCCTGTAAAAGCACCTAAATTGCAGTTAGTTATTCGGCGATTTCTTGGTATGTCATATACAGGATGGAGTCATCGGGAACCTCATAAACACGCGGTTTACCCAGTTCTTCCAAAACGATAAAACGCAAAAGTGAGCCGCGCGCTTTTTTATCCCGGCGCATAGTTTCGAGAAGCTCTTTCCAGCGATCCCCCCGGTATCCCACTGGAAGATTCAAAGATTTGAGAATGGCACGGGTGCGATCAACAATTGTTTCATTAAGATACCCAGCGGCAAGCGCGAGCTCGGCCGCATACACCATCCCCACCGCAACGGCTGCGCCGTGGCGCCACTGGTATCGCTCGGCACGTTCAATAGCGTGCCCTAAGGTATGCCCGTAATTGAGAATTTCGCGGCGACCGGATTCGCGCAGGTCTTCAGAAACAACCTCCGCTTTCACCCGAACGGCACGCTCAATCAGGTCACGCACTATTGACGACTGAGAATCCCGAATCTTTTCTGGGTTAGCCTCAATACTGTCAAGAATCTGTGGGTCAGCAATGAACCCACACTTTACGACCTCCGCCATACCTGTTAAAAGCTCATGCTCCGGCAAGGTACGCAGCGTACCAATCTCGCAGAGCACTGCAGAAGGTGGCCAAAATGCCCCCACAAGATTCTTTCCCTCGGCGGTGTTAATACCTGTTTTTCCTCCCACAGCGGCATCGACCATGCCAAGAAGAGTGGTCGGAATGTGAATCACACGTACCCCGCGCAGCCAGGTTGCCGCCACAAAACCGGCAACATCAGTAATGGCTCCGCCGCCCACTGAAATAATTGCATCCGTGCGTGTAAAGTCGTTCTGACCTAAAACCTGCCAGCAAAATGCGGCCACTTGATGGTGCTTAGCTTCTTCAGCATCAGGAATTTCAGCGCTAAAAGACTCGTAGCCAACTTTACGCAGATCTTCCATAACAAGCTCGCCGGTAGCCCGTAGGGCGCGCGGGTGGATCACCAAGATTTTATGCGCTGTGTTACCTAGAATATCGGGGATTTTCTTAAGCAAATTATGCCCCACCAGAACATCGTAGTTCTCACGTGGTGAGCTGCCTGTGACGGGTATATAGGTAATGTCTTCCTCACCGGAAGCTCCGAAAGTTGGAGCTACAGAGGTTTCGGACTCAGCGGCGTGATGTGACTGTTCAATCATGAGAGTGTTCCTTTCGGAAGGCAAGAACAAAGTTCTGAATTTCGGCGGTCATAACGCTAATATTTTTTTCTCCACGCGCATCCAAAGTATGCTGTGCAAGTTCCTCATACCGATGCTGCCTATGCTCAAAAATCTCAGACCAGCGCTCTACCGGGTTAGGCTCTAGAAGCGGGCGGGTTTTATTGCCTGTAATGCGCGGCTCAACCGTATCCACATCGACCAGAATGTAAACCACGCATTCGTCACGCAAAAGGTCAGCAACCGCATCAGTCATAGGGGCACCGCCACCCAGCGAAAAAACTGTGTTGCGATAGGTTGGCGAGGTCAGCACATCTTCAATAGTCTTGCGTTCAAGTTCCCGAAAATAGGCTTCACCAAAGATTTCAAAAATCTCGGATACCTCACCATAACGTTCCACAATCAGCTGGTCGGCATCAAGAAACTCATAGCCGTAAAACCGTGCAAAATGGGTGCCAATATAGGTTTTTCCCGCCGCCATAGGACCGATGAGAACTACCGGACGGGCACGTTCGGCAAATTCTTCCTGAAGCTCACGTACCTGCTGCGGATGTATGCGAAGGGTATTTTCCTCGCTTTTCTCCTTAGAGATGCTTTCGCGCTTTGATTCTAAACTAGCAGTGCTATGCCTCAAATGTGCAGCCTGTGCCATACGCGCTGTAATCGCGGCAAAACTTGCGGATTCATGTGGCTGTTCAGACACAGGTGCCCGTTCCAAGTCATCATTTTTACGTGAAGCCTGTTCCGCAACGATGCGCGGGCGTGCGAAGATTGCGGGCGTCGGTATAGTGTCTGATTGCTGACCGCGTGCTGCCTTGTTCGTCTCCAATACTTCAGACTCTTCAGGAACTTGAGGACTCCCCTGTCCGTCCTGCGGTTTATGAGATTCTACAGTAAAGCCCGCCAATTTTTCACGAAAAACGCTTGAAGCGAGAGGAGCGGGTGTATCCGAATCAGATGAAGCATACACCCGTACCTTCGACGTAGCGCGAGGGGCAGCTTTCCCAAATTTCCCAAAAACCGTGAGTGGGCTGGGAACAGCCGCTTTGCGAGCAGAATGAAGTTCTTGAGTGTGTGAGCCTACCTCATGCTGTTCAGCCGTATTCTCCTCAGGTTCCGAAAGCTTTGACTGCGGGCGCGTTGCATTCCCCTCTCGGGCACGGCGCGCTGCTTCCGCTATGCGAGAGAAAGGGTTCGTCTCCGACGATGCGCGCCCGGAAGGCACTGGATCCTCAGCAGCCACAGTCTAGGAATCCCATCCCGCAACATTAGATGCCCAAGCCAGAGATTCGGGAATCTCTGCCAGATAAGAGTCCATATTTCGACGTGTCTCGCCGATGGAATCGCCACCAAATTTCTCCAGTGCTGCCTGTGCGAGTACAAGGGCGACCATAGCCTCCGCCACCACACCGGCGGCTGGTACAGCACACACATCAGATCGCTGATGATGCGCCTTCGCGGGTTCCCCGGTTGAAGTATCAATAGTTTTGAGTGCCTTGGGAACGGTAGCGATAGGCTTCATAGCGGCACGAACACGCACAAGATCGCCTATACTCATACCGCCTTCAATGCCGCCGGCTCGGTTCGTATCACGAGTCACGCCATGTTCACCGACCGAAATCTCATCGTGTGCGACGGTACCAGGGCGGTCGGCGGTCGCAAAGCCATCACCAACTTCGACACCCTTAATAGCTTGAATCCCCATCAGCGCTGCGGCAAGGCGAGCATCCAGACGACGATCCCAATGCACATATGAACCGAGTCCTGGGGGCATACCATAAGCCAAAACCTCGACGATACCGCCGAGTGTTTCTCCATCTTTGTGCGCCTCATCAACCCGGGCGACCATAGCATCTGAAGTAGCTTTATCGAAGCACCGAAGAGGATCAGCGTCAAGAGCAGCAACATCACGGGGAACAGGCACCGATGCTCCATTGGGCGCGTGTACGCCGCCCACTGCAACAGTATGCGATACAAGCTCAACACCGAGTGCTTTTAAAACCTGAGCGGCGACCACGCCTAGAGCTACCCGAGTCGCAGTTTCACGTGCCGATGCGCGCTCAAGAACAGGACGAGCCTCCGCAAAGTTGTATTTCTGCATACCCGTAAAATCCGCGTGACCGGGGCGCGGGCGTGTCAGGGCAGCATTGCGGGCACGCCCTTCAATAAGTGCGGGATCTACCGGATCTGAGCTCATGACATCAACCCATTTAGGCCATTCAGTATTCGCGATTTCAAGTGCTACGGGGCCACCCTGCGTCAGGCCGTGCCGCACCCCGCCCAGAATACGCACTTTATCTTCTTCAAACTTCATACGAGCGCCGCGACCGTACCCTAGACGGCGGCGAGCCAGCGCATCACGCACCATCTCGCTGGTAAGCTTCACGCCGGCGGGGACTCCTTCGATAATACCGACCAGCGCTTCACCGTGAGACTCCCCCGCGGTCAGCCAACGTAGCTCCATATATTTCCTCATCTCCGTTTTGCCGTCTTGAGAGTTCCGGCACCGTCAAAGTTTGAATCTGTATATAAATTCTAACGTCTCTTTTAACACACAATGTCAGGAAGCTGTTCACGCGGAGCAAGATTTACAGCGGCACACATCGCATTGAGCACATCAAGCTCGTGCGGGAGATGCTGATCTATAGCATGCCCTGTAAAAACGCGTACCTGGTCGAGAGCCTGATAGAGAAGCATTTCAAGGCCCGATACGACGCGCCCGCCGCGCCGCTCCCAAATCTGCGCTAGCTGAGACGGCCACGGATCATAAGCTACATCCAGTAGAACAGCGTGCGGGTAGACCTTGTTTATGTTTTTAGCAAAATTATCTGCAGCATGAGCGGGGAGAGTCGAGATCACCGAGTAATACGCGGCGCTGCCTTCCGCAAACCGGGCAAGAGGCTCTGCCTGGACCTCAAGACTTAGACGTTTTGCTGCGTCATATATGGCAGAGAGCTTATGCAGTGAGCGCGCATACACCGTCACACGAGTGTACCCCAAACGGTGTAAGGCGGCTAGAGCAGAAATAGCGGTTGCGCCGCCGCCCAGGATAGCCGGTTGTGTCGTTGCTTGGTGAGTTTCAAGCCCAGCATGTAGAAGTGCATTGACGATGCCGCCGACATCTGTGTTATGACCATGCGGCAACGGTACTTCGGTATCTTCCGTCTTTCTCCAGAAAACGGTGTTAACCGCCCCAGTCACCTGGGCCAAAGCGGTTGTTGAGTGAAGATACCGAATAATATCGGTCTTGAGCGGCATTGTGACCGAAAACCCGCAGATTGCTTCTCCGGCCTCTGCCTCATCCATGAGAGCCGGAAGATCCGCGGAGAGTGTGTCACGACGGGCATACGCAATGTTCTCTTTGAGTACCTGGTACGCAGCGGTATGTAAAACTGGCGAGAGCGAATGCGCTATAGGATGCCCCAGCACATAGGCTCGTCGTGCTGCCGCTGCCTTAGTCATGGTATTCCCTTCCCACGAGATGCCGTCTAGATTGTCCGTCACTTTACGCACATAAACGGAACGGATGCTCCTTCCAGTTTAGTGGAAGGAGCATCCGTTCCGTCTTACGAAGAACCGTACAGAACCTACAAATACGGTGCCTCAGTACTGACCATGCAGTATCTTATTTACAGCGACCTGAGTGTTCCTCACACCACTGGTTGTACTCGTCAACGTACTTCTGGTGTTCCTTATAGGTGCGGGAGTACTTCGTCTCACCCGTGTCAAGGTCAACCGTTACCCAGTAGTAGTACGGGTTGTTCTCGGGATTTGCTACCGCTTTGATTGAGGATAACCCTGGCGATGCAATCGGGCCTGCAGGCAACCCTGTATTTGCATAGGTGTTGTACTTATTATTCTTATCTGCCTTTTGCTCTTCCGTGAGGTGATATGAACGTACACCCAAGCCATAGGTCACGGTAGCATCGGACTGAATCAAGCCGTTAGTCTCACCCTTGGGGTTATTGAGGCGGTTATTGATAATGCCCGCAACGGCCACATAGTCCTTAGGCTGTGCTTCAAGCTCCACGATAGAAGCCTTAGTCAGGACCTCAAAGGTTCGTTGGTCTCCGCTAACTCCTGCTTCCTGCAAATCAGCCTTTGTTCGCGAAACCATAGCCTCAATAATTTTCTTGGCGTCGGTCCCTTCCTTCGGAATTCGGTATTCGCCCGGGTGCAGCCAGCCTTCCATAGAGGGGAAGTTCTTCGGGATACCGTATTCTTCGGGGTGAGACATAGCGGCTTCAATATCGCGACGACTTATCTTGCCTTCGGTAGCTTTAGCGATAATATCGACCGTCTCGTTCATACGCTTACCCTGCTGAACCGCGATATAAAAAATATTATTATCGCTATCTACCAGGTTCTTCACGACCGAAGAGCTGCTCATTTGCTTCTGCAACTCATAGGTACCAGCCTTAAGAGTTTTACCGTTAGCCTCTTTCTGGTACACGTCAATAAACTTGCCGGGATCGGCAATAATGTCTTTTTCTTTGAGCGCCTGCGCAATCTGCGCGGTACTCTCACCCTGCTCAATCGTGAAGCTTACCGGTTCGCCATTTCCCGATCCCGAGTAATCACGATTTTTGAAGGGGTTAATGTCGTAACGCTGCACGAAGACCACCCCAAGCACAATAAGTACCACGGCAAAGACGCTTAAAGCTGTTGCCATGATGGTGTGGCGGCGACGCTTACGTGCGCGTAGCTCCCTAGCGGTTACCACCTCATCCTCAAGGGTGATACCGCGAATGCCAGCCTGGCTTTCGGCGAGTGTCGGACTGAGAAGCTCGCTTAAGCTACTCTCTCGCGTCCGCTGTTTTGTAGGTTCTTCGGTCACTGAAGGTTCTCCGTTTCGTTGACGGGGCCGTCTATAGTCTCTTGCAGATGGGAATCTTCGCGGGGTGATTCATACACCAGATATCCAGCGACAGCTTGCCCAGCTTTAAGAGCATCCAGACTGTACTGCAATATGTTAACAGCAGCAACCTGGTCAACCATAGTCTTGAAATTTCGGCTGGATACACCAGCCTCGTGGAGGGAACGATGCGCACTCACCGTGGTGAGACGCTCATCGACCAGCCAAATGTTGATGTGTGTATTTCCTTCTGCATCCAATTCGGAACGCAAAGCGTGGGCGTAATCCCGTGCCATGCGGGTGGAGTCCGACTCTCCTCCCCGCATGGTTTTGGGAAGCCCCACAAAGATCTCTTTCACGTCGTTAACCTCCACAAGTTTGCGGAGAACTCGACGGTCCGAGTTCTTCTTGCTGTCACGACGGAGTGTCTTGAGCGGAGTCGCCAGAATGCCGTCTGGATCGCTCAATGACGTGCCAACGCGGGCATTACCCACGTCAACACCCATCCGTACTCCTCGTTGAAATTCAGTCAAGTTATGCCTGCGCTATCGCGTTGCGGATAGCATCCAGTGCTTCTGAAACCTTCGAAGCATCCTGTCCGCCACCCTGTGCAACATCGTCCTTGCCGCCGCCACCGCCGCCGAGTACACTTGCTGCGAGTCGCACCAAGGCACCGGCTTTAATGCCAGCTTCACGGGCACCTTCATTTGTGGCGACAAGAATAACCGGGCGACCATTAGCCACGCCAGTCACCGCCACAACGGCAGCTTCAGAGCCGAAGCGTGAACGTAAATCTAACGCTAGCGAACGAACACCGTTGGCGTCCAGCTCTCCCGCATGATGTGTAAGAACTCGTACACCACCGATGGTTTGCGCGTTTTCTAAAAGCTTACCAGCCTCAGCCTGAAGCTTCTCGCGGCGCAGCTTTTCAAGTTCTTTCTCAGCTGACTTTAGTTTCGCCAACGTCTGGTTTATTTTCTCGGGTAGTTCAGCCGAGGACTGCACCTTCATCATGCCGGTCAGCTGATTGACTAGGGTACGCTCAGCGGCAAGATGCTCGAAAGAATTCATACCGACCAGTGCCTCAACGCGGCGGTTACCCGAGCCCACAGACTGTTCGGTGAGCAGGGTCAGAGAACCAATCTCAGATGAAGTTCCTACGTGGGTGCCGCCACAAAGCTCGCGCGAGAACTCTCCACCGATTTCGACCATACGCACGATGTTGCCATACTTCTCGCCGAAGAGGCTCATAGCGCCTAGTGCTTTAGCCTCGGCAAGAGGCATCTCACGCGCAATAACTTCGTGGTTATCCCGGATAGCGAGGTTTGCTACCTCTTCGACTTCACGCTTAGCGGAGTCAGATAGGCTCTCACCCCATGCGAAGTCAAAACGCAGGTAGCCTTCCTTATTGAAGGAACCACGCTGAGTTGCTTCATTACCCAATACCTGGTGCAAAGCCGCATGAACAATATGGGTACCCGAATGTGCCTTTTCACCGTCTCGACGTCGCTGCACATCAACCTGCGCCACGACCTCAGCGCCCGGATGTGCTTCACCTTCACGAACAACGGCGCGGTGAACGCTCAAGCCCTTGACAGGCTGCTGCACGTCCTGAACATCAATCACGAAACCGTTTCCAGCAATCACGCCGGTATCAGCTGCCTGTCCGCCGCCCTCCGCATAGAACGGGGTTTCATCCAAAACAACCTCGATCTTATCGCCCGCTTTAGCTACGGGAACGGAAACCCCATCCTTCAGCAAAGCACGAAGATGAGTCTCAGTGCGAAGTTCGGTGTACCCGGTAAAGATAGAACCACGTTCATCCACGAGCTTACGAAGCTCAGAGAGGTCTGCGAAGGCGCCTTTTTTAGCCTTAGCATCGGCTTGAGCACGGTGACGCTGCTCAGCCATCAGTTCGCGGAACGCCTTCTCATCAACCTTTACGCCTGCTTCAGCGGCCATTTCAAGGGTCAGATCGATCGGGAATCCGTAGGTATCGTGCAGTGCGAATGCTTCTGCCCCAGAAACAGAGTTTGACCCGTTTTTCTTGGCCGTAGCAACGGCTTCTTCCAAACGCTCGGTGCCGGTTTCAATCGTATGCAAGAATGCCTTTTCCTCGGCATACGCGATGCGGGAAATACGCTCGAAATCATCCGCCACGTAGGGGAAAGCACCAGCCATCGCATCGCGAGAAGCGGGGAATAGAATAGGCAGGCACGGTTCAGTAACGCCCAGCAGACGCATCGCACGAATAGCGCGGCGCATCAGGCGGCGTAGAATATAGCCGCGTCCTTCGTTGGAGGGAGTCACGCCATCGGCAATCAGCATAAGAGAAGAGCGAATATGGTCCGCGACCACACGCATGCGCACATCGTCTTCATACCCCGGATCTTCGGGAGATTCAGAGCCGTGGTATTTTTTCCCGGAGAGCTTCGAAGCGGCGTCAAGTACCGGGCGCACCTGATCGGTTTCGTAGAAGTTTTCAACACCCTGCAGAAGCATCGCCAAACGCTCAACGCCTAGACCGGTATCAATATTCTTCTTGGGCAATTCACCCAGAATCTCGAAGTCTTCCTTACCGATCCCTTCACCACGCTGATACTGCATGAACACAAGGTTCCAGATCTCAATATAGCGATCGTCGTCTACCGCCGGACCGCCTTCTTTGCCGTATGCGGGTCCGCGGTCATAGAAAATTTCGGAATCGGGGCCTGCAGGACCAGGCTGACCTGTAGACCAGTAGTTTTCCTTCATGCCCATGCGTTGGATACGTTCTTCGGGGAATCCTACGGTTTTAGTCCATACGTCGAAGGCTTCGTTGTCTCCTTCGTAAATGGTCACCCACAGACGTTCCGGGTCCAACCCGTAACCGCCTTCATCCTGACTAGCGGTGAGTAGTTCATAGGCGAAAGGAATAGCTTGCTCTTTGAAATAATCGCCAAATGAGAAGTTACCCGCCATCTGGAAAAAGGTACCATGACGGGCGGTCTTACCTACCTCTTCAATATCTAGGGTACGAATACACTTCTGAACGCTTGTTGCACGCGAGAACGGAGGAGTCTCTCGTCCAAGAAAATAAGGGATAAATGGCACCATACCCGCAATGGTAAACATGGCACCGGGTTCGTTTGAGATGAGTGATGCAGAAGGCACCACGGTATGTCCGCGCTTCTCGAAAAATTCGATCCAACGCTTAGAAATTTCCTGTGAGAGCATCGCTTTCCTTAGACAATTCTGTGTGAAATTCTACGAAATCTATCAAGTTCGTCATGCCGTCATTACGGCTACGTTACAGTACCGGCTAGTTAAAGAAATCTTCACCCAGCTCTCGGTCACGTTGGATGCGGGCGGAGCGAAGTTCCTCCTCTGTAGCGGCAATCCGCGATTCCACGTCGAGCAGTTCCCGCTCGGCAGCAGCCCGATTTGTGGAAGCAATTTCTTGCTCACTCATCTGACGGTCCCAGGTATCTATAGAACCAGGACGTATATCCTGTTTCTGTCGCTCAACTTTAGCATGAAGTTCAGCTTCTTTTTCATGCATGCCTTCACGAACACGCGCAGCAAATTCGACAGCTTTAAGCGCATAGGGTTGAAGAGGCTTACCAACGGGTGAATCGAAAAACTTTCCCACCTGTGACTCCGGGTTAAGAGCGAGTGTACCCTGTTGGTACTGAACAAGAGCGCCTGTTTTCTTTTCGGGCGATGCGCTGGCACGTTTTGACGCGAAATAGCCTACCGCCGCGCCCGCTCCCACAAGAAGAACTGACCGAAATAAACCCAATTACTGTTCACCTCCCTGTGAAGTACCAGCTGCACGATCATCGTCACCAGGCTTCTTACCGCGGAATGCCTGACGGACACCGTATGAGAACGAAGCAACTTTAATAAGGGGCTGCCCCACAGTTGAGGTCACCAAAGAAGACAGGGCAGAAACGTTCGCGGAAGCATCGGATACGTTAGAGGTGATACCGTCTACCTTCTCAAGCTGCTCATTCGTGGTAACGACTGTTTTAGTAACTTCGTCGATCAAAGGTGATGTGCTCTGGTTGAGCGAACGAATGGTCACGATAAGTTCATCGAAAACTTTAGTCAGGCGAATAATAGGTAAAGCAAGTAACGCCACAAGAATTGCGAAAACACCGGCAGCTATCAGACCTGCAATGTCTCCACCACTCATCACGACCTCTTTCTTATATCAACCAGTAAAACACAGTGAGCGCCCGCGAGAAACAAGTTTTGAAGCGAGCACACAGAAAAACCGTACCCACGGCTTACTCCATCATAAATGAAAAACCTTGTGCATGCCCATTTTGAACGCCGCTTGTCGTCAAAATATACAGCTCTACCAGGGGTTTTATAAAAAATTTACACTTCCTGCGGCATCTCGTTACAGTTCAGATTCCACGTTTATTACCCTCATCAAACTCTATAAGACATGCATAAGATGCAACATCAAGGAATAATCCTCAGGTTAGTCATACACCACCGACCTGAATTTTGGGTTCCGAAGCAAGTAAACACCTTCAATAAAATGTTGTACCGTCTATTAAACCGGTAATAGCACACAAGACATTATGCAATAAAAAAATAACCCCTCCTACAACCGAACCGTAGGTAGGGGTTACCCTTCTCGAAAATTCGAGATTATGCTAGGCGTGAGTAGTACTCAACAACCAGCTGCTCATCGCAGACCACAGGGATCTCTTCGCGCTTGGGGGCGCGTTCGAGCTTAGCGTGCAGCTTCTCGATTTCGACGTTCAGGTATGCCGGAACCTCAGGCAGAACTGCCTGGTTCTCGCCCGCAGCTGCGACCTGGAAAGGAGTGGTCTTCTCAGACTTCGGGTGAACGTGAATCAGCTGACCGGGCTTGACGCGGAACGAAGGACGATCCACGCGCACACCGTCAACCATAATGTGACGGTGTACAACCATCTGACGAGCCTGTGCAATGGTGCGAGCAAAGCCCGAACGCAGAACCAGAGCGTCAAGACGGGTCTCAAGGTGCTCAACCAGGTTCTTACCGGTCTGACCCTCGACACGCTTTGCTTCAAGGTATGCGCGGCGCATCTGTGCCTCACGAATGTTGTACTGAGCGCGCAGACGCTGCTTTTCCTTCAGCTGGGTAGCGTAGTTAGAATCAGCCTTCTTGCGGGCACGACCATGCTGACCGGGGCCATAAGGACGGCGCTCAAGGTACTTTTCTGCCTTCGGGGTCAGTGCGATGCCCAAAGCACGGGACTGACGCACGGTACGGCGGGTGCGGTTATTTTTAGCCACAATTACCTTTCATAGTGCAGAACCCTCATGTATTCACGCTAAGGGCTCTTATCTTTTTGGAGCTGGCCTCCTCGGTTTACCCGCACCGGGTGGTGGGGCGGAGAGTTTGGGGCAGAGTACCCCAGCACTACGTCAGCGTTATTCCTAAACCAAAACACAATATACTGCGCTATATAGTAGATATAACGAGACTGCCAGACCCATCAAGTCTACCGTGGTTCGCATTCAGAATCTAGCTGAGTACCGCACAAATTTTGTGTTCTCAACCATGCGCAAGAACACATTATGACACTCCCTCAAAACTTTATGACAGAAGTTCCTTTACCGAATCTTTACCATGTCATAGAATATAAGGCAGTACACCGGATGTGCGACCGACTTCCGGGCTCATAAGAGTCTGGTGCGCATTCGGAGTTTATCTATCACATCTCACTCTAGCGGTATACACCACGGCCGAGGTGGTGCATACCGCTTTTCTGTTCGGTTAGCTATCGGCTCGATTCAGAATTTCTCGGATACGCTCGCGCCGTTCAGCCAGGGTTCGTTCAAATCCGTATGGCGTCGGCTCGTAGTAGACCTTATCCCGCAAGGTATCCGGCAAATACTGTTGAGCCGCTACATGCCCCGGCTCATCGTGCGCATAAATATATCCGTCGCCGTGTCCCAAATTGGCGGCGGCCGCATAGTGGGCGTCTCGAAGATGAGCTGGAACCTGCCCCGAAAGCCCAGATCGTACATCCGCTATTGCCTTATTAATAGCCACGTATGCCGCATTTGATTTGGGCGCTAAGGCACAGTAGATCACCGCCTGCGACAGAATAATACGCGCCTCTGGCATGCCGACCAACGCCACCGACTGGGCGGCGGCGGTCGCTACTTGAAGCGCCTGCGGATCGGCAAGACCGATATCTTCACTCGCCGCAATCATAATGCGCCGCGCCACAAAGCGTGGGTCTTCGCCGCCTTCGAGCATGCGCGCTAGATAGTGGACGGCGGCATCAGCATCGGAACCGCGTATAGATTTAATGAAGGCGCTAATCACGTCGTAGTGCTGATCGCCACCTTTATCGTAGCGAACGGCAGCACGGTCAACGGCTTCCTGGGCATGTGCCAGAGTAATGCGCACGGGTTCGCTAGGGTTTACCTCTCCCCCAGATTCCGCGTTCTCGTCCGGGGATTCGACCTGTTCATGCTCACTGAAGGCTATGGCAGCGGCGGCTTCTAAAGAAGTTAACGAGCGGCGTGCATCGCCACCGGAGACTGCGGCAAGGTGGGCACGAGCATCTTCATCAATCACAGCAGCACCGTTGAACCCGCGGGAGTCTTCGAGCGCTCGGTTAATTAAAGACTCAATATCGGCTGGCTCCAAAGAATGCACCCGGAGCAAAAGTGAACGTGAAAGAAGAGGCGAAATCACGCTGAACGAGGGGTTTTCCGTCGTTGCCGCCACAAGAATAACCCAGCGGTTTTCGACTCCGGGCAGCAGCGCATCTTGTTGAGCCTTTGTAAACCGGTGAATCTCGTCAAGAAAAAGCACTGTTGTGGTGCCGTACATGTCACGGTCTAAAAGTGCTTGGTCCATAACGGCGCGAACGTCTTTAACTCCGGCGGTGATAGCGGAAAGTTCGACGAATTTACGCCCCGGCGCACGTGCGATGACATGCGCCAATGTGGTTTTCCCGGTGCCGGGAGGGCCGTACAAAATAACAGATGAAGGTCCTGCTGGTCCAGACTTATCGGCACCGGCAAGCACACGAAGCGGAGACCCTGGGGTCAGCAGATGGGCTTGTCCAAAAACTTCATCGACATGACGCGGGCGCATACGCACTGCCAAGGGCGCTTGGGATGCGGTATGTGAAGACGGTACGGACGCAAATTTTACGCGATCTTCGTCGTCTGGAAGGTCAAGGTCAAAAAGCGAATCTGCCATGTTTCAACTCTACCGTGCGTACACGCGGCATCTAGAGGGTTTCGCTATCGAGAATGAGGGTTACCGGTCCGTCATTAACGAGTTCAACCTGCATATCGGCGCCGAAAACTCCTGTTTCAACACGGAGCCCGATAGCGCGGAGCTTCTGGACAAAAGCCTCAAAAATCGGCTCGCTAACAGCGCCCGGAGCCGCTTTCGACCACGACGGGCGCCTACCTTTCTTTGCATCTCCATAGAGAGTGAATTGACTAACGGCGAGAACGGGCGCATCAACCTCAAGCGCGGATTTTTCGCCATCAAAAAGGCGCAGGTTAGCGGTCTTATCCGCCATTTTCGCCAGTTGTGCCTCGCCGTCCTCATGGGTAATACCGACGAGTGCAAGATACCCGGTTTCTTCAATCGCCCCAACGATTTTATTCTCTACACGCACGGATGCGCGGCTTACACGCTGCAAAATAACTCGCATGGGTATGCTCTGCCTTTCGATGTTTATAAGACGTTCAGATACTTCCGCGAAGCTGTACCGCTTGCAGAAATTTCTTTGCTTCACGGGGTGTTCGGAATTCGATATATCGTTTGTCAGGGTGATTTCTGCGTGCTTCGGCCATCAGAGGCGCATATTTAGGGTAGCTGCTCCAGGTGTAGCGAATCATATTTTCGGGGTCGGTAAAAACGCTCCACAGAGGCGGCTCAGTATTTCCGGCCCAAAGTTCTTCACGAGTCACTGCTCGGTGCAGGGTTCTTCGAATAACCCGCTGCTCAACAAACCATCTCGGATAATGCAGGTAAATGACGGTATCAGCACGCTCTAGAAGACGCTCACGTACCTGCGAATACTGCCATTCTGTAATCCACGAATCCTGCGCCGCGAGCTCATCCACATCTGCTTCAAAACTGGGGCGGGGCGTCCAGTTCTCGCCCCAGTGCAAAGAATCCATTTCGGTATGCGGTATGCCTAAAATCGCACCAAGTCTTCCGGCAAATGTGGTTTTGCCGCTGCCACTGGCGCCTGTCATGAGGATGCGCATAGGTTCATGCCTTTCGTACGGGGACTCTTTCCAGAATAGCTAACCCATACACGAATGCGCGCCGAAACGACGAAAGCGGGCTGCATATACACCGTGGTGTATATGCAGCCCGCTTTCCTCTCAGCGCTCACACGCAGGAATTTTCAAGTAAGAACTACTTCTCGTCTTCATCCTTCTTCTTCGGCTTGAAATCAACGCCTGCTTCCTTGCGCTGCTGCGGCGTAATCGGCGCGGGTGCGGCAGTCAGCGGGTCATAGCCGTTACCGGTCTTCGGGAAGGCAATAACCTCGCGAATCGAATCTACCCCCGCAAGAAGCGAGACAATGCGATCCCATCCAAATGCGATACCGCCCATCGGGGGCGCGCCGTACTTGAAGGCGTCCAGCAAGAAGCCGAACTTCTCCTGTGCTTCTTCCTCGCCAATTCCCATGACCGCAAAAACACGTTCCTGCACGTCACGGCGGTGGATACGGATAGAACCGCCACCGATCTCGTTACCATTGCAGACAATATCGTAGGCGTATGCCAGCGCCGAACCGGGGTCCTTGTCGAAGGTATCCAAGAACTCGGATTTTGGCGCCGTGAAGGCGTGGTGCACGGCAGTCCATGCTGAGTGCCCCAGCGCGACATCTCCTGACTCGGTGGCCTCTGCGGCAGACTCGAAGAGAGGCGCATCCACAACCCACAGGAACGACCACTCGCCGTCCTTGATAAGGCCGGTACGGTGACCGATCTCAACACGGGCAGCGCCCAGCAGAGCACGCGCCTGTTTAGCTTCACCGGCGGCGAAGAAGATGCAGTCCCCGGGGTTGGCGCCGGTTGCTACAGTAAGACCTGCACGTTCCTCATCGGTGATATTCTTCGCAACAGGACCAGTCAGTTCGCCGTCTTCCTGCACGAGTACATAGGCCAGACCCTTCGCACCGCGCTGCTTTGCCCATTCCTGCCATGCGTCCAGGGTGCGGCGCGGCTGAGAAGCACCGCCGGGCATCACCACGGCACCCACGTAGGGAGCCTTAAACACACGGAAAGTGGTGTTGGCGAAGTAATCGGTAAGTTCGGTCAGCTCAAGACCAAAACGCAGATCTGGCTTGTCGGTACCGTATTTCTCCATCGCTTCGGTATAGGTCATACGGCGAATAGGACGGGGAATCTGCACATCAATCAGGTTCCAGACAGCCTCGACAATGCGTTCGCCCAGGTCAATAATATCGTCCTGATCTACGAAGGATGCCTCAATATCGAGCTGAGTGAACTCAGGCTGACGGTCCGCGCGGAAGTCCTCATCACGGTAGCATCGAGCAATCTGGTAGTACTTTTCAATGCCGCCCACCTGCAGGAGCTGTTTAAACAGCTGAGGTGACTGCGGCAACGCATACCAAGAACCAGGTGCCAAACGCGCAGGAACCAGGAAGTCACGGGCACCTTCGGGTGTTGATCGGGTAAGAGTGGGGGTTTCAACCTCTAGATAACCGTCATCAGCAAGCAGGTTGCGTGCCGCGCGGTTAGCGTCGGAACGCAGGCGCATGATGCGAGCGGGTTCGGGGCGGCGAAGATCGAGGTAACGGTAGCGCAGACGCGCCTCTTCACCAACCTCAACATGCTCGTCAATCTGGAATGGAAGCGGTGCCGCAGTATTGAGAACCTCGACCGCAGAAACTTCAACCTCAATTTCACCGGTTGCAAGATTCGGGTTTTCATTTCCCTCGGGGCGCCTGGTCACCTGACCGGTTACACGCAGAACGTACTCATTACGCAGGTGTTCAAAATCATCTTCGTTATGGAACACGCATTGGGTAACGCCCACGCGATCACGCAAATCGACGAAAGCTACGCCGCCGTGGTCACGACGACGAGCTACCCAGCCAGTGAGGGTTACGGTTTCTCCGATGTTGGCGGCGGTGAGCTCGCCATTGGTATGGGTGCGAAGCACTGCATTCCTTTCATTGCAGGCACCTCACGACTATAGACAGTAGCCGGGTGCATGCGCTTGATTTTTAAGATACGCACACTGCGTGCGCATTTTCCCATTGTAATGCCGCCACGCACTATAGTGTGGCGACACCCTCAATATTTTATGAGCTGATGCTCTCGGCAGGCACTACACGCACGTTCAGGTCTTCTTCTGGAGGCATCCAGCTCGCGGGGTCCGCAGTAACTTGTTCCCCCGAACGGATATCCTTAACCTCGTGCGCCAGCTCGCCGTTATCCCCCGTCGAAATAAACCATACGAAGGGAATACCGCGTTTTTCAGCATATTTGATTTGCTTACCGAATTTGGCTGCATCCGCCGAAACTTCACAGGCGATACCACGCGACCGGAGTGCATCAGCAACATCGTTAGCGGCAGACCAGCCTTCATCATTAGTGAGGGCGATAAATACCGCAGAGGGAACCTTACGGGTAGCCTGCGCAAACCCCTGCGAGAGGATGCGCGCCACCAGGCGGGTTACCCCAATTGACAGCCCGACTCCGGGATAGGTTTTCTTCCCGTTCGAGGCCAGCGACTCGTACCGACCGCCCGAGCAAATCGACCCCAACGATTCATGCCCCACGAGCACAGTCTCGTAGACAGTACCGGTGTAATAATCCAGCCCGCGTGCAATAGAGAGATCGGCGAGAACTTTTCCGGGGGCGCGACGGGCAGCCTCATCGATAACTTCCGCAAGCTCGGTAACACCCCGATCAAGAAGTTCATGCTCAACTTTGTACCGTTCAGCGAGTTCACGAACCTGAGCTACAAAAGATGAATCCTCAGTACGAATCTGCGCAAGCTCTAGGGCTGCCTGAGCCTGTTCTTCAGAGGCACCAACCTCACGCTGAAGTTCCTGCGCCACCGCATCCGCGCCAATTTTTTCAAGTTTGTCAATGGAACGCAGCACCGCGGCTGTATCGGTAAGTCCCAGCCCAAGATAAAAACCCTCAGCAAGCTTGCGGTTGTTCACCCGAAGTTTGAAATCGGGAATAGGAAGTTTTGAGAGTGCATCCACGACAACGAGAGCGAGGGTTACATCGTAGCGGAAAGGCAGTTCACCATCACCCACGACATCAATATCAGCCTGGGTAAACTCACGTGCACGCCCTTCTTGTGGGCGCTCGCCGCGCCAAACTTTCTGAATCTGGTAGCGAGAGAATGGAAAATTCAGATACCCGGCGTTTTCAACGACGTACCGCGCGAAAGGCACGGTCAGATCGAAATGCAGAGCAAGTTTTTCTTTAGCTTTAGTGGCGTTATCATCCAGCAGGCGAGAGACCGAGTAAACTTCCTTATCAATATCACCCTTGCGAAGAAGCTGCTCAATAGTCTCAACCGAACGGGTCTCAATCGAAGAAAAACCGTGAAGCTCGAAGGTCTTACGCAGAGTGTCAAGAACATGGTTCTCAACAAGTCGTTCAGCCGGTAAATACTCCGGAAAACCAGACAGCGATGCCTTACGAGCCATATGCTTCTCTCCTTGAAATCGTGGTATCAGATGTGCGCCATATTATGTGACGCGCACAGCCTTTTAATCATAGCAAGGATGCGCCCACAGCGAACCGCAAAACTTCGCGCCTATTCTGGCGCGTCACATGCCGCTATAGGATGTATAAACTGTATACACCCGCTATGCTGTATAGATGCGCTATATGTTTCGACCTATAGCCATGAGACGTTTTCCCGGCATGACATAGAGCCTATTCTTCCGATTGGTTTTTCATGCCCCTAGTGAATGAGAGTTATAGCGGTGACTATTAAATCCGACGACACCCAGGTAAACCTTGAGCAGGCACGTAAGTTTGGTCGTGTATCCGATGACGGTCATGTTTTTGTGATTGTTGAGGGTGAAGAGTACGCCGTAGGGCAGTTGCCCGGTGCATCCGAAGAAGAAGCCCTGGCATATTTCGCCCGCAAGTTCGAGAACGTTGAGGCACAGGTCTCTCTGCTCGAATCGCGTGTTGAGAATAATTCCCCAGCGGCAGATCTGCAAAAAGGTATCTCCTCCATCGGTGCGCAAATTGGTGTGCGCAATATGGTGGGCGATTACGCAAGCTTGCAGGAGCGCCTGTCCGCATTGAACGAACGCATTATTAAGCTGGGCGAGGCTCAGCAGCAGGAACGTGCCGAGAACCGTGAACGTGCTCTGGCGGCGCGCGAAGAGATCGTTGCTGAGGCTGAGCAGATTGCGGCTCAGGATGTTGAGAAAATCCACTGGAAGAATTCTCACGCCCGTATGAATGAGCTCTTCGATGCGTGGAAACAAGCACAGCGTGAAATTCATTTGGCAAAATCAGTTGAGGACGAGCTGTGGAAACGGTTCCGCGCCGCCCGCACCACCTTCGACCGCAACCGTCGGGCGCATTTTTCGCAGCTTGACGACCGTAACGCCCGCATCAAACGCGCGAAGGAAGAGTTGATCGCTCGCGCTGAACAGCTGTCTTCTTCAACCGATTGGTCTGAGACCTCACGTGAATACGGCAAGTTGATGCGTGCTTGGAAGGAAGTTCCACGCGGTTCTCGCCGTGAGGACGATAAACTGTGGGCGCGTTTCCGCGCCGCTCAGGATGTCTTCTTTGATGCCCGCAACGCCGCCGAAGCACAACAGGACGAAGCATATGCCGAGAACCTCAAGGTTAAAGAGGCTCTGCTAGTTGAAGCTCGCGCCCTGTTGCCGGTAACCGATATTTCTGCCGCTAAAAAGGCTTTTGAGAAGATCCTTGATCGTTGGGATGCAGCCGGTCGAGTTCCGCGCGCAGATTTGCGCCGTATAGATTCTGAGCTTCGTAAGATTCAGGATGAAATCAACGGTACAGAAGCCGCTAAATGGAAGAAGAACGATCCCGCTAAGGCAGCCCGCGCAAACTCGCTGCTCACCCAGATCCAGGATTCGCTCGCCGAGCTTGAGTCTGAGCTACAGGCAGCACAGGCTTCCGGCGATGCTAAGAAGATCGCCAAGGCGCAGGAGGCTTTGGAGGCGCGCCGCGCCTGGGCGGCAACCCTTGAAGGTTTCAACGCCTAAAGCTTGTTACTCCTTTCTTACGAAGGTACAAAAATTCCGGGGTGTTCCCTATCTGGGAGACCCCGGAATTTTTGTGTTTATCTGCCTAGCTATGCCCTGCTTACACGCTTTACACACCCTGCGCAGATTTTCATGCACCTACTGTATAGACTATGCAGCCGCTGGTTTGGCACCGGTGAGACGATAAGCCTTATAGACGCCCGCAACGTTACGCACAACGTTCAAGACATGCTCCAGCATAAACCTGTCCCCTAGCTCAACCGCAAACCGGTCGATGACAGTACGATCCTCAGAGGTATGCACGCGCGCATCCAGAATACTTACTCCAGCCTCTGAAATAGCTCGGATGAGGTCGCTGAGCAGACCCTTACGGTCCAGACCCTCCACCTGAATCTGCACGCGGTACATGACATCAGGTGAGGAAGCCCACTCCACCGTGGTAATACGGGGCTCCTCATCGGCATTACGCATATTGGGGCAGTCGCGCCTATGTACCGAAATACCGTTGTACCGAGTCACCATGCCAATAATGTCATCGGGCGGAACCGGTGTGCAGCATCGTGCAATCTTCGTCAGCACGCCCTCGGCACCTGGAACGACCACGCCGTTATCACTGACGGCACGATGAGTCTGCTTAAGCAGGGTCTCATCAAAGTCGCTAACCTCAACCTCAGATTCTTCAATCTGGTCGCCGTTATAGAGCTCGACAAGAGAATTAATCACCTGCTTTGGCGATATTTCGTTCTCACCAATTGCCCGGTATAGTGTTGCAACGTCATTCTTGTGCAGCTGTTGAGCTACCTGCGTCATGAGCTCCGGGCTCATCATCTTCTGCAGCGGCAGCTCATTATTGCGCATGCTCTTAGTGAGAGCTTCACGCCCGCGATCCAGAGCCTCAAGACGGCGTTCTTTTGCGAAATGCTGACGAATCTTTGTTCGCGCTCGTGATGAACGCACGAATTTGAGCCAGTCCTCGCTGGGACCAGCATCCTCATTTTTGGTGGTCGTAATTTCGACTGTTGAACCCGTGGGCAGTACTGTATGAAGTGGCACTAGACGCCCATTCACCTTAGCGCCAACGGTACGATCCCCCACTTCAGAGTGAATAGCATAAGCGAAATCCACAGGGGTTGAACCGGCGGGAAGAGCGATTGCTTCACCGTCGGGGGTGAGCACCACGATCTCATCGGTATCGAGAGTTTCCGCCAAAGACTCATAGAATTTATCTGACTCAGGGTTGGAATTAGAGATTTCGGCAATAGACTGCAAAATCCCCACATTCATGGCAGAGGTATGCGCCCCCGGCTCGTGTTTCTGCTGGGTTATTTTCTCGCCCCGCGAAGCCGCTTTATATCGCCAGTGTGCAGCAACGCCGTATTCCGCTTCCTCATGCATCTTATAGGTGCGGATTTGAATTTCCAACGGTAAATTACCCGGCCCATAAACTGTCAAATGTAATGATTGATAATTGTTATTTTTAGGATTCTTAATATAATCTTTGAAACGCCCCGGCATGGCGGGCCAGAGTGAAAGTATATGCCCTAAAACGGTGTAACATTGTTCTTCCGTTTCGACCATAATGCGCACCGCGAGAATATCGTTAATCTCGTCAAAACTACGCCCTTTGGTTTTCATTTTTTGATGGATGGAATAGTAATGCTTCGGGCGACCCGTCACCGTAGCCTCAAGACCCACCGAGTCTAAACGCTCTGTAATCGTGCTGCGTGATTCATCAAGAAATTTTTCAAGTTTAGGGGTCCGCTCCCCCACCATGCGCACGATTTCGGCATATATTTCGGGGCTCATCGCGGCAAATGACAGGTCCTCAAGCTCCCACTTGATGGTGTTGAGTCCCAGGCGATGGGCCAGCGGAGCATAAATTTTAAGAGTTTCTTCAGCTTTCCGCGCCGCCGACCCTGCAGCTACAAAACGCCAAGTACGTGCATTGTGCAGACGATCGGCAAGTTTGATAAGAAGCACGCGAATATCTTTACTCATCGATAGCACGAGTTTGCGAATAGTCTCGATGGATGCGTGCTCGCCATAGGTCATTTTGTCGAGCTTTGTCACACCATCAACAAGGTAAGCAACCTCTTCGCCGAACTCCTCTGTGAGCTCTTCCATGGTGTATTCGGTGTCTTCGACTGTGTCATGCAGAAGCCCCGCTGCCAAGACAGGACCGGTCGCGCCCATTTCAGCAAGAATCGCGGTCACGGCAACGGGGTGGGTAATATACGGATCGCCACTTTTACGTTTTTGACCTTCGTGATATTTATTCGCTATTTCAAAGGCACGCTGCAGAACTTGAATATCTTCATCGGGGTGATATTTCCGCACGGCGCGTACAACAGGCGCTAAAAGCGGTGAGAAACGTACGGACGCGCTTTCGTTGGCTCCCCCAGATGTTGAAAGCATGCGGCGACCAAAAACCAAACGGTTAGGCACACGTCCGGATGCCGCCATCACACGGTGAGAGCCACGCACAATTTTCTTAGGCGCCTGCGTCTGCATGCCGCCTTCGTTATCGGGGATTACGGGAGATCCTGCTGCGCTCATCTTTCTGCCTTCTTCCTCGTGCCCTCCACGTATTGAGAATCATCGTCGACCCACGCATCACCATAAAACCTGCGATATTACGATATCTTGAGTGAGACTCTCATGTGTTTATTTATCCTACTCACTGTTGTGCAAATGCGGCAAACTCATACAGTGAAACTTTCAAGATTTATTGTAGGTGTTACATAAACCATAGGGGGCGCTCTTGTGAGAACGCCCCCTATGATTATTCACTTATATGCCCCAGTCAAGTTATTGGTCTGCGTTTATAACGTTGACTTCAAAACTCGGTTTACGGCGTTTACGCGGTTTATCATCGTCATCCTCAGATGCGGCATCCGCCTCTGCCTGACCACTTGCGCGGTATTCCTCAACCTTACGTGTGTGGGCAAGAATCTTCCGCTCGCCCAAACGTAGGGTTCCATAAAGCGGCACCGATACGAAGAGTGTACCGACCATGCCGACCAGAATACCGACGAACAATGACAGTGAGAGATCTTGCAGAGTACCGGCGCCCAGCATAAACGCGCCGATAAAGAGGATCGAACCCACCGGAAGAACACCAACAATAGCGGTGTTAATTGAACGTACCAACGTCTGGTTCACCGCAAGGTTAATGTCTTCCGCAAATGTCCTGTCTTTACGGGAGAAAGCATCCTCGGTGTTCTCACGGATTTTATCGAAAACCACCACCGAGTCGTACAGTGAGTAGCTCAAAATCGTCAAGAAACCGATGATCGCACTCGGGGTAATCTCGAATCCGAGAGCCGCGTAAATTCCTACCGTAACAACTACGGTAAAAAGCAACCCGGCTATAGAGGCCAGCGACATCTTCCACGTGCGGAAATAGAACGCCATGCCGATCAGGGCAAGGATCACGAACACGATCAACCCGAAGAATGCCTGGCGAGTTACATCTTCGCCCCAGGTAGGACCAACGTAAGAAGAGGTTACGTCGTTCTCGCTCACGCCATAAGCATCTTGCAGAGCTTTCTTAACACTGAGGGTTTCATTATCAGAGAGCTTGCTCATTTGAGCACGGATAGTTCCGGGGGCGATATTTGTAACACGCACATCCGATGCCGAGGGTGCATGCTCTTTCACGGCGTTTTCGCCCTCAGATACCTCAGTGTGGGTGGTTCGAGATACCACAAATTCCGAGCCGCCACGGAAATCAATACCCAGGTTAAATCCACCGCTTACAAGTGGTATGGCAACAGATACCGCCATCAGCAGAACCGCAAGTAATAGCCAGAGGCGGCGCTTGCCGATGAAAGGATAAGACCGAGCACCCGAGTGCAAGTCATTACCGAAGCGCGCAAAAACATTAGGCTTAACTTCAGCAGCCATGATTACGCCTCCTTCTCATCATTTGTTGTTTCTTCCGCAGTGGCGGCGCGCTCAGCACGTCGACGCTCCGCAATACTAAGTGTAGATTCCTTTGACGAGCGGAAACGACCGGCGCCTCGGTATAGAGGCGCTGCCCCCAAGGATTCCGGTGAAAGCCCGGAATGGCGGTGACCCTCGCCAAAGTATCGTGTATTTGCAAGCAGAGTAAGCGTCGGGTGAGTGAAGAGATAGACCACAACCAAGTCGGCGATCGCGGTAAGACCCAAGGTAAATGCGAAGCCCTTCACCGAACCAACCGAGACCACATACAGCACTACTGCCGCTAGAAGGTTCACAGCCTTAGAAGCAAGGATTGTTCGGGATGCGCGCTTCCACCCGTGACTGACAGCCGCTGGTATTGTACGTCCGGCCCGAATCTCATCACGAATACGCTCGAAGTACACAATGAAGGAGTCTGCTGTCGCACCAATTGCCACAATCAAACCGGCAACACCCGCCAGGGAGAGGCGATAGTTTAGGGCCCATCCCAAAAGCACAATGGCTTCATACGAGATAATGCCCGCGACCACCAGAGAAGCCATGGTCACAAACCCGAGCAGGCGGTACTGGAACAGTGAGTACACAAAGACCAAAAGCAGACCAATCAGACCGGTCAGAATACCCACTTTAAGCTGCTCTGCGCCCAAAGTTGCAGAGATCTGCTGCTCTGACTGAATAGAGAAACTAATCGGGAGAGCACCGTACTTCAGCTGATCGGCAAGATTCTTAGCTTCCTGCTCTGAGAAGTTACCGGTAATCTGCGGCTTGCCGTCTGCGATAACCGCCTGCGAGACGGGCGACGACAAAACCTTACCGTCGAGCATAATAGCGAAGCGGCTGCGGGGATCGTTCGGGTTCTGACCGCGAATAGCGTTCAGACGAGCCGTCACCTTCTTAAAAGTTTCACGGGCCGATTCGTTGAACTCAATATTCACGGTCCAGCGACCGGTGTTAATACCCTGCCCGCTAGTTTCTTGCGAGTGACTTGCCGTCGAAATATCGTTACCATTGAGTTCTACCGGGCCCAAAATGTATTTCTCGTTGCCATCGGTAGAGCACGCCACGATAGCTTTCTTGGGGTCTGCCGTTTCCGCATCTTCATTATTGCCCGCGGAGCAATCTTTAGCCTCGAACTCTTTATAAAGCTCGGGAGTAATCCAGTTGGTATCTGAACCATTATCCTCCTGTGGCTCTGCGGTAGGCTTTGGGAGTTTATCGTCAGGAGTGCGTGATTCCTCAGGTACTGCTGTACCGGGAGATGAGGACTGCAGCACCGCGCGGAAGGTCATGTTGGCTGATGCCTGAATAAGCTCACGGGTTTCTGGGCTGATATTTCCAGGAACCGAAACCACAACGTTGTTTCCAGAGCCGAAGGACGTCGTAACTTCTGCTTCCGAAACGCCCGCACCGTCAACGCGCTGACGAATAATTTCAACGGCCTGTTTCAGCTGCTCTTGGCTAACGTTGGTGTCGTTCGACCCGTTCACTTTGGGTGAGAGGATCATCTGGGTACCACCAGATAAATCAAGTGCTAGTTTTGCTCCCCACGACCCACCGGCTTGCGTGGTACCGAAAATACCAGCGGCCATAAGGATCATGAGCAAAACCATCGAGACGAGGGCGCCTCGCGCGGCTGCAAGCGGTGAACGCCTAGCCATATGTGCCCCTTACTAGTTCTATCTTCTAGATATTCTTATGTGCATGAGATAAGGAGCTTCCCCTTTTAGCGGCGAAACTCCTTGACCAGTTATTCTTTGGTCTCTGAAACGTCAGAGCTTGTTTCTTCGGATGCGCCAGCACCTTCGGCAGAATCTTCAGCAGCCGTAATAGCCTGCGCAATCGAGTGTGGGTTAATGGTGATGACGGTGCCTTGAGCAATCTCAAGTTTGGCTTTCTGCGCCTCAGCATCAACAGAGACAATTTTGCCGTACAGACCCCCACGTGTCATGACTTCGTCCCCGGGTTTAAGCGAAGCGATCATATCCTGCAGCGCTTGGAACTGACGCTTCTGCCGCCTAAAATTGCTGTAAATCAAGAACCCAGCAAAGACGACGACAAGAATCATCATAAGCGAATTGACGTCCATATGTTTCCTCTCCGTAGGCGCAAGCCCACCGCCGCAGGTTGGTAATTCCTACGGATATTTTGACGTTTTATCTGTGCACTACCTATCCATCCTACGCGAGAGGGCTGTGTTTCCCTACTCGTTTCATGATCTGCGTGTAGATTTTCTCAAGCATTATTCGCCGTTTTGACAATGCTCGGGCACCTTTTATGCGGATAGCTAACGCACCATTTTTAGCTTATACCCCACACAAAGGTATATCCCGACAAAGACAGTGCCTGTACCTAGTCTCCGATCTCGCTGAGCAACAGCGAGTACTAGAGGCTAATTTCAGGTGCCTCAAGCCCCAAATGCTCCCAGGCGGCAGGCAGTGCTACGCGCCCGCGCGGAGTGCGACCAATGAGACCCTCACGCACCAGATAAGGTTCAGCGACAGTTTCTACAGTTTCGGTTTCTTCTCCCACCGCGATGGCTAGAGTTGAAAGGCCCACCGGCCCCCCACCGAATTTGTGGATAAGAGACTCTAAAACGGCGCGATCTAGACGGTCGAGGCCGCGCGCATCCACCTCATACATATCAAGGGCGGTCGCGGCGCCATGAGAGTTGATATCGTGAACATCATTGACGAGTGCCCAGTCTCGCACACGGCGCAGCAAACGGTTTGCGATACGCGGGGTTCCACGCGAACGACCGGCGATCTCGGCATATCCTTCACTTGTGATACGCATATCCATCAAACCGGCGCTTCGGCGAAGTACAAGTTCTAACTCGGGCACAGAATAGAACTCAAGGTGCCCGGTAAAACCAAAACGGTCACGCAGCGGACCGGGAAGCAGACCTGCCCGGGTTGTGGCACCTACCAACGTAAATTGAGGAAGCTCAAGCGGAATCGAAGTTGCTCCGGCACCTTTGCCAACCACAATATCCACACGGAAATCTTCCATCGCCATATAGAGCATTTCTTCTGCTGGGCGGCTCATACGGTGTATTTCGTCAAGAAAAAGTACCTCGCCCGGTGTGAGCGAAGACAGAATCGCAGCCAAATCACCCGAATGTTGAATTGCTGGCCCGGAGGTAATACGAAGCGGTGCCTCCATCTCAGCGGCAATAATCATTGCCAGGGTAGTTTTGCCCAGCCCGGGAGGGCCGGAAAGCAACACATGGTCGGCACTGCGCCCACGCATTTTCGAGGCTTCGAGCACGAGAGAAAGCTGTTGACGCACGCGCTTTTGCCCCACGAAGTCGTCAAGCGACTTAGGACGCAGAGCCGCCTCAATCATTTTCTCCTCAGGTTCTTCTTCCATTGCAACCAGACGTTGCCCAGGAACCTGCCCTGGCGCGTATCCGCCGGATGTAGCGTTATCGTATGGATTCTGAGTCACAATATCGTCCTTTATGGAAGAGAACACCGAGTCTTCTTAGCCTACGGCACTGGCGTGCCGCTAATGCCGCCCCACCGTATTCTGCGCTCCCAGAGAGGCAAGTACCCCTCGCAGAGCAACGCCCACGGCTTCCTTTTCTGCAGCTGGGTTATGCTGCACGTAAGCGTCGATTGCGGCATCTGCGTCTTTTTCGCTCCACCCTAAAGAGGTGAGCGCATCCATAACCTGGGGCTTCCATGCGATGCCCTGGGCGGGAGCGTTTTCTTCGGCCTGACCTTCGCTCAAAATGAGTTTACCAGCCAGTTCTAGCACAATGCGCCGCGCACTTTTCGGCCCGATCCCCGGGACTTTGGTAAAGGCTTTATCGTCGCCGGTTGCAACGGCTCGCTCAACCTCGGTGGCAGTATGCACGCTCAAGACGGCAAGGGCAATACGCGGACCAATCCCCGAAACCGAGAGCATCATCTCAAAGACCTCTCGCTCTGCAGGTTCTGCAAACCCGTAGAGAGTCATGGAGTCTTCGCGCACGATCATAGAGGTCAACAAGGTTGCAGTGGATCCCGTGCGCAGATTTGAGAGGGTACGTGCTGTGGCCCGAACGAGCATACCAAACCCATTGACATCAAGAATTACGCTCTCTAGCCCTACATGGGTTACATGCCCCGTTAACGACGCAATCATCTTTTCCCTCTCTTGTTACCTTGCGGACCCTACCAACGTGGGTGCCATCATCCAGTATATTAGAATATTTTTCTGAATGTACAGTTTATAGCAATCTTTATCGAAAATATTTCCGATATAAGTTTAGCGTCGTGTCTTTGCCTCAGCTTCAAGCCAGATTCGTTGTGCCGGTGTCAGCTTCGCATGCTGTGCACGCACGGGGCGTGACCCCTGGTGAGTCTGCGTATTCGCTGACATATTAATGCCAGAACCAATGCCGCCACCACGCCAGCCATGACAGATTGCGATCGCTAGGGCGTCTGCCGCATCGGCGGGTTTAGGAATTTTTTCCAGCCCCAAAATCTTGGTAACCATACGACCGACCGAGGCTTTATCTGCACGCCCCGAGCCGGTAACGGCGGCTTTCACTTCAGAAGGCGTATGAAAGAAGACCGGAATGCCGCGTACTGCCGCGGCAGAAATAACCGCCCCAGAGGCATGGGCCGTACCAATCACCGTATTGACCTGCTCCTGCGCAAAAATGCGTTCAATAGCAAGAGCATCAGGTTGATAGGTATCAAGCCAGGTTTGCGTAACGGTAAAAATCCGCAGAATACGCTCATCAAGAGGCTCAGCAGCGGCGGTTCCTGCGATCCCCACATTGATGAAGCTGGCTTTGCGGGTGGCGGTCATATCTATCATGCTGAGCCCGCAGCGGGTAAGCCCCGGATCTACACCCATAATGCGGGTGGTGCCAGCAGAGCGCAGCTCATTACGAAGAGGATGGTTTTCTTGCGTAGATGCGTTCATGGTCCTCTTTCGTCGTTGCGCTGGCGGGGCTGTATATAGTTCATGCCCGAGTGGCTGCGATGCCGGTGTTTGGTACCGTATCGTAACCGTGCTCGGGCATGAGATTAAAAGGCGTTTACTCTGCCTCTAGCTGTTCTATGACGTCGGCAGAGACGTTGGCGTTGGAGTATACGTTCTGCACGTCGTCAAGTTCTTCGATGGCATCTGCAAGTTTGAGGAATTTCTTAGCGCCTTCGAGGTCGAGGTCTACCTGCATGGTGGGGCGGAATACGGGGTCGTCGTTGTTGTAATCAAGTTCCGCTTCATCCAGCGCTTTGCGGATTTCAGGCAGGTCAGTGGGAGCGGATACAACCGTGAAGACATCGCCTTCGTCGAGAACTTCTTCGGCGCCTGCATCAAGCACAGCCATAAGAACATCGTCTTCGGTCAGACCGTCGGTCTTGGTAACTTCGGCAACGCCCTTGCGTTCGAAAAGGAAGGCGACCGAACCTTGATCTGCCATGGTGCCGCCGTTACGGGTGACTGCCAGGCGAACATCTGACGCCGCACGGTTACGGTTGTCGGTAAGGCACTCAATGTAGAGTGCGGTGCCCTGAGGCCCGCGAGCTTCGTACAGGATCTCGGTGTAATCGATGGTTTCACCGGTGAGCCCAGCGCCACGCTTAATAGCGCGGTCAATGTTGTCGTTGGGTACGGAGTTTTTCTTTGCTTTAGAGACGGCTAGGTCGAGTGCGGGGTTACCAGAAATATCTGCGCCGCCCATACGAGCCGCAACTTCAATAGCTTTAATGAATTTTGCGAAAGCCTTTGCGCGCTTAGCGTCAATTGCGGCTTTCTTATGCTTTGTAGTGGCCCATTTAGAGTGACCCGACATTCGTATCTCCCTTGTCTCTTCTTCGCCCGTGGCGGCGTACTTGCCCTGTTGCCACGTCACAATACTTTTACACTATACCGGTTTCGCGCGGTTCTCGGATAGTTTCATACCTGCGTTTCGCGGGGTGCATACCGTCAAAGTTTTGGTGTGCACCCCGCGGTTTGTTTGGATGTTGTGGCGAGTATCTGCCCTAGCGGGGGCGTTTCATAGCGGACGCGCGCGCTTTTTCGACCATCGAGTCATCAATTTTTTCAGGGGTGAACTCCCCATATTTGCGTTGTGCTGCCGCCTCAATCAGATAGTCCGAAATTTTCGGGTTCTTCGGCAGAAGCGAACCGTGCAGGTAAGTACCCACCACGTTGTGCACGCGAGCGCCTTCGTGATGATCTGTCGAGTTGTTCCCTACGCCTTTGGTCACGGTTGCCAGGGGCTCGCATCCTGCGCCGAGGTAGGTTAGTCCCGAGTGGTTTTCAAATCCCACGATGGTGCCGAATTCTTGTGAGTCTTCAACGATGTTGCCGATCAGACGTTCGTTGCCGCCGACCGTGTGGGCGTCAAAGATGTTGATACCTTTGAGGGTTTCGCCTTCGTGGGTGCGGAATTCTTTGCCGAATAGCTGGTAGAGCCCGCAGATCACGAGCATGGGCATGCCGTCTTCTGCATTCTTTTTGAGCTTGGATCCTATGGCGTGCAGGTCTTCTTGAATTACGGTTTGTCCGGAGTCTTGGCCGCCGCCTCCGATAATAATATCGACGTCGTCGGGGAAGGTATCTCCGGGGTTGTAGTCGAGAATTTCAACGTCGAACCCGTGGGCGTGTGCTCGGCGTGCCAGGGCTAGGGTGTTTCCCCAGTCCCCGTAGATGTTCATGTCTTTGGGGTATAGCTGAAGAATGCGCAGGGTTTTGCCGTTATTGGGGCTTGAAACCGGTTCTCCTGCAATGGTGTGGGTCATTACGAAACCCTTTCGACGTCGGTGAATTTGGTGAGCTCTTCGCGTAGGGCGAGCATTGCGGTGTAGGTGCAGAAGATTCGCATGGGTGCGTCGCCGCTGGTGGTGATGAATTTCCTGAGGGCTTCGCTGAGGTTTTCGTTGACGTCATCCACTCGTACACCGTCGTGTTCGAGGCGCAGCGCCATGTCCCAGGCGCGTACCCCTGAGACCATGTCTACACCGGTGTCGCTCAGTGAGTCGAAGTCTACGTCCCATAGCCAGGAGACATCACGGCCGTCTGCGTATTGGTCGTTGATGGTGATCATGGTGGCGTAGTCGTCTGCGCTGGCGCTGGCGAGTGAGAGGCGGAATCCGCTGGGATTCTTAACAAGCAGAAGCTGCAGCGGGCGGCCATTGATGTTGAGGGTTTCGCCGCGACCGAATGCCGGGGTGATTTTAGCGAGTTCGTCAATAAGGGCTTGTTTGTTGAGTTTTTCGCCCAGAACCGCACGGGTGAGGGCAATGGCACCGGCGGCATTGTAGATATTGTAAATACCGTAGAGGTTGATGTTTCCTTCGCAGGTTTCACCAGCGAGATCGAAGGTTGCACTGGTACCTGAGAACGCGGTGAGGGTAACGTCTGCGGAGGGCAGTTCGCCGCGATTGTTATTGATTCCGGCGCGCATTTCGTCGTCCGAGGGGAAGAAGGAACGCAGCGTTTCGTTGAGCCCAAAGTAGCTGATGTTTGTTCCGGTTTTTACGGATTGCGCAAGCGAGAGGATGCGCGGGTCTTCCCGGTTGAGCACCACAGTATCGGTGGTGGCTTCAGCTACAGTGGAGAGCATGCGGCGGGTTGTGTCAATTTCGCCGAATCGGTCGAGCTGGTCTCGCAGCACGTTCAGTAGCAATGCGTAGTTTGGTTTGACGGCTTTGACGAAGTGCACGGCGTGGGCTTCGTCAAGTTCTAGTACGGCAATGTCTGCGTCGAGTTTGCCACTAAGGTCCATCGCTCCGAGCAGTGCCGCCGCCACACCGCGCACGAAGTTTGATCCAGTGCGGTTGGTGAAGACTTTGAGCCCCTGTGCTTCGAGGAGCTGCACAGCCATTTTGGTGGTGGTTGTTTTGCCGTTGGTTCCCGAAACGACGACGACGCCATAGGGCAGTTTGGCGAGTTCTTCGGCAACAAATCGTGGGTGTAGTTTTTCCATCACGAGACCGGGGAATGCTGATCCGCCGCCACGCAGCGTGCTGGCGTAGCGAATGCCCTGTCCGAGAAGGCGAATTAGGGGTTTTGACATGTTCACCATTCTATACCGTTTGTGGTGTATTCCTGTGCGAGGGTTCTTCGCAGCGTAGCATCAGCTATACACCGGGCTGGATACCGCTCCCCTGGCTATAAGCACTAAGCATGCGACGAGATTTCCCTGTACGAGTTCCCTCAGAGAGTTTTGAACACGACGACCTAGAAAAGCGAGGTCTGTACCGTGACAGCGCTGAGGGTATCTGCCGGTTCCACCACATAATTAGCGAGTTCTGCGGTGTTGATCAGCACGGCGGCATCCGGGTCTCCAACATGAGCGGTCATGAATTTTCCTGCGGCTCCGGTGCAGAAGAAGCCTGCTTCGCGGGTTTTGAGGATGCTGGGGAATGCGTCAAGTGGTTCCGGGTTTTGCGCACGCAACGCCGCGTAAGGGCGGTTCATTGCCACGGAGGGAACCCAGGATTCATCTAGGGCGATAAGCTGCGTTAATAGCCCAGATTCGGTAAGTGCTTCATGTGCGCGCTCCACTGTGTTTTGATGCGCCTCCCGCAGTTGAGCCCCGGGTAGCGGTTCAGTCCAGGCTCGGTATTTACTCGCTACCTGTTTGACCTGCGGAATATTGGCGATGCGAGTTACCGCATCCTCAGCTTCACGAATCAGCAACCCATCGGGCGCCTGGGCTATATAGGTTGCTGTGGCGACGGCCTGCTCATCCAGACGACGCGGTGTTGAGTGTTGCGAGCTGGTGCCGACTTTAGAGCTTCCGTCAGGAAAAGTGGCGATATAAAGCCTGTGGGGTTGCTGCGCGTAGGCGCGCATTCCGGGGGTCAGCGTTCCCGCGTAAAGATGTGCGGTATGCAGAGCCGTGAACTCGTCATGCGCGGCGCAATATTCGCATTGTTTCCCGCTCTCTAGGCGGTTTCCCTGTGGGCACGCTACACGCTGTATCTGCCCGGTTTCTGTATTGCCGCGTGTGTATCCGGCGCAGAACTTTTGGAGGTTCCCGGTGCCGTCTAGCGCGAGCCGGAGTCCAAGAAACGCACCCGGAGTCACGGGAACGCTCATAACATCGCCGCTGGGTTTTATGTTTGTACCGCCTGAGGGATCCGCCAACAACATGGGTTCAAGGCGCAGAAAAGGCTGCCTTTCACGCCACTGAACATCACGCCAGATGAGGGCATGTGCATGTTCGACTGCTGTGGAAACATCAAAAATTGAGTCCAGCAGGTTGGGGTACCTCATACGTTCAGTGTAACCCTGCCTTTCACACGCGAATAGAGCTACCGTTTTCCTCTGAGGCTAGTACTCCTCATTCTTGAAGAATTCGTCGCTGCTGAGCGAGACGGAAAGCTTCTTCAAAACTTCGAGTTCTTTAATTTTCCAGCCTTCGCCCTTCACGTAGACGAACGTGGCTTTCATTTCTCGGTTCATACCGCGGTTGCGGTAGATTTTGTTATTCTGCAGGCTTTCCTCGTTATACCAGGCGTAGCGGTTGCGTTTGTAGGAATACGTCACCACCCATTCGGCCGAGTCCCCGGAACCGACTTTTTCCGAGCTTAGAATCTCTACCTTATAGAGCGGGTTCACAGGCCAATATCCCGCCGAGGTCATATCGTCAAACTTCATGGACTCTTCGGGCGTATCCCCGCGGTCTTCGGGGGTGCGGGTGTCAAACGTTGAAGGACGCTCGGTAAATTTATAGTCTTTGGTGAAGAATTGCAGCGACTCTTCATCAGTCATTTCGTGGTTCGTAAGAATCTCATATTCATGGAATTTTGCGAGACGTTTAAGCAACGTTTCTGGCCCTTCAAGCCCCTGCTCTTTGACTTTAGGGTCGAATTCAGGCTCGTGAACGTTATAAGCGGGGTGCTCTTCGGTAGCCGCAACAAATTCTCCGTTGTCATAACGGTTCTGTTCGCTGGGTGTCAGGGGTGCCTGTGCGCCGCTGGGTAAGAGTGCAGGCCCGCTGGGTTTGATCTTAGCGGGGGAAGGTTCTGCTGTTGGCGTCGGGTTGCCGCTGGCGTCGTCATAGGAGTTTCGGTTGTCCTCAGAGGCCGTGGAATTTCCGCCGCTGTGGCTCATAGGGGAAGATGCCACGCATCCAGGCGTAGCTAGAATGCAGCCCGTGAGAGCGAGAGATAAAAGGGTACGCTTGTACCCCGCGGCGGATGTTGTCATCAACAAACCAGCTTTCGAGAGTGGTTGGTATGCGGTTAATGTTGAAGCCGGAAGAGCGCTTCAAGCGGTGATGTTGCTATCTCTATCCTGCCACATGCACACGCTAAAAGCATTAATGTACCAGATGATGGTTGAGTGTGGAGGACTTCAAGAGCAATTTTGCGATTAAAGAGCAGGTCACGCGCGTATTTTTACGTCACGTTAAGACTTCGGAACACTCATGAAGTATACCTGCATACGCGGTTTAACGTGAATGTTTCATGGCCCTTCAAAGTAACATAACTGTCGGAAACGTTCAGGCGGGACTATGAGGGCATACGAGCGAACCCGTTGGCGATAATCTGGCGCATGTCATCAAGGGTTCGAGACATAGTTTTTGTATGGGCAATAATGGGCAGAAAATTGGTGTCGCCACTCCAGCGAGGGAGAATATGCTGATGCAGGTGATCGGCTATACCCGCACCCCCGACTTTGCCCTGATTCATGCCAATATTGAACCCGTCATTATGGGAAACTTCGCGCAAAACCCGCATCGCACGCTGAGTCAGGCGTGCCATTTCGAGAGTTTCTTCCTCACTCGCCTGATCGTACAGGGGAATATGGCGGTACGGGCAGATGAGCAGATGCCCCGGATTATAGGGGTATAGGTTGAGCAGAGCGAAGGCGTACTTTCCACGATAAACAATGAGCGATTCTTCATCACTGCGCGAAGGAGCCGTGCAGAATGGGCAGGTTTTCTCAGTATGGTCCTGCTGCCCACCGCTCACATAAGCGGTACGATGCGGTGTCCAGAGCCGCTGGAACGCATCGGGCACGCCGGGCAGCTCGAAGTCATCGGTGACGTTCGTATTCTGGGCATTCTGGTTTTCGCTCATATCCCCATTAAACCGTATATTTAACTCCGCGAGCGGCTCACGTGCGCTCTAATCTGAATCACGCCCCAGGCGCACCGCGATCTTCTGACGAATCACCGTGAGCGTCTGCTTAGTCTCTTCCAGCAGTTCCATAGGTTGCTCGGGCTCGTGATCGTCTTCTTCGTTATCAGTAGCAAGATTGCGGTGAGAGGCAAGAAACTCTTGCGTAAGTTCTTCGGGTGGATGGTGTACCGTGCCGTCACCCATACGGATGGCGAGCATGGCTTTCAGCTCGGCGATTTCGGCGTGAAGTGCCTCAATATCGGCTTTCGTTGCGGCGTGGTCTTCTTCGGTGACTCCGCTAATTTTTTCGATCACCCAGGTAGCAAGCGCACCGGTAATCACTCCGAACAGACCGACCCCGTATATCATGACAACAACGGCAATAACCCTGCCGGGTACGGTCACGGGGTATACGTCGCCATAGCCCACGGTCGCCAGTGTTGCGAGAGTCCACCAGTACGCCGTCCAGATATCTTTGATGAGGGCACCGGGTGCACCTTGCTCAATGGAGAAGATAGCAAGGGCCGCCATGATCACGAAGATCAGTGTGTACCCGAAGAGTTTAACGGCCAGTTCTGAGAGCAGTTTGTACTGTCGGTTGGCGGTCATGTGGAGCATCGCCAAGAAACTCACGATACGCCATGCTGGCAGAAGCACAATGGCGAGGTTCATCAGGTTGTGCGTGAAGAAGTAGATGCGCCGGGGCGCCAGGTAGAGACGCACACAATAATCGACCGCGAAAAGCGCCCACAGTATCATTTGGAAAATATTGAGGATGCCGTCAAGTGGTGCGCTAATGCGCGTGCTTACAATGGGTGCAGCGTAGGCAACAAGGTACAGGAGCGAGGCAATAAAAAGCGGTTTATCGGTGCGGCGTTCCCATTCGGTGAGCCCTTCTTCGCCGCGGGTAATCTTAGGGCGACGCTCATTGTGTGGGTGGTCAGCCGCAGCATCGGCGAAGGCAGTGTTCTCAGGCTCGGGTACAGTACGGGTCTGTGGTGTTTCTGTACCGTTTGCCTCTGCCATACTGCCCAGTCCTTACATGCTCTTCGTTGAAGCAGGTCTACTGTGAATTGCCGGTTCACGCGCTAACCTTTCTACAGCCATCATATCGGTTTTCTACAGGTATCTGTGGACGCTGCAAGCCTGATGTTAGGGTCTTCACGAAGCGGGAGCGTTTTCTTCAGTCGGGAGCGCATAAACTGCTCCCGACTGAAGAAAACGCTCCCGGATTTTACCCGTACCGATATAAACGCTCTGTCTGAGAGAGTAGAACTATGAGTTCTTCAATTTCTCAGACAGTCCGTGAACTTGCCGAACCAAAACTGGCGGAGTTCACGGCGAAGCTGATTCCTACGGTTGATCCTGCGCGGATTTTAGGCGTACGCATGCCCGCACTACGCAAGCTTGCTAAGAAGCTGCTGCGTGAGCATCCGCAGGAAGTCGCGGAGTTTAAGGCGGCAGTTCCGCATGATTTCCAGGAAGAGGACCTGTTGCATGTGCTGCTTCTGAACGAGGAACGTGACTTTACAACCTGGCATGCGGAAATTACTGATTTCTTGCCATATATGACGAACTGGACTCTTACGGATGCCGTCTCCCCAGCCTGCGTGAAGGGCCGCAATGCAGCCAACCTGCCGCAGCTGGAGCGGGCCTGCCTCAACTGGGTGGTTGATGACCGCGTGTATGTGCAACGTCTAGGCGTGGTGGTGCTCATGTCACTGTTGGGCACCGAGTATTTCTCGCCGGAGCATCTGCATAAGGAGTACGAGTACTACGGCATTGAGACCTGTGCTGTGGACGGCATGTGCCAGACCCGCTGCCCCGTGAACATTAACACTGGTGACCTGATTCGCCGCCTGCGTTCTGAGAACCAGGACAAGCTGGCTGCTACCGGCTGGAAGGTTGCCGCACAGCAGTGGGGCATCATGGATAAGGTTGCCGGTAAGGCCCTGACCGTGGCGCAGAAGCTGCTGTTCCCCATGGTTCACGGCACCACCAACATTGCCCGCAAGGTCATGTGTGATGACATGGTGCCTTCCTACAAGAAGGACCTGCCCGCCGGTGGCCCGGCACGTAAGCCGCACAAGGACGCAACCGCTGAGATTGTGTTCTTCCCCGCCTGCGTGAACTCCATGTTCGGCGGCGTGGACGGCGACGGTAAGCATGACCCGGTCAACGCAACTCAGGCGTTCATTCGCCTGTGCGAGCGTACAGGCGTGAAGTACCGCATCCCGGACAATATTGGCGAGATGTGCTGTGCTACCCCGTGGAAGTCGAAGGGCTTCACCGACGGCTACTCGATTATGAGCGACCGCGTGCTGAAGTCCCTGTGGGAGGCTACTGACGGTGGCCGCCTGCCGGTCGTGTGTGACGCTTCGTCCTGCACTGAGGGTCTTGAGGTGATGCGCAAGAAGGTTATTGAGGCGCTGGAGCACAAGATCGTGAACGGTCTGAAGCCGGGTGAGCCGGACTTCTCGCGTCTGCGCATGTACGATGCGGTGCAGTTCGCCGCCGACAACATGCTGGACAAGCTGACCGTGTCTGCTCCCCTGCCGTCGATTGCACTGCACCCGACCTGCTCCATGACTCACCTGGGTACTCAGCCTGCGTTTGAGAAGATTGCGAACGCGATGAGTGCCGACGTGTACGTACCGAAGCACTGGGGTTGCTGTGGTTACGCGGGTGACCGCGGTATGCTGCGCCCGGAGCTGACGGCGAGCGCTACGGAGGCGGAGGCTGCGGAGCTGAGCGAGCAGAAGCAGTTCGCCGCATACATTTCGGCGAACCGCACCTGTGAGCAGGGCATGACGGAGGCGACCGGCCACAGCTACCAGAACGTGCTGCAGCTACTGGAACGCACCACCCGCTAAAGAGCTGAGCGCATAGCGGCGGTATAAAGAAGGGACCCGGCGGGCTATCTGATGGATAGCCTGCCGGGTCCCTTCTTTAAGGATTATTTAGATTAGTTACCCTCGCCATTGATAAGGCGAGCGTGAAGCTCTCCGTCCGCCTCAGTCACGATAATGACCGGCTTACCGCCCGCTACTTTGCATGCGCGGCGGAGCACTTCAGCCTCATCTTCGCCGGGAGCCGCAGGGATAACATGGCACTCCCCTCCCGCCTTCTGCGCAGCGAGCGCAACAAGCGCCCTGTGTTCCGGGTTTCGGCGAGCAGATAGGTTGAAACGACCCGCAATACGAGCTCGCTCCTTCATCACTTCAATGCTTGCCATACCTTCCCCCTTTCAAATGCGCTTCAACAGCAAGGCCTGCTACTTCTTCGTGAACAAACTTTGCTTCCCGAAAAACCCGGAGGGCTATCTGATGGATAGCCAGCCGGGTCCATTTTTGTCTGCTACAGCACTTATTTTCGACTATTAAATAGTCCAATAATGAATAGTGCTATTGAGATGCCGTAGAGAATTCCAATCACTAGGTCGCTGGCATTTGACACTACATTCAAGATAGTTGCCTCAATCAAGAACAGCATGCCAACAGGAACATACTTATCCGACTTCATACGCTCGTGCTCCCCCAATAATCAACAGCAATACATCATTTTCAAGACCATCCAGCTACCCATTTTCTGAATGGCTATCAATGTTCGCTTTACTACCACATTAGCAATCTGGAGCCAAAAACTAGCCCACGACACAACTTTCTGCACCCAACCGCACTCCCCCACCCCAGCCTCCTCAAAGCAAACAAAAAACCACCTCCTCCGTGACTCATCGCCACGAAGGAGGTGGTTTTTATATATAGGGTTGACACAAGGTCACTGGCTCAGCTCCGTCGGTCGAGCTAACCGCAGTCAGGCCACGCTAGCGACCCCACATCCATACCCCTACTACTCTGCAGCCTCGGTGCTGGGCTTGGGGTCTTCGTTCACGCGGTTGCGGATATGTTCCACAATACGTGTATCTTCCTCACCTTCACCCAGATTAGCGGGAATAGTGTAGCTATCCCCTCTAGTCTTCTGCGCAGTAAGTGCAACAAAGCCTAGTGTATTGAGGGTCGGCAAGCAGATAGATTGAAGCGTCCAGCAGTACGGCTTAATGACTCCTTCAAATCAGCAATTACTTTATAATTTCCTTTTTCATATATTTAAAATATCTTTCCACCAAAAGAACAAGAATCGGTGAACACACAATAATCCGTGTCCACCGATTCTTCATGCTACATCAGTGCTTCAGGTATCGCTTTTCTTGCCAGGCGTCAATTACCCACTCTGAGAAATCATACATGATCTTAGAAATTCGATCATGGAGCCTCAAATATTCCTCTATGTTCTTCTCCAAGCCAACGATTCCCTTTGTCTTCTCACCGTGTGCAACTTGATTTCTAACCTTCAACAAGTTTTCATCAATATCTTTTTCCAGATATTCTATCTCCAATTTTCCCATTTTATCATTAATATTGTCTACTATATCCAATTTTTTAAGTATATCAATAAATAATTTATACTTAAGGTTCGACCCTGTATCAATAATTTCCTCATTAATTCTCACATATTTACCATCTGATAATAAATCCCTAAACTTATTAACAAAACCAATGTGAGCATTATGAATATTTGCTCCACCCAACTCAGCCAGCGCAGCTTTTAAAGAGGAAGCAACTATAACATCACTTGCATTTCTATATTCAATCTTTTCATTATTTACAGAATCAATATATATCCGCCCAACTTCCTTTATATAACCTTCCCAGTGAGCATAGAGCATCAGATATGATCCCCTGAGGACATATCTAACATTCTGCTCATACAATCTATCCTCTGAATACAGGGACTCAACATCCATTCTGACCCTGCTTAGCTCTTGCCTTCTCCATGCTCGGCAGGAATTTATTTTATCAACAAAGTCTTCATCTGATATTTTTATTTTCTTTCCCATAAATCCAAAACTCCTAGGTATATGATTAGTTAGCCAACAATTCTCGACCAGCCAAAACGGTCCTCTTGATTCGTGCTTCAGTTGCTACACCGGTAGTTTTAGCGGTATTAGGATTACTCCAGAAGCTCTTTGAAATTTCTTCAAAGTTATCATTATATTCTTTACCATTAGCAATATAGAACCCAAGACCTGCGGCAAAAGCTTCAAATGCGCTAAGCGTAAACTTATCACTGTACTTTCCACTCTTGCTATCCCAGGGGTTAAAGACATTCTGGAATTCAGACAGCTTCTTAAAGGTGGTATCGAATACTAGACCATACTCATCCTTCTCAGAGTCGAAGTTAACGGCAAAATCGAAAGCAAAATCATCCACTTCCTTTGCAAAATCAGAGATTTCAGAAATTTTTTCATTAGGCATATGTGAAAGCATAAGGAATCGGAGAAGAAGCTCGTCATTGTACTTCTGCTTCAACCTAGTCGAAGTAAGCCCCAAAAGGTCCAGGAACTCAGGAGTATTAGCCTTTTGAGAAATCCACTTAACCATCTCTGAAGATTGACCAGCAAGTACTGCAGTACGAATTTCCTGCGGAGTCAAGTTGCTACCGTTAGAGTTCAGACGCTTAAAAAGATCGTACTTTGTTTTAATATCAGAATCTCGCTTGACAATTTTGACATCGATTTTTGAACGCTTTATGTCCCTTCGCTGGGCGTCGCTCAGATAACCCTTGGGAGTAGTTTTAGTCTTTACCTCGTCGCTCCAAGCAACACCTTCAATCGAAGGGAGATATTCAGTCTTTCCTAGTACAGAAGCAAACTTAGTTTTCGGACTTTCGTCGTTCTTTTCCTCTTCTTCGTCAGATGACTCTTCAGCTTTTAGAACGCCCTGAAATTCCAACAAGGTGCTAATACGCTGCAAGCCGTCCACTATCTCCCAACGGCCCTGGTTATCCTGAGCAACAAAAATTGACGGCAACGGGATTCCAATCAAAATACTCTCAATCAGCTGACTCTTCTGACGCAAGTCCCAGCGGAACAAACGCTGATAGTCAGGAGAAACAATCAGTTCCCCCTCCGTATACATGTTCGTCAATTCACCGATGCTGATAGAGTAGCCATCGGTGCTAATCTCAAGACGGGCGTCGCGAATTTCATCTTCAAGGGTAGTCACTATCGTTCCTCTTCAAACCATGGATAACGCATTTAGCTGGCGTAGGGCACCTAGACCATATCCAGACATCCTTATCCGAATCGTACAATTACCGGCACTTCCGAACAGCAACGAACGTTAGCGCCATCACTTACATTAGCACGAAGACACCCGCCCGGACTAGGAAAAACTTCCCACCGACACAACTTTCTGCACCCAACCACACTCCCCTACCCTCGCCTCCTCAAAACACAAAGAAACCACCCCCTCCGCAGCTTGTCGCCGCAAGGGGGGTGGTTTTCTATATAGCTAGGTTAGAAGCCTAAGCCCTTATTACTCAGCAGCCTCAGTGCTGGGCTTGGGGTCTTCGTTCACGCGGTTGCGGATATGCTCCACAATACGTGCCACAGCCTCATCCACGTGCACACCGTTTTCCTGTTTGTTGCCGCGGAAGCGGAATGAGACTGCGCCAGCCTCCGCGTCCTCGCCGCCAGCAATCAGAATGAACGGAACCTTCTCAGTAGACGCGGTACGAATCTTCTTCGTAAACCGGTCCGAACCGTAATCCACCTCAACACGCACACCCTGCTCACGCAGTTTATCCGCGATCTCGGTCATATAGTCGTTGAAAGCCTCCGCCACAGGCACACAAATCACCTGCACCGGTGAGAGCCACGCCGGGAACGCACCCGCATAGTGCTCAGTCAGCACACCCAGGAAACGCTCAATCGAACCGAACTTGGCCGAGTGAATCATCACCGGCTCCTGAATCGAACCGTCCGCAGCCTGGTACTCCAAACCAAACCGGCTGGGCTGGTTAAAGTCATACTGAACGGTAGACATCTGCCAGGTGCGGCCAATCGCGTCCTTCGCCTGCACCGAAATCTTCGGGCCATAGAACGCGGCCCCACCCGGGTCAGGCACCAGCTCAAGACCGGTCTCCTTCGCCACCTGCTCCAGCACGGTGGTAGCCTGCTCCCACTGCTCATCGGTGCCGATAAACTTATCCTTCTTATCGCCCTCAGTGTCGCGGGTCGAAAGCTCCAGGTAGAAGTCAGTCATACCGAAATCTTCCAGCAGGCTCAGCATGAAATTCAGCAGGTGCCGCACCTCATCGGGTGCCTGCTCCTTCGTCACATACGAATGCGAATCGTCCTGCGTAATCATGCGCACGCGGGTCAAGCCCTGCAGCACACCCGACTTCTCGTCACGGTACACGGTACCGAACTCGAAGAAGCGCAGCGGCAGCTCACGGTACGAACGCCCACGCGAACGGTAAATCTCGTTATGCATGGGGCAGTTCATAGCCTTCAAACGGTAGTTGCCGTTATCGAGCTCCATCGCCGGGAACATGCCGTCCGCGTAATACGGCAGATGCCCAGACGTGTAGAACAGGTCTTCCTTAGAGATATGCGGGGTGCTCACGTACTGGAAGCCCTCAGCAATATGGCGGGCGCGCACATAATCTTCCATCTCGCGCTTAATCACGCCACCCTTAGGATGAATCACCGGAAGGCCGGGACCAATATTCTTCGGGAACGAGAACAGGTCAAGCTCCTTGCCCAAACGGCGGTGATCGCGGCGCTCAGCCTCAGCAATACGGTGCTTATACTCCACCAGCTCATCCTTCGTGGGCCAGGCGGTACCGTAAATACGCTGAAGCATAGGGTTCTTCTCAGAACCGCGCCAATACGCGCCACCGGCACGCATGAGTGCGTAACCGTTAGCAATTAGCTTGGTATTCGGCAGGTGCGGGCCACGGCACAAGTCATTCCACAGCACCTCACCAGTTTTCGGGTGCACATTGTCATAAATCGTGATCTCGCCCGCGCCCACCTCAACCGAGGCGCCCTCTGCGGCATCAGCACCCGAACCGGGGCCTTGGCTAAGCGAAAGCAGTTCGAGCTTATATGGCTCGTTCTTCATCTCTTCAACCGCTTCATCGTGGGTCACTACGCGACGGCGGAACAGCTGGCCCGACTTGATGATCTTAATCATCGACTTCTCGATCTTCTTCAGATCCTCGGGGGTGAAGGGCTCAGTCACATCAAAGTCAAAATAGAAGCCATCGGTAATATAGGGACCAATGCCCAGCTTCGCGTCTTTGCGGTATTCCTGCACCGCCTGCGCCATCACGTGCGCCGCAGAATGGCGCAGCACATTCAAGCCATCGGGTTCGTCAATGAAAACGGGCTCAACGGTATCTCCCTCAGACAGCTTGTGAGAAAGGTCAACCAGCGTTCCATTCACGCGGGCAACCACAATCTTCGCGTTATCCGCAAAGAGTTCAGCAGCGGTGGCGGCAGTAACCTCGCGTTCCTTACCGGATAAGCTGATCTTAATAGGTGCTGACAGTTCAGCGGCAGACATGTGTCTCCTTTAGGTTAGGCACGGAGCCTACTCCCCCAGCGTACGGGGCCAGGATAGGCGCAGCCGCGCAGACTAATCCGCACTGTACAGGTGCACGGACATCACCATTCTACGGCGTTCACAGCAAATTTTCAGGTAACGGCTCAGGGTGGACACAATATCAACGATAGTTTCCCGTCATAATGCCTCAGTAAAACGTGTATTTCGGCGTGTAAGCCTAGCCAAAGCTAAGCAGACATAACGTGTGCAAAAGCACATACTGGAAGGATAGAGAAGAGAACTATGCCTACACCGGTAAGGAGATTAAGGCCCATGACAGTTGTATCTAATACATCCGAAGCTCTGAACTCCCCCTACACCAATGCCCTTGAGCATATGCTCGCCGAAACCCGCGCGCACGCCCTCGATTCCAGTGTCAAAGAAATTGACAGGCTCGCTATCTCACATGATGCCTCGCACTACCTGCTGGTACCCGCCGGAATCGTACGCCCCGATTCAGCGGAGGCGGTTGCCGATATTTTCCGTGCTGCCAGCGCCTTCAACCTGCCGCTCACCTTCAGGTCGGGCGGCACCTCTCTATCAGGGCAGGCAAGCGGCGATGGACTGATGGTCGATACCCGCCGTAACTTCAAGAAAATTGAGGTGCTTGACGGCGGCAAAAGGGTGCGTGTTCAGCCCGGCGCCACGGTGATGGCAGTCAATAATATGCTGGCGCCCTACGGGTACAAGCTCGGGCCTGACCCAGCCTCATGGTCGGCATGCACTATCGGCGGGGTGGTCGCCAATAACTCCTCGGGCATGTCTTCCGGCACCGAGTTCAACACCTACAACACGCTGGAATCTATGGTGTTCGTGCTCCCCAGCGGAACCGTTATTGATACTTCTGCGCCCGATGCCGATGACCGCCTGCGCGCCCTTGAACCCGAGATTCACGAGGGTCTGCTGCGCCTGCGCAAGCGTGTGGTCGAAAACCCGGAGTCGGTTGCGCGCATCCGCCAACAGTACTCCATGAAGAACACCATGGGCTACGGCGTGAACTCTTTGCTGGATTACAGCACACCGGTTGATGTTCTGCAGCATCTTCTGATTGGTTCCGAAGGAACACTCGGGTTCGTGGCGTCCGCAACCTACCGCACCTTGCCCATTCATAAATTCGTTTCGACCGGTCTGCTCGTATTCGATAACCTCTTGGATGCTACCCGTTCGGTGCCCGAACTTGTGGCTAACCACCTGGCGACAGTTGAGCTCATGGACGCCACCAGTATTCGCGTAGCACAGCGTACCGGGCAGGCGGCGGAGGCTCTTGCTGCTATTGATGTGCGTGATCATGCGGCTCTGCTTGTGGAATTTCAGGGAAACTCTGAGCAGGAGCTCACCGATCTTGCTGCATCTGCCGCACCCATGTTTGATACCCTCCCAGTGGTTTCGCCAGTCACCATGACCAGCAAACTTTCCGAACGTAACGCGCTCTGGGCTGCACGGCGTGGGCTGTACACCACGGTCGCAGGCAACCGCCCCAGCGGCACGAACGCGCTGCTTGAGGACGTGGTGGTCCCGGTGGACGTGCTCGGTACCACCTGCCGCGATCTGACCGCGCTCTTTGACGCCCACGGTTACCAGGACTCAGTGATTTTCGGGCACGCAAAAGACGGCAATATTCACTTCATGCTCAACGAACAGTTCCGCGATGCCAAGCAGCTTGTGCGGTACCGCGACTTCACCGAAGAAATGGTGCAGCTCATTCTGGAGGCTGACGGCTCGCTCAAGGCAGAGCACGGAACCGGGCGTATTATGGCACCGTTTGTGCGCCGTCAATTCGGTGACGAGCTCTTCGAGGTCATGCGCGAGATTAAACGCCTGATCGACCCGAAGGGTTTCTTGAACCCGGGTGTGGTTCTTGCCGAGGAAGACACCGATTACGCCACCGACCTGAAGGTTGCCGAAACCGTTGAAGAAGAAGTCGATCGGTGTGTGGAATGCGGGTACTGCGAACCGGTGTGCCCGTCTAAGGATTTGACGCTGACCCCGCGCCAGCGCATTGTGCTGCGCCGCGAAATTGCTGCGGCAGAAGCTAACGGTGATACTAAACTTGCCGACCGCCTACGCCAAGAATACGAATACTACGGTGTGGATACCTGCGCGGTAGACGGCATGTGCGTTACGCGCTGCCCGGTACTGATCAACACGGGTGATTTGGTGCGCCGTCTGCGTGCCGAGAACCAGGATGCCCTCGGTGCCGCCGGGTGGAAATTCGCCTCGAAACACTGGGGTGCGGTCGATAAAGTGGCGGGTAAGGCTCTCACGGTCGCAAAAATGCTGCCGTTCCCGGTGGTACGCGGAGCCACCGATATTGGCCGTAAGCTCTTCGGCGAAGACCTGGTGCCTGCCTATAAGAAGGGACTGTCTGCTGGCGGCGCACCGCGCGTGCCGCATACGGAAGCGAACCCCGATATTGTGTTCTTCCCTGCCTGCGTGAACGCCATGTTCGGCGGTGTTGATGGTGACGGTAAGCACGACCCGGTGAATGCGACTCAGGCGTTTATTCGCCTCTGCGAACGCGCGGGCGTAAAGTACCGGGTTCCCGAAGGTATCGACCAAATGTGCTGTGGCACGCCATGGAAGTCCAAGGGGTACACAGACGGCTACTCAATTATGAGCGACCGCGTGCTCAAAGCACTGTGGCAGGCGACCGACGGCGGGCGCATCCCGATCGTGTGCGATGCTTCTTCATGCACCGAGGGCCTTGAGGTGATGCGCGCGAAAGTTGCAGCCGCCCTAGAGCATAAAATCACGCAGGGTTTGGGGGCAGGCGAGGCCGATTACGCCCAGTTGAAGCTTATTGACTCGGTGCAGTTCGCCGCCGATACGCTGTTGCCTAAGCTCACGGTGTCGGTTCCCCTACCATCACTGGCGCTGCACCCTACCTGCTCGATGACTCACTTAGGTGTGCAGCCTGCATTCGAGAAGATTGCAAACGCCATGAGCGAGCAGGTGTACGTTCCCAAGAACTGGGGATGCTGCGGTTACGCTGGTGACCGCGGTATGCTGCACCCTGAGCTCACGCAGAGCGCTACCCGTGCCGAGACCGCTGAGCTAAACGAGCACGAGTTCGCCGCATATGCTTCCTCAAACCGAACCTGTGAGCAGGGTATGACCGAAGCAACCGGACATACCTTCCAGAACGTACTGCAGCTTCTAGAGCGGGCCACTCGGTAAAGCTTTGCTCCGTTAGAACCGTAGGGCTGTGGGGCGGCATCGTAGGATGCTGTTGCCCACAGCCCTACGTTTATAATACTTCTTATTTCAACAGCTCAGGAGGCCAGTTTATATTCTGCTTCCCCCGGATATACAAAAACGCTATGTCCTGTTCCTAGCGTCAGAGCTAAATCTTCAGGACATAGCGTTTTTAGCGAAATCGCTAATAATCGTGTTGTGCGGTGCGATATAAGAGCAACCCGGAAGTTTTGTTGCCCAAGGTAACCCTTCAGAACTACCTCACTTCTAACATTAGCCTTATCTGTAAGCGAACTTCAAAGATATTCGGAAATTGTAACCAAATCTTTATGTTTAGCGAAAAGTTCAACCTTTTATCAACATTTTGGTAGTGTCATACTAATTTTCACGACAGGGGTATATGAGACTTTCTCCTGTACAATAAAACAGTTTTTATATGTGAGGTATTACTCTTTATATACTGACAATCTGTTTACATGTTGGGCCAGGTCGGGTGCAACCGACC
>NZ_KV802317.1:503393-505231 GCF_001810635.1 Rothia sp. HMSC067H10
CATCCACCTTACGCAACTGCGGATTCGGATTCCCAACATCAGGCTCCTCCGCATGACCCGGACACCCCCGCGCCCCCGGATCCTCAATACAAGTCTTGCCCACCGAGTGCACCTCAGACTCCCACACCCGCACCAGCACCGGCTCGCTAATACGGGTGATCTCGGTCCCGAAAAACTGCCACGGCCCACCGTCAATACTGTACTGACCCGCATACGTCACCGTGACATAGGCATGAAAATTCCCCACCTGCGGATACGCATAACTCGTCGACGTCTCATGTAAGGATTGTCCGGAATGCTGTGAAGACACCGGGTTACCAGCACTATGTGTTTTTAGGTCGTATCCGTCTCCATACTCATACCGGTACGCCACCGGTACCGCCCGAATCCTGGTATGCCCGATAGGTAGGTCTCCCTCAAAAATATTACTGCTGCCTTCTAGGGTGGTGTAGAAGTTTGTTTCCTCACCCTTACTCGTGTGTGGTGGATGCGCACTATCCAAAGTCAGGTGCGGGTGCGCCGGGATCAGCTCCAGCAAATGGGTGTGCATCTCGGTGATGATCCGTTCGTACTCGCTTTGGGCTTGCTGTGCTGCTTCCGGGTCGTTCAGGGTGCAGGTATCACCGAACAGATGATTCCTAATCGTCTCCCCAACAGGTTTAGCCTGACCATCATCAGTAAATTCTTTATACTGCCCCACACGCCCATCCCGACTAACACAGTACGAACCATCATTGGCAACATCAAATCTAAACGACTTATTAGCACCACTTTTATCTTGAGCGAACCCAAGATTCCCATGATGATGCTCCCGATACCATCTCGTCCACTCATCTTGCCGACGTTCATTATTCTCCTGAGACGTGTACAGATCGGCATTTGGATACTGTCCTATATTTTGCTCTGGCGCCTGTCCCCCGCCGCGCCACTGTTGGCTTTGAGATATCTCCTGCTCTGAACACCATAGTGAAGCATCCGAATTACCGCAGAGAGGATCACCCATAACCGGAACACCTTGAAAAAGTGAGGCACATACCAATGATGTAATCATTAGGCGTGGAAGAGCTCTATTCTTCATTCTTCTCACCCTTCATATCCAAGAACTCAACGCTATCGATAAGCCACCGATTCCCATCATGGTGAAGAGTCATCATATACCAGTTATTCTCGTAATCTTTATTAATAACTTCCTTATAATGCTCTCCATCAGCCTCAATATAGATGAGATGTGGCCAAGCCATGAAGAACTTCCACTTATATTTACCACCGCCGTGGTTAATAGGCTCACCATGGAACTCGTAGCCGTGCACATCTCCACCTACAATCCAGCCGCCCTTTTTATAAAGACGAGTATCAAAATCATAGGTCTTCTGTTCATCTGTGAAGTTCTTACTGATATATTTATAGGCCTCTTTGAAGTCCCCAGTCTGAAGCCCGTAGTTACGCCATTCCGTCCAGGCTTTTACCGACTTAGTCATCCCCTCTAACGAAGCATTCGTATACCCCTCCTCCGTCTTCGGTTTCGGAACATTCTGCGCAGGACCATACACATCAGCGGCACGAAATTCTCCATCTGGTGCTTTCGAGTTCCCCGAATAATGCGGCGGCACACTCGACGACGGCGAAGGGCTCTCGCTTGAGGAAACAGAAGCAGAACTGGAAGCACCGGCACCTTCCGCGCTAGAAGAACTCGAACTCTCAGTAGCCATTCCAGCAGGCTTCGCACCATCCCCACAGGCAGACAACAGCACAGCAAACCCAGAAATGCTTAAAGTGCTCATAAGGGCACGACGAGACAAAGTAGGGGTACGAGTATTCATCGGTGAACACATCCTCAA
>NZ_KV802317.1:505331-591721 GCF_001810635.1 Rothia sp. HMSC067H10
ACGAGTATTCATCGGTGAACACATCCTCAAAAAATTGTGGCTGGGTGAATAAGATAAGACCAACTCTAAAAACCACACGTTCCATGCGCCATTCCTCCGATGGAACAGCTTATTCGCACGTACTAAATGGACTCAGAAGAAGTCATATCTATTACTCTACGATGATTCAAAACATTTAGCGATTCACCCGCGACATATATAACCATTTATTAATAAACAACTCTGTGGATTTTATTCAAAACATTAAAGATATTAGATTTTCGAGTTTACATTTAAAAACTCAACTTCCACACAGAACCACTCTTAAGAATTGCGCCCAAAAGACTATATTTAGATAACGCACACAATGACACACGCCCTATATGCTTTGAATACAACAGAGACACTTATACAAAACCCGCCCGGCGCATCCTCATAGAGTACGCCGGGCGGGTTTATAGTCTAAAAAATTGCTTATGCTGCGTGCTGGCATGTGGGGCATGCGCAGTCATCACATGCGCAGTTGGCGCAAGAATCATTGCAGTGTGCGCATTCGCAAACCGCATGATTACAAGTCGGGCAGGTGCAGTTATCGCAGGTGCAGTTGACGCACAGGTCAGAGCAGTTGCCACAGGAGCATACGTTGCACTCATCGTAGTGCCCTTCGTGCTCGCGGTGTGCGTGCCCGTCATGCAGGTAGTCTACGTGATCTAAGTGAATGACTGCCTGGTGACCACATGCAGGTCCGTGGGTATGTGCATGGCTTTCAGAATGACGGTGGGGTGCAACGGTGGTCATGATCTCTCCTCAGATAAACCGAGCTAATCGCCGGTGTGTTTCGTATGTTCGTGCACATCCTTCACAATGTGACTGATGTGGTGGTCTAACAATTTGTAGATAGTGGTTCTGCCGTGCTGCTCCCCTTCAACAACATGCGCCTCTCGAAGGATGCGCAAATGATGCGAGGCGAGCGGCTGCGAAATACCCAAGCAGGTATGCAGTTCGCTCACACTATGTGGACGCTCCACCAAATGGTGTGCAATCGCAAGTCTTAACGGATTAGCGAGTGCTGAGAAAATTGCTACGGATGCACCGAATTCTTGTTCCCAGTCTCGTGGTTCCGTCTGACCTGAACCGTTATCCATAAACATAATTTTATATAAACGCCTTTTTATAGGTCAATACGCTACAAACTTCTCACCAAATTATGACATTAACGTACTGACTAGGCGTTTTCCTCCTTTACATGAAATATAGGCTGTCCCAAGACGTCACAGTCCTCTTAGACTATGTGCCCCATCGTTTCCGTTTATTCTCACTCTAGCAGGCACCCTTCTCCATCAAACCTTAGGTTACTTTTCCTAACACCCCCTATCGCGCACAAAGGTTTCAGATCAACAAAAGTACCTGCATCCTCTCCTATGCATGGGTGAGAATGCAGGCACCTTAAATACAAATCGGGGAACAAACGCGCAGACCATACGGTACTGCACTTTTTTGCAGCGTTTACCCAACCATCTGAATAAACCTTGTCTTATCCGCTATAAGGCTGCGAGCACCTGTTACTGATAGCGCCAATTCCTTCAATGCGGGTTACTAGAGTCTGCCCAGGCTTAAGCCAGTTCCGTGGGTGCAACGAAAGCCCTACTCCGGCGGGAGTTCCGGTAGCGATGAGGTCGCCCGGTTCTAGGGTCATGAACTGCGAAATATATGAGATAAGCTGTGCAGAAGTAAAAATCATGTCAGAGGTATTACCGTGCTGACGTACCTCGCCGTCAACTTCGCAGGTAAGCTCTAATCCGCGAGTCGGGTCAAGTTCGTCCGTCGCAACAATATAGGGACCAAACGGTGTCATGCTATCCCAGTTTTTACCCTGGAACCATTCGCTGGTACGTCCCTGCCAGTCGCGCACCGAAACATCGTTGAGAATGGTGTACCCCAGCAGTCCAGCGAGCGCTTCTTCATCGTTTACCCGGCGCATCTTTTGCCCAATAACAAGGCAAAGTTCGACCTCCCAGTCTATTTTTGTGCTTCCGGTTTCGTTTGCAGGAGGCATCTGAATTTCTTCGTTGGGGCCGATGAGCGCGTTCGGATATTTCGTGAAGATGGTGGGATATTTTGGGATTTCGAGTCCCATTTCTTCGGCATGATCGCGGTAGTTGAGCCCGGCACAAAGGACTTTTCCAGGGCGGTCCAGCGGTCGTACGAAAGGTAGGGTATTCCAGAGTTTTTCGCCATGTCCTAGAGTTGTAGCACCGTTTTCGCGGAGGATGCTCACCGCGTTGGCAGGGTTGCCGAAGTTGGTGCGGTAACGGCTGTAGAACTGGAGTAGGGGTGAGAGTTTTGCGGGGAGTTCATAGGTGGTTTCTTCGTGCATGCAGACGGCGCGGCGGCCTTTGTCGTCTTGGATTTGTCCCCAGCGCATATGCTCTCCTTGAGGTGTGAGGGCGGTCGTATTACCAGTCTACGGTGAACTTGTCTTTATTGTCTCGCTAGGGGTGCCGTGCAGCTGCATGGATTATGTGGGAACCGCCGGCTGTCTTAGCTAGTCATAAGGCGGGAACGCCGCCTTGGTGCATAACGGCTATTTGAAGCCGTTCTGTGCATAAATCTCTAAAATCGCGTCTTCGAGGTCTTCCATGAGCAGAGCGGGGTTTGCGTCTTCGGCGGCACCTACAGTTGCAGGGTTAAGAGGCATGCCTAAAGCATCGTATACTCGCAAGGTAATCTCGCGTAGAGATGTCGAATTGTATACAACGATTCCGGTACTGAACCACCAGCCACCCTGAATAACGCGCTGTGCGGTCCCCACAAGTTTGATGCGTTCCCCAGCATGTTCGCCGCCTAGCCGGGCGTATACGGAGTATTCTCCGGGGCAGTATTCTTGGGGGATTTCGCCGACTGCCGCATCCACCCCGACGAGTTGCAGAGCTTGGGCGTACATTTCTCCGAAAAGTTTGTAACGCAGGTTGTTGCCGGTTTTTGCGTCTTCGGCGGGCTGAAAATGATCGATGACGAGGCAGCCGGTGTGGTAGGCGGCCGCGTGACCGCCTACTTTACGCACGAGTATGTCGTACCCGAGATCACGGCACGCCTGCGCGGCGGCGGTAAATCCTGGATTGAGCTCATCGCGACGGCCGAAAGCGACGGTAGGGTTCGGTTGGTAGATACGCAGGGTTGCGGTGCGTTTTCCCGCTGCGACCTCGCGCAGCATTGCCACGGTGTCGTCGTGGTGCATCAGAAGTTCACCGGATTTTGGGCCTTGTTCACGAAGGATTTCCACGGATTTTATTCTACCGGGTTGGCGCATCATTCCCGACTGTTCAGCGAAAGTAAGGGAAACCAAGGCAGCCCTGTGTTTTTGCAGGCAACCCTTTTCTGAAAGGTGAGTCTAGACGTAAACTTAAAACGTCTGAACGGTATTCCCACACAAACCATCAGATACCAACACATTCACAGCATAAGAACGCTGACGAAACCGTATGCACACTGCACGTGTGCGCCTATCAAGTTTCGTTTCAAAGGAGTACGGACATGAGCCAATCGTCCTCGGCATCCGAACCCGATGCCACCGCTCGCAATGAGCAATCTCAACCTCCCGAAAAACCCAAGCAGGCTAATACTGCTCTCATCGTCAAAGTTGCGGTGATTCTCGCCATTACTATAGCCATCTGGTTTATTCCCGTACCCTCAGGGGTGGAACCACGTGGCATGCATATGCTCGCTATCTTTGCCGGTACTATCCTAGGCCTTATCTTCCAGCCGCTGCCAACCCCATCAGTGGCGCTTATTGGTCTCGGCGCTGCAATGATCACCGGTACCATGAACGCGAAAGAAGAAGCGCTTAAAGGCTTCGGCAATGACTCAATCTGGATTATTGTTGCCGCGTTCTTTATCGCCGATGGGTTCCTCATTACCGGGTTAGGAAAGCGCATCGCCTTATTGTTCGTGCGTATGCTCGGTAAGTCCTCCCTCGGGCTTTCTTACGGCATGGCGATCACGGACCTCGTGCTTGCACCGGCTACTCCTTCAAATACGGCTCGCGCAGGTGGCGTGATTTACCCGATTATTCGCTCTCTTGCTGAGGTGAACGGCTCCACCAACGAGACCCCCGAGAAACGCCGCAAGCTAGGCTCTTATCTGCTCATGACCGAGGCGCAGGTCAATACCATCACCGCCGCAATGTTCGTGACGGCAATGGCTGGTAACCCGCTGGCTCAAAAATTTGCTCAAGAAAAAGGTCTGCACCTGGACTGGGGCACTTGGGCACTTGCCGCGTTAGCCCCCGGCCTGATTGCCCTTGCTATTATGCCTTGGTTTATCTCGAAGGTATACCCGCCAACCATCAAACACACCCCTGATGCTCCCGACCATGCGCGCAAAGAGCTTGCCGAGATGGGCCCCTTAAGCGTGTCGGAATGGATTATGCTTGGTACCTTCGTACTGCTGTTAGCCCTATGGATTGGCGGCACGTCCTGGGGTATTAGCGCGACCAGTGCAGCTTTCTTCGGCATCGCAATTCTTCTCGTGACTAAGGTGCTCACCTGGAAAGATATGGCGAATAACTCCAGTGCTTGGTCCACCCTCATTTTCTTCGCGGTGCTTGTGGGCATGGCGGATCAGCTCAAGAAGCTCAAGGTTGTTGAATGGGTAGGCGATCGCGCCGCGCACAGCGTTGCGGGTATGTCCTGGCCGCTCGCCTTCGGCATTCTGATTCTGGTGTACTTCTACATTCACTACATGTTTGCTTCTAACACCGCGCAGATTGTCGCCCTCTATGCTGTGTTCCTGGGGGCAGCAATTTCGGCGGGTACTCCCCCAATGTTCGCCGCACTTTTCCTCGGCTTTACTGGCAACCTTATCGGCGGTATCACTCACTATGCCTCTGGACCGGCAGGGGTGTACTACGGATCGGGGTATTTCAGTGTGGGCGAATGGTTCAAGCTGGGCTTCCTGTCTTCGCTCGTAAATATTATTATATGGGGTGTTGTGGGCACCGCGTGGCTATTCGCTCTCGGATACGCTACACCCCAGTGAGCGCTCGCTAAGCTCTTCCGGTCTATTCAGCCACATAAGCTCCGGGTGCTGAATCTTTTTCTAGGATTCAGCACCTGCGGAGCTTTTTATTTCTGCCGACATTCTGCAGGCTGCCTGCACACCCAAAAGCACCCGATACAGCGTGGCGTAAACAAAGCCGATGCACCAAGGTTCTAGCGCTGAAACTTAAGCCATCTTCCGTAATCTTACTGCTCATCCCTGCAGGAATATGCGCTAAAACTGTTAGGGTTGTTGTACAACAACGGCGATGTGTTCTATCCGCCATATACGTATTCCCCATCTAAGCATTAACTGTCCGCCATCTACGGGAGAGCCCCATGCATCAAGACCAGCATTTCACTCATGACACCCAATCGCTGCCCATCATCAAACCCCACCTGCACGGCGCGTTTCCCCCAAATTTTCTGTGGGGAGGCGCTTCCGCAGCCAACCAATGTGAAGGTGCCTGGGATGAAGGCGGCAAGGGCCCTAGCATCCAGGATGTACTTCCTCACGGAGGGCTGAGCCCACGAAGTGCCGCGCCCACGCCCGATAACCTCAAACTTGAGGGCACCGATTTCTACCACCGCTACCCCGAAGACATCGCGCTCCTTGCGGAAATGGGGTTCAAAGTATTCCGGTTCTCCATCGCCTGGTCACGTATCTTCCCAAACGGTAACGAAACAGAACCAAATGAGGAAGGCCTCGCCTTCTACGACCGTGTGCTTGATGAACTTGAAAAATACGGCATCGAACCGCTCATCACTATCAGCCACTACGAAACACCACTTTACCTTGCAGAACAATACAACGGCTGGGTAAGCCGCGATCTTATCGACTTCTACGAACGATACTGCCGGGTACTCTTTGAACGCTACGGCCACCGCGTAAAATACTGGCTCACCTTCAACGAAATCAATTCGGTACTGCACCTACCGTTTATGTCTGGCGGTATTAACACCCCCAAAGAACAGCTGAGTAAGCAAGACCTCTACCAAGCAATTCATCATGAGCTTGTCGCCTCAGCGCGCGCTACCCGTGCTGCCCGTGAGCTCGCCCCTCACACCCAGATTGGCTGCATGATTTTAGCAATGCCCACCTATCCGCTCACACCATCACCCCAGGATGCACTCGCCGCCCTACACGCCGAACACGCTAACTTTGCCTTCGGCGACGTGCACGTTCGTGGAACCTACCCCGGATATTTCCTACGCATGCTCCACGAAAAAGGTATCAAGCTCAACATTACCGAACGAGATCGGGAAGACCTCAAAAATACGGTCGATTTTGTCTCGTTCAGCTACTACATGTCCACCTGTGCCAGCAGCGACCCAAGCCGCGGCGAAAGCAGCGAAGGGAATATTCTCGGTGGAGTGTCTAACCCGACATTGACCGCTTCCGAGTGGGGATGGCAGATCGATCCTGTCGGGCTGCGTATTGTACTCAACCAGTACTGGGACCGCTGGCAGAAACCTCTTTTCATCGTCGAGAACGGCTTAGGCGCACGCGACGAACTTGTTGAGGCCGATGGTGAAATGACTGTGATCGACGATTACCGTATCGATTATCTGCGGGCACACCTGGAACAGGTGCGCGAAGCTATTGCCGACAGTGTGCATATACTCGGTTACACTACGTGGGGCTGTATCGACATGGTTTCGGCGTCTACAGCGCAGATGTCGAAACGCTACGGTTTCGTCTATGTAGATCGTCATGACGACGGTTCGGGGTCACTCTCCCGTTACCGTAAGAAGTCTTTTGATTGGTACCGTCGAGTGATCGCATCTAACGGTGCGGAGCTTGAGAAATCCTAGTAAATCTTGTGAGAAATGCGGGGTTGGTCTTCGGGTAAGTTTCTGAAAGACCAGCCCTGTGTTGTGGGCGCTCACTGAAATTCTCTGACTCTCGCCGAAAATTTACGAACTTTACGATGCTTCATCGAGCGGCATATCGTGCATGCTCGTTGAAACAAACTCCCACCATGTAGGGATGAACCCGGCCGCCAAAGCCACGCGCTGTGAGAGCACATGCGAAGGGCTGGTCCCATAAAACGGAACGTACCCATCGGCAAGAACCATTCGGGAAAGTTCATATACAAGATGCGCAGCAAGCCCGCGTTGTCGCACCTGTGGCAGCACATCAATACCGATTTGACGCATCAGTGGCGAATCGTCACTTGCACCCGCCATTGCTAGAGGTTCTGCTAAAGCAAGGTCGGCGTCAGAGTCAAACGCGGCAAGGACCATAATATCGGGGCGACGATCGCTAAACCCTAAGGCGTTCGAATACCGTGGATCGCCACGAAAACGCTCGTACTGCTCGGGGTGCAGGAGCTCTATTCGCACCGAGAATTCCGAAACCGCCGTATCATCTTCATCTGCCTCTAAAGCATCTGCCGAAGCGTTCGGTACTGTCGTCACCTTGTGAAGACCGCAAATATGTTGCCGTAACGATTCTCGAAGCGCCCCGCTATCTACCCGGCGCATCATACCGATTCCGGGTACCGCACATTTAACCTCTTGCTCCGGAATATCCGGCGGAACCACAGATTCAAGCAGGTTGCGTGAAGGCGTGTAATATACGCTTGTTCCGCTCACCTGCTGGCTGTAAGGGGTCAAGAGTTCATTCAGCTGGCGCAATGGTGCGTAATCGCCCAACCAATTTGAGAGATCCCCACGCATATACTCAGTGGCCGTTTTCAAAACCCGGTGATACTTTGCGCAAAGTAACCCCACGCCCAGATAGTTACCTACCCGAAGTTCCCAGGTATCAGCGTTGCGGCGGCGGGATGCGCCCATCTCTTCCGCTGGAAGCTGCAGTGCGCTCAGGACCTCAACACCCAGATTCTGTGCTTGAGAGATAGCTCCCGCAGGTAAACAGAAATCTGCCTCTAACTGAGCAGCAAGAATGTGGTGTACTCTGTCGAGAGTTGTTACAGCACCGCGCATCTGCGCTCGCAAATGATCACCTGAAATATAATTCACACCAAAAGTTCCTTGATGAAACGCCCGGTATGAGACTCCTCAATCTGTGCGACGTCTTCAGGCGTTCCTTCGGCAATTACGGTGCCTCCACCATCGCCACCTTCCGGACCCATATCAATAATCCAGTCGGCACATTTAATGACATCAAGGTTGTGTTCAATCGTGATAACGGTATTGCCCTTATCAACAAGAGACTGAAGCACAGTTAAGAGCTTACGGATATCCTCAAAATGCAGGCCTGTTGTAGGCTCATCAAGCACATAGATCGAACGACCGTTAGAACGCTTCTGCAGCTCTGCGGCAAGTTTCACACGCTGCGCCTCACCACCTGAAAGCGTGGTTGCGGGCTGCCCCAGACGAATGTAGCCAAGCCCCACATCAACCAGCGTGTTCAAGTGCCGAGCGATCGGGGTGAAGGCCGCAAAAAATTCTGCAGCTTCCTCCACCGGCATTTCAAGCACATCAGAAATAGTCTTACCTTTGTAATGCACTTCGAGGGTTTCGCGGTTATAGCGTTTTCCCTGGCAGGTTTCGCAAGGCACGTACACATCCGGCAAAAAGTTCATCTCAATCTTGAGAGTGCCGTCACCCGAGCATGCTTCGCATCGACCGCCTTTAACGTTGAACGAAAACCGTCCGGGGGTATATCCGCGCACTTTAGCCTCATTCGTCTCGGCAAAGAGCTTACGAATATGGTCGAACACGCCGGTGTATGTCGCAGGATTCGACCGCGGAGTACGCCCAATAGGCGATTGGTCAACGTGAATAACCTTATCCAGATGTTCCAGACCGTCTACCTTCTTGTGCCGTCCTGGAACCTGTTTTGCACCGTTGAGTTTATTCGCCAGTGAGGTATAGAGAATATCGTTTACAAGGGTTGATTTACCCGATCCCGATACGCCTGTGATCGCGGTAAAAACACCTAGGGGGAAGGTAACATCAACATTTTTGAGGTTGTTCTCGCGAGCTCCATAGACCTTTAACACACGTTTACGGTCATGTGGGCGGCGTTTCTTTGGAACTTCAATAGAGCGCCGACCCGCCATATAATCACCGGTTATCGACTTTTTATTGGACAAAAGTTCCTTGTAAGTGCCCGAATGGACGATTTCACCGCCGTGTTCGCCCGCACCTGGTCCGACATCAACAATCCAGTCGGCTTCCCGCATCGTGTCTTCGTCATGTTCCACTACAATGAGGGTATTTCCCATATCGCGTAGCTTTGTCAGGGTATCGATTAGACGTCGGTTATCGCGCTGGTGCAAACCTATAGAGGGCTCATCCAACACATAAAGCACGCCAACGAGCCCGGAGCCAATCTGGGTTGCCAGTCGGATGCGCTGGGCCTCCCCGCCCGAAAGCGTGCCAGCAGAGCGTGATAACGTCAGGTAATCGAGTCCTACGTCCAAGAGGAATTGCAAGCGTGCATCTAGTTCCTTGAGCACCTGGTCGGCGATCTTAGCCTCGCGAGGGGTCAGCTTTAGGGCGCGCATAAAATCTAAGGCGGTACGAAGCGGCATAGCGGTTACATCCGCAATGGATTTACCCTCAATTTTGACGCTGAGAATAGTAGGGTTAAGCCGCGCACCGTGACATACCGGGCATGCAACTTGACGCATATATTGTTCGTAGCGATCACGCGCAAAATCAGATTCAGTTTCTTGATGTTTACGCATGATATTGGCTTTAACACCCTCAAACCCGGAGGTATAGCGGCGTTCGCGTCCAAAACGGTTGCGGTACGAGACCTCAACTTTAAAATCTTTGCCCTCCAGAATTACTTTGCGAACCTTGGCAGGAAGATCTTTCCACGGAGTGTTAAGATCAAATCCGAGCTCTTCGCCGAGACCTGCAAGAAGACGCAGCCAATACTCGGTGGTAGATTTTCCCTGCGACCACGGAGCAATAGCGCCTTCACCCAGAGTCATATCTGGGTTGGGTACTAAAAGATCCTCATCAACTTCAAGCCTGGAACCAATACCATCGCAAGCCTGGCATGCGCCAAAGGGCGAGTTGAAGGAGAAGGCGCGCGGCTCAATAGTGTCCACCTGCAGGGGGTGATTGTTGGGGCAGGCAAGGTTTTCACTAAATGTTCGAGTACGTTCGGGTGAATCTGCCTGTACATCTACGAATTCGATGAGCAAGCGGCCATCGGCTAGTCTGAGTGCGGTCTCCACGGAATCGGTCAGTCGCTGGTGGATGCTCTCCTTGATTACGATGCGATCTACCACAACGTCAATGGTGTGTTTGTATTGTTTCGCTAGTTTAGGAGGATCCGAGAGTTGAACTGTTTTTCCGTCCACCCGGGCACGCGAATAGCCCTGTGTCACCAAGTCTTTGAACAGATCAACAAACTCACCTTTGCGAGCTGATACCACGGGGGCAAGAACCTGCAAACGCGTACGTTCGGGGTATTCCAGCAGTGCATCGACAATCTGCTGCGGGGTTTGCTTGGTAATTTCTTCACCACAGACAGGGCAATGCGCACGTCCTACACGGGCCCACAGCAGGCGCATATAATCGTAAATCTCGGTTATGGTGCCTACCGTCGACCGCGGGTTTTTTGAAGTAGATTTCTGGTCGATAGAGACCGCTGGCGATAGCCCCTCAATAAAATCAACATCAGGCTTATCTACCTGCCCAAGGAACATACGCGCGTAGGAAGATAGTGATTCAACGTACCTGCGCTGTCCCTCTGCGAAGATGGTGTCAAAAGCAAGTGAAGATTTACCAGATCCCGATAGCCCTGTAAAAACCACCATTGCGTCACGTGGAATCGTAAGATCAACGTTCTTGAGGTTGTTTTCGCGAGCACCCTGCACACGAATGCTGCTAAGGTCATTTGAACGCAAAGGGGCGGTTGCTGATCCAGCACGGGGAGGCATCGAAAATCCTTTCGTCTATCTTCGAATCTACATTCTACGCTCTTTCGGCGGGGATAGCATGCTTTATGATGCAGTTTTGACTCGTGGCGAACGTTTTTCCTGGTGACTTTCATTCCCGTTACCCCCTTATACCTGCCGCTAGAAACGGGATATACACCGCATCAGTACACTGGATATATGGCTACTTATCCCGAATCAACTCTTATCTTCGAAAATCCGGAATTTACGGTACGTGCCCTAAGCGTCTCAGACATGGATAACAGCGTCTACCTGATCACGATTCGCCGTACTGGTGAGCAAATGCTGATCGATCCCGCTTATGATGCAGAAGCACTGTATACCTTCACGCTTGAGGCAATCATGCAGGACTGTCCAAACCTAGCCCTTACAGAAGAGAACGACCGCCGAGTGCGCATTCTCGAATCTGAAGAAGATTTCGAGCCTATCCCCCGCCGTGCTCTTGGCGTGACGGGTATTATGGTCACCCATGGGCACTGGGACCACATTCGTGCTCTGCGCGAGCTTGAATCTCTCACCGGTGCCATTACTTATGCAGGATCCGCGGATGCTGAGGCCATTCGTGCGCAAGAAAATTTCACGGTCGAAAACGAGTTAAACGGCGGCGAAGTTTTTGATTTTTACGATACAGAGCTGCAGGTGCACGCTATTTCCGTTCCCGGGCATACTCCCGGATCCATCGTATATTCTGTGCAGACCACATGGGAAGATGACTCCCCCGCTACCCTGCTTTTCACTGGCGATGCGCTCTTTCCCGGCGGCGTAGGCAAAACCGATTCTCCCGCGCAGTTTGGCGAACTTTTCTCAAACGTTCTTGAAAGGCTCTTTGGAAACTTTGATGATGAAGCGATTGTGCTTCCGGGTCACGGGCGTTCCACAACATTAGGCACCGAGCGTCCACACCTTGAAGAATGGGGTTCACGGGGCTGGTAGCCCAGTACATCCTGTAGGCTTTCTAGCAGCACAAGTCTGGTTAAACAAAACGACCGCGCTACCATAGCGCGGTCGTTTTATGACACCCGGGGGTATCTATCACTCACTCAAACACAAGCAACTCGAGGACAATTCATGAAACCTTCGATCACTTGATAACTCAAGTTTAGCCTACTTTTGGGTCGGTTTTCTACATGGTTTTTACTCCCCAAAAACCTTAGATAAGCTGAGCGCATATTTGTAACCATTCTGTTATTTTTACCCCGCGTGAAAGCAGGGCATTTAAATACCAATCGAGATTTTATTGATTTTTGTATGGCATAAATCACTAAAACTTTTTTCTGGAAGTTCCGCGTCATACAGCCATTTTTCAAGGTACACCCCTAAATAACAGTATTGTTAAACCCGCGTAATCATGCGGATTCTATACACCAATTGGTCTGTTTGAATGGTTTTTCGCAACACACACGAAATCGGTAAAAACTACCCCTCGGTACAGCCCGCGAAGACACAGAAAAGGTGCCGTGCGCATCCCAACATAACGAGGATGCCCACGGCACCTTATCAAGCTTGCCTTCGTCTTTTATGGGCGAAATATGACCCAGAAACCACTACGAAAGACCGACCATCGTACCGTTTTCATCAAAACCAATACGCTCTGCAGCAGGGCTCTTGCTCAGACCGGGCATGGTGCGCATCGTGCCGCAAATAGCGTAAACATAACCGGCACCTGCGGCAAGACGAACCTCGCGCACAGGCAAAGTCCAGCCGGTGGGTGCACCCTTGAGGGAAGCATCAGAAGAGATCGACAGGTGGGTCTTTGCAATCACCACAGGTAGATGCGAATACCCCAGATCGGCAAAACGATTAAGCTGCTTTGCCGCTGCGGGAGCAATCGAGATACCGTCTGCCCCGTAAACCTTAGTGGCAACCTTCTCAAGCTTAGTTTCGAGAGAATCCTCAAGGTCGTAGGTGTACTCCAAGTTCGAAACGTCGTCGCAAGCCTCAGCAACCACATTTGCCAGATCAACCGTGCCCTTGCCGCCCTCAGCAACACCATGATGGATAGCCACGCGAGCGCCAGCCTCTTCAGCAATACGGCGAATAACTTCATGCTCAGAATCGAAATCGGTGGGGAATGCATTAATAGCCACCACCGGCTGCACACCGAAGTTACGCACAATCTCAATGTGCTTCTTCAGGTTAGTAGCCCCTGCTTCAACGTCGGCAGGGTTCTCTTCAAGCATGCCTTCGGGCAGAGGCTTGCCCGGTACGATCTTGTACTGCCCAGAGTGGGATTTGAGGGAACGTACGGTGACAACCAGCACGGCAGCATCAGGCTTCAGCCCTGAGATTCGGCATTTAACGTTGAAGAAACGTTCAGCACCCATATCTGCCCCGAAGCCTGCCTCAGTAATCACGTAATCGGAGTATTCCAAGCCAACGTAGTCAGCGACAACTGAGGAGTTACCGGTAGCGATGTTCCCGAAGGGTCCCGCGTGAATAAGTGCCGGAGTGTGTTCGAGAGTCTGAAGCAGGTTGGGGTTAATGGCATCCGCCAGAATAACAGCCATTGCGCCGTCACCCTTCAAATCGGCGGCGGTGACTGCCTCACCATCGTAGTTCAGACCGATAACAATCTTCGCCAAACGTTTGCGCAGGTCCTCAAAGGAGGTTGCCAGCGAAAGAATCACCATGATTTCAGAGGCACTGGTAATATCAAATCCGGTCTGTCGGGGCACGCCGTCAATACGCTCACCCAGACCGACTACGATGTTGCGCAGGGAGCGGTCGTTCATGTCGATAACGCGGCGCCACTCGATAGCACGGGGGTCGAGACGCAAGTCATTACCCTGGTGCAGGTGGTTATCGATCATGGCGGCCAAAAGGTTGTGGGCCGCGGTAACGGCGTGGAAATCACCGGTCAGATGCAGATTTAGCTTCTCCATGGGAACGATCTGCGAGTAACCGCCGCCAGCGGCACCGCCCTTAATACCGAAGGTTGGTCCCATGGCAGGCTGGCGAAGCGCCAGCGCAGCTTTACGGCCGGTCTGGGCGAATCCCTGTGCTAGCGAGACAGAGGTTGCGGTCTTACCTTCGCCGAGCGGTGTGGGAGTTACAGCGGTAACGACAATGTACTTGGAACCGCGCTTTTGGGCGGTTTCTGCGTTGGTGCTTTCGTCGAGCAGGACCTTGGCAACATATTTACCGTGGGGCTCCAAACGATCTTCGCTGATGCCGTTCTCGGCGGCTATTTCGGTGATGGGCTTAAGCTCAGCAGCGAGAGCAATTTCGAGGTCGGAAGGGAAAGGCTTGTTCGTCATCATTGTCCTTAACAAGTAGAAACCAACAGTTCCATATCCCATTCTATGCTCTAGCTCACGGAATGTCACTCATTTCTGCCTATGCTAACGGACTCTCAATACCTTTCGACATACAGAGAGAATACTTATCAGTGGTAACTTTATAGCCAGTGTTCCATAGGATTCTGCCACGTGTGATCACCTTGAGAGTGTATAAGGCGGGGGGACATTTGCAGCGGGAGCGTGATCTTCGATCCGGTTGCAAATGTCCGCTCTCTAAGTTCAAAGAAACTATATACAAACTGAACGAGTTTCTTGAACGTCTTTACATCTGCTATCGCCCTAAGAAAGGACGGAATCGCTCGTACAGACCTCGGGTTGCTTTTTCGACACGTTTCTTTGTGCGTGCATACGCACTCTTTGTAGCACCAAACCGGCGTATTTTTGGCAGGATTTTCGGGAAGTCAGTTCCAGTTGTCTTGAATTCTCCTGTCTCAAAGGCCCTGTCCATAAACAGTTTGGTTTTTTCAGGGTTTAGCTTCTCAGTTTTGATCAGCTCTTGCTCTTCGTTTTCACGGATTCCAGACGCATAACGGATTAGTCCTTCAGCCGTATCAGTGTAAACATCCGGGTTCTTTACCACTTCTTCTACGTATCCCTGAATAATATCCTCACTGGGGCGTAACTCGGGGTTTGCATGTACCGCGCGGTTGATGGAGCGGCGAATGGTATCACGTTCCTCCCCATCTTCCGCACCGTGAAGTCGCGCAACGAGTTCTAGGATATAATCAACATTCACTTCTTGGTGCTTCACCAAGTCGATTTCAAAAACAAGCTGCTCGAAAGCCTCAACAGTTTTTTGAGCTTCGGATACTTCCTCGTCAGTTGATGCTGCGAACTCGTCAGGATCCTCTAAAATAATATGCGCTTCGGCAACTTCTGCACGTACATCCTGGTAGGTTCCGGTGTAGTCCTGGAGCGTGTAATCGTCAATTAGTTGTGCCTGTTCGTCATATTCGTCAAACATCATGAGCTTATTATGTAGATCAAGCACTTCGCCCAGAGTCTGCACAAACTCCGCTTTCTGCCCCTCGCTAGACAGTGCTAATCCTGTAGCACCAATAGGAAATGATTCAAGCAGTTCAGTAGCTTTTTGAGTGTACTCTGCGTATATCTGTGAGTAAGGTTCAATGAGAGCGGTGCTTGCAGCATTTTTATCGCCGAAAAGCCCAAGCGCCTCATTCGTATTTTCTTCAAGATCGCGAAAGCACACGATATTCCCGTAGGGTTTAACAGCGTTAAGGATGCGATTCGTACGACTATAGGCTTGCATAAGCCCATGCATGCGCAGGTTTTTATCAACCCACAGAGTATTAACTGTTTTGGAGTCGAACCCGGTAAGGAACATGTTAACCACAATAAGAAGATCAAGCTCACGGTTTTTCATCCGTTGAGAGACATCCTTGTAGTAGTTTTCAAAGCTGTTTCCTTCAAGCGAGAAGCTCGTCCCAAACGTAGCATTATAATCGCCCACGGCGTCCGAAAGCAGCTGCCAGTCTTCGTCGTTCAGGTCATCCGTATCGAAGTTTTCTTCACTCATAAAGCCCTGCTGAGCAGCACCTGGTTTTGAGTATATGATGGCTATTTTGAGCGCAGAATCTTCACGAATATCATGACTTGCTATACGTTCTGCCTGCAGATGAGCGAACTGAGTGTAGTACTTACGTGCCGCCTCAATACTGCTGGTCGCTAGAATCGAGTTAAACCCGCGCCGTTGCGTACCTTTATAGTTGTACCCACTCCCCTGGTTAGTTTTCTTAGCATAGTTGGTCAGGATGTAGTCCACGATAGTGCGAATGCGGTCATCAGAATTTAGTAGTTCACGGGTCTGCTCGTCTTCATCGCGGGTTTTTCCCTCAACGTCACGGTATTGAGCACTAACATTGTTGTACTCAATGCGGAAAGGCAGCACGTTACCGTCTCCGATAGCGTTGACTACAGTATATTCATGCAGACGTTCGCCAAAGAGGCTTTCGGTGGTAGCACCCAGTGCGCCGGTAGAGTTTGCGTCAAAAATTGGTGTTCCGGTGAATCCGAAAATACTGTATTTTGTGAAGCGTTTAGTAATAGCTCGATGCATATCGCCAAATTGGGAGCGGTGGCATTCATCAAAAATAATCGCCACACGTTGGAAGTACGCCGGATGGTTTGTCTCGCTCTTAATTAGGCTGTTGAGCTTGTGAATAGTAGTAATGATAATGCGTTTTGATGGGTCACTCAGCTGTGCGTTTAAAATCCGGGTTGAGCTGTTGGAGTTTGCTGCCCCCTTCTCAAAAGCGTCATATTCTTTCATTGTTTGATAGTCAAGATCTTTGCGATCGACCACGAAGAGGACTTTTTCGACCAGACCCGTTTCAGCCAGTAATTGCGCGGTTTTAAAGCTGGTGAGGGTCTTCCCCGAACCGGTAGTGTGCCAGATAAAGCCTCCCCCTTGGCGGGTACCAATGCGGCGGCGGTCGTTATTGGCAATGAGCACACGGTTAATAATGCGTTCAGTGGCTACGATCTGGTAGGGTCGCATGACCAGAAGCGTACCCTCAGTATTCAGCACACAATAACGGGTAATAATATTGAGGATGGTTCGTTTTGCGAGGAAGGTTCGCGCAAAAGGGATGAGGTCGGTAATACGATGGTTCTGTGCATCTGCCCAGTAACTTGTGAATTCAAATGACTCTGTACCTGCCTTGATATTTCGCTCTTGGGCATTTCCATATTTAGCTACCTGTGCGTTCCGCACCGTGTTGGAGTAGTATTTGGTCTGCGAGCCATTACTAATAACGAATAGCTGCACATATTCGTATAGCCCTAAACCCGCCCAAAAACTTTCTTTCTGGTAGCGGTCTATTTGTTGAAAAGCTTCTTTGATACTCACTCCGCGTTTTTTGAGCTCGATATGCACCATAGGAAGGCCGTTAACCAAGATGGTGACATCATAACGGTTCATCAGAGGGTGGGTGCCATCGCTGCCCTGCACACTGTATTGGTTGATGACCTGTAGCCGGTTGTTATTGGGGTTCCGGCGGTCTAGAAGCGTAATATTGCGGGTAGTTCCGTTATCCCGTTCAAAAGCTATACGCGGTTCTTTCTGGACGCGGTGAGTTTTCTCGGCACGTCCCTCACTTGGTTTAGCAATGTGATCGGCAAGGAGCCGTTTCCATTCATCGTCGCTAAGAGCAAGAGGTTCATTATCGCGCGTGTTAATGAGTTCAATTTGCGTACGCAGATTGGTGAGTAGGTCTTCTTCGGTATGAATAGGCAGATACTCATACCCCTGGGAAATTAGGACTTCGATGAGCCGTTTCTCAAGCTGTGCTTCGCTCTGGTGGGCGCCATTTTTCTCGCGTGGTTCATCGTATTCTGCGATCACAGTTGCATAGTCGGCGTTGACTATGAGCGTGTCAGTGGGGTTAGTAGGCACCGGGTAGTGGGGTACAGTTTCCATACTGAGAGCCTTTCAGCTATTGCTTGTGTTCGGTGGAGTCGGATGCGCGCGGAAATGTGAGCAGACGGTCACGATAGTATTCATACTGCTTACGGCGAGCCTCAATTTCGGCAGGCAACCCTGAGCTAATATCGTTCACGAGGGCATCGAACTTATCGAGAATTTTTACGATGCGCTCCTGCTCAGCGAAGGGTGGAAGAAATATGGGGAATTCCAGAATTTTTTTCTTATTACCACGAGGCATTTTTCCTCCTCGCGAGTTTCTAACATTATAATCCACAAAACGGCTTGTAGTGAGCTGATAGTACAGAAATTTTGGGACTATATCATTCCTATATTCATCTTTAATACGGATAACTAGAACGTCACTTCCGGCTATACCCTCATTGTTAGAAATCCACATTTTCTTAAGATAAGGGCGTATATTCCCAAGGAGAATATCACTTGGAATATACCGGGTACCACTTATCGTGGATAGGCTAGCAGTGCAGCCTTGGAAATCCACGTTCAGATTTTCGACACCCACATATTCAAGAGGTTTCATAAGAGATTTTGTTTTATCCCTAACGTATTGAACCAAATCCCCTAAAATTTCAGACCCCCCCCCCACTCAGATCCTCAAAGAGAGAGTTACGATAATACTCATACTGAGCACGACGAGCCGCGAGCTCCGCTTCTAGCTCCGCTTCTAGTTTCGTGAATTTGTCAAGAATTTCAACAATCGCATTCTGCACTTCTACAGGTGGCAGAGGAATTAGAAACTTTGAATAATTTGAAATCCACTGACGAGCATGATCTTGGGTTTCATATTTAATACACTGCATAGCATAGTATATATATTTTAAAGAAGTGTTAGAATTGTAACTAGTTAATAATTTTATAGCCGTAGATTTTATTTTAAAATTAAAATCCACCCACTTAAATGCAGTTGTAAAATCATCAAAAATTATTACTGGATCTTTTTTGGAAGCGGCGTAAATACCATCCACCTCATCGGTATATCCAAGAATAAAAGTCTTCCCTGCTGTTAAAACTGGGGTCGAATATGAGTCATCGTAGTTTGTAGAAGAAACCGTATACTTTCCTGGTTGTTCATAGTTCAAGAGTTTGTTTAGCTCCACATACTCCACCCCACCCGGGCAAAGTTCAGCCACAAGTTTTTCAATATAGTTAAGCGCTTTAGGGGCTTCCATATCCGAGGATACCTTTGGCATATCTTTTGTTTCTTCGCTCAATTTATGCTTCCGTCCCTTCCAGCTCAGCCACGATCGCATCAATCTGGGTTCGAAGCTCAGTCTGACGCGCCACGATCTGTTCAATCTGTGCGTTTAACTCACCAATATTGATCTGCTCGCGTGTGTCTTCTGCTTCTACCCAGCTCGAAACAGACAAGTTTGCATCCTGCTCCAGCAGAGTCTCGCTCTTCACCAGTTGTGCAAAATACTGCACGTTCTCGCGTGTCCTCACGGCTTGATAAATCTTCTCGCGGTGCGATTCAAGAAGCCTATTCTTATTGCCTACACGTTCAAATTCCGCTGAAGCATCCACAAAAAGCACGCTCGTATCGCGCCGTGTACCCTTTTTGAGAACAATAATGCAGGTGCCAATCGCGGTACCAAAGAAGAGATCGGGCGGCAGCTGAATCACCGCATCAACATAGTTATTGCGCAGTAAGTATTCTCGGATTTTACGCTCAGCACCGCCCCGGTACAATACACCAGGGAACTCAACAATAGCGGCTGTACCATCTTCGGCAAGAGATGACAGCATGTGCATGGTGAACGCCAAATCGGCCTTCGCCTTAGGGGCTAGCACGCCAGCAGGTGCGTACCTATCATCATTAATCAATAAAGGGTTCGAGTCCCCTTCCCATTTCGTTGAATACGGCGGGTTAGAAACAATTGCTTCGAAAGGCTCTAAGTGTCGGTGCTGCGGAGCTATCAGTGTATCGCCATGCGCAATATCGAACTTATCAAAAGGTATGTTGTGCAATAGCATGTTGATACGGCACAAGTTATAGGTGGTGGGGTTACTTTCCTGCCCCAAGAATTCCTTCACATTCTCTGTACCTAGCAGCTTGGCGAACTTGAGCAGAAGTGAGCCGGAACCACATGCTGGATCATAAACGCGCCCCACCTGGGTTTTACCATCGGTTGCAATACGCGCTAGCAGTTCAGAGACTTCCTGTGGGGTATAGTATTCCCCGCCGCTTTTGCCCGCATTTGCGGCATACATGCCCATCAGGTACTCATAAGCGTCACCGAAAGTATCGTTGGCGCTTTGCCGATAGCTTGTTTCCAAGTTCATCTCAGCAACAGCGCCCATAAGTTTATACAGGGTCTTATTACGATCTTGAACACTCGACCCCAATTTCTTGCTATTCACATCGAAGTCGTCAAAAAGACCCGAGAAGTTTCTTTCACTTTGCGTATTCTTTGTAGATTTCTCAACTTCCTGAAAAACTTTCTCCAGAGTCTCATTCAAGTTCTCATCGGTGCGAGCCTGCGCATACACATTCTCAAAAAGTTGACTCGGATAAAGGAAGAAACCACGCTCTTTCACAATCTCCTGAACTACATCAAGGTCAATCTCCGAGTCACTCATCTGCGCATAGTCGAAACCTTCGGCCCCTGCTTCTTGCTCCTCGTATGTGATGTATTCCGTAAGGTTTTCAGAAATAAACCGGTAGAACATCATGCCCAGCACATACTGTTTAAAGTCCCAACCGTCTACCGCCCCACGAAGATCATTGGCAATACGCCAAATAGTACGGTGCAGCTCTGCACGTTCATTCGCCGATATTGATGCGGCACTGTGCTGGGCTACCTTGACGGTAGAACTAGTTTTTGCAGCCCCTCCCCCAGACAATTTTTCTGCGTCTGAGGAAGCGTCCTTCACCTGCTCAGTCATAGCGGAAGGGTCCTTTTTCTATTGTTTGTGAGAAATTCTACGTGTGGTTAAGGATCTATATAATCTTTCCTATACCAACCCTTCAAGTATACGGGCGTCTTCTACGCAAATCATCTATGAACGTCATTAAAGATCTTAGGGAGTGTCGCCGACGCTTTATCACGCCGATGACACTCCCTAGGTTGTCACAGGACTACCGTCCACATCTGTTATTACATCGTCAGCAGCACCTTGGTTGCGGTACGCTGATCCATTGCCTCATAGCCCTTGGGGGCTTGGTCGATAGGCAGTTCCAGATCGAAGACCTTACCAGGCTCAATCTCACCCTTATAAATCAGGTCAATCAGGGTCGGCAGGTATTTACGAACCGGTGCGGGGCCTCCTTCAAGATGAACCTGTTTGCCGAAGAGCACATCGGTACCGATCGAGCTGTCGTGGGGCACGCCTACGAAGCCAATGTAGCCGCCGTGGCGTACGCATCCGAGGGCTTGGTCAAAGGCCTGCTGAGTACCAACAGCCTCCACCACGCCGTGCGCTCCTACTCCGTCAGTAAGCTCTAAAACCTTGGCGATGCCTTCTTCACCGCGTTCTTCCACCACGTGGGTTGCGCCGAACTGCTTAGCCAACGCCTGACGCTCGGGGTTGCGAGACATTATGATGATCTTCTCAGCGCCCAGCTGCTTAGCGCCAATAACTGCGCCCAGACCAACGGCACCATCGCCAACTACAACAATAGCCTTACCCGGGCCAGCCTTGGCGGCGTCAGCTGCATACCAGCCAGTCCCCAGCACATCGGATGCCGCCATCAGATGAGGAATCTGCTCTGCGGTAGGGTACGCGGGAGTCTTAACCAAAGTGCCGTCTGCGAAAGGAATACGGGCGTATTCCGCCTGGGTACCGTTCGAGCGCATACCAATGAAACCATCGCCTGCAGCAATGGCCTTAAGGCACCGTGACGGGTAACCATCCTGGCAGGTTGCACACTCACCGCATGAGATGCAGAAAGAACCAACGACAAAGTCACCAGGCTTGACGGTCTTAACATCGTCGCCAACTTCGATAACCTCACCGATATATTCATGACCCATCTGCTGATGGTCTACAGGCTGCGCGCCACGGTAGGGCCACAGGTCAGAACCGCAGATGCAGGATGCGGCAAGTTTAATAACGGCATCCGTGGGTTCCAGGAGGGTGGGCATGGGGCGGTCTTCTACGACGACCTTACCGGGTTCTTCCATAATGACTGAACGCATTAGCTGTACTCACTTTCATGTAAATTCTTTAGGTTTTAACCAGCCGTTGTATTAGAGTACGCCCTTCGAGTTACTCGAAAGCAAGCACCATGGAAGATAAAAGGTATGTTATTCCACATCTATTTTTGAGAATAAAACTTAGTATCTTATACCTTTGGGGTGCCGTGAGATACTGGAATTATGAGTTACAGCGTCAAAGAAATCTCAGAAAAGCTTGACATAAGCCCGCATACGGTACGGTATTACAGCGACAAAGGCCTTATTCCCACTGTGCAACGAGATGAACATGGACGGCGTGTTTTCACCGAAGAATGCGTGGGGTGGTTTGAAACGATTCACTGCTTACGTGCATGCGGTATGAGCATTAACGATGTCAAAGCCTATGTAGACCTCAGCCGTCGTGGCGTGTCTACAGCATCGGAGCGTTTACACATTATCGAATATTACGCACACGTTGCCCGTCAGCAGCTACTTGATGCTCAGCGAAGGATTGATTTTGTGGACCGAAAAATTGCGTACTACCAAGATTTAATGGCGCAAGAGAATAAGAAGCATGCATAACCTAGCGCTCAATTTATTAGTGAATATCGAATATAAATCGGGGTACCCCACACCATATAGGTGAGGTACCCCGATCATTATTCCTCTCAGAGAGTACGTGAAAGACTCGTCTACCCAAGCTATCTTTTGATACTCTCTAGCATTGGATCTCGCCACCTTACACAGGCTGGGTCTTCTTCTTATTCATGAAGGGTTACCTGCGATGCAGGAAGCTGCTGCACCTTCAAGGACGATGCAGGAGCATTGGTGTAAACCCTTACCTTAACGGTGCGCCCTTCCATGGTGCATTTATCGGGCGCTCCAAGCACGGATCCCTCAACAGTGGCCACGTGGAGAGTACCGTTACTTTCAGCAGCTTCGGCACGTACATCAAAACAAGTTGCGGTACCGGTCGGTACGCTAAAGGTAATCTCATGATCACCCGTCACCTCATAATCCGACCAGTTAACAACATGTTCATGTTCCAAGGGGACGGAGTTCGAATCATGTACTGCCGGAGCTGAGATACCTGCATCCGAGCTAGTTGCCGGAGGAATGACCGGAACGAACGCCTGCACATATGCAGAAGCTGCGGGGGCGGACAGCATCGAAGCACCCAACGCGAGAGAGACGGCACCGACCCCGACCAGGGTGGCACGCCGAACGGCTGACAGCGTAGTCTTAAACATGAGCATCGCTCCTTTGCTCGACAATTGCTTGCACCTCCACCCTATAAGTTTTTAAATCTCAAGTGAAGAGTTACATAAAGATGACACACCCAAGATTTAAAAAATTTTTACGAGTCTCCTAGACTCCCCTGAATTTGACGCACAAAACCCGTATATTCCCTAAGTTTTCAAGGAAATATACGGGTTTCTTAAAGTTATATCTTCCTGATCTCAGGATCAGTTTTTGAGACTAAAAATCCCAGTCCTCATCCTCAGTGTTCACGGCTTTACCGATCACATAAGATGAGCCAGACCCCGAGAAGAAGTCGTGGTTCTCGTCGGCGTTGGGCGAAAGAGCCGATAAAATAGCAGGCGAAACATTGGTCACGCTCGCGGGGAACATCGCTTCATACCCCAGGTTCATGAGAGCCTTATTCGCGTTGTAGTGCAGGAACTTCTTGACGTCTTCGCTCCAGCCCACACCGTCATAGAGTGAATGCGTGTAGGCTACCTCATTCTCATACAATTCGTACAGCAGGTTGAAGGTGTACTCCTTAAGTTCTGCCTGCCGTTCCGGGCTCTCTTTTGCTAAACCACGTTGGAATTTATAGCCAATGTAGTAGCCGTGAACAGCCTCGTCACGAATAATCAGACGAATCAGATCGGCGGTATTCGTCAGTTTAGCGTGTGCCGACCAGTACATGGGCAAGTAGAACCCTGAGTAGAACAGGAAGGACTCCAGCAGCGTAGAGGCAACCTTCTTCTTAAGCGGATCATCCCCCGTGTAGTATGCGAGAATAATCTTCGCTTTCTTCTGCAGGTGCTCATTTTCGGAAGCCCAACGGAAGGCATCGTCAATCTCTTTAGTCGAACTCAGAGTCGAGAAAATCGAAGAATACGACTTAGCGTGCACCGACTCCATGAAGGCAATATTGGTGTATACGGCCTCTTCGTGGGCGGTGACTGCATCAGGCAAAAGAGACACAGCACCAACGGTGCCCTGAATAGTATCCAGCAGAGTCAGCCCCGTAAAAACACGCATGGTCAACTCTTTTTCTTCTGCCGTCAAGGTCTTCCATGAGGGAACATCATTGCTCAGCGGAACCTTTTCAGGCAACCAAAAGTTACCGGTCAAACGGTCCCATACCTCAAGATCCTTATCATCTTCAAGACGGTTCCAGTTAATAGCCTCAATCGGGTGGTCGACGAGGTGCACTTTTTCACTCATGTGTATCTCCCAGATTGGATGTCACGCCCACACAGGCATGTAATATTTTCTAAGTTACCAAGCGAGTCTGTTTCGGGGTACAAGAAGAACCTCTTGCACCCCGAAACCCGTAAGATGCTGACTCATTTACAGCATGCAGGATACGCAGCCCTCAACTTCGGTGCCTTCAAGAGCCATCTGACGCAGGCGAATGTAGTAAATAGTCTTGATACCCTTACGCCATGCGTAAATCTGGGCACGGTTAATATCGCGAGTGGTCGCAGTATCTCGGAAGAAGAGAGTCAAAGACAGACCTTGATCCACATGCTGCGTTGCCACGGCATAGGTATCAATGATCTTCTCGTACCCAATTTCATAGGAATCTTGGAAGTATTCCAGGTTATCGTTCGTCATGAACGGTGCCGGGTAGTAGACACGCCCCAGCTTACCTTCCTTACGAATCTCAATCTTAGAAGCAATCGGGTGGATCGAAGAAGTCGAACCGTTGATATACGAGATAGACCCGGTGGGCGGAACGGCCTGCAAGTTCTGATTGTACATGCCGTATTGGGCTACATCGGCGGCAAGCTGAATCCAGTCTTCGCGGGTCGGAATATGATGCTTAGCAAACAGCTCACGCACCCGTTCGGTCTGCGGTTCCCATTCCTTCTCAATGTACTTGGCGAAGAACTCACCGTTAGCGTACTTTGAACTCTCAAACCCTTCAAAGGTCACGCCGCGCTCCTTGGCGATCTCCATGGAAGCGCGAATAGCATGGTACGTCACCGTGTAGAAGTAAATATTGGTGAAGTCCAGACCTTCTTCGGAACCATAGTAAACGTGCTCACGCGCCAGGTACCCGTGCAGGTTCATCTGCCCCAGACCGACCGCGTGGCTCATATCGTTACCGCGTTCGATAGACGGCACGGAACGAATATCGGATTGGTCGGAAACTGCGGTAAGCGAACGAATAGCGGTTTCGACGGTTTTTCCTAGGTCATCACCGTCCATGGTCATTGCGATGTTGAGAGACCCAAGGTTGCACGAAATATCTTTCCCAATTTCGGCGTAGCTCAAATCGTCATGGTAAATCGACGGCTTTGAAACCTGCAGAATCTCCGAACAAAGGTTAGACATGATGATCTTGCCTTCAATCGGGTTAGACCGGTTAACCGTATCCTCAAACATCACGTAGGGATACCCGGACTCGAACTGCACCTCAGCAATAGTCTGGAAGAACTCGCGCGCGTTGATCTTGGTCTTGCGAATCCGCGAGTCATCCACCATTTCGTAGTACTTCTCAGAAACGTTGATATCTGAGAAAGCTACTCCGTAGATACGTTCTACATCGTAGGGCGAGAACAGATACATATCTTCGTTACGCTTTGCCAGCTCGAAGGTAATATCAGGAATCACAACGCCCAAAGACAGGGTCTTAATGCGCACCTTCTCGTCCGCGTTTTCACGCTTAGTATCTAAGAAAGCATAAATATCGGGGTGATGCGCGTGCAGGTAAACCGCGCCTGCACCCTGACGAGCACCCAACTGATTTGCATATGAGAACGCATCCTCAAGGAGCTTCATCACAGGTATAACACCGGATGATTGGTTCTCAATCTTCTTGATGGGAGCCCCAGACTCACGTAGGTTCGTGAGGGCGAACGCGACACCACCTCCACGTTTTGAAAGCTGCAGGGCAGAGTTGATGGAACGGCCAATCGACTCCATATTGTCCTCAATACGCAGCAGGAAGCAGGAAACGAGCTCACCACGCTGCTTCTTACCAGCGTTCAGGAAGGTCGGGGTTGCGGGCTGAAAACGACCGGAAATGATCTCATCTACGATCTCTTCTGCAAGTTTTCCATTGCCTTCAGCAAGAAGCAGAGCCACCATGCATACACGATCCTCGAAACGCTCCAGGTAACGCTGACCGTCGAAGGTCTTGAGCGCGTAGGAAGTGTAGAACTTGAAGGCGCCTAGGAAGGTGGGAAAACGGAACTTGGCAGCATAGGCACGTTTGAAAAGAGACTTCACAAAGTCAAAACTGTACCGGTCGAAGAGTTCCGGCTCGTAGTACTGATTCTCAATCAGGTACTCGATTTTTTCTTCGAGATCGTGGAAGAAAACCGTGTTGTTATTAACATGCTGAAGAAAATACTGACGTGCGGCTTGACGGTCGGCGTCAAATTGGATCATGCCGTTTTCATCGTAGAGATTCAGCAAAGCGTTCAGCTCGTGGTAACTCATACCTTTGAACTTGTCAGGTACCGCTTTGGAGCTGTGTCCGGCACCGAGAGTCTCTAGCGCTGAAGGCAGTTTTGCGTCCAAAATTCTTCCAATCCTTTGTTTACTTTTTCGACATCTGAGGAGGTTCCCATAAGCTCGAACTTGAAGAGCAAGGGAACATCGCATTTCTTCGCCACAATATCTGCTGCGATTCCGAAGAGAGATCCGAAGTTTGTATTTCCCGATCCGATAACACCGCGAAGCTGGCGACGGTTCTCTTCGTTGTTCAGGAATTTGACTACCTGCGGGGGAACATTGCCTGCACCTTCAGGCTTCCCGTATGTGGGTACGCACAGCACATAGGGTTCGTGCATAACGGGAGTCTCATCCTTAGTTCGCAGAGGAAGGCGCACGTTTCGTGCCTGTAGTTTCTCAACGAACTTATGAGTGTTGCCTGAAATTGAGGAGAAGTAGACAACGAGCGGCGAATCCTTACCCAACGAGCTTTGAGTCGCTCGGCCCTCAGCGGCATCACGTGCCTGAAGAATAATCTTCTGAATCTCAGCGTTCTCATGCGTAGGATTTTGTGCGAGGGGGGTGCTCATATTTCTCCTTACTCCACGATCGAATACCCACGGAAATTCTGTGGGTCGAGTCGTGCTTGACGCTGCCGCCTATGCTAATGCAAGCGCGTTAATCTTGTCAGGCTGGAATCCTGACCAATGCTCTTCACCGGCGATGACGACCGGTGCCTGCATGTATCCGAGGGACTTAACCATCTCTAGCGCCCGGGAATCTTCCGTAATGTCTACTTTGTCGTAGTTGATGCCCTTGGCGTCTAGCGCCCGGTAGGTCATGTTGCACTGAACGCACTGCGGTTTGGTGTACACGGTCACTACCATCGGTTTTCTCCTTGTCAGCCCCAAGGCGGAGCGTAATTGCGTGAATACTTTGTGTGCAAGGCAGAGGATTCTTGTGCTTGATAGACTTCCTTTAGCTCCAGAAGACTGGAAGCATTTCGTCATCGGCCGCGCAAAGAATCGAGCCGGGTATTAATACTACATGTTGTGTCTGAAAATTTCTCTGGCACAAGATGCTGTGGTGAAGTGTGGATGTTTTGTTCGAGAAACCCACACGCGAGCACAAGGACATTCAGTTTATCCACACCTCAGGAGAGTGTAATTCCGCTAATTATTGCGGACAATACAGAGTTATCCACATATCGACTCTGTGAGCGGAACGCGCATCGCTCTTTTAAACTGAAAATCTGTTCTGTTTTTTCAGGGCGAACAGGCCTTTGTGTGAGATTTCTGGCATTGTTTCCCTCTTGATTTTTAAGCTTTTATACCCATTCCTTGATTCTCTGCGGAACGAGGCTGAAAAACTCGACTGGAATCCACCTACATGCGTCGTGTTGGAAGTTTTTTATGGCTTTTGAAAGTATGGCAAAGATGTGATTAAGAAATTTTTGAAACATTCAGATGATCGGCGTGTTGTTGGGTTTTTGTGAGAGAAATCGTCAAACCCATTAAAACCCACATCTCGTATGAGGTCAGTACAGTTCGCCTGTGGATAAGCTTAATGATCTACTGTCTCAATAGTTGATCTTCCCCTGCCAGCCCTCAAGATGAGGTCAGCTCTTCCCCACACCACAGAGAACAGCCATAAAGATGTACAACCTAATACGTGCTAATACGTGTTTAGAGAAGTCCTCGCTCACGAAGCAGTCGGCTCAACGTATGCCCATCATTCGCTTCCATCCACAATGGAGAATTTGTCATTTTTTGCGCTCTCTGATCGCTCCAGACCCGCCCAGAGGCGAGAACGCTCTCCCCCACCGTGAGGTTACGAATCATGATAGCGGCGACGTTCTGCGGGTAGCGCACCGCAAATCCGTTGTATATATCCGGGTCACGCTGTCCGTCGTCGCCGATAAGAATCCACTGCATCTGGGGAAATTCTTGGGCAAGTTGTTTTAGAGAGTTCACTTTGTGTTGGGACCCCGACCTAAACCAGCGGTCAGGAGTTGGCCCCCAGTCTGTTAATAGGAAGGTTCCACGCGGGTATCCGTTGCGGGTCAGAAAGCGGCGCAGTGTCGGTGTAATATTCCAAGCGCCAGTGGAAAGATACATAAAAGGTGCCTGAGGATGTGCTCGATGAATGCGGTCCATGAGCACCGCCATGCCCGGGGTCGGAATGCGCGCGTGCTCATCCAGTACAAAAGAGTTCCACGCAGCGACAAGAGGACGCGGCAACATAGTCACCATAACGGTATCATCGACGTCTACGATAACCCCGATTTTCTGGGATTCCGGAACGATATAAACGTTAGTTTCAACGGCGCGGGAACCCGGTACATACATGATGACCTTATGCATTCCGGCCGGTAAGTCTAGGTCAAGGCGCACATCCAGCACTCCACCACGGTCGGTTTGTATCTCAAACGTATGCCCCGCAATAAGAATAGTCACATACACATCCGACATGGCAACGGTGGTAAAAGCCCGCCACCCGCGCGTCGGATTATCGGTATCTTCGGTGCCTTCCACCACATGCAGGAGTTTTTCAAAGGCAGCCGTTTTATAGAGGGCACGCCCAAGAATACGCACCCACCCGGATTCAGTATCTGTGGCTACCCGTCCATATCCTTCAGAAGGCACCACAATAGGCTCACGCCCGTGAGCCACAGCTCGCTGTTCACGCCAACGATGCACGGCATCGCCCATACGATACCCTAGGTTAACGGCTTCACCGGCAACTTCGGTGACCACGCTGCGCAATTCTTGTGAGCCTAGATTCTCCATGCTTTCTAGTTTTCCATATCTTGCAATAAAACACCCCTATTTTCAAGTTCGACTTCTAAAGCGTCCTCATCAATTAGTTTCTTAGCCGCTCAACCTTTTTCTCAGGGGGGTATTCAAACGGGTTAAAGAGAAAAGGATCTCGGTTCCCCTCTACTGTGGAAACCGAGTCCTTCTCTTTCGTCGTTAGGGCTGCTACGGATTTAGTGTGTGCGATAGATCAGATACTCTCAGCCGATGAAGGAACAAGTATCAGTTCAGTGCTCACCACTTTCTAGTGATGCTCAGACTGCCCGGATTCTTCAGTATGCAGCTGGAATGGACCTGAGCTGAGTTTTACCTGGCAGTACGCCGAGCCTTTACCTTCTGACTGTTCTACGTGGTGCACAGGCTCTTCTTCACCGGTAACTTTGATACCGCATTTCACCACGTCATTAGGGTTATCCGCATAAACAGCTACCTGAATGACCTTGCCAGCCAACTCATGGTTATCAGTCGAAGTCAGTCGGTAGTAGTTAGTCTTCGCTTCTAGACGCTGTTCGGCAGAGTTGATTTCTTGACCGTCTTGAAAGATCCGAAGCTTTCCAGTTTGAGCCTTATAACCATTATGTTCACTGCCGTTTAGGATCTCGGCAGAGACGGTAATATCGCCGCGATTTCCATAGTCTGGAGCGGAATTCAGAGACAAACCGGGCACAACTTCTGCGGAGCACCCGGTGAGTAATGCAACCGAAGCGGCCACAACGAGAGTAATTTTCTTGACCATATGTCCATGGTAACAGTAGGCTAAAGGCAAAAACGCTAGATGATGCAAGGTTTCAGCATTGTATCCGTACTAGTTAAAATCTGACACTTTCGCAAAAGCGCCGATGGTCTTCTCTTGAGCTAACCGCACGTTATCCTTAAGAGTATGCCGCACTCTCCTTCACGCCGTCTGCTTCTCGCTGGTTCTCTCGGTGCATTAGCACCGATTATTTTTGCGTCCACGCCCAAGACTATTACTGCGACTACTGGCGATTTTTCCTCTACCGCTCATGAAACACAGGATAATGTTCCTGAGTCGCTCACGTTCTCTCCCGCAGCGCCGCCAAAGCCGAATGAAGGTTTCAACGTAGCAGCTATTGCGAAACAGCCGTGGTCTGCCCCTATGACCCGCCTGCCGGGTGAAGGACGTTATATCGCGTGGACCGTTGACGATGGAGTCAGCCCAGAAACAATTCGAGCCTACGCAGAATTTGCTGCGCGTACCGGTGTGCGCCTAACCTTCTTTGTCAATATGACCTATGTGGGGTTCACTCAAAATGTTGATGTGCTTAAGCCGCTAGTGCAAACCGGACAGCTTCAAATTGCAAACCACACCTTTAGTCACCCCGATTTAAAAACTCTCAAAGATGATCAGATTAAGCACGAACTAGAGAAGAACGAGGCTGAGATTCAAAGAGTTTTTGGGGTCTCGGCAAAGCCTTATTTTCGTCCCCCCTACGGCAGCTATGATGCGCGAGTGCTCAAAGTAGCCGCTAGCGTAGGATACACGCGCCCGGTGCTGTGGGAGGGAACTCTCGGAGATGAGGCTAAAACCTCAGCGCGTGTTATCTATATGCGATCGCTCAAATACGTTCTGCCGCAACGAATCCTGTTAGGGCATCTGAATTTCACGACCATTATTCCGCTTCTTGATCGTCTTGCTGGGCTAGTCGCCGAGCGTAAGCTCATCACGGTCACACTCAACGACTATTTTGAGGGGCTAACCGAGGAAGAACGTAAGGCCTCCGAGCCAAAACCCGAAGATAAGAAGGACGAAAAGAAAGAAGAACCAGCTTCCCCAGCTCCGGCCGCGGGATCTGGCCTTGGCACCACCGGAAATTAGAAACATACAGGATTTTAAGAAATATATGCATCTTTGACCGTAGGTACAACAAACGGTTAAAGAGGCACATGTTTTGATCCAGCGTCATTCGCTTTGGCTGCCGTAGGAACAGCCATACCCACCGAATCCACAGGTTGTTCCTTCCGCTCTCCCCTGGAGGCGTCAGAGCTTTGAAGCCGTGTTCGGTCGTACGGGGCTCATAATTTAGGGCTTGTGAGTTTCGGCCCAAACCCGGTTGAGTCCTTCCAAAATTGCTGCAGGCGGTTGAGCCCCGTTAATAACCCACTGCGCCTCGACCAAAAAGAAGGGAACACTCGTAATACCCAATTCCTGTGCCACACGTTCGTCAGCGCGCACGTCCTCAGCATAGTGATCAGCCGCGAGTATTTCATCAACTTGACGTGAATCGAGACCGATTTCAGCGGCAATCTTCCGTATGGACTCGTGTTTTTCGATGGAGCGTCCCTGCGTAAAATATGCTTTTTTGAAAGCCTCTTGAGCCTCTGCGGCTTTTCCCTGTGCAGTTGCGTGATGAATAATACGGTGGGCATCAAAACTATTGCCGTACTTTGCGTTGCGCCAGTTAAAATCCAAGCCCACTTCTTGGGCACGTTCTGCTATTCCTTCTTGGGTAGCGATAGATTCCTCTAGGTTGAGAGAATATTTCGCGGCAATACGTTCAGCAAGCGGCAAAGCATTATCTTCCCGGGCATTTTGGTCGAGCTCAAAGCTATGCCAACGAACCTCTACTTCATCACGGTGCTCAAATTGGGCGAGAGCTATTTCAAAATTCCTCTTACCTAAATAGCAGAAAGGGCAAACAATATCTGACCAAATATCTACGCGCATCATGTACCTTTCAAGAGACTAACGATTACGCTGGTAAAACTTGCACAGCACTAATTTATCCCAGCGTACGTTCTACCCGTAATAGTCGCGCAAGGTTACGGGGGTAAGATTCCGTTCGCCCAAAAGCATTTTGATCTTATCGAGCACTTCAATAACTCCGGGGTAGTTCAAATGGCCAATGAGAATAGTCTGCGAGTTCGCATATTTTTCGGAATATGCGTATATTTCTTCGGCAGGTATGGGTGAAGAATCAGCTAAAGACCCGTACCAGAGAACCGCCCTGTCGAATCCTACACTTGCCGCAGCCTCAAGCACACGAGAATCATAGTATCCATATGGTGGGCGGTAATATGGTTTAGAAGACACGCCGAAAAGCCGCTGTATCTCTTCGTCATTTTTCGTTAATTCTTCGGCAATTCCTGCATCATCTAGTGTAGTCAGCGCCGCATGCGACCACGTATGATTGCCGATTTGAATCTGCCCTGATTCTACCAACGGTTTAAGAACGTCTAGGTTCGGTTCAAAAGCGTTATATGACCCGTTGATAAAGAAGGTAAGCCGGGTTCCCGTTCGGGCGGCAAAATCTGCATAGGCGCGCACAACATCAGGGCTTTTCCCGTCATCAACGGTCCAAGCAATATAGTTCCCTGCACCTTCCAAAGCGGTTTGCGGTTCATCCCACGGGTGCGCCACCTCTATGGGATTTATCGACTCCGGCAAGGCCGCTTTCTGCGGGTCATCCTCTTCTGAGGAATCTAACGCTGGCGCCGAAGATGCAGAGGACGAATCTACCCATGATGCTGATTCTTCAACGCCTGCGACCTTTTCATCTCGTGTTACGGCATAAGGCACGCCTGCGCCCAAAAGCGGGGTGAGCATACCTAAAACGGCCGCTCGGCGTGGTATACGGGTGAAACGATCCGCCGAATTACGATGTGGAGTTTCTTTGCTTGGACTCTGGTGTTTATATGGGTACATATACTTCTACCCTATCGTGCTCTCGTGCAGAGACATAGTGCTTTTACATAACTTATAAAGTTGGGCGGGAGCGTTCCCACCCAACTTTTTATAACGTAGTTATTAGGGTTTATTTCTTTTTAGGTTCGCAGGCGATACCATCACCGTCTGAATCAAGATGAGTTCCATACCCCGGCTGTCCGCGGTATAAAGGCGCAGCCCCTGCCGCCCGTACAGCAGCACAATTTTTGTAATAGACACCACCACCGTTATTTACAGGCGCAGGCTGTTCTGGAGCCGGGGCAATATGCCGTTGCTGCGCCGAAGTCTGCGCAGGCACTGGAGCAACAGGTTGCTGCTGCACGGGATCCTGTTGCTGTTGAACCGGAGAAGGTTGTTGAGCTGCCTCGGGCTGAGGGGTAGAAGTAGAGGCGTCATCAAGAGGTACCTCGACAACATCCTCATGCTGTTCAGCGTCAGCAGTAGCAGCTGGTTCTGGCGTTACTTCAGAAATAGTGGGAGATGTAGTTGGAGTAGGGGTTAGTGACGGAGTTACAGAAGCCGTAGGGCTTGCAAAAGTGCTCGTAGAGACCGTCGCAGAGACTGATGGGGATGAAGAAGGGGTTTGTTCTTTGCGGGCATTATTGCCGGAGCATCCGGTAAACAACACGGCACCAATAAGCGCCACCGCGACAATGTGGTTTCTCATATACAATTATTCCTCATGAATGAGTGGTGAATAAATCCTCATGGAGAGCTACCGTAGCTCTCTGTACTAGTTTAGCCTAAACTTATGGTCTCTAATACTCCGTGTTTTTATATTTGAGAAATTCCCAATGGAGTCATATCTTGACATATGTTTCTTAGAACAGGTTCATTATTATAAAGTTTTTATCTCTGAGTTATAACGAATGTCTTCCCCAGAAGATCTTCAGATTTTCCCTAGAAGCCTCACAAAATTCAGCATAATATTCTTGCTATCGAAGGTTTTCGAGAAAATTATCGAGCTCGGCAGGGGCACAGAACCGGTATATATGGGCTTGTACTTCTGGATGCGCGCATGCCGCCATAATACGCGGCAAGCTATCGCGCCTATAGCGCAGAATCCATTTCCAAAATTCTAGGTTCTCCGGGGAGCGCCGTAGCGCACGCATACTGCATACGCGAGCGCTAAAGTCTAAGAGAATAACCGTATCTGCGGCCTTGAGCCGTTCTAATAGTTTGGTGTCATATACGCCTAAATCACCGTCTATAATCCACTCAGGCTCAGAGATGATCTGCTGATGAATAATATTCCACTGATCTACTGGAGTAGGCGTAAGGTCTTCATCCCAGAAATACTGGTCTAGCTCGAAAACAGGTAGTTTATAGCGGGTAGCAAGATAGGAAGCCAGGGTACTTTTGCCGGCACCACCGCGGCCTAAAATAGCAATACGTTTCATCATGACACCTTATAAATTCTCAAAGACTAGTAGTATTCGAGTTCGTCAATGCTGCCCAATACGGCAACATCCATAGTTCTCAGGGCCTCAAGATTTGTAATAGTGTCATCTTGATCAATCAGATATACAGTGTATCCCTCGTGTCTCATTCTTCTCATAATTTCTAGAAGCATATGCTGGGCGACCTCATCCACAGAATAAACTCGGGTAACATCAAGCGCTATTCGTGTTCCCATGTAGTGTGTATCAACAATTTCACGGATAACTCGCTCTGCACCGGCAAATCTAATTCTGCCCTGCAGTTGAATTACCTGGGTTATTTTCTCACCGGAGCCTATTCGGTAGTTAGCTCGTATTGCGGACCGAGCAACAGTGGGTATGTTCATAACGTGCATGCCCATATCTGAGGAGAATCGTTCGAAGAGAGATACACCGCGCACGCTGTTGCCGTGTACATCTAGGCGTGGTGAAAATGTTGCTAGTCCCAGCTGGCCCGGTACGGCGCCAATAATTCCCCCGCCTACCCCACTTTTAGCGGGAATTCCGACCTGCGTTGCCCAGTCCCCTGCAGCGTTGTACATACCGCAGGTGAACATAACACTCAGTACCTGGCGCACCACTGTCTTAGGTACTACCTGTTCCCCGGTAACGGGTTGAATTCCGTAGTTTGCCAGAGTTGCCGCCATCATCGCCAAATCCTGCACGGTTACCAGCAAAGAGCATTGACGGGTGTAGCCCTCGACTACACCGGTGGGGTTCTCCGTGAGAATGTCGTGACTGCGAAGCATATGAGCGATCGCTAGATTACGATGCGCGTGCTCGATTTCAGATGAGTACACCGCTTCATCAACGTCAAGGGAACGGCCAGCGAAGGCAGAGAGCCCAGAAATCACACGTTCCATACGCTCTGCCCGATTCATTGTTTCTGTACCGACTAAAGAATGCGTGGTAATTGCGCCGGCGTTAATCATGGGGTTTAGCGGACGACCAGAGCTGTCTTCAAGGGAGATCTCGTTGAAGGGCTCCCCGGACGGTTCAACTCCAACTTTGTCTAAGACTTTCTCAAACCCGCGATCAGCAAGGGCTAAAGCATACACGAAAGGCTTTGAGATGGATTGAATGGTAAATAGCGAATCAGTATCGCCGGAAGCATAGAGTTCCCCATCGACCATAGCTATAGAGGCGCCAAGACGTTCAGGATCAACCTCGGCGAGTTCAGGAATATAATTCGCAAGCACACCCGTTCTATCGGCCGCAACGCTTTGGAGAACTTCGTCAAGGTAGCTCGGTATCGGCGAATGCATGAGTTCCCTCCTGACGGATGATATTTTCCTAGTACACGGCGTAAGGTTCTTGAGCGTAGAAACTTCATGCATCTTCGCGGTGGCAAGATTCCGCCCATTCCCTAGCTTCTTGAAGTTTAGCTTTTACGTCTTAAATACTCCAAATATGGCTTAACTATTCCATCTGTTCATAGGTGTATTCCCCTTTCCTCTTCCCAAGGGCTAGAGCAAATTCTGCTTTCAGGTAGTTTTTCGTGTCCTGCAGGTCTTTAGCACGACCGTATATTGTAGCTTTGACATTGATACGAAAATTACGAAAGGAGAATCATGGCTACATTAATTACTGGTGCTTCCTTGGGCATTGGAGAAGAATTTGCACGTCGCTACGCTGCCCAAAAGCAAGATCTCGTACTCGTCGCGCGCAGCCAGGATAAGCTCAATAAGCTCGCCGAGGAGTTCACGTCTCAGCATGGTATTCGAGTTACCGTCTTTGCTCTCGACCTATCCGAACCCGATGCGGCTGAGCGACTCTGGGAAGAAACGAACCGTGCCGGGTTAGAGATTGATGTACTCGTCAATAATGCAGGGTTTGGAACCTCCGGTGACGTCGCCGATGAGAACCCTGAGCGCCTGGAACAAGAAGTACGCCTTAACTGCCTCACATTAACAGGTCTAACGGCTCGGTATCTGCCCGCCATGCGTAAACGCAAAAACGGAACCATCATCAACATTGCTTCGACTGCTGCCTTTCAGCCACTGCCGCATATGGCGGTGTACGGTGCCACCAAAGCATTCGTGCTTTCCTTTACTGAAGCGCTCTGGTCCGAAACCCAAAAAGACGGCATCCGCGTACTTGCGGTCTGTCCCGGCCCTACCGATACCTCATTCTTTGAAATCGCCGGTGAATCTGCAGCAGTCGGAAAAATGCGCTCTGTCCATCAGCTGTTAGACAACACGTTGCGTACTCTAAAAACCACGAAACCCAGTTTTGTGGATGGAGTGGGGAACGCCATTGTGGCACGATTTGTAACCCGTGTGGTCCCTAAGCGCTTCGTTATGACAATAGTCGATCGTGCGCTCCAACATAGGAGCTCTCAATAAGATGTATACCCCCTCTCTTTCCTGGGGGAAGGAGCACATTCTTTAAACTTTTTTTAGAATCTTAGCTAGGTTTTTAAATGTATTGTTCGGGGTAATCGCCATACCCCTCTTATCTCTTCGCACTATTATTTCGTGTAAGAGACAAATACTATTACGCGCCAAAGGTACATTCATGTGAAAGCACCATGTACTACTGTTAGAAAAAATAATAAAATACCGCCCAGTCCTTTCGGATCAGACGGTAAATAGTGGAGATAAGGGGACTCGAACCCCTGACCCCCTGCATGCCATGCAGGTGCGCTACCAGCTGCGCCATATCCCCTCATGTAGTTTTGCATTGCCTTAGCAACAGAAAACATAATACACATCTTTCTGCCAGGCATGCAAGTTCTCGCACTGTTACAGACATAAAATGCAGAGCACCGCCGAAGATACCAAATTCTGGTATACCTCAGCGGTGCCCGCATGGTGCAGCAAAATTGTTACTCGTCAGCAGGAACGACCCGAGACGCTTCCTCTTCGCTTTCGCCTTCTAGGTCAAACGGAACTTCATGGGTAACTCCTAGTTCAATACGCGGAGCCTGCGCCCACAAACGATCCAGAGCATAGAACTCGCGATCCTCTTCATGCTGAACATGCACTACGATGTCCCCAAAATCCAGGAGAATCCAACGACCAGATGCACGTCCTTCTCGGCGTACAGGCTTCAAATCAACCTGTTCTCGAAGCGCATCCTCAATTTCATCAGCAACCGCGTTGACGAGGCGCTCATTATGTGCCGAAACTACCAAGAAACCGTCAATCAGCCCCATAGCGTCAGAAGCATCGACCGCAAAAAGCTGGGTTCCTTGTTTTTCTTCTGCCGCTCGGGCGGCAATGCGCAGAGCCTCACAAGAGGACTGTGCAGCAGTCATTTTTTCCTTTCTTGCCGTCAGATTTCTCTGACGGACAGGCGCCAAAGCAAGCAAATGCTTATACCAATCGTTACCTTTGATTGGAAATAAACATGTACACACCCAGAATAGCTAGGATAATGCACCCGATAATTACGATCCAGGACAGCAGGGACAAGGACTTATTTTCGCTTGTCTCAATAGATTCGTACTTTGACACTGTTTCATCCGTGTTCGTTGCAGGGACCTGTTTCATGCTTGCAGTATTTCCAAGCCTACGAGGAGACTTAGCAGCGTTGACCTTCGCGATTGAGGAGGTCATCGCTTTTTCCGTACGTGCAGACACACGCTGTGCGAGTTCAGTTGCTTGGTCTGACGTCAGGTTCTTGCCATCGTTCAGAGCTTTATCAAAGCCGGGCTTACTCTTCGAAGGTGCAACAGGCTTTGCATCCTTATTCTGAGGCGATGGCTTAACAGAAGAGGTAGAACCCGTTGCTGGAGATTTAGCGGGTGTAGAATCAGACTTCTTCACTTGCGAGAGCGAACCAGTACGCGCATTTACCTTCGGGGTGGCGCCGGTACGCTCGGAAACCTTCGGAGTCGAACCAGTACGATCCGAAACCTTCGACATCGAACCGGTACGAGTAGGTACCTTAGGCACAGACCCAGTACGCGAAGAAGACACCCGCGATACAGACCCGGTACGCGGTGAGACCTTGGGGGTTGATCCGGTACGATCAGACGCCTGCGATGGTGAATCTGCGCCCATCGGATTCTGTAAACGGACAGTATTCCAGGGGTTTACAACCTTCGGAGCTGCATCTTTCTGCTCAGAAACCTTGGGGGTTGATCCGGTACGATCCGAGACCTTCGGCATAGATCCAGTACGGGCAGGAATCTTAGGAACGGTACCGGTTGCCGACGGTTTCCGTTTAGCAGAACCGTTCTTTGCCGCTTTCTGCGCAGGAAGAGCACCAGTCTGAGCATGCTGCGCCGAACTCTTTGCTGCGACGGTATCGTTTTGTTCCTTAGCCTCAGAGCCAGCTTTAGCGGATGCGCTATCTTGCTGAGATTTCTCGTCCAGAACCGACAGGTCAAGTCCCTGAGCATCCATCGCGCGGATGGGCGAAGGAAGGTTCAACGGCACAGGAGCAACATTAATGCGGTTCTCATCGGCTTCACTATGCACATCAGCTGTATGACGGCTTTGCTGAGCTTTACCGTCAACGGGTTTTACCGTAGGCTGCGGTGCAGTTGCCGGGCGAACCTGCGAGGAAACAGTTTGATCCTCGGTCTCAACGATCTCAGTATCTTCACCCTCGACAACAGGCTCATCACGCACCATGTACTGGTGCATCTTCGGGGAAGTATCAGGAGAAATAATCGGAATTGACGAGGTGAACGTCAAATCGTCTGCCTCCACATGGAGGGAGTCCTGAAGCAGGGAATCTTCCGGCTGTGGCTGAGGAGCAGGCACCGGAGGCGCGGCAGGTGCAGCAGCTGGCGCAGGCTTATTAGCTTTGACCTCTTCCGGGCGAAGAGCACGCATAGTGCTGGTTAGCGGCTCAGGTTCATGCAGTTTCTCTTCATCATTCGCATTCAGCTTAATAGACCCCTGAGTAGCGAGTGCAGCAAAACGACGCTGTACTGCCAGAACGCGCGGATCTATATCGTGAGTATTTGCCAAAGACCCCATATTCTCAACAGGGTTAGGGCGCTCGCCACGACCCATAGCGCGCAGATAGTTCGCCACGTCTTCGCGATAACGTGCTAGACGGCGCGGACCCATCACACGCGTGGGAGGCGGCACCTCAATGCCGTCCTCAGTCACGTATGTTTCGTAGAGGTACGCGTCTCCCTCGCTGTAGGGCTTCTCTTCTTTGCCCTTAGCTTCAGCCATGTAAAACCTCTTGTTCCATTACTTTGTCTTCACTAGTTGGTTGAATATCTGTTGAGTCTTTCTGGCGAGGCAGCCCGCCGCCGTAGTGCGTGGCAGCATCCTCAGGAGAATACAACCGATACTTATTGATGTACTGCACCACGCCATCAGGAACCAAATACCAGATAGGGGCACCCTTAGAGGCGCGTTGGCGAATATCGGTTGACGATATTGCCATCGCGGGAATTTCAAGTGTGGTAATCTGCCGTCCTTCGCCTAACGGAGGATCAAGCTCGTGTCCCGGACGGGTCACTCCCACAAAGTTAGCCAACTCCCACAGCTTATGAGCATTACGCCACGTCATGATCTGGCTAATCGCGTCTGCACCGGTGATGAAGAAAAGATCTGCATCGGGTCGCAGAGCACGTAGTTCATTAAGGGTATCAAAGGTATACGTTGCGCCGCCACGATCTATATCTATCCGGCTTACCGTAAATCGTGGATTAGATGCAGTCGCAATCACCGTCATGAGATAACGATGCTCGGGATCGCTCACGTGCCTCTCCCCCGTCTTTTGCCACGGCTGACCAGTCGGTACGAATACTACTTCGTCAAGATCAAACACCGCCGCAACCTCGCTGGCGGCTACTAAATGCCCGTGATGAATAGGGTCAAAGGTGCCGCCCATAACTCCTAGACGTACACGCCCAGGAGTTCGCGACGGAATCGACTCAAGGCTGAGCCGCAGAGCTTGAAAAGTCACGATACTTTCCTTAGCGACTAGCGGTTATGCTTCTCGCTATAGCTACGCAATGCCTGTGCTTCGTCACCCTCCATGAGCTCCGGTGTGTGATCGGGCCGTACAATACCGCGTCCGCTGTACGAGAGAGTAACAAGCAGCAGAACGGTAAATACGACGGCAGCAACGATGCCGTAAACATAGGTCGGGATGCCGTTAAGCATTCCCGCAGTGTGCTCAGCACCGTGAGCTGCTAGAACAACCGAGTTCATGTGTGTGCTTCCTTTCGATGGTTAAGCTACTCTCTATGCTACCGGTTAGGTGCGAAAATACGCGAAACGACGGGCCTATTTATGCGTGATAGTTGAGACATCTTCCACGTCGTCAGGCTGCCTAATTCCCCAACTTACCGGGCTACTGCTTGGCCTCAGGCATATCAATACCTTCAGCTTTACCTTTTTCCTTGAGCTTACGGCGATATTCCACCGATTCAGTCCACACACCCGCAACGCGCTCTTGCTCAAGCTCGGCGCGAGCCTCTGCTTTTGCATCCATGCGTTCCTTATATTCCTCACGTTTTTGGGCTCGGGTGGGGCGAATAATCTCTTCGAGGCGAGAGTCAGTACCACGAGGGGAAGACAAAAGTTCAGCGCCGCCTACCATAGTGGGTTCCCAGTCAAAGACCACGGAGTTATCATTTTCACCGATAACCACGGCGTCTCCGGCACGGGCACCGGATTTAAAGAGTTCGTCCTCAACCCCCAGTTTTGCCAGGCGATCCGCCAGGTAACCAACAGCTTCATCATTATTGAAATCGGTCTGCTGAATCCAACGCTCCGGTTTCTCCCCAATAACCCGAAAGAGCGGCTCCAAATTACGTTCTTCGCGGCGAATAATAAATTCTTGTTTCTTCTTGGAGCGGAAGCCCTGGGGGCGAATAACTGGGGCTTCAATCGTAGAATTATCTTCTTGAGTAACACGCTTCTGACGGTCTTCTTCCACAAGGTTTGCCATTGCAAAGATGAGCGGTTTAAGCCCTTCATGGGACGCCGTCGAAATTTCAAAAACTTTGTACCCCATGTTCTCAAATTCAGGTCGCACGAAATCGGCAAGTTCACGCGCTTCAGGCACATCAATTTTATTGAGAACAATAATCTGGGGACGATCATTGAGCGGCACAGTTACCCCAGCAGTGGGGTCTACCGCATAGTTTTCAAGCTCACCACGAATAACTTCAAAGTCGCTGATGGGGTCACGCCCGGGTTCTAAAGTGGCACAGTCAATCACATGCACTAGTGCGGAGGAACGTTCAACATGACGTAAGAAGCGGTGGCCAAGCCCTTTCCCCTCGGAAGCTCCCTCAATCAGACCAGGAACATCCGCAACGGTGTACCGAATATCACCTGCCTGCACAACACCCAAGTTTGGGATAAGAGTGGTAAAAGGATAGTCAGCGATTTTAGGCCGAGCCGCAGAGATAGCAGCAATCAGTGAAGATTTACCAGCTGATGGGTATCCAACAAGCGCAATATCGGCAATGGATTTGAGTTCTAGGACAATATCGGTTTCTTCCCCCGGAATACCGAGGAGTGCGAAGCCAGGTGCTTTACGTTTGGTGGATGCTAACGCAGCGTTTCCAAGACCGCCCTGGCCGCCTCGTGCAGCAGTATATTCGTCACCCACATGCAACAGGTCGGCAAGCACTTTGCCGTCACGATCTTTGACGACGGTTCCCTGAGGTACGCTAAGCACTAGGTCTTCGCCGTTGTAGCCGTGGTGCATATCGCCGCGGCCGATATCTCCGTTGGGAGCGTGTTGGTGCGGGCTGTGATGATACTCCAATAGTGTGGTGGTTTGGTTATTAACACGCAAAATCACGTCCCCGCCGTTACCGCCGTTACCGCCGTTGGGGCCGCCGAGAGGCTTGAATTTTTCTCGACGTACAGAGACACATCCGTTGCCTCCGTGACCACCGGATATATGCAGGACCACGCGGTCCACGAATTCTGCCACGGGTGTTCTCCTTCTGGTAAATTCCTGGTTCGCACAAGCCTAAAATACACGAGATTGCTTGAGCTTGGCGAGGGGGCTCATCCTCAATTAGATGCGGAAAATCTTATGGTAAGAGGGGGTAGACTTTCGCCTACCCCCTCTTCCTAGCGTGAGCGAGTTTTACTCAGCTGCTGCCAGGATGTTAACGACCTTGCGGCCCTTGCGGGTACCGAATTCGACGGTTCCTGCTGCCAGAGCAAACAGAGTATCGTCGCCACCGCGACCAACATTCAGGCCGGGGTGGAAATGGGTGCCGCGCTGACGAACAAGGATCTCGCCTGCATTGACGGTCTGACCGCCGAAGCGCTTAACACCGAGGTACTGGGGGTTCGAGTCACGACCGTTGCGGGTGGAGCTTGCGCCCTTCTTATGTGCCATTCTGTTTTCCTACCTTAAGGTTTGTATCCGGTGGTTAAGATTACGCGTTGATTGCGGTGATCTTAACGGTGGTCAGCTCAGCGCGGAAGCCCTGACGCTTCTTATAACCGGTCTTGTTCTTGTACTTCTGAATAACGATCTTCGGACCGCGCAGGTCTTCAATCTTTTCAGCAGTTACCTTGGCGGAAGCCAGGGACTTTGCGTCAGCGGTGATCTTGTCACCGTCAACGAGCAGCAGTACGGGCAGCTCGATGGTGCTACCGGGTTCACCTGCAACACGGTCAAGGGTAATTTTGTCTCCGACAGAGACTTTTTCCTGGCGGCCGCCAGCGCGTACAATCGCGTATGCCACTTTGGGACTCACTTTTCTCGACATCTTGCTTCTTCGTATCTCACACGTGCAGACAGTCTGCGCTTTCATTGCTGTGCGCTCCACGGGTATCTTATCTCTCTTGGTGAGTAATAAGGAGTGGATGCGACCCGCGCTCCTTGTGGGATTGCCCAGTTGGATGCGCGCTCGGTCTGCCGGTGGTGTCTTCCGGAAGTCCTCACTATGGGGAAAACCAGAAGCGGTATCTCCCGCTGACCCTGCGTCGATAGGGCTTCACTGAGATAAATACCAATCGTTAAGGATACTGTATGCGCGGGGTCATGCGCAATTGTATCCCTAAACTATAAAATAACGTTGGCAATACAGCCTCTAGTCCTGCATTGCCAACGTTATATTCATCATCTACGGCAAGGAATCATATACGGTTAGTCTTCCTTACCAACCCGTTTAATATCTGCAGCAGAAACACCGATACCGAAGAGAGTCGGAGCCTCAGATTCGACGGGTTCTTTCGCATCTGCCACAGAAGCCGAAGCCACGACCGAACCGTGAGCCGACTCGGTAGCATCCACCGTCACGACCCTCGACTGCGCGCCCGCCGACGAAGCGGCTCGACGGGAGCGACGTTTACGCGGTGCAGATGAAGCAGCTGGCGCAGCCATCTGCTGTTGAGAAACAACAGATGTATTGTTGTTCTGATCCTCACCCGGGTTAGACGCAGAGCCACCTGGGGTAATCACACCGGACACACGCGGCGCACTGCCAATAACACCGCTTACACGGGAGGCCGAAGCTGACTCTTCCGCACGTTGCTCCTGTCCTCGGCCTGAACGCTCCTTCTCAGAGGAACGGCGCGAACGGCGGCGCTTACGTGGGCTCTCGTGCACATCTTCAACCTGCAGATTCTCACGCTCGGCGCGAGGCGACTTCTGCTCTGCTGAAGATTCGTCACCCTGATTTGACTTAAATCCACCGCTCTCGCTGCGGGTAATGCGGCCAGCTTTCTGTGAGGCACGAGCCTTCGCCTCTCCAGCGCGGATAGCCTCCGAACGGGAAGACTCACGGGTAAACCGAGCATCATGTTCTGGATTCAAATCACGATCGAATGCCCCAGCAAGCTGTTCCAATGTGAAGTCACCCTGCTCACCAATCCAATCGGTCTCGGTTACCTCAGCAACCTTGTCCTCGCGGGATGAGACTTCGCGGTGTGCCTTCGCCCCCGCTTTGATGCCTTGAATCTCCTGCTCCAGCGAAAGCTCGGCAGTTTCGGTACGACGAGAGCGCTTACGACGTTTACGCTTCTTACGGTTTGCTTGGTCCTCAGCTTCAAGCTCATCAGCCGAGTGCGAGGCTGCAGCAATAGAGGCTATAGCGTTGCGGCGCTCTGCCTTTTTCTCGTCCTTCTCTGAGTCCACGCCCTCAGCGGCATCACGGGTATTATTGCGCGAAGCCGCTCGTGAACGCTTACGTTCGGTGCGCTCTTGACGGTGAATGAAATCGGAGGCACCGCCGGAACGTCCGCTTAACGGCTGATCATGCACCAACAAACCACGGCCACCGCATGAGTCACATTGCTCAGAGAAGACCTCAAGAAGACCTGTTCCCAAACGTTTACGGGTCATCTGCACAAGACCCAGCGAGGTTACTTCAGCAACCTGGTGCTTAGTGCGGTCACGCCCCAGGCACTCGATCAGACGACGCAGCACAAGATCACGGTTTGATTCAAGCACCATATCAATAAAGTCGATAACAATAATACCGCCAATATCACGCAGACGCAGCTGACGCACGATCTCCTCTGCCGCCTCCAAGTTATTCTTGGTGACGGTCTCTTCGAGGTTACCGCCGCTACCGGTAAATTTACCGGTGTTAACATCTACCACGGTCATAGCTTCGGTACGGTCGATCACCAAGGAACCCCCCGAAGGAAGATATACCTTGCGGTCTAGTGCCTTCGCCAGCTGCTCATTAATGCGGTAATGGTCGAAAAGATCATCTTCGTCTTCCCACTTCTGCAGGCGTGAGAGCAGATCAGGGGCAACATAGGTCACGTAGGCCTCAATAGAGTCCCATGCGCTCTGGCCCTGCACGATCATAGAGGTGAAATCCTCGTTGAAGACATCGCGCACGGTCTTAATCATCAGGTCAGGTTCCTGATAGAGCATTTCGGGGGCAAGCACCTTGCGGGAATTCGCTTTTTCCTGAATCTCTTCCCACTGCGCACGCAAGCGATTAATATCGTGGGTCAGCTCTTCTTCGGATGCGCCTTCCGCTGCAGTACGCACAATCACGCCCGCGCCATCGGGCAACTTGTCCTTCAAAATCTTTTTGAGGCGTGCACGCTCGGTATCGGGGAGCTTACGCGAAATACCGGTCATTGAGCCGCCGGGCACATACACCAGGAAGCGACCGGGAAGCGAAACCTGACTCGTCAAACGCGCGCCCTTATGACCGATCGGGTCTTTGGTCACCTGCACCAGCACAGAATCGCCCGGTTTGAGTGCATTCTCAATCTTGCGGGGTGCACCATCAAGACCGGTAACATCCCAGTTCACTTCACCCGCATAGAGAACAGCGTTACGACCACGCCCAATATCGACGAATGCTGCCTCCATGGACGGAAGAACATTCTGCACTTTGCCAAGGTAAACGTTCCCAATCAAGGAATCCTGCTGGGTTTTAGAGACAAAGTGCTCTGCCAGCACGCCGTCTTCGAGAACTCCAATCTGAATGCGCCCCTCTTTTTGGCGCACAAGCATCTGACGATCTACTGACTCGCGACGCGCCAAAAATTCTGCCTCGGTCACGATGTGACGACGGCGACCCAGCGACCGGGACTCGCGGCGGCGCGCACGTTTAGCTTCAAGACGGGTAGAGCCACGCACGCCAGTCACGGTGTCAGAAGCATGAGAATCTGCAAGGCGAGGAGTGCGAACCTTGGTAACGGTCTCAACCTCGTCATTGGCGTTACCTTCAATTTCTATATCTTCGGTTCCACGACGGCGGCGGCGACGGCGGTGACTCGTCACCTCAGCTTCAGCTGCTGCCTCTTCACGACGGCGCTCCATACGGTCGCGGCGCTCTTGTTCCAAATGTTCGGCACGCAAACGCTCGCGCTCCACAGCGACTGCAGAAGCAAGCTCAGAAAGCTCAGTGGGTTCGGGCGAATAGAATAGGGGCATAGCGCCCGGGCGCACCGATTCGCGCAACTGCGCAATCTTCTCATTCTGTACGTCACGCAAAGTTTTTGCTGGCTCCACCGTTTCCTCGTCGTCTGACTTTTCATCTTCGAATGTGCTGGCAGTGCTCTCTTCGTCTGTCGGCTCAGAAGTCTCAGCTTCATCCTCTTCAGCGTCGTAGGTCGCTTGAGGCTCAGAGTCTTCATCGTTCTCTGCCACTAATTCCTTTGACTGGATGGTATGAGGCTCGTCAGCATCTTTGGTGTTTTCTTCCGAAGATATAATGGCTGTCTTATCTTCTTGGGCAGCTTCTTCAGTCTGGGCTTCTTCACGGTTATCAGAGACAGGCTCTGCTACCTCAGTCTGTTCGGCAAGTTCGGACACCTCAGTGTCCACTTCGGGAGAGGCAAGGTTTTCGGCAGAAGAATCGCGGATTTCAGTTTTCTGAGATTCGGGTTGGGGCATAGTTTCATCAGCTGATGCTGCAGACTCGGCGGCTTGGGTAAAAAGAGTATCAAGAGTGTTCGCTACTTCTTCGGCAGAGGCCGCAGCCACAGTCTTCCTTGGTGCAGGGGCATGCTTAGCCTTCTGATTGCGTAAATCCGTTAATCCAGCCGCAACAGCGTCTTCGGGCGTGGGTTCAGCAACTTTCTTAGTGCGCGATGAGTTTTTACGACGCGATACTGCCGATACTGCAGATTCACTACCCTTCAGGGAATCTGCCTGCTTTTCAACCCGGGTATTATTTTTTTCCTGATGAGTTCTCATCGTCTCGCCGGAGATATCTTGTTTATCAGCGAGAGAGATCATGTCAGCAAGAACATCCATATTCATGCTAGATTGATGGGCGTTCTTTTCGTCAGCCATTCTTTTCTTTCTTCTTCCTTCAAGAATTTTACGCCGCATCGTAAAACTCTCTGCATCAACGCGTTAGCGTGTCATAAGCCTAATTACCAAGAAATACGTGGCTCAAGCCTGCTCTTTGTGTCTGCCTTCGTTTGCTTCCGGGCCTACAAGACGGCGAGCACGAAGTCGGCTTACTCCGCAAATACGGCGGATGCGTTTCTTCATGATGTTCTCGGCCAGTATGTTTAACCGAGATGTCACTAAGATGCCAATGCCTGGGGTCATCATCCGATAACGTCTTATCTAAACTTTTGCTATGACGGATGCGCGTGCACGTTCTCTCGGTCAATATACTGGGTATCTTTTATGCGTGCGGGGCATAAAAACGTACCGCTCATCATTATACCGTGTGCAATCCAGAACACCCTATACATGCATAAAAAGCGCAACGTTGGTGTGACCAACATTGCGCTTATCACGAGAGTAAAAACCTAGCCGAGACCTAGTTCAGCATCACGTTTTTCGCGTGCTTTCTGCGCCAGTTTTGGGTTACTAGGCAGATACTCTGGCCCGGAACCTGTGGCAAAGGGAATACCGAGGATGAAAGCGAAAGGAGCTGCGATCAGTAAAATAACCCACACCATCGAGAACTTTCCTGCGGTCAGAAAGAGTAGCGCCGCCAAAAAAATTACTGCTGACGCCAGCATCAATGTTGTGCCAAAGCCTTTCACGGGTTCTCCTCGGTGATTGAACAATAACGCTACGATTATACGCCTCTTCTTAAAAATTTCGATGGCGTAGCTTGGCAGAAGCACACATGTCGGCGCCTCTTTCCCCTATGATATTGAACAACCGCCACAGAATGAACGCAAACAAGATAGAGGAAAATTATGACCGAAAAGACCCTAATTCTGGTAAAGCCTGACGGTGTTGAACGCGGGCTTATTGGCGAGATTTTGAGCCGCTTTGAGACTAAGGGTTACGTGATTGAAGGACTGAAAATGCTTCAGCCCACCGAAGAACTTCTCGCCCAGCACTATGCTGAGCACGCAGGCAAGCCTTTCTATCGTTCCCTCGTGGATTTCATGGTTTCTGGTCCCGTGGTCGCCGCTGTTCTCAGCGGAGATCGTGTAATCGAGGGTGTACGTACAATGCTAGGGGCCTCGGACCCAACGACGGCAGCACCGGGAACAATTCGTGGAGATTACGGACGTGATTGGGATGAGGGTGTGCAAAAGAACCTGGTGCATGCCTCAGATTCCCCCGAATCTGCAGCCCGTGAGATTGCTCTTTGGTTGTCTTAGAGTTGAAACCATATAACAGTGAGGGTGGGTCTTCCATAATCTTCTGGAAGACCCACCCTCACTGTGTTTACATAAAAATTAGCGCATCATATTCATGATCACGTCAAAGAAGCGGATCACAATAATCCCAAAGATGAGAATGAGCACCAAGGTGATAGTAAACCAGCTCCACGTACCGATACTCTCACGAATGTTCTCAGGGGCAGGAATAACGCTATGAGAAATATTGCGTACCGTCACTTTTATAAACATGGTAATCGTCATAACCCACACGATCATGCAGAAAAGACATAGGGCGTTAATGTGGAAGGTAGTCTCAAACCAGAGCCAGAAGACAAACGCTGTCGCGAGCGCTAAGCCGATGTTGGTGGCTACCCAGAACCATTTTTTGAAGGTAGCTCCTGCAAGCATGGCGGCGGCTATCGTCATAACGATGGAGAACCCTATGAGTCCGATGAAGGGGTTGGGGAATCCAAAAGCTTCAGCCTGTGGGGTACGCATCACGGTGCCGCAGTTAAGAAGGGCGTTGATGTCGCAGACCGAGGTATGCCCCGCATCCACGAAAATCTGAAGACGCTCAAAAACAAGGGTTGCCGATGAAGCCAGGGCTATAGCTCCCGTCATAAAGAGCCAGATCGCTAAGGAACGCTCCGATCCTTCTGCCGTATCTCGCTCACGAGAGGAAACCTGGGAGTCTATAACATCTTCAGATAGTAGATCGCCGGTTTCCGATGTTTGCTCAACGGCACCCATGTGCTGCTCCTTTACATATACCTGTTTATCGGTGATAAGTGACGCATCATACCGCAGCCGCAGTATGATGCGTTAAACCCTTTGTAGCTATCCTAACGTGTTCGGCGCCTAGGGTTAAGTTTCTCGTCATAAAGACAGGGATTTTTATACCTATATCTTGGTGTTGCCCGCGATCATAGCGCAATCGCCTGTATCGTTGCTTACTCACTCTCATGTAAGTTTTTACGCTCCCATTCTTCTTGTTCGGCGGCGCGTATTTCGTTTTCGGCGTCGATGCGAGTACCGGCGTGTAGCGCATACCACCAGCAGGCAACAAACGGGATTGTTACTACGAGCGAGAGGGGTAACGCAATGACTGAGGCAAGAAGCATGGCGCCTTGAAGCGCCCAACCAGCCGAGTATCCCCACGGTTTTGCCAGCTTAGCGGGTAGGAATATACACGCACCGGCAAGAACCAAACCTGAAACCCAGATTATAATTTTTACAGTGCTCGGATCGTTGAAATGAAGTCCGAAAACGGCTAGTGTGCCGAAGAAAATCGTGAATGCTTCGAGTACCAAAATGGTGGAAGCAAACATGACTTTCGTAGAACGTGGTTTCTTAACCGTCCCGGGCTTCCAATCCCGTTGAGCGCGTGTCATAAACTGCTTTTTTACCATATAGTCTTAGCTTTCCTCAGGACTATCGGTGCCGTCTGCCAGAGGCAATCCCAATGAGTCTTCTAACGGGATTTCGCGAGGTTCCTCCCCCGCCAGCTCAGCCATAATCTCGCCAAATAGTTCATCGGAATCGGTTTCTGCAGCCTCAGCGAGTTCTTCAGGCTCGGCGTTGTGCTGTGCAGTGGATTCTTGGGCGGGTTGTGCCAGCAGGGTACGCGCCTCCCCAATGACCGTGACCGATCCTGTTACCAACACACCAGCAGTTTCCTGCTCAAAGAGGGCGTTCTCCATGGCGATGGCAAGAGCCTCATCCAGGTGGTCATATACCGTAATAATGTTTTCGTCGAACCCGGCGTCGAGGGCGATCTCTTGAAGTTCTTCCGGGGCAATGGCTCGGGAAGATTCTGAGGCAGAAAGATACAACCGGAATGTGGCATCGGTTGAGTCTACGTATTCTTCACGAAGTACTTCAAAAATACCGAGAGCGTCTTTTTCGCCTAGAATACCGACGACTGCATGCACATGGGACAGTTCAAATGCCTCTTTAAAAGCCGTAGATGCGGCGCGCACCCCATGCGGGTTATGGGCGGCGTCAAGCACTACCAAAGGCTCGCTGCGAATCATCTCAAGCCGCCCTGGCGAACGTACCTGGGCGAATCCGGCGAGTACTACATCTCGCGCAAGGGCACGATCCCCACCGAAAAATGCCTCGACTGCGGCAAGAGCTAATGATGCGTTCTGCCCCTGGTGCTCACCGTGTAGGGGGAGCTCAATCTCGGGGTATTCTCCTGCTAAACCTCGGAGAGTCAAAAGCTGCCCGCCGACCGCGCGGTCACGCTCAACCACACCAAATTCAACACCTTCGAATGCGTACTTGGCGTTTTGCTTACGAGCAGTATCAAGAAGTATGGTCGCTACTTCAGGGTCTTGCGCCGCAGAAATAAGGTATCCGTCGGGTTTAATAATCCCGGCTTTTTCCGTTGCAATCTCAGCCAGACTATCCCCCAGCATATCGGTATGGTCAAGGCCAACGGGTGCCACGACGGAGACAATACCGTCGGCTACATTCGTAGAATCCCATGAACCGCCGATCCCGACTTCTAGAATCACCACGTCCACGGGCTCATCGGCAAAAATAGCGAAAGCAAGTACGGTGATGGACTCAAAGAACGTAAGTTTTGGTTCTCCGCGTGCAGCAAATTCTTCGTCCACAAGAGTGAGGTATGGCAAAATTTCATCCCAAACGCGCACGAACGTGGCATCAGGCACCGGTTCACCGTTAATGCTGATGCGCTCAGTAACGCTTTCGAGATGCGGGCTAGTAAAACGCCCGGTGCGCAGATCATGAGCCAGCAAAAGCGATTCAATCATGCGGGCGGTACTGGTTTTACCGTTAGTTCCGGTGATGTGGATGACCGGGGCGGCGCGGTGCACATCCCCGAGGATTTCAACGGCTCGACGAACCGCATCCAGCCGGGGAGCCATCTTATTTTCGGGGGCGCGTGCCAGCAATTCACCGTAGACGCGTTCAACCCCTTCGGGGTCCGGGATTGCTGGGTAGCTCATCTCGCTCATAGTGTTCTTTCCTTGGCTGGTATCAAGCTGTGCGGCCAGCGTCTTTACCAGGATTCTGCCTTATATACAGATATATATTTGGGTGTATAGCCACCCCAGCACGGTACACACCGCGGTGTGTTATATGTGCTGGGGCGGCTTAGAGGCTATATTGCCCCTATTCTATGCTGCCTTTGCGACCTTAATGGTCAGGCTCTCGCCCTCCGTGAGGTCCAGGGAAACCGCTAGGGTCTCGCCAGTGACCAGTTCCTCGTGGGTGCGCAGAGCCTCCAGGGTGTCCTGCGGGGCACTCACCGTTAGGTTAATGCGGTCAGAGACATTCAGCCCGGCATCTTTACGGGCCTGCTGAATAGCGCGAATAGTATCGCGGGCAATACCTTCTGCTACAAGTTCATCGGTTAATTCGATGTTCAGCACTAGGAAACCGCCGGGCAGCACGGCTGCCGCTTCACGCTCGGTACCGTCATCCGAGGACGCTACCATGGTTACCAGCTCATATTCGCCGTCAACTAATGCAAGCCCACCGTCAATGGTGTCGAAAGCAACGGTCACGGTACCGTCTTCGGCGATTGTCCAATCGCCAGATTTCGATGCCTTAATAGCTATCTGAACCTGTTTACCAAGGCGGGGACCTGCGGCACGGGCATTCACCTTCAGCTGTTGCGAGATACCGTAGTCGGCAGGGTTAGCGTCCTGTGCATTCACGAGGATAACCTCACGCAGGTTCAGCTCGTCTTTCACAATCTTGGCGAAATAATCGGCGCCCTTAGTGCCGAATGCGGTTTCCAGCTGTGCGAACTGCTCGTTGGCAATGGCCGCCGTGAGCGATTGCAGAGGCTGACGCACACGGATCTTCTTCTCTTTACGCAGAGAAGACCCTGTAGAGCATACCGCCCGTACGGTTTCCATGAGCGAAAGCAGCTCAGATTCATCAGCAAAGTCTTCAGCGGCAGGCCAGTCGGCAAGATGTACCGAACGCTCGCCGGTCAAGCCACGGTAGATTTCTTCGGTCGTGAGCGGCAGAAGTGACGCCGCTACCTTTGATACCGTCACCAAAGCGGTGTACAGGGTATCGAAGGCATCGGGGTCTTCGTCAAAGAAACGTTCACGTGAGCGGCGCACATACCAGTTGGTAAGAGCATCAGCATAAAGACGCAGATGCTCGCAGGCACTCCAGATATCGTAAGAGTCCATGTCCGCAGTAACCTGCTGTATCAGCTCCCGGGTTTTACCCAAAATAAAGCGATCCATCACATGCTGCGAATCGTACTTCACCTGTGCCGTATATCCCGCGCCTTTGTTGGCAGCATTCGCGTAGAGAGCGAAGAAGTGATAGACGTTCCAGAGCGGAAGCATCACCTGCCGCACCCCTTCACGAATCCCCTGCTCGGTCACAATCAGGTTGCCACCGCGCAGAATCGGCGATGACATGAGGAACCAGCGCATAGCGTCCGAGCCGTCGCGGTCAAGAACTTCAGAGACATCCGGGTAGTTACGCAGCGACTTTGACATTTTCTGCCCGTCAGAACCAAGCACGATGCCGTGGCTGACAACATTCTTGAAGGCAGGACGGTCAAATAGTGCGGTCGCTAAAATATGCAAAGTGTAGAACCAGCCACGGGTCTGACCAATATACTCAACGATGAAGTCCGCCGGATAGTGGTTCTCGAACCAGTCCTTATTCTCGAAGGGATAGTGAACCTGTGCATACGGCATCGACCCAGAGTCAAACCATACGTCCAGCACGTCTTCGACGCGACGCATCGTAGATTTACCCGTTGGATCATCAGGGTTTGGACGCGTCAGCTCATCAATATAGGGACGGTGTAGATCTGGCTTCCCCTCCTTGTTCAGCGGCAGGCGACCGAAGTCAGCCTTGAGTTCTTCGAGCGATCCGTAAACATCAACACGGGGATAATTTGGATCGTCCGAAACCCAAACGGGAATAGGAGAACCCCAGAAACGGTTGCGTGAAATTGACCAGTCGCGAGCGTTCTCAACCCACTTACCAAACTGCCCGTACTTGACATTTTCGGGAATCCAGTTGATCTGCTCGTTCAGCTCAGACATGCGGTCTTTGAACTCGGTCACTTTCACATACCAAGAGGTAATGGCGCGGTAGATCAGAGGATTACGACAGCGCCAACAGTGTGGGTAGGAGTGCACATAGGATTTCTCCACGACGAGCGCCCCATCTGCCTTAAGAGCATTAATAATGGTGCGGTTTGCCTCGAAAACCTGAACTCCGGCGATACCCGCAAGCGCAGTAGACCCCGAAGGGCTAGGCTGCCCGAACAGGGGAAGGAACTTGGCGCCTTCATCTACCGAAAGCACCACGGGAATATCGTAGGATTCACAAACTTTCTGGTCGTCTTCACCATAGGCGGGTGCCTGATGAACGATACCGGTACCATCGGTGGTACTTACGTAATCGGCAACGAGAATCTGCCATGAGGTTCCTGTGCCCCATTTCTCGGCATCGGCGAAGTAATCCCACAGCGGAGTGTAGCGCACACCTTCTAGTTGGGAGCCGGTGTAGCGCCCTGTGATGGCGGCTGCCGCATCCTCGGCGGGGCTCTCCCCTGCATACCCGAGGTCTTTCGCATAGGTTCCCAACAAATCAGCTGCGATGAGGAAGCGCCGTCCGCTGAGCTCACCGGCACCGGGAACTACGACATATTCAATATCGGGTCCGACGGCGAGCGCCTGGTTGGTGGGTAAGGTCCAGGGGGTGGTGGTCCAGGCAAGTGCCTCAACACCGGCAAGTTCAGCGACAATATTTTTATTGGCGGCAAGCGAGTCGTCTGCGGTGAGGGTGAAAGCTACTGTGACGGTCTGATCTTGACGATCCTGATAGACGTCGTCATCCATGCGCAGCTCGTGGTTCGATAACGGGGTTTCGTCTTTCCAGCAGTACGGCAGAACACGGAACCCTTGGTACGTAAGCCCTTTATCGTAGAGACGCTTGAACGCCCAGATTACGGATTCCATGTACTCAACGTTGAGGGTCTTATAGTCGTTCTCGAAGTCCACCCAACGCGCCTGCCTGGTAACGTATTGTTCCCACTCGTTGGTGTATTTGAGCACGGAGGCGCGCGCGGCATCGTTGAAATTATCGATGCCCATCTCTAGGATTTCTTGTTTATCGGTCATGCCGAGCTGTTTCATTGCTTCAAGCTCGGCAGGCAGACCATGAGTGTCCCAGCCGAAGCGGCGTTCTACTTTATGCCCGCGCTGAGTTTGGTAACGTGCTACAAGGTCTTTCGCGTAACCTGTGAGCAGGTGCCCGTAGTGCGGCAGACCATTTGCAAATGGAGGGCCATCGTAGAAGACGAATTCGTTATCGCCGTGGGGCCCGGCTTCGCGGTTATTGATAGATGCTTGGAAGGTTCCGTCTTTCTTCCAATAGTCGAGTACAGCTTCTTCGAGCTTAGGGAATTTAGGTGATGCGCTTACACCGTAGCCTGAGGCTTCAAACGCGCTCACCTTGGGGTAGACATTTTCTGACATGCAGTGCGCCCTATTTCTGTTCAGATTCCCGCCATTGGGTACGTGAACCGCACCCTTTGCCGAGGATGGACAAACGGGTGCAAGGACGCCTTCATCGTGCGCCCCTCATGGGGCGTATATGCTGGCGCGGTACCACCTTGCTTACTGATACAGACAAACGCACCGACCTCCCCCGGGGCTATGAACTGTTCATCAGGAACGTTCTTACGCCCCCGGAGAGCGGCGCGTTGAGCGAGTATCAGTCGCTTATTAACAGCTGTATCGGGCTTAACCGTCCGGGTCTACTAAGACTGCATCTGTTCCGCTAAGGCGCCCCTCGCCGCAGCGAAAAGGTGGGGTCCCGCAGGTGCGGTCTGTTCTTCCGAATTGCTCGCCGGTGATCGCCGGGTCTTTGCAAACATCTACATTCTATGGGGTTTGCAGCTACGGGTGCAAGCTAAAAAAAACCCAATTTTTTACCCGCTTTCAGACCCTCTGTGACGCATCTCGGGCGTGTCGTAAATGCATGTTTTTACAAATATACTCAATGTTTTCATACACTTTCAGTTGAATATTAACCCTCGACACTAGATATTGGGGTCATTCTTGCCAGCCTCCACTAAATATGCATTTTTACGTGCTCTGTCAACGAAAAAATTTTCGTTTATCTAGCGTTTATACAGCACATGGGACGTCCTGTTTCTCTGAAGAACACGCCCAGAATGCTGTGGGAAAGTTCACGGGTCTCCCCACATCGACTTCCTTCCTCAATGATGCACTTCTGACCTTCCGCACCAGTTCGGCGCCACCTCTGAAATAAGGGGTTATTGAGTCTGAAAAACATATTTTTTAACAGAAGTCGCTAGCCCCTGAATGCTCTGCTCGGGTAAGTGTAGCTCGCGTTCTTCATGTGCACGGCAAGCAGAGTAGTCTCGGTTGCTAATTCGGGAAGCCCCAGAATCTCGGAATTCTCCATAGAAAGCAATCCGTTATGTTCTATTAGTAATACTTTTGGGGCTATAGAACAAAAATCATTTTTATGACAATATCTACACTTCCCTCTAGATAGGAAGAGGTGACGGCTTCTAGACTGTATGACATGGAGAAAACCCGCACGAAACCTCCCGGAACACCGCTGTTTATTGGAGCCGCTATCGCAGGTTTATTGCACGCTGCACCTAGCTTTTACTGGATGTGCGGCGGGATGTGGCTGTTAGATACCGTGGGGCCGATGGCTGTCAAACTACAGCAAGAGGGTAACGTTCCGGTGCGGTTTTTACTGGCCGCCGTGTTTATCGCCAAAATTACGGGCGCACTTGTGCCGCTTATATACCATCTACGACCACCTGCGCACGCGTGGGTTCCCATTGTTTCTTGGGTGGGCTCTATAGTGCTTATAGGCTGGGGCGGCCGTGGAACTTTTGTAGGGTGGTGGCGCGTAGTAATTGATCAAGCTTCCCTAAGCAACCCGCTCGTAGCCGGGCACACCTACCTATGGAGTCCCCTTTTCTTGGTCTGGGGGCTGCTATTGTTTGGTGCATTGTTCATCTCGCGCACCCGGCGACAGAAAGTACCGCCGACAGACTAAAAGGCACTCAGCGCATGACTTCAATAGATATTGAGCGCATCTGTCGCCACACCCTCAACTTCCCTGTGATGTTTTGGGTAGCGACGAAAGCTTAATTTCCCCCTCCAGTAGCAAGCCTCTTGATGTATCGGTTAGTTCAAGGACTGTACAGTCGAGGGTTTTACATGATTATTATCTCCTGGCTCCCCAAAAGTATTAGAGAGCCAGAAGAATTATAGCTAGGCAGCGGAGGAAGAACTGTTGCCACTTTCAACAAGCTGAGGATATTTTTGCTTCAGATAGGTATTGGTGACGTACTTCCACGACCCACCATCGTAGATGGTCACCATGTAGATGTTATCCGCTGTATCTGCTGGCCGGTCTGCCACTTCTTCCTTACTAAGGTGGGCTTTATAGGCTTCAAATTTTTCACCATAATTCCATGCAACAGCCACGATATCGGATTCGAACACTACCGTAGGCCTTTCATCACGAATCCAGCACTTGAGGTCGTACCCTTCCATCCAGCCACCGCCGTTATAAATGTCGCGATACAAGTCAAATTGTGGTCGAAGATTCGGATCATCTTCATGGCTGAGTTTCTTCGCGTATTCAGAATTTCCGGTAAGAACCGCGTAAAGGAATGATGCCTCATAGGCGGCAAGAGCCTTATATGAGCCTTCTAGGGTCTTCTGGCGTATGGCATTCTCGTCAATATCAGGTTCAGGAACGTTCTTTGCAGGCTCGGTGTTGGTTGCGGGAGTATAACCGCCTTTATCTTTAGTCGGAAGTTTTATGTCTCCCACATATTTATTCCAGTCAGCAACGAACTTTGCATACTCTTCCGGTGAGGTCGAGTCGCTGGGTGAACTTGTTGACGAAGCGCTAGAGCTTGAAGAGGATGAGCTGTTGCTCGGCGAGTTTTGAACACTCTTGATGGAGGGGGCGCATCCGGCGAGGGTTGCAATCCCAAAAGCCCCAAAACCAATAAGAGTAGCGCGACGTGAAGGAGTAGAGGTGAAAGTGGTGTATGGCGAATTCATTGGTTTTCTCTTTTCAGTATGCGTATGTTTTTGAGTGATTACTCTGCACCGTAACAACTGCGTCTGAAAAGACCCTGAACTTTCGTACACACAACCTGAGAGTAGCCTAAAAGTTACAGAACAAAACTCTAAGAATTAGACCTGCAGGTAAATATTGCCGTCTCGCACTTCTAGAGGGTACACACCGATCGTATAGTCAGCGCCTGAGACACACTCACCCGTAGCGAGGTCGTACACCTCTTTATAAAGGGGTGAGGCGATAGTCGAGTGCCCGTCTTTCTCTCCAACAATGCCGCGAGCAATCACAAGAGACTGACTATTAGGGTCACGATGATCGCATGCATAGTACCCATGCTTAGTTTTAAAGATTGCATACTGCTGACCTTTGACGAGGGCAACTTCGCCCCAATTTTCTTCGAGTTCGCTTTCGGGACAGATGCGAACCCAGGAAGGTGCTACGGCGGCATTTTCAGTCATGACGGCTCTACCTTTCGACAGGTGCTATCTATGCAACCGGTCACAGTCAAGAGCTACATATCAAATCAGCATAGACAGAAGGCGGCATACGAGAGCACAAGTATTTCTTGTGTGTTCCGTTTGGAGTCTACCCTATAAAAACCACAGATAAAAATATGACATACCTAAGCTACTAAAGGTCTGAAAAACCCTTAAAAACACAGCACTTTAGGGAGTTTAGGCTTACCTAAAACAACAATCCTTAGGGTCAAAAAAACCCATTAATCCCTAGATATTTCAAGGAATTTCCTTAAAATTTTTCTCAAAAATACCGATTTTGGCACTTTCGTCGTATAGCCTCTGTGTAAGATAAAAACAGCGACTTTTTACAAGCAAGAATCTGCGTATAAAACAACATAATCCCACACTCTTGTTGTTCTGGCTCAAGGTTTGTTCCCGGTTTTCCTGCATTGCCGGTTCCTAGAGACAGGTCATTCTTTGCTGAAGTCGGTATACACACAACTAGGAAGGACAAATATGTCTCAGAACGGCCCTGGGAACACCGCCCGTAATATTCTGGTCGTCGGTGCAGGACCCGCAGCATGGCGTTTTGTACGCGCTTATCATGAAGGCGCTCAGGATGCCGGACGCACCTCTGACACCATTACCGTTCTCAATGATGAACCGTATATTCCGTACGACCGCGTTGCTATCGAACAGCTTTTTAAAGATACCGACAAAGACCTTACCCTTGGCGACCCGGCGCTCTGGGACGAGTCCACGATCAATCTGGTCAGCAACACCCGCGGCGAATCGCTCAACCGTGAATCACGCGTTGTTAAAGGTTCAGACGGCGTAGACTACCCCTACGATGTGCTTGTATTCGCTACCGGTTCAAGTGCGGTGCGCATTCCGATTCCTAACGCAGATTGCGCCCATGTATTCCGCACCGCAGACGATGTTAAAAACATGGTCTCCGAAGTTGAACGGTTGCAGACTAAACTTGGGCGCGCACCGCGCGGTATTGTTGTCGGCGGAGGCCTTCTCGGGCTGGAAGCCGCAGAAGGTCTCAAAGACCTTGGTGCCGAACCCACCATCCTCGATGTTGCCCCGTGGCTTCTCTCTGTGGAGGTCGATCAGGGCGGCGGTTACGCGGTCAACGCCCAGATCAAAGCAACCGGGATCGACATCGAAACCGGTGCGTTCATATCCGCTATCAACAAAGATGCCTCAGGCGAGGTTATTTCGGTCTCCGTAGCAGATTCCACCTCGGACGAAGCCGTTATTCACCAGATTGATGCAGACCTCGTGGTCTTCGCTGCAGGTATTCGCCCCAACGATGAGCTGGCACGCGCCGCTGGACTAGAGACTGGCGAACGCGGTGGTATTCTCGTCAATAATGCATGCCACACAAGCGACGAGCATATCTGGGCTATCGGCGAAGTAGCCTGCGTACTTGGACGAACTTGGGGTCTGGTTGCCCCCGCCAACGCGATGGCGGATGCGGTCGCCAAGAATCTGCTCAACGGCAACGAAGATACTCAGGTCGAAGAATTCGATATCGCCACGAAACTCAAATTCTCAGGCGTACAGGTTGCAGGCTTCGGTGACCGCCGCGGCACCACGGAAGGCTGCCTCGAAATTCTCTTCGCAGACCCCGCGCGCGGCATGTACCAGAAGATCGTGACCAGCGGCGACGCCAAGACTCTCCTCGGCGGCGTTTTCGTGGGAGACACCGCTCCTTTTGATTCCCTCAAGCCGCTGCTGGGACGAGAACTCCCGGCAGAGCCCAATGTGTATCTCACGGCGGCAGGTGGCGGCGACGGTATTCCCGATACAGAGCTGCCCGACGATGCCATTCTCTGCTCGTGCAACAACATTAGCTTCGGCGAAGTCCGTCAGGCAGTGGTTGACGGCAACCACGACGTACCCGCCCTAAAGGCATGCACCACGGCTGGCACCCAGTGCGGCTCCTGTGTGCCCATGCTACAGAAAACCCTCGAACAGCAGATGAAAAAGATGGGTATGACCGTCTCTAAAGCGCTGTGCGAACACTTCGATTTCTCCCGCGCAGAGCTTGCGGAAGCGGTACGCCTTACCAACCTCGACGACTTCGATTCGGTCATTGCACGCTTTGGGCACGGCGGCGACGGCTGTGCTATCTGCAAACCAACGGTCGCATCCATTCTTTCATCGTTCCGCAACTCCTACGTGCTCGATGCCGGTCGCGGCGGCCTACAGGAAACCAACGATCGTGCTCTGGCAAACATGCAGAAGAACGGTACCTATTCGGTTGTTCCGCGCATCCCCGCAGGCGAAATTCCCGCTAAGAAACTGGCCGTCATTGCTGCCGTTGCGGATGAGTTCAACCTCTACGTCAAGATCACCGGTGCGCAACGTATCGGTATGTTTGGCGCCCGACTGGAGCAGCTGCCCTACATTTGGGAGCGGCTGGTTGATGCTGGATTCGAATCCGGTCAGGCATACGGCAAGTCACTGCGTAACGTTAAATCCTGCCTCGGCTCAACCTGGTGCCGCTACGGTGTTCAAGACTCGGTGGGTATGGCCGTCGAGTTGGAGAATCGCTACCGCGGTCTGCGTTCACCCCACAAGTTCAAGTTTGGTGTCTCCGGCTGTAACCGTGAATGTGCTGAAGCACAGGGCAAAGACGTGGGCCTGATCGCCACCACCAACGGCTGGAACCTATACCTTGGTGGTAACGGCGGCGCGAACCCCGCGCATGGGCGCTTGTTCGTCAAGGATGCCTCCAGTGAAGAAGTTGTTCGTTACATCGACCGCTACCTCATGTACTACATCCGCACAGCGGATAAGCTACAACGCACTGCCCGATGGCTTGAAGACCTTGACGAAGAGCACGGTGATGGTTTGGCTCATCTGCAATCCGTACTCATCGAAGATTCTTTGAGAGTCTGCGAGGATCTGGAACGAGATATGCAGCGCCACGTGGATTCTTACCAGGACGAATGGGCTGCCACCCTCAAAGACGAACGCCGTCTGCGCCGCTTCCGTGCCTTCATCAACGAGCCCGATGGCAGCGATGAAGCAGCGCACCTGTTTGTTCTTGAACGTGAGCAGATTCGCCCAGCAACACCCGAGGAAATTGCTGCCGCAGAGAAGGGTGAAGGCAATACCGTGCTGGTGACGGGAGCGAAAATCCCAGTCGGCCCACCCAGCGCGCATAATCCTGTTCCAGCGAACGCCTAAGGACCCGCCCATGTCACCTAAAATTCCGCCGTTTCCACCGCGCGAATTTGCGACGATAGATGAGGTTCTAGCCAATATTCCGGCGGGTGTTGCTCAAGACGCGCCCTTAGTTCCAAGATCCCGGGCAGATGTACCCGGTAAGGTGTACATCGCCGGGGGCGGTCCCGGTGCTCTCGATTTGCTGACTCTACGTGCCGTTCGAGCGCTCGGTGAAGCCGATGTCGTGCTGCTAGATCATTTAGCTCCACAAGAGCTTGCCGAATACGCTCCAAACGCCCTGATCATTGACGTGGGCAAAGTACCCGGTAAGCATGCGGTGCCGCAGTCACGCATCCAGCAACTCATGATTGACTATGCACTCGCGGGCAAAACCGTGGTGCGGCTCAAAGGCGGCGATCCATATGTATACGGTCGCGGTGCTGAGGAGCTAGATGCTTGTTTTGCAGCCGGACTGGATGCTGAGGTTATTCCGGGCATTACTAGCGCTATTGCGGTGCCCGCCCGCGCTTCTATCCCCGTGACTCTGCGTAAAGTATCGTCGATCTTTACTGTAGTTTCGGGCCATTCGGGGCTTGATGAAACCGATATACAAGCTGTTGTTTCAACGTTGCGCGCTCACGGTACCGTGGTGCTTCTGATGGGTGTGCGTACTCTGCCGGATACTATCGAGCAGATGATGTCGTGCGGTGTTGAAAGCGATATGCCGTTGGCCACCATTGAGAAGGGCTTCACGGATCAAGAGCGCGTTATCGTCACGACCTTGCAGCAAGCTCCTCAAGACTGCCAAGACGTTAAATCACCTGCTATTACAGTCATTGGTGAGGTCGTCTATTATGCACGCGACGATCGGCACCAGTTCATCAGTCATGTACATGAACGGCTGCGTGAGCAATCCACGTCTTGAGTTCTCTGCCGCTCAGAAACTTGCTCCATAGTGGATTGATTATCCGCTAATTCTGGCGCATACAACGTGGCTTCCGTCTTCGTTTTCCTAGTTGTCGAAGGCGGAAGCCATTTTACATGCTTGGCCGTATTTGAGTATTATTCGGTAGCGGCGACCAACACTTCGTCAAGACGAGATAGAGCGCACTGAGCAATAATGCGTGCGGAGGCAATATCGTGAGAGGATACCAACGGTGCAGCCACTATAGTTGAAGCGCTAACCGCCTCGATATCACGTCTCATCTTTTTGACAAAAAATCCATCTGCAAGCAGGTACGGGGACGCGAACCTTGGTTGCTCTTGACGAGCTATATCAATTATTGTCGGCTCAATTGCTGCGATAAAAGCGTTTCTGGTAGGTGTGTGAAGAACTTCTGCGAGCAAATCGGCGGCGCGCTGCATATCTGCTCGCCCATCTTGGCGGGATGAACCTGCAGCCCCTTGAACAATCGGTGGTGCGGCAGAACCGGTAGCTATTTTTTCATGCCATCCAACTTCCTCAAGCCGAGTTCGCTGAAGATGGGCAAGTCGCGCATCCGGCCCCAGAGAGGCAGCAATATGAATATCTTTAACTCCGCTGGTACGTGCAGCGCGCCTTAGATCAACCTGGGTGTGAAATCCTGTGGACAGTAGAACCGGCACAATAACACAAGGCTCGCCATCCGGTAAGGCTTGAGCGGCTTCATCTACACTCGGTGTCTGCACGTCTACATAAGCTTCGTGAACTTTATATTCTCGCCCGTCAGACGTGCTTCGTTCATGAAGTAGCTTTTGAAGCTCGGCGCGCACGAGGGCAATCGCTTGGCGCCCTTCTGAAGAGTCAGTACCGTGAGAGGTCGCAAGAATATTGAGAACAGACATAGCTCAAGTGTACGCGTCTGAAGAACCCGACTCACCTATAAAGGTAATTACCACCTTATAGAAGGACATAAAGGATGGGTACCCGTACGATGCGGGTACCCATCCTTGTACCTATTCACAACACACGGAATTCGTGTGCTTCCCTATGTGATAACCTGCGGACTACCGCAGAGGTTCTTATACGTTGTCTTTCTTACGACGACGCGCCGCAACGAGAGCGGTACCTGCCACCAACGTTGAGCCGCCAAGCGTCGTGAAGAGTACAACGCCGTCAGCACCGGTACGAGCCAGGTTACGCTTATTGGCTGAGGTCGTAGCTGCAGAGCTCGAGTTACTGTGCGCATTACCAGTATTGGCGTCCGGTTCAGCTTGTACTGCATCGCCTTCTGCAGATCCATTCAGAGCAGCTGCACCGCCTTGTCCGCCGTTGTTGTGTCCAGCCTTCTTAGCGCCGGGGCGGGTTGCGGCGACGTTGGCATTGTTATCCTCACCACCGGGTGCCGGGTGCGAGTCATCAGAAACCATCGCTACTGTGTATGCCTGTACGTGTTCTTCACCCTTGGGATTGCTAATCGCGACGATACCGTATGAGTACCCTGGACGCAGCTTTGCAGCTTCGACTTCCAGCTGTGCAGTGAACGAACCATCAACAATTTCTGAGGGTTTCACAAAGACGCTCTTGATGGCTTCGCCTTGTGCTTTACCTTCGCTATCCAATTCGAAGATAGTAACTTCAACGCCTTCTGAGACGTGTTCGCCGGTAAAACCAGTACCCCGGACTACAACGACGTTAGTTGCTGCATCGCCAGAGAAGTGTGCGCTATCGACACGCAGCGAAGCCTTATTCGCTACATCCATTGTGGTTTCTTCCGCAGACGATGCAGGGGCAGGAGCTGAAGGAGTTGCGGAGGGGTTAGCAGATGCGGTCTCTGAAGCTTCAGCAGATGCACTGGAGGGGGTTGCACTAGCTGATTCAGACGCGCTGGAAGCCTCGCTCTTCCCTGTATCAGCGGATGCGCTCGGTGCGGGAGCCGCGGACGACTCTTGGGGTTTGGGAGTTACTGTCTCTGTAGGTTTAGGCGCCTGGGTATTCTCGGGCTGCGCCGGTGCGGCAGTCGGGGCTTTTTTGTTACTAGATTCCTGAGGAGCCGGAGCCTCACTCGCTACAGTATGAGCAACGCGGCGCTGCTTGAGTTCAACGATGGTACCTGCTACAAGGTGATCTTTACCGCCGGGGTTACTGACAGCAACAATTGCATAGCTCTTATTGCCTTTCAGTCTGCTTGAGCTGACGTTCACAGTGGCGGTAGCAGTACCATCAATGAGTTCTTGGGCAGAGACACGACCGGTTGCAAGAGGGGTGCCTACAGGGCGGCCTTGAGCATTTACTTCCTGAATGCGAACCTCTATAGAGCTACCAACGCGCGGACCGTAGAAACCACTGACACGCACGGTGAAAGGGCTAAATTCGTTATCGGTGTAGATAGTGGCGGAATCAACAGAAACCTTAGGAGCGTTCTGGCGCCCCTCTGAGGTTTCATCACCCTCATTCTCAACTCCGATAACCTTTGTGCCGGGAGTAGCCTTTGAGGTTTTCTCGGTCTGTTCTGGAACGGTAGAGGTTTCAGATGGTTTAGCTTCAGGGGTTGAGGCTGAAGCAGTCTCAGAGGCGGTCGGAGATTCGGATTTTACCGGTTTTTCCTGTTCAGGCACCTGTGTAGAGGCCGCAGAAGCGGTTTCCTGAGCACCTGCCGGTTGAGCAGATGCGTTGGATTTTGCCCAAGGGATAGTCTGAAGCGGCAATGAGGAATTCTCATGCGTCGATTCAGTAGCGGAGGTATCTGAACCGGTCGAACTACCTGCTTCAGATGCAAAAGTAGCAGGAACATAGCTTAACGTTCCTGCTGTAATAACGGTCGCGGCAGCGAGTGCGTAGACACGGGTTGACTTCTTTGGAGCCATGTTTCCCTCTTTGAAGTTATGTGAGTTGAGCTACTGCATATTTCTGTGATGTGAGTGCCAGATTCAGTTACTCATTGACCCATCTCAATTTATCGGTGACGCCCTAACACTAGCATTCGTGAGGGGCTTGCAATGAGAAACTGTACCACCACCCCAAAAGTGTTACCAAATATTTATTTTTACCATTACTTAATCCACATTAAAATCAGACCAATAGCGCATATATTACAAATATTGGGAGTAAACCTCAGGTTTCTCTTGAAGGAATAATAAGAACGCCAGATACCGCGTGCGAAACCTTAGTTTTGCACGCGGTATCTGTAGCACCTCTTTAAATATCTACGAAGACCGGATGACCTTGAACTGGCTTGCCTGAGCAAGCGGGCGCAAAGTCACATGATCAAGATTGATATGGTGAGGGATATTCAATGCGAAAACTACTGTCTGGGCAACGTCTTCTGCCACCAAAGGGTTCCGTACCCCGGCATATACCTTCTCAGCAGCTTCCACAGACCCCAAGCGGTTCAATGAAAATTCTTCTGTATGCACCATGCCCGGGCGAATCTCAATGACGCGCACATTGTGGTCAGCTTCCTCAAGGCGCAGAGCCTCGGTAAGTCCCCGAGCACCGAATTTCGCGGCGTTATACCCTGCACCTCCTTCATAACCGCCTTCGGCTGCTGTGGAGGTCAGGTTCAGAATACTCCCCTGGCCGTGAGCCCTCAGTGCGGGAGCAAAGGCACGCACCGTATGTAGAATTCCGAGCACATTCAGGCGGTACATCGCTAGGTATTCATCCGGATCTCCATCAGCAACACGGTCAAGACCGATCGCTCCCCCAGCGATATTAACCAGCGCATCAAGCTGTGAGTGCTCCGTCATGATCTGCTTTGCAGCTGCGTTTACTGCCGATTCATCAGTAACGTCACAGGTTACAGGATGCGCTCCGGTCTCTGCTTCAAGCGTGCGAAGACGTTCGGTACGGCGAGCAAGCGCATAAACCGTCCATCCGGTAGCCGTTAGCTGTTCAACTGTTGCGCGGCCGATGCCGCTGGAGGCACCTGTCACGACGGCAACTTTGCCTTCACAAGCGTTGGGGGCAAATGGGTTGGCAGGAATACGAGTATTGTCTAGCATCATGAAGTTACCTTTCCGCGTCGGTGGTGAAAGTCTTATTCATCTATGATGCCATACACAAAATTATCGTATAGAAAGATAGGCAATGCGCGCTGACAGAGTCACACGCGCATCGCACATCTGCGGGATAGTAGATAGCATTATCAATTCTTCCCGCTCTCATGAACCTTGCCTTTAAAGGTGCATAACGCAGTGCTTTTAGCGTTTCCGCTGGGGAAAGCCCCATTTAGAACGTTTACCGTCGCGGAAACCCAGACGATGCTCAAAATGGCGAGAGCTGCTGCCCGTCTTCGTAGTATCGGGAGGAACGGTTCCTGCTTTTGCTGACATGAGGTATAAAATCCCCGCTCCCGGCAAGAAAAGCACAAGCGGAAGTATCATGTGCAGACGCTCTTCGTTGTATCCGGTTCGCGTTGTTAAATGCCAAACGCAAACCGCAACGATCGCGAGATGAAGAGCAAGTACCGTCATAACAGGAGCTGATATCTCAAACATGGAAGTCCCTTGAAAAGTTTTCCTGTGTGATACTCACCAGTCTACTCTTATGCGGTATCTTGTGATAGGGAATCGAGAGATAACACACGGTGAATAGATAAATACATTACATAAGGCATGGAAACTACAGATATACCTATGGATCTTTTAGCATTTCGCTCTCGCAGCGCACGATGCAATGCTCTCTATACCCACCGCGAGCAGCTTCGTGCTCGGGCCGAGCAAATCCGTGCAAGAACGCGTCGCCCCTGGAGCGCCGACCTACATTTCCTCTTCGGGCAAACCTACCGGGACCCAAAGTTCTATCATCATTTTTCGCATCTTCCACGCCGGGAACAACGCCGTTTTCTCTCATCGCAACGCGAGCTTATTGCACGAGTTGAGCGTGCATTAGCAGAGTACGAAACACAGGCATATGGTGCATAATAACCGACATTTCTGCGCTATACGGGATATCTATAAACTCACTCAACGTAAAGCGCCAACCTATGCTACGCGATACACCGCCAGAGCCCATAAAGTATGAGAAAATAGCCCCTATGGCTGAAAATACTCAGGGCTCAGACTCGCCCGCACAGATTAACGTTCCTGATCGTCCCGCGCTCGAAGGTCTCGAAGACAAACTCTCTGAGCGCTGGGCACAGCAGAAAACCTACGCCTTCGACGAGAACACGACGCGCGAACAGGTCTATTCGATTGATACACCACCGCCGACCGCATCCGGCTCGCTCCATGTGGGGCACATGTTCTCCTACACTCAAACCGACGTTATAGCCCGCTACCAGCGTATGAGCGGTAAGAATGTCTTCTATCCTTTGGGCTGGGATGATAACGGCCTGCCCACCGAACGCCGCGTACAGAACTACTACGGTGTGCTGTGCGACCCTTCCGTTCCCGATAACCCAGATTTTCGCCAGCTGATCCCGCTCAAAGCCGATGGCTCACCCAAACCCGACCGCAGCCAGGCAAAATGGCCGCGTATTTCACGCAATAACTTCATCGAACTGTGTGAAGAACTCGCTGTTGAAGACGAGAAAGTTTTCGAGCATCTTTTCACAACCCTGGGACTTTCCGTCGACTGGTCCCATACCTACCGCACCATAGATGCGCATTCACGTAAAGTCTCACAGCTTGCATTCCTCAAAGATCTTGAGGCGGGTAACGCCTATATGGCGGAGGCACCGACTATGTGGGACGTTACCTTCCGAACCGCCGTAGCGCAGGCCGAGCTTGAAGATAAGGAACGCGACGGAGCCTACCACCGTATAAGCTTCCACCGCGAAAATGGCGAAAAAGTCTGGATTGAGACTACCCGTCCCGAGCTGTTGCCGTCCTGTGTAGCGTTGGTGGCGCATCCCGATGATGAACGGTATCAGCCGCTCTTCGGAACGAAAGTGACTTCTCCTCTATTCGGCGTTGAGGTCGAGGTGATGGCGCATCCGCTGGCTCAGCCTGATAAGGGAGCCGGCATCGCTATGATCTGTACCTTTGGTGATACCACCGACGTTACCTGGTGGCGCGAATTGCAGCTTCCGACCCGAGCCCTCATCGGGCGTGACGGCCGTTTCTCCCGCGAGACTCCCGAATGGATTACCTCTGCCGAAGGCCGCGAACGCTACGAACGTATGGCGGGCACCACCGTCTTTACCGGCCAGAAGACCGTAGTTGAGATGCTTGTTGAAACTGGCGAGATGGAGGGTGAGCCGAAAAAGATTAAGCACCCCGTCAAGTTCTATGAGAAGGGCGATAAACCCCTTGAGATCGTGGCTTCACGCCAGTGGTATATTCGCAACGGTGGTCGCGACGCTGAGCGCCGTGAAAAGCTTATTGAGCGCGGACGCGAAATTAACTGGGTCCCTTCATTTATGCGCAGCCGCTACGAAAATTGGGTGGAAGGTCTTAACGGCGACTGGCTGATCTCCCGTCAGCGTTTCTTCGGTGTTCCGTTCCCACTGTGGTACTCGCTTGATGCCGAGGGTGAGCCGGATTATGAGAACCCGATTCTGCCGGCTGAGGATATGCTTCCTGTGGATCCGGCTTCGCAGGCTGCCCCCGGATATTCGGAAGACCAGCGTGGTGTACCTGGCGGATTTATTGCCGATCCAGATGTTCTCGATACCTGGGCTACTTCTTCACTCACCCCGCAAATTGCAACCGGCTGGGCTACAGATCCTGAGCTGCACGCGAAGACCTTCCCGATGGATCTTCGCCCGCAGGGACACGATATTATTCGTACCTGGCTCTTCTCCACCGCCGTGCGCGCCGAGACCCTTGCGTCCTCTGTGCCCTGGTACAATACCGCGCTGTCGGGATGGATTCTTGACCCCGACCGCAAGAAAATGTCGAAGTCCAAGGGCAATGTTGTGGTCCCGCACGATGTACTCGATAAATACGGTTCGGATGCGGTACGTTATTGGGCGGCCTCGGCCCGCTTGGGCGCTGATACCGCCTATGACGAAGGCCAGATGAAGATCGGTCGCCGTCTGGCGATTAAACTTCTCAATGCCTCAAAGTTCGTGCTGAATCTGGGTGCTACTGAGAAATCGGTGATTACCTCACAGGCGCAGGGGCGGGTTCTCACGAACGCGCTGGACCGTTCCCTGCTTGTGCGCCTAGCCTACTTGGTTGAGGAAGCAACGGCAGCTTTTGAGAAATACGAGTACGCTCGTGCCCTCCAGATTGCGGAGAGCTTCTTCTGGTCATTTACCGATGATTTCGTGGAGCTCATTAAAGACCGTGCCTACGGTGCTCGCGGTGAGACCGAGCAGGCTTCCGTGTTGGCGGCTCTCGCCACCACCTTGGATGCGCTTCTGCGGCTCTTCGCGCCTTTCCTACCGTTTGTGACCGAAGAGATTTGGTCGTGGTGGCGTGCGGGCAGCGTGCACCGCGCATCCTGGCCTCAGGCTCTGCCGGTTCTTGAAGGTGCATTATTAGCGGAGTATGCAGCAAACAACCCAACAGCCGGTATTTCGGCACAATGGGTACTTGCTGATGTGAACCCTGCCCAGATTGAGAACCTCAAGCAGGTCCTTCCCGATGTCGCAGAAGCACTCGGCGGTCTGCGTAAGGCGAAGAGTGACGCAAAGGTTAAGCAGCGTACCGAGGTTGAATCTGCTACGATTGCCGCCTCTCAGGAGCAGCTGGAGCGCATCCAGTCTGGTCTTGAGGATTTGCGGGCGGCAGGCAACGCTCGCGAGGTTTCTCTGGTACCTTCGGAAGGAGAACTTGAAGTTCGTGACGTAGTGCTTGTTGTGGAAGAAGCTGCCGAGTAGTCTCTCTAGAACAGCCACGTTCTCACGTTGTTTCTGGATATGCCGCATGGCATAGACTCCGTGCTGGAGCGAAGAAGAATTAGGTTCTTCGCTCCAGTATTTTTTATACGGTGAGGAACGGTTCAGCGAAACGACGCCCTATTGCGCACCGCCCCATGGTAGCCTGTAGAATTCACATAAGCGCCGAACGCGCAAACGCACAGATTATGCAGGCAGAAGGAATCCCCATGTCACATAAACCTTCTGACATTATTGATGAGGGTGTAGCAGAAGAACATGTTATGGCGAGCAAACCTGTGACGGTCGCGCCTCCAACATCTCCTCCAGTGTATCGGGGCGACTTTGAGTCGCGCGGCGAGCATAAGGATATTATTCCGAGGACCTTCTGGGTTGGTATTTGGGATACGGCTTTTTTCACGCTGGCAGGTATAGCCTCTGTGGTGCTTACCATTCTGATCCTGCTTAATACCGTGGGACATTCTTGGTGGGGCATTCCGATTGCACTTTCGTTCTGGGCAGTCACCGCTTATTTGACGCTCCCCCGATTTCACGCGATCATGACGCGCATCTATGTTCCCGACTATTTTATTGGGCGCACCCGCACCCCGGATGGATTATTAGGCGACCCCGTCAATATCGGTATTATCGGCTCAGAAGAGCAAATTCACCAGGTGATGCAGGATGCTGGTTGGACTCGTGCGGATGAAGTCACCTTGGTTTCCAGCTGGAAGATTATTGTTTCGACAATTACCCGAAAATCCTATAATGAAGCACCGGTATCTCCTCTCAAGATTTTTGGGCGCGTACAGTCTTTTGCGTATCAGCAGGAGGTTGACGGGAACCCGAAGAAACGCCACCATGTGCGGTTTTGGCGAACTCCGGATGGCTGGCTGCTTCCCGGTGGTTACCGCGTCGATTGGCTGGCGGCAGGAACCTACGATTCAGGGGTCGGCTTTAGCTTTTTCACCCTGCAGGTGACGCATCGGATCGATGCCGATACGGATTTTGAGCGTGATTATATTGTCGAGTCTATTCAGTATGCGCATCCGAGCACACGGGTAGATATTATCGAAGATTTTTCGACCGGCTACCACTCTCGAAACGGTGGTGGAGATACGATTCGTACGGACGGCGCGCTGCCTATTATCACGTTGAGCAATGAGGGCGTGAAAGACCCGCGCCAGGTTAAAGACCTAAACTTGGCGAGCGCTCATGACCTAGCTTATGAGATGCCTGCGGGTCTGCTGATAGCCTCTGTGATGATGATTATTTCAACTCTCTTAGAGCTTGCTAACGCTGTTCTGACTGTAGTTAATCATCAGGAATTACGCAGCACGGTACTCAGAAGCGAAGCGAGTGAAGAAATTACGGCCTTGCTTGCCGGGGAACAAGGGCAGACATTTTTGACGGTGCTGAGCGGTGTGCTTCTTGCGGTAACTCTTGTCTTCTCTCTCGTACACCTATTTCTACTCTGGAGTACGCTCCGGGGTTCGTCGAAGGCTCGTCGTCTGGTTCTCTTACTCCTTGCGGTGAGTTTTACAGTAACCGCTGGCGGTGTTATCTGGGGGCACCAGCATATGCCATTGAGCGCGCTTTTCTTCCAGCTTGGAGTCAGTGTTTTTGCCATGCTAGGTTTCACCTCGGATGCGGCGGTCAGCTATACGGCTGCACGCACATTCCATATGCGCGATATTCGCTTGCGGCATCGGGGTTCTCGGCGAAAGCAAACGAGTAGCTAATTCAAATACGCATAGCTGAGCCGTTACGCTCCTCCAGAGAAAGCGTAACGGCTCAGCTATAGTACATGGTAAATCTACTGCCCATCTTCACCGTGGAAGATAGGTCCCACGGTACGACTGCGCTTGAGCTCAAAGAACCCAGGATACGATGCCATTGCTACGGCACCGTCAAAGACCTTGCCGGCTTCTTCACCATGCGGTGAGGGCGAGAGCACGGGACCGAAGAAAGCTACATCGTTAATCGCAAGAAGCGGCACGCCAACATCATCGCCGACCTTATCAAGCGCCTCTGCTGTCGAGGCGCGTAACTGCGTATCGTATTCGTCGGTGGTAGCGTACTGAATCAGGTCCGCAGGCAAATTCGCTTCTTTGAGAGCTTCCTCAATAGCAGGCAAAAATTTGTCTCCTTCAGAGATGTTCTTCTGATGGTGGATCTGCTCGCCCAGAGCATCGTAGAGAGCCTTCAAAACGTCGTCACCGTGGAGTTCGCGGGCGGCAGCCACTACACGGGCGGGGCCCCAGGTGTTGTCGATCATAGCGCGGTATCCAGGATCAAGCTCGCGTCCTTCATTCAGAACAGCGAGTGAGAATGGGCGCCAATGCACCTGAATATCACGCACCTTCTGCACCTCGCCAATCCAGCGCGAGGTAATCCAACACCACGGGCAGGTAGGGTCGAACCAAAAATCAACGGTTGTTGTCACGAGGGTATTTCCTTTCATCATTGTATAAGTTCAAACCTCATCGAGACCTCCAATATTCCGCCAGGTTCTCACCTGCACGAATAACCTACGCAGCCTTCTTCTTGGCACGAGTACGAGCACTCTTAGAGGACTTTTCATCAGCTTCAAGAACGTATACGGGCTCAGCACCGGTGCGCACGGTATCTTCTGTGATTACCACGGTGGTAACGTCCTGACGGTCAGGAACCTCAAACATAATTGGCTGCAGAATACCCTCCATCATGGAGCGTAGCCCGCGTGCCCCGGTCTTACGGGTTTCTGCGAGCTCGGCGACCGCGTGCAAAGCATCATCTTCAAAGATAAGCTCAACGCCATCAAGCGCAAAGAGATGCTTATACTGCTTCAGCAAAGCATTTTTAGGCTTCGTAAGAATCTGTTCAAGCTCTTCGGTGGTGAGTTCTTTCAACGTAGAGATCACAGGCAAACGACCGATTAGCTCAGGGATGATACCGTAGTGGGTCAGATCTTCGGGCATGATCTGCGAAAGCGTCTGATCAGTATCCGGTGCGGCGGTCAGCTCGGCCCCAAAGCCTATGCTGGTTCGATCGGTGCGGGCTAGGATCCTGTCTTCCAGCCCATCGAAAGCACCAGCGACAATGAAGAGAATATTTGAGGTTTCAATCTCAAGATTGGTATGTGCCGGATGTTTACGCCCACCCTCTGGAGGAACCGTTGCCAGAGTACCTTCAATAATCTTCAAAAGCGCTTGCTGCACGCCTTCCCCCGAGACATCGCGGGTAATAGATAGGTTTTCTCCGCCTTTGCGGGCAATCTTATCGATTTCGTCAATATAGATAATGCCGTTCTGCGCCTTCTCGACATCACCGTCGGCAGCATTAATGAGTCGAAGCAGAATATTCTCGACATCGTCGCCAACGTACCCAGCTTCGGTGAGCGTAGTAGCATCGACAATGGCGAAAGGAACATCAAGCTTCTTTGCAAGAGACTGCGCAAGATAAGTTTTTCCGCTGCCGGTAGGACCAATCATTAGAATATTAGATTTTCCCAGGTCTACGGATTCACCCGCAGTTGCCGAAAGGGTTCGGGAGTGAAGTACCGGATTGTTTAAGTCATGGATGCGCTTGTAGTGGTTATAGACCGCCACCGCCAAGGTGCGTTTTGCAGAATCTTGACCGATCACATAATCATGCAGATAGCTGTAAATCTCGCGAGGAGTAGCGAGTTTCTTGATCTTTTTGGTCTGCGGCTTCTTTGTTTTTTGCCGTTCCTCATGCAAAATCTCGTTGCATAGTGCAATACATTCATCGCAAATGGAGACATGCGGACCGATCACAATCTTGAAAACCTGGGTACGCGTCTTAGAACAGAATGAGCAACGCATACCCGGAGCAACAGTTTTCTTGTTTTCTTCCGTACCACCGGTGTTGTCGGTGTTAGCCACGCGCTCTCTCCTTTCTACGAGTGTTTGCAAGCTATCACAAGGTGCTTGTTACCAGGCTACCCTAGTTTTTCGCTGAGGTGTGAAGACAGGCTGTCACTGCGATGCGGCGTGTCGTATTCGATGTAATTTGACAATTATGACGCTGTGTAACTTGAGGTTTTATGTACTTTTTGGGGTATAACGTATAGGTGCCGCATCCTCAATTTTGAGTATGCGGCACCTAATAATCGTATATACGTTTAGACAACAGAAAGGACTACACTCATATTTCTAATCGTGCGACGTAGCAGTATTGGTAGCAGGCTTGTTAAGTTTACGCGAATCCAGTACCTTATCTACCAAGCCGTACTCCTGAGCTTCGGCAGCAGTCAGGATATTATCGCGCTCGATCGAACGGTCAACTTCCTCATAGGTCTTGCCGGAGTGCAGAGCCAGGGTTTGTGCAGTCCACTCACGCATACGCATAACTTCGTTCGCGTGAATCTCAAGGTCAGAGGCCTGTCCGCCTTGCTGACCGCTCAGGGCGGGTTGGTGAATAAGCACGCGAGCATTCGGAAGAGCCAAACGCTTACCCGGGGTTCCAGCAGCCAAAAGCACTGCCGCAGCCGATGCCGCCTGACCTAAGCATACGGTCTGAATCTCAGGGCGAATAAACTGCATAGTGTCATAGATGGCGGTCATTGCCGTAAAAGAACCACCGGGAGAGTTGATGTACAGGGTAATATCGCGGTCGGGGTCTTGGGCCTCAAGTACGAGAAGCTGGGCCATAATATCATCTGCCGAAGCGTCATCGACTTGGGTTCCCAAGAAAATAATGCGATCCTCAAATAGCTTGGCGTACGGATCTTGACGCTTATAACCGTAGGGGGTACGTTCCTCAAAGCTGGGGAGCACGTAACGGTTCGAGGGCATCTGCGGTGCAGAATCTTGAGGTAGGTAGTTCATATGTGTATTTCCCCTCTTTACTTACCCTCGGCGGTCAGATTACCGCCAGTGGATAGTGCGATGTGATCGAAGAAGCCGTATTCCAAGCCTTCTTCAGCAGTAAACCAGTTATCACGGTCATTATCTTTCAGAATGGTCTCAAGGCTTTTACCGGTACGTTCAGCCGTGATCTCTGCCAGACGTTTTTTCATATCTAAGATGAGTTCTGCTTGAGTACGGATGTCGGATGCGGTACCACCAATACCACCAAGCGGCTGGTGCATCAGGATTCGGGCGTTGGGGGTCGCATAGCGTTTGCCCATGGCACCTGCTGTCAGAAGGAACTGTCCCATAGATGCAGCCATACCGGTTACTACGGTCACCACGTCATTCGGAATGAGCTGCATTGTGTCGTAAATAGCCATGCCAGCGGTCACCGAGCCACCGGGAGAGTTAATGTACAGGTAAATATCTGCCTCGGGATCTTCAGCCGATAGCAACAACATCTGTGAACAAATTAAGTTTGCGTTTGAGTCCCTTACTTCAGACCCCAGCCAAATAATACGTTCCTTAAGCAGGCGATTATAGACGTAATCTTCCTGCCCTGTGACGGGGTTAGCAGCCATAGTCGGGGTGTTATTCCCAGATCCAACAGGCAGAGGCATGTAGCTAGACATCTTCCCTCTTCTTCTCGATGGGTTTCACGCGCTCCCTACCATACGGGCCCGTGAAAATATTCATTGCTACTACAATACCGGGTCATGACTGTATTCGGGCGGAGTTTCGCCGTAGTTCGCCAAAGGGCGAACGTCACTCAGCCCTCAGCACATCATATCCATTTCTGCTGTTGGAGCGTGTGCCAAAACTTAACACAACAATGCGGGCGTGCACCGCAGGATTCTTTCCTGCGCATGCACGCCCGCATCCGTTATAGGTATCTGCGGAGAGAAGGACTACTTCTCGTCTTCTTCACCTTCAGAGAGGAACTTGGAAAGGTCTACAGCCTTACCCTTAGTGTCTTTGACGACAGCCTTCTTAAGAACTTCGCCTAGAGCCTTGGAGCGGCGTACCTCGCCCACAAGCATTCCGGCCTGGCCGGAACCGTCAAGCATCTGTGCGAACTGGTTCGGATCCATGCCGTACTGCGAGCTCATGGTGATGATGTAGTTGATCATCTCATTCTGGTTTACTTCAACTTCTTCAGCATCAGCAATAGCATCAAGCACCATCTCATTCTTAAAGGCGGTCTCGGTGTTCTCACGAACTTCCTGACGGTGCTCTTCGGTATCGTGGTCTTCACCGGCTTCGGGGTTGTTGAAGTGCTGCTCCAGCTGTTCTTCAATAACCTTTTCAGGTACGGGAACCTCAATCATCTCAATGAGCTTAGCCAGCACCTTATCGCGTGCCTGTGCGCCCTGCTCGGAGACCTTGGCCTCGGCAACCTGGTTCTTCATGTCTGCTTTAAGCTCATCAACAGTATCGAACTCAGAAGCAAGCTGCGCGAACTCATCGTCAACCTCAGGAAGCTCACGCTCCTTAACGGCGGAGAGTTTCACCTTAATGGTTGCGTCCTCCCCCGCGTGATCGCCGCCGGAAAGCGTGGTCTCGAAAGTTGCATCTTCGCCTGCAGACAGACCGATCAGGGCCTCATCAATACCGTCCACCATGGTGCCGGAACCGATCTGGTAAGACAGGTCGTTTGCTGCGTCAATTTCCTGACCATCGATTTCAGCGGTGATGTCAATGGTGACAAAATCATTCTTAGCTGCGGGACGCTCAACGTTCTTCAAGGTACCAAAACGCTCACGCAGAGCTTCGAGAGCCTGCTCTTCGTCTTCTGCAGTAACCTTGATTTCGTCAACCTCAACCTCGATACCCTCATAGTTGGGAAGCTCAATTTCAGGACGAACGGTCACGGTGATGTTCAGCTTCACGTCTGCTTCACGGTCGTTCACCGTGGGCTGGCTCTGCACATCAAGTTCGGGCTGTGCCAGCGGGGAGAGCTCGTTCTCGCCCAATGCCTGTGAGTAGAAGTCGTTCAAGGCGTCGTTCAGAGATGCTTCGACAATGTAGTCGTAACCTGTGCGCTGCTCAATGAGCTGCTTAGGCAGCTTGCCCTTACGGAACCCAGGAACGTTAATCTGCTGAGCCAGGTTCTTGTAGGTGCGGTCCAGGTAGGACTTGAACTCTGCGAAGGGAACCTCGACCTCGATCTTCGCGAGGGTCGGGTTGAGCTTCTCGACGGCGGTCTTCACGTCCGTGTTCTCCTCATATAGTCGAATGCGGCACAAGCCTGTGAACCGCAGTTGGTTACTGGAAAAGGGCGCCGCATATGCGACGCCCGCTTCACGTCGGGGCGACAGGATTCGAACCTGCGATCTCCTGCTCCCAAAGCAGGCGCGTTAGCCAAGCTACGCCACGCCCCGTGAAACGCGAATGCTTTTAGGCATTCGGTTTTTAAGTTTACCGTGTACAAGGATAAATGCCTAACATTCGAATGTCTAATTTAGAACACGAAAACCTTAAGTCTTTCTGAGGAATTATCTGAGTACGCCCATCTATCATGCATGCTGGCTTATTCAGACGCTTCTGCACGTCCCAGTCTCATCGGATTGCCGCGTTAAATAGGCTCCTTGTATTCAGGAATTTTTCTAATTCAATACCAGGATGGATACAATCGGCTCTTTGGCGAGAGATTAAAAAACTGTAAGAGATCCCTGTTTTGTCCTTTCAGTAAAACAACCCAGCGCGAAAACACCAAGATCTTTTTATTCCCGAGAGGGGGTGACGAGCTGAAGGGTACGTATTCTGAGCAAACGAGGCACTAAATCCGTGCCCGTCAGCGATTCCCGCCTCAGATCCTCGGCATAAGGAAAACGCCCCAGTGCGAAGCACCAAGGCGTTTTATGTATACCGAGGGGATGACGGGAATCGAACCCGCGTCATCAGTTTGGAAGACTGAGGCTTTACCATTAAGCTACATCCCCGCAAGAACTAGATAAGATTACCTGCCTGTGCTGGAGACTGTCAAGTTCGGCGCGCATCGTTTGCAGGGACCGTAGCTAACGCTATTTCTGGCATCCAGGGCACCAATAGAGTTTACGGCCCGCGATTTCCTCCATACGAATGGTGGTGCCGCATCGGGGGCAGGGTTCTCCGTGGTGCTGGTAAACGTAGTTAGCATGCTCAGGCCAGGCTTCGGTTTCATGGATTCCCGGGCGGTCCTTTTGTTCGGTGGTGATGATGCGGCCGACACGCACGCCGATGGTGAGCAGATGTTTGTTATCTTCCCAGAGTCTACTCAGCTCATCATCGGTGAGAGTTTTACCGGGGCGAAGAGGATCTATTTCTTGGCGGTAAAGCGATTCGGCACGAAAAATATTGCCCACACCTGAGATAGCGGCCTGATCCATGAGGATCACGCCGATAGGCCTTGAGCTTTTGCGGGCTGCGGCATAGAAACGTTCAGGATTTGCATCGGTGTTGAGAGGATCCGGTCCAAGTTTGGCGCGTACTTGGGCAACTTCGTCTGGGTTTAAGGTTCGGCAGATAGTGGGACCAACGAGGTCAGCCCAACCGTGTTCTGAAACGATGCGGCACCGGGTAGTGCCTTTCGGCGCGGGCGGTCCGGTATATTCTTCGGCCTCTCCCGCCGTATATTCTTTTTCGCCGATCTTACGAGGTGCGCCTATGCTGGATGCACCCGTAAAAGTTTCGTCCCCTCCAAAGCTCCAGTTTCCATAAATACCAAGGTGCACGTTGAGGGTCAGCTCATTGTTGAAGGGCACGAAGAGATGCTTACCGTGCGCATATGCGTTGAGAATGCTGGCTCCGTCAAGAAGGGCTGCGCCATCCGTATAACGCCCCTGTGGACTTGAGACTCGCACGCTATCCCCCGTGAAAACATCGTTGAATTGGCGGGCGATACGATGTATTGAGTGTCCTTCGGGCATGGGATTCTCCTGCGAACGCGTGTCTGTGGTTGTATTTTGGTGCATGCATCTGGGGTCTAAACTTTAGAAGCCGCACCTTTAATACGGTACACCGCATATCATTCGGACGGCGCCTTGGGGGTGTTTCATACACCTATAAACTAAACGGCGAATGCAGCGACATTTGTTATTCCCCCGATTTTTCGGGGTACGCTACCGCCGCATCCGTATAAAAAATCTGTGGCTTACTGATCTACGGTGCTATGAGTCGATATGCTTGCCTTCAATACGACCGGTTCGCTCGTATTCGGCAACCTGACCGATGCGGCGGGCGTGGCGCTCTTCATTCGTCCACGGGGTGGAAAGGAAAACCTTAATAATCTCTAGTGCTTCTTCGTTGCTGTGCTGACGACCACCAACCGCAATGACCTGGGCATTATTGTGTTGACGGGCAAGGGCGGCGGTATCGTGATTCCAGGCAAGGGCGGCGCGAATTCCTTCTACTTTATTAGCGGCAATCTGCTCACCATTGCCAGAACCGCCTAGCACGATGCCCAGTGAGTCAAGCCCCTGCTCACGGTCTCGTTTAACGGCAAGTGCGGCGTTAATGCAGAAACTTGGGTAGTCGTCCAGCGGGTCGTACTCTTGGGGCCCGTGATCAATCATGTCGTATCCTGCGGCGGTGAGCTGTTCAATCAGGTATTGACTCGTCTCAAGACCTGCATGGTCGGTAGCGATATGTACGCGCAAGGGGTTCTCCTGGTGATATTCCGTGGCGCTCACAGCATGGATATTTACCTGTGCAGTGAGTGGTGGACTGGCTTCCCGAAATGTGCACGGCGATAGTCGTCTCTATTCTGGGCGCCCTCAGCTGTTGTGTCTCTATAACTGTAGCGAACTTAAACTTATTCCTGTAACCGGTATCGGGGCAATGGCAGGTATTATTTCGGCACATATTTTTCTGCCCACACCTGCCCTTACCATCGACACGTATTTTGCGCATGTGATGAGTAATAATGTGCTCTCTGACGGGATGCGTTAGACTGTGGTACTAGGCACTTTTTGTCGGGGCACATACACATATCTGAGTTTGTTTGATGCCCATATTCTTGAACTTAGTTTTGCGCTGTTTCTCCTGGTAGGTCCGCTGCAAAACACTACAGGAAGATTTATAAACACATATCGAGAAAGGGAATCATGCCCGGTCTAAATTTAACCCGCGATGAGGCGATTGAGCGTGCGGGAATTATTAAGCGGGTTCACACCTACCGTGTTGATCTCGACCTTCGCACAGACAAAGATGTTTTCTCGTCGATTGTTGAGATTCGGTTCGATGCTGAGCCTGGCGCATCCACGTTTATTGACGCTATTACCTCTCAGGTAAATTCGATTGAATTAAACGGCGAGCGGCTTGATCCTGCTCTTGCCGATGGGGAGCGCATTACTCTGCCAAATCTTGCAGCGCAGAATGTTCTGAAGATCGATGCAGAGATGTTCTATACAAATACCGGTGAAGGTTTGCATCGTTTTGTGGACCCGGCAGACGGTGAAATTTATCTGTACTCACAGTTCGAGGTTCCGGATTCTCGCCGTGTTTTCCCTGTATTTGAGCAGCCAGATTTGAAGGCCGAGTTTGAGTTCAGCGTGCGTGTTCCTTCGCACTGGGTTGTGGTTTCTAACCAGCCCGAAGTGAAGATTGAACCCAAGGACTGCGGCTGCGGTCGGGCGCAAACATGGTATTTCAAGCCTACCCCGCGTATGTCTTCGTACATTACAGCCATCGTGGCGGGCCCATATGAGAAGGTTACGAGCGAACTGACGAATTCTGAGGGGCGTGTTATTCCGCTGGGTGTTTACGCGCGTAAATCGCTGATGCCCTATGTAGATGCGGACGATATTTTTGAGCTGACTCGCCAGGGTTTCGAGTTTTATGAGGAGCAGTTCAAGACGCCGTATCCTTTCGAGAAGTACGATCAGCTCTTCGTCCCCGAATTCAATGCGGGTGCTATGGAAAACGCAGGGTGCGTAACCTATCTTGAAACCTATGTGTTCCGTTCCAAGGTTGCAGAGGCGCTGCGTGAGCGCCGCGCCATTACGATACTTCACGAGCTTGCGCATATGTGGTTTGGTGATTTGGTCACCATGAAGTGGTGGAATGACCTGTGGCTGAACGAGTCATTTGCCGAGTTTATGTCTACACTGGCTGCGGCTGAGAATACCCGATACGCACAGGAAGCATGGGCTACGTTCTCGGCTTCCGAAAAAACCTGGGCGTATAGGCAGGATCAGCTCTCCTCAACCCACCCAATTGTGGCTGAGATTCGTGACCTTCATGATGTTCAGGTGAACTTTGACGGCATTACCTACGCGAAGGGCGCATCGGTACTGCGGCAGATGGTTGCGTGGGTTGGTCAGGAAAACTTCATGGCGGCCTTGAAGAAGTATTTTGACAAGCACGCTTGGGGTAACACGGTTCTTGACGACCTGCTGGTCGAGCTGGAAGAGACTTCCGGCCGTGATGTACGCGCGTGGAGCGCCAAGTGGCTTGAAACCGCAGGGGTAAACACGCTTACGGTCGAGGTCGCCGATGATGCCGAGGGCACTATTACTTCTCTTGGTATCCGCCAATCCTATGCTGCCGGTTATGAGACGCTGCGCCCGCATCGCGCAGTTATCGGTTTCTACAATCTGACAGACGGAAAGCTTACTCGCACCGACCGCATTGAGCTGGATATTGACGGCGAGCTGACCGAGGTTGCCGAGGCCGTAGGCAAGAAACGCCCCGACCTGATTCTGCTCAATGATGAAGATTTGGCGTTTGCCAAGGTTCGCCTGGATGAGCGTTCTATTGATACTGCGGTGAAGCATCTGGGCGACATCGACTCGTCGGTGGCTCGCGGCGTGGTCTGGGGTTCCCTCTGGGATACTGTGCGTGACGCCCAGATGCCCGCGCGGCAGTATGTAGAATTTGTGCTCAACAATATTGGCAAAGAGACCAATTCAACTGCATTGCGAACCCAGCTGGGTAACCTCTCCATCGCTCTGCGTTCCTTTGTTAATCCTGAGTTTAGGGATGAAACTCGCGAACGCGCCGCCGATCGCCTGTGGTCGTTGGCTTGCGCCGCTCAGCCGGATTCAGACTCGCAGCTGCAGCTGGTTCAGGCGTTTGTGAACCAGACCCGAACCGAGGCGCAGTATGAGAATGTGCAGAGGCTTTTTGAAGGCGATATTGTGCTGGACGGCTTGGAGATTGACACCGATTTGCGGTGGACCCTAATCTGCCGCCTGGCGACAGGTGGTCGTGTGAGCGCCGCGCAGATCGATGCTGAGGCGGCGAACGATAACACGGCAACCGGTCAACAGTATGCGGCTCAGGCATATGCGTCTCAGCCGAGTGAACAGGTGAAAGCCGAGTACTGGAACAAGATTATGGTAACCGGCGAGCTGTCTAATATGATTCAGCGCTACGCCATTTTCGGTTTCAAATCGGGCGAGCCCGAGCTCATTGCGCCGTACATTGAACCGTATTTTGAGCTAATTGAGGGCATTTGGCGTTCGCGGTCACACGAGATTTCGATGCAGATTATTGGCGGCATGTACCCTTCGGAACCGACCGCCGAACTGTTGGAACGCACCGAAGCCTATTTAGCGTCTTTGCCTGAGGATGCGGCGGCGCTGCGACGACAGATTGCGGAGGCGCGCGACGGCGTGGCTCGTGCCTTAAAGGTTCAGGCGGCTGACGTTTAGGGACAATAATCCCCTAGCTCGCCGCCCCCCAACCTATATAAAAAGGTTCTTGATGTGAAACAAACGGCGAAAATCACGCTTATTTCACGTCAAGAACCTTTTTAGCGCCCATGGGTTATGTTGGGCCAAGTGGATCTTGAGAGTTATTGTTTTTGGGCAACAGTTCTATTCGCTAAGATCCTTGAAATACCGAGCAACGGGCCAGCGAACAAATCCTTCGGACTCATAGAGCGCTCGAGCCGGTGCGTGTCCCGAATCGCCACCGGTTTCGACCATCACCATGCGCATCCCGGCGTCTTTAATCTGCGCATAGGCATGCTCCATGAGCTGCTGCCCCACGCCGCGCCGCTGGTACTCGGGATCGACAGCAATCACATAAATCTCGCCCATCTGATCCTCAGGATGGATACGCGTGCAAACCCAAGCGACCGGGCACTCACCCTCAAGCGCAACAGACACATTCTGAGGCTCCTGATCGAGCACTTCCGCTAAATCGCTGAGCTGCCGCTGCTGCCACCCTTGAGGGTAGAACGCATCATAGACGAACTCGGGGACGTCGTTGTGCATCCGCAGAAAAACGGGTCCCCAGGCGCGAAGTGAAATATCCAGAAGAGCTTCCCGGTACGCAGGGCTGTAAGAGACAATACGCATTGTTATAACCTACACCATGAACGCAACTGTGTTCTAGGCCCATCAGAAGAATCGCACTACCAGAAAATCATTTTCTCAGGTTATAGACGGGAACGGTTCTTTCCTTTACCACCAGTAAGTGCTGTTATGTCTGATCTTGTTCTGAGGTTTCAATCGGAATCAAGGATTCTACCTCAACGCGATGCCCCTGAGCACAGATCAATGCTGCCGATACAGGGGCATCACATGATGCATGGTGATAGGATATAGAATCCATATTTTGTGGGAGGTGCTTTAACCCCCATTGTTGCAGTGCACACAGTACAAGAGCTAGGTCTTCGCCCTTATTACTGAGAACATAGGCTGTTCGGGCACGCCGCCCAGGCTCTTGGTAACTTTCCTCAAGAAGAATCCCATGATCTACCAGTTTCTTGAGCCTTGTGGATAAAAGATTGCGGGGACACCCCAAGCTTGCTTCTAGATCGTTGAAGCGATTGATGCCCCGGTAGATATCTCTCAAGATTAATAAAGTCCATTTTTCTCCCAGGATTTCTAGCGTGGCAGCAATAGGGCAATTAGTGTTCGTGGCGTGTGTTGTCATAACTCCAAAATCTTGCTAAGTTTATTTTATAAACCTAGCTTAGCAGAAAGATAAATCTTCATGAAGGCTTATACCCTAACCTCATATCGTAATGGTGGTGAACTCGCTTGGGCAGATATTCCGCGGCCGAGCGTTAATAAAGGACAGGTTCTCGTCAAGGTGAGTGCCGCTGGCATTAACCCATTAGATCGTATGATCGCTCGGGGAGATTTCAAGCAGCTTATCTCTTACCGTCTTCCACAAACTCTAGGACACGAATGCTCTGGAGAAATTGTTGAAGTTGGTGCCGATGTGCATAATCTGCACGTTGGTGACAAGATTTATGCCCGCCCCAGTACTACTGAAATCGGCACATTTGCTGAATATGTGGTTCTTAACGCCAACGATGTAGCGCCTATGCCCAAAAACCTTAGCCTCACTGAGGCGGCATCTCTGCCCTTAGTGCTCCTTACAGCAATTCAAGCGTTCACAGAGAAAGCTCCCATCCGTCCTGGCGATACGGTCTTTATTCAAGGTGGTGCAGGTGGTTTAGGCTCTATCGCGATTCAAGTTGCAAAGCATTTAGGTGCAACCGTCGCTACTACCGTCAGCACAAAGAATATTGAGCTTGCCCGTGAGTTGGGCGCAGACATTGTCGTGGACTACCGCAACGAACAGTACGAAGACTATATTCATAACGTTGATATTGTCCTTGATACGGTTGGTGGCGATGAGACAACTCGTTCTATGCGGGTACTACGCCCTGGAGGCACTATAGTATCCGTTGTGGGCGCCCCAGACACCGATTTCGCTGACACGCTCGGAAAACCTTTTCTAAAACCTGTGATGTGGCTATTAAGTGCCAAAATACGTAGGGTCGCTAAACGCCTTGGAGTAACCTACAAATTCCTCTTCATGCGTGCGAACGGCAAGCAGCTACGCGACTTCACCCCCGTTATCGAGTCCGGAAAAATTAAACCACTTATTGGAAGCACCTTACCTTTCAGCCAGGTGGAAGAGGCACTGTATCCTTCAGCCGCAAACTCGGGATCCCCAGGGAAAACTGTTATTGAAATGAGTAATTAACATGTCAATCACGTATTTTACTGGCGGATACGCCCAAGCACCTGTCCAGACCTTGACAACGCCCAAGGGGCCAGAGCTTTGCCTACCGTGCGCTAGGAGCTCCTAGTTCGGTCCCTATCGTTGCTCTAGTCCACCTGGCTGCAAATCTTGATAACTGGGACCCCCAATTGCTCGATCTTCTAGCAGCAGGGCGCCCAATCATTGCGGTAGATTATGCGGGCGTAGGTAAAAGTACTGGAACCGCCGGTACAACAGTAAAAAATATGGCTGAAGGAATTATTGAATTTCTTGATACTGCAGGTCTCGAAACGGTTGATCTTTTAGGGTTATCCCTAGGCGGCTTTGTTGTCCAGCAGCTTCTTCTTGATGCACCCCATAGGTTCCGCAAAGCAATCCTCGCAGGCACCGGTCCGGCCGGTGGAGTTGGAATCACCCGTGTTCCGCTACTTACCTTCCAGGCGATGCTTCGATCCTTTATCAAACGCAGGGATCCTAAGTATTATCTCTTTTTCCCAGAGAGTGCATGGGATAAGGCAGATAAATTCTTTGACCGAATTTCAAGTTTTGCCCATCCAGATACTCCTATCCGTGTTCCGTCTTTCCTGCGCCAGCTCCGTGCAGTTTATGCTTGGGGTAAACAATCTCCACAAGATCTGTCGAACATTAAGCACCCAGTACTCGTTGTAAATGGCGAGCATGATGTTATGGTGCCAAGTGCAAATACTATCGATCTTGCTACGCGCATACCCAACGCCGTAGGAGTTGATCTTTACCCGGGCGCAGGTCACGGAGCCATCTTTCAGGAACCTGTTATCTTCGCCGAGCAGGTACAAAATTTTCTCTAAATACATACGTAGCTTCCCGCATTGTGCACACGGGAAGCTACGTATTTTATTTTCACGGTATGAGATAAGTTCTTGTTTTAGTGTGGGGCTACGCCCGGTTCTGCATGGCACGTGCCGCACGCTCGAAATAGTCCCACATGGTCGCATCAATCATCATCGGAAGATCAAGAGTATCCATTGCCTGCCGCATATATTTCAGCCAGGTATCGCGTTCTTTCGCACCGATCGGGTACGGGTTATGCCGAATGCGCAAACGCGGGTGACCTCGCTGTTCCTGGTAGGTGCTGGGCCCGCCAAAGTACTGAATCAGGAACATTTTCAGCCGTCGCGCCGATGCATCGAAATGGTCAGTATCGTTTGCTTCAATCTCGGCGGTCTGTTCCTCTGTGAGGTGCTCTGGCGGAAACGGGTCAAAATCCGGGTACATGGCAGAAAACTCGGGGTCGGCCTTCACGAGCGCATAGAACCTGCGGGTGAGCTTATCGAAGGTTTCCTCGCCGCCCACCTGGTCGTAAATGCTGACCTGCTCGCCCGGCTGATTCGCAGAATAACTCATGCAAGCGCTCCCGAGCCCGAACGCACCAGCACATGCCCGCCGGGGGCAGCGATGCGCACCCAGCCGTCGGAACCAGTACGGGCGGCATATATAGCGAGCTCACCGGTGAAGGTTTCGGGAAGGAATCCGAAGACCTGCAAGGCGAAAGCTGCGCCTGTAGGTATAGGGACTCGGTCAAACTCCGGCAGGTGCTCAAGCACCATGGGAGATGACCAGATACGGGTTCGCACGGTGGTGAGCACTGCGGCACCAGGGTTTTCGGGGAGTGCTTTTTCGACGGCGGTAAGTCCGTCACGGCTGGCGCGGCGGAATTCATCAGCATCAATAGTTCCTAGCTTTTCCCATCCTTGCAGGGGTGCGGCTTTCCCAGCCCATTCGGTGTGTACGGTGACGGGCGGCAGATACAGCACCATCTCGGATTCTT
>NZ_KV802317.1:591821-592273 GCF_001810635.1 Rothia sp. HMSC067H10
CGGCGGTAAGTCCGTCACGGCTGGCGCGGCGGAACTCGTCTGCGTCTATGATTCCTAGTTTTTCCCATCCTTGCAGGGGCGCAGCTTTTCCAGCCCATTCGGTGTGTACGGTAACGGGCGGCAGATACAGCACCATCTCGGATTCTTCAATGCGTGCCAGGCGTTCGAGCAGGGCGGCTGAATCTACCACAATATCAAGGGTTGATGGCTTTGCGAGGTTGAGGGCTCGCATCCCCAGAATGGTGGGGGTGTTATCCAGCATGGTTTCGGGGGCGAGAGAGCATGCGAAAACGGCAAGCACACTCCCACGGGCGGTAAGTCGTATTGCCGCTTGGGTATCGAGGGAACGTGCGCGTGAAATATAAGTGCTGAGGTCGGCAGCGGCGGCTATACCTTGCTGGTTGTTGGGGAAGATAAAGTAGGGTTCGTCGATGCCTTCGTGCGGATTGTAT
>NZ_KV802317.1:592373-593126 GCF_001810635.1 Rothia sp. HMSC067H10
CTTGGGTATCGAGGGAACGTGCGCGTGAAATATAGGTGCTGAGGTCAGCAGCGGCGTCTATACCTTGCTGGTTGTTGGGGAAGATAAGGTAGGGTTCGTCGATGCCTTCGTGCGGATTGTATTTGAGGTCTATACGCCGGGTGTTGGTTGTGGCTGAGCGTGGAGGTTCTTGCGGTTCCGGTTCTGGCAGGGGTGCTGCGTCGGGTGTGTGCAGGTCATCGGTCATGTTTTGCCTCTCGCTCGCATATTTTCTTCGATAAATCATCCTCAACTTTACCCCTTCGTGTCAGAATTAAAGAATGACGAAGCCCACCCCCACCCAGAACCTGATGACCATGCTGAACCTGACCCCCGCTGAGCCGGTGGGTGGTGACGACGCTTTTACCGCTGTGACGCTAACCCGCGAGACCCCGCGCACCTATGGCGGGCAAGTGCTCGCTCAGGCTATTATGGCGGCTGATAACACCGTTACCGATAAGGTGCTTCATTCGATTCATGCATATTTTTTACATCCCGGTGATATTACGAAAGAGCTTATTTTTACCTCACAACAGCTCAATAATGGGCGTTCTTTTGCGACTCGCCGGGTTCAGGCGCTTCAGGACGATATTCCCATTTTCTCTGCGATTGCATCATTTCAGAAGCCCAGTCGCGGCCCCGAGCATACGGCTGTTGAGATGCCGCAGGTTCCCGATCCTGATGGACTGCCGAGCGTGAGTGACTACATTGGCGAGGTGGCGCATCCGGTAGCGC
>NZ_KV802317.1:593226-593712 GCF_001810635.1 Rothia sp. HMSC067H10
ATACGGCTGTTGAGATGCCGCAGGTTCCCGATCCCGAGGGGCTGCCAAGCGTGAGCGACTACATTGGCGAGGTGGCGCATCCGGTAGCGCAGGCTGTTGCATGGGAACGCCCAATTGATATTCGGTATGTGAGCCCGCACCTGTATACGGCCCCGGATTCAAGCTCGCAGAAACCGGTTGCCACGGTGTGGTTTAAGACTTTCGATCCGCTGATTGATGCTTCCGGCGCCCCGGTTTCGGATGCGATGCATCGGGCGGCAATCGCGTATGCTTCGGATTACCTGCCGCTGGAGCCGGCTCTGCGCCGTCACGGCAAGTTCTGGCTGGAGCCGGGTATGAAGAGCGCCTCGCTGGATCATGCGATGTGGTTCCACCGTTCGGCGCGTGCCGATGAGTGGCTGCTGTACGTGCTGGATTCCCCGAGCGCTCAGGGCGGCAGGATGCTCGCGCAAGGTTCGATTTTCAATCGTTCCGGTGAGCTGGTGG
>NZ_KV802317.1:593812-594324 GCF_001810635.1 Rothia sp. HMSC067H10
ATCCGGTAGCGCAGGCTGTTGCATGGGAACGCCCGATTGATATGCGCCACGTGGATGCGCCCCTGTACACTCAGCCGGATGCCTCCTCGACACAGCCGCGTGCCTGCGTGTGGTTCAAGACCTTTGACCGCCTAGTGCATGCTGATGGTTCTGAGGCCTCGGAGGCGGAGCACCGCGCCGCTATTGCGTACGCTTCGGATTACCTGCCGCTGGAGCCGGCCCTGCGCCGTCACGGCAAGTTCTGGCTGGAGCCGGGGCTGAAGAGCGCTTCGCTGGATCACGCGATGTGGTTCCACCGTTCGGCACGCGCCGACGAGTGGCTGCTGTACGTGCTGGATTCTCCGAGCGCGCAGGGTGGCAGGATGCTCGCGCAGGGTTCGATTTTCAATCGTTCCGGTGAGCTGGTGGCGACCGTGGCGCAGGAAATGATGTTCCGCCTGCCCGAATACCGCTAGAGTTTCGGTGCTGCGACAGCGTAAAACGTCAGAGCATACAGAAAGACCGTGTGAGGT
>NZ_KV802317.1:594424-596565 GCF_001810635.1 Rothia sp. HMSC067H10
CCGCTAACGGGTGTTTATCGGGCTTCGACGTCAACCACACCGTCCGGGGAAATGTGCACGGTGCGCTTGGTGTGGCGGGAAACGAAGAAGTCACCCATGAATACAAGTCCCGCTACCAACAGCGCTAGAGCGATCAGCCACACTGCCACCGTACCGAAGAACATCGGGAACAGCAGCACGAGCAAGCCCAGGATCAGGGAACCAATAGCAGAGAACTGCAGTTGGCGTCCGGCGGCGTAGTCTAGGTATTTCATGCTCTGGGCAGTCATCATACGAATCAGCGCCCACGTAATCAGCCACACACCCACAATGGTTGGGATGTAGGTCGCCTGTGCGCCCGCCGAGGCTGACAGCAGAATCAGGCCAGCCACCACGGTCAGGATGCCGTTGATCAGGTCCCAACCGGTACGTGCCGGCTTCGGGGCACCGAAGTAACGCACCAGCTCAAACACACCACCGAGCAACACCGAAATGGAGAATACAAAACCCAGAACTACCAGCGGAGTAGCGGGGTTGGCGAACATGTAGATCGCCGTTGCAACCAGTAGCAGACCGGTGACCAAGGACATCCAGTTATATTTTGAAAGCATGATACTCTACCCTTCGTATCAAATACGTCAGTTGTACTTATGCACATACCCATTATAAACCACGAATGTGAAATCCGCCATAACATATTGGTCACCACTGGGCGAACTATTTCTACCGGCAAACAGCCAACACGTAGCGGAGCAACACGTGAGATAGCGGAACCATATCCCCCTCCCCCAGCAGGCACAGCAAAGCCCCGCCTCCGCACGCTTCAACAGCGTTAGGAGGCGGGGCTTATTACCGTGCAAAACCCTACCGGGTCAGCTTGCGGTGCACCACGCGGTGCGGTTTCGCAGCTTCCGGTCCCAGGCGTTCTATCTTGTTCTTCTCGTAGGACTCGAAGTTACCCTCGAACCAGTACCATTGATCCGGATTCTCTTCAGTGCCTTCCCATGCGAGGATGTGGGTTGCCACACGATCGAGGAACCAACGGTCGTGAGAGACGACGACGGCGCAGCCGGGGAATTCCAGCAGAGCGTTCTCAAGCGACGCCAGGGTTTCCACATCAAGGTCGTTGGTAGGCTCGTCCAACAGCAGCAGGTTTCCGCCTTGTTTGAGGGTCAGCGCCAAATTCAGGCGGTTACGCTCACCGCCGGAGAGCACACCCGCTTTCTTCTGCTGATCCGGTCCCTTGAACCCGAACGCCGAAACATAGGCGCGCGAAGGCATCTCAACATTGCCAACCTGAATATAGTCCAGACCGTCCGAGACAACCTCCCACAGGCTCTTTTCGGGGTCAATATTGGCGCGGTTCTGATCGACATAGGAAATCTTCACGGTTTCGCCGACCTTGAGCGAGCCGCCGTCAAGCTCTTCCAAACCGACGATGGTCTTGAACAGGGTCGATTTACCCACACCGTTCGGGCCAATCACACCCACAATGCCGTTCCGCGGCAGCGAGAATGACAGGCCGTTAATGAGCGAGCGCCCGTCGAACCCCTTCTGCAGGTTCTCGGCCTCAATCACCAGGTTGCCCAGGCGCGGCCCCGGCGGAATCTGAATCTCTTCAAAGTCGAGTTTGCGGGTCTTCTCAGCCTCGGCCGCCATCTCTTCGTAACGTGCCAAACGTGCTTTCGACTTCGCCTGCCGGCCCTTCGAGTTTGAGCGCACCCACTCTAGTTCTTCGTTCAGGCGTTTAGCGAGTTTCGCGTCCTTCTTGCCCTGAACTTCAAGGCGGGCGCGCTTCTTCTCAAGGTAGGTGGAGTAGTTGCCTTCGTAGGGGTAGAGGTTGCCGCGGTCAACCTCGGCGATCCATTCGGCAACGTGGTCTAGGAAGTAGCGGTCGTGGGTAATCGCAATGACCGCACCTTCGTAGGACTGCAGATGCTGCTCAAGCCACAGCACCGACTCAGCGTCTAGGTGGTTGGTGGGCTCATCCAGCAGCAGCAGGTCTGGTTTCTGCAGCAGCAGCTTGCACAGTGCCACGCGGCGGCGCTCACCGCCGGAGAGGTGGGTGACGGGGGCGTCGGCGGGCGGGCAGCGCAGCGCCTCCATCGCCTGTTCCAGCTGGGAGTCTAGGTCCCAGGCGTTTGCGGCGTCGATAGCTTCCT
>NZ_KV802317.1:596665-701065 GCF_001810635.1 Rothia sp. HMSC067H10
CCGTGGCGCAGGAAATGATGTTCCGCCTGCCCGAGTACCGATAAAGCAGAGTACCGCTAAGGTTCCGGCGCAAACGTCAGAGCATACAGAAAGACCGTGTGAGGTGGTTGTCTCACACGGTCTTTCCGTATCTAGTTTATGCGCTCAACGCCGCTAACGGGTGTTTATCGGGCTTCGACGTCAATCACACCGTCCGGGGAAATGTGCACGGTGCTCTTGGTGCGGCGGGAAACGAAGAAGTCACCCACGAACACGAAGCCAGCCAGCATCAGCACCAGGGCAATCAGCCAGACCGCCACCGCGCCGAAGAGCACGGGGAACAGAACCACCAGCAGACCCAGAATCAGGGTTCCGATGGCGGAGAACTGCAGGTGTCGGCCAGCACTATAGCTGAGGTATTTCAACCCCTGAGCGGTCATCAGACGAATCAGCGCCCAGGAAATCAGCCACACGCCCACAATGGTCGGGATGTAGGTTGCCTGAGCGCCCGCGGAGGCACTGAGCAAAAGCAGACCCACAAAGATGGTGAGAATAGCATTGACCAAGTCCCAGCCGGTACGTGCCGGCTTCAGCGCACCGAAGTAACGCACCAGTTCAAACACACCACCGAGCAACACCGCAAAGGAGAACACAAATCCCAGAACTGCTAGCGGAGTAGCGGGGTTGGCGAACATGTAGATTGCCGCTGCAACCAGTAGCAGACCGGTCACTAGGGACATCCAGTTATATTTTGAAAGCATGATCTCAAGTCCTTCGTATCAAATGCGTTAGTTATACACACCCATTATAAACCGCGAATGTGAACTCCACCATGACGCACCGGTCACCACGGGGCGAACTATTTCTACCGGCGAGCACACGCCCCTCCCCTCGCCAGCGCACTCCCCTCGTCCGCGCGTACACCATTCCGCCCATACGACATCTAGCGGGCACAGCAAAGCCCCACCTCCGCACGCTTCAACAGCGCAGGAGGCGGGGCTTACTACCGAACCAAACCCTAGCGGGTCAGCTTGCGGTGCACCACGCGGTGCGGCTTAGCAGCCTCAGGGCCGAGGCGCTCAATCTTGTTCTTCTCGTAGGACTCGAAGTTACCCTCGAACCAGTACCACTGATCCGGGTTCTCATCGGTGCCCTCCCACGCCAGGATGTGGGTTGCCACGCGGTCCAGGAACCAACGGTCGTGAGAGACGACCACTGCACAGCCGGGGAATTCCAGCAGCGCATTTTCCAGGGATGCGAGGGTCTCAACGTCCAGGTCGTTAGTGGGCTCATCGAGCAGCAGCAGGTTACCGCCCTGCTTGAGGGTCAGCGCCAGGTTCAGACGGTTGCGCTCACCACCGGAGAGCACGCCCGCCTTCTTCTGCTGGTCCGGGCCCTTGAAGCCGAACGCGGAAACGTACGCACGCGAAGGCATTTCAACGTTGCCAACCTGAATGTAGTCCAGACCGTCAGAGACGACCTCCCAGAGGGTCTTCTCCGGGTCAATGTTCGCGCGGTTCTGGTCAACGTACGAGATCTTGACGGTCTCGCCGACCTTCAGCTCGCCGCCGTCGAGGGGCTCCAGGCCAACGATGGTCTTGAACAGGGTGGACTTACCCACACCGTTAGGACCAATCACACCCACAATGCCGTTACGGGGCAGTGAGAAGGACAGACCGTTGATCAGGGAGCGGCCATCGAAGCCCTTCTGCAGGTTCTCAGCCTCAATAACCAGGTTACCCAGGCGGGGTCCCGGAGGAATCTGAATCTCTTCGAAGTCAAGCTTGCGGGTCTTCTCAGCCTCCGCAGCCATCTCCTCATAGCGTGCCAGACGAGCCTTCGACTTAGCCTGGCGGCCCTTAGCGTTGGAGCGGACCCAGTCCAGTTCCTCGCTCAGGCGCTTAGCAAGCTTAGCGTCCTTCTTGCCCTGAACTTCGAGGCGGGCACGCTTCTTCTCCAGGTAGGTGGAGTAGTTACCCTCGTAGGGGTACAGGTTACCGCGGTCAACCTCGGCGATCCACTCGGCAACGTGGTCGAGGAAGTAACGGTCGTGGGTAATCGCAATGACGGCACCCTCGTAGGACTGCAGGTGCTGCTCCAGCCAGAGCACGGACTCTGCATCCAGGTGGTTGGTGGGCTCGTCGAGCAGCAGCAGGTCAGGCTTCTGCAGCAGCAGCTTGCACAGTGCCACGCGGCGGCGCTCACCACCGGAGAGGTGGGTGACGGGCATGTCAGCGGGCGGGCAGCGCAGCGCTTCCATTGCCTGCTCCAGCTGGGAGTCCAGGTCCCAGGCGTTTGCGGCGTCGATAGCTTCCTGCAGCTTACCCATTTCTTCCATGAGGGCATCAAAATCAGCATCAGGTTCAGCCATGAGCGCGGAAATTTCGTTGAAACGGTCCAGCTTCGCCTTGATCTCGCCCACGCCTTCTTCGACGTTGCCGAGCACGGTTTTCTCTTCGTTCAGCGGCGGTTCCTGAAGCAGAATGCCTACGCTGTATTCGGGCGAGAGGCGTGCCTCGCCGTTTGAGGGCTGATCCAAGCCAGCCATGATTTTCAGGATGGTCGACTTACCGGCGCCGTTGGGACCAACCATACCAATCTTGGCGCCCGGGAAGAACGACATGGAAACGTCGTTAAGAATGACCTTATCGCCCACAGTTTTGCGGGCTTTGGTCATCGTGTAAATAAATTCAGCCATAGTGTTCTATTCTACCGTGATTCTTTGGATGCGCACGCGGTTTTCGCCGCATATTTTACGGGTGTATTCTTTCCGTGTTCTAGACGTTCTACAGATGTGAACCGCCCAGGCAGCTTGGTTTTGGTTTTCCCAAACTTTGAATCCTTTCACTACGGTGTAACAGCCGTTAGACTCGAAGGTATGGGTACACCTAATTCTCAAGAGATAACCGCCGAAGACCTCCATGAGGTTGTTGATCAGATTGCGCTTACTATGCCGTTGGCGACCTCCGATCAGCCTTTCGGACCACGTAATACGGTGTACCGCATTAGCGGCAAAATTTTTGCTATGTACACAGACGGTATCGGCTACCCGATCGTGAATCTGAAGACCGACCCCGAAGAATCCGAGGTTCTGCAGCGCATGTACCCAAGCATTATTCCAGGGTGGCATATGAATAAACGGCATTGGATTTCGGTCGGTGCAGGCAAGGGTGTTACACGCCAGCTTCTTGAAGAGCTCATCGAAGATGCCTACCTGCGTATTATGTACGCCCTGCCCAAGGCAAAACGCCCTATCGAATTCCGCGAGCGCCCGGTTCCCGAAAAACATTAGATACTGCAGGCTCACATGTATATTCCTGCCAGCGATCCCGTTCTCTTTCTGAAGCTTTCTGCTGATTACAACTATGCATACATGGCGCATGGACGTACCGGCGGGGTGGTCTTGCGCGCCTATGATAGGTTTCAGAAGGCGCATGCTCTCGGTATTCCTGCGGTTCCGTGGGGCTTTTCATGCCCTGAGAAAACGGTTCGGCACATTCGCCAGGAAATTCTGCGTGCCCGTAAGCTAGGCGGTGAGCTGGAAATTTTGATGATCTATCGTGAGCCTGATCTGCCGGTTATTCCGGCGCCCGAATCGCACGGTTTTGAGAGGCGTGATGATGTTCCTCAGCTGATGCCTTCCAAGTTGCGTGATAGTTGGCTGGATGCCGGTTTTTCGGCGGAACGTCACGGTAGTTTAGAAGATCGGATGCTTGCTCTCGCTCAGGTAGAGGAATTTACTGACCCTGAACCTCTAGATCTTGCCCGCTACGAGCATACGAGTACTCACCGCCCGTTATCATTGTCGATGCGCGGCTCGCTGTCCCGTGCCCTGGGCAGTAAGTATAAGCCTGCGGAAGATCCGGGTGCTCCGAGTAAGATTTATTGGATCCAGGGGCACGCCGTTGTTTACGATATTCTCGACTTTGAACGTTTTAACCCCTAACTGTAAGGGGTTTCAACGAATGCAACGGTGCTGCGTGTTAGAGCTCTTCCGGTCTAGCTTGCTTAACGAGATTTAGGGAAATGCACACCGCGCTCGGCAAGAAAATGTCGGTCTTTCTTATCCCAATTTTCTTCAGGATACGCCTCAAAAAGATCGGGGCGGCGGCTCATGGTACGTTCAATCTGCTGCTCGCGCCGCCACCTGGCAATAGCACCGTGATTGCCCGAAAGCAGGATAGGCGGAACCTCGTAGTCGCGCCACTGCGCCGGTTTTGTATACACCGGGTACTCCAAAAGCCCGCCGGTGTGCGACTCTTCTGCAAGAGATTCTGGGTTTCCCAATGCCCCAGGAATTAGTCGAGTAATAGCCTCGATCATCGCCATGACCGCTACCTCTCCGCCGTAGAGCACATAGTCCCCTACCGAGACGGGAAGCACGCGGAAGCGGGTTTGTGCCCAGTCGAGCACACGCTCGTCAATACCTTCATAGCGCGCGGGAGCAAACGCAATATGCTGTTCTTCAGCGAGTTCATAAGCCATTTGCTGGTTAAAAACCGCGCCTGCTGGGGAAGGAACAATCAGGAGAGGACGATTATCCTGCGCAGGCACGAGTTTCTGAGGACTCGAATTTTCCTCTGCTCTTTCTCGCTGTTCTTCCGGCTCATCGCGATTATTTTCGTGGTGCTCTTCCCCTGCCTGCAGCGGTGAATTCGTGAGCACTTCATCAAGCGCAAGCCCCCAAGGTTCCGGTTTCATGACCATGCCGGCACCACCGCCATAGGGGGTATCATCAACCGTGTGGTGGCGGTCGAAGGTATAGTCACGCAGATTATGCACGCGCAGATCGACCAAACCGTTTTCGCGGGCTTTCCCTACCAGCGAGAGGTCTAACGGAGTCAAGTACTCGGGAAAAATAGTGATAACGTCGTAGCGCACAGGCTACTCCCCCGTATTTTCTGAGTTCGATGCGGCAGATTCTGCTTCAGCCACGTTGATAAGACCGGGTGGCGGGGTCAGAAGCACGAAGCCGGGTTCGTCCTCAGCGGTGGTCACAACTTCTGGAACGATTTCTTCGACGAAGGGAATCATAATCTCGTCACCGCCGTGCTCGGCAGCAAGTTTAACGAGCAGTATATCCTGCGCGGGCATGGTCTGCAGACCGGTAACCTTCCCCAGAGGCTTCCCCGCTTTAGGATTATTGACGGGGTTCTCCCCCTCAGGAACCTTCATCAGAAGATATACGGGCAGGTTCACGAGTTCCTGTTCGTAGAAGCCTTCATCATCTTCGTCCTCGGGAACTTCAAACATCAAGCGGCTGCCCCGCAGCTCTTCCGCTTGGTTGCGGGTAGTGACTTCCTCAAAACGCACCACCAGAATCTTTTTATTCCAGCGGTGCCCCACCACTTTAAGCCTTCCCGTTGGTGCAACAGTAGCCACAGGGGTTTTCGGGGTGAAGTTTTCCAAGTCGAGAACTTCTCCGGGGGCAAAGCGCTCCTCGGGGATATCTGTGAAGAGTTGAACCGTAACTTCACCACGAATACCGTGCGGTTTGCCGATGCGCGCAACCAAAACCTGCATGTTGTAAACCTCTAGAAAAACTGGGGCTTGTAGACACCTAATATTCTACCGGCAGGTCCGAAAAAGCGCAGATTCTCACAAGCTTTGGAAGCGCCCACCTGCTGTGCGATTACCTGATGAAAATTCTCACGCTTAAAGCAGAGCGTTCCAACACCTTGCCGGTGGTGGAACGCTCTTGATGCTATATCAGCTAACGTTTTCTGTCGGTGTCGATAATATCAATCCGAACCTGATCACCCTCAGAAATCGCATCCATCACGGTGCGAATGCTCTTAGCGGTTCGGCCCGAACGACCAATCACTCGACCCAAATCATCGGGATGTACCCGAACCTCCAGCGTCTCGCGATGGCGCTGCTGGCGCAAACGCACTTTCACATCGTCCGGATGCTCGACAATCCCTCGAACCAAGTGTTCGAGTGCATCAGCCAACATAATTACTCAGCTGCTTCCTCGGCAGCCTCTGCTTCAGCTTCAGCAGGAGCTTCCTCGGTTGCTTCCTCAGCCTTATCGGCCTTGGGGGTGATAGCCTCAGGCAGAATAACGGAGCCCTTCTGGGGAACAACGAATTCAGCCTTAGGCTCAACGGGCTTGATGCTGTTCTCAGCCTTCTCGCCCTTGAAAGTTGCCCAGTCACCTGAGAGCTTCAGCAGAGCCAAAACCTGTTCGGTCGGCTGTGCGCCAACAGACAGCCAGTACTGAGCACGCTCAGAGTTAATCTCGATACGCGAGGGCTGCTCGGTTGGGTGGTAGATACCGATCTCTTCGATAGTCTTACCATCACGCTTCACGCGAGAATCCGCAATCACAATACGGTAGCGAGGATCGCGGATCTTACCCATACGCTTGAGACGAATTTTAACAGCCACTGTAGTGGTTACTCCTGTTTCAATACTTGGTGCGAAACCGCGCTTCAGCACCCGTGGGGCGGGCCGTTCACGAAGTCTCTATGGACACAACAAAGCGCGAAGAGAGGGGTCACGCAATGTCGGGTACTCAGATAGGGTAACAAATAGGGCGATTTAAATCTAGCGGATCCTCGCGTTTTCGGGCATATGTCGCTGTTATAGCGTTAATCGTCGGAGCTTATCTCAAGAACTTCGCCGGTTTCGAGGGCTTTCAGGGCTTCTTGCAGCCGCCTCACCATCGCCGGGCGCACGTAATCGCCCAAGTTTTCGCCGGCCACCCACTCATAGGTCACCAGTTCATCATTCTGCAAAGTAATGGGGGTGTCGCGCGGAATAACGCCCGCATCGTACATGTAATATGTGGAATCGCCCCAGACACCTAATGCGAGCCCATGGAAAATAGCCACCAAACGACCCGGAGTCAGGGTAAGCCCTAGCTCTTCCTGAACCTCACGGAAGCATCCTGTTTTCGGTGCCTCGCCCGCCTCTACGGTTCCGCCCGGAAGAATCCAGCCGTCCTTGTAGTTCGGCTTCACCACAAGTAGTTCGCCTTCTTCATTGCGAATAAGCGCTCCGGCGGCAAGTCGACGTGTTGGAAGTGTTGCAATAAAAGCTACCAGTTCCTCATGGCTTAAATATGTATCTTTCATAGATTCCGCTTTCGTCTGTACTTAAGCATGGTTCTTGCAAGCGTTGAAGGTTTTAAGAGAAGAACTTACGGACGGTACGACGTACCCTCTCCCCCAGCTCTGTGGCGGACGAAGTATCTGACGTGGAACTCGCGACCTGCGAGCGGACTTTGCGGGACGACTTACGCGGAGCTTCCACGTAGATGCCGTCACGCAGGTCATCAACTAAGGTTCGCCGGTGCAGCCCCTCCGACGATGCGCCCTGCGGGTTATCGCCCCGGCGCACGAGCTCCGCGTTTACGGGAGCGTCTGAAGCTTCTTTACTGCGATGCTCATCAAGTTTCTCGCCAGCAAGCCGAGCGAGACGAGGCGCTAAGAGAATCTCACTCGTGCCGCCAGCTGCGAGAACAGTGCTCAGAGCTGTCAAAATTGGGGCGCTCTTACCCTGCGCTTTTTTGCGGCGCGCAACAGTCCAAAACACGGTTGCCAGCCCCAACTGCGCGGTACCGTCCACCCGAAAAACACGGGTAAGCAAACGATTTTTGAGGTCTTTTCCGGTAGAAGTCCCGCCGGGCGATTCCGAGTGTGCGGGCTGAACTGTATGCGTTGAAGAGTTCGTCTCAACGACCGCTTTGCCTGATGCACCGCTAGGACTATACGCATACACACGCGGACTTGAGGAAGGCTTTTTCACCAAAGACTCTTTCTGCTGATTATCACGTTGTTTGGTGGTACCCACATGAGTATATTCGTAAGGAATCTCGCCGCTTTGAGACGCAGCAAGCCACTCCGCAAGAGTCACACGGCGGTTTGTAGCTACCAGACGATAGCTGCGTTTTAAAGCCTCTATATCAGGGAGTTTATCGGACTGGTAATGCGCAGACAGTGAGTTATCGTCACTCTGTGCCGGATCCATGTCTGCTTGAGACGAACTTTCGTCATGAGGTGCCGCCAGCAATTCAGCAGGGTCTTCGCCAAATACACGAGCGGTTCCAATAGCACCGATCTCAAGCCCTTCCGTCGGTACCGCTGCCAGCTCAACGGGAACGTGCAATAGCTGAAGCACCGATTCGAGAGCAAGAGTGTTCTTCGTATCTCGCAGATAGCTTTCAAGGCGCCTTCCCGCAGAAGTTCCAGAAGGAACGCCGAAAAGCAGGGAAAGCTCAACAATAGAGCGAGTAAGCTCGTCTTGGTCCAGACCAAAAGGCTCGGGCGGCAAACCTGGCAGACTCGTCAGAATATCTTCTAAAGATCCCTCATAAGAATCGCAATGTTCACGAGTCATAGTTCGTGTGAGGGTCTTCGGAACAGACTGCCAGAAGAACTCCAGAATGGTCGAGTCCTTCTCCTCCGGCTCGCCCAACATCCAGGCAGGTGCGTTCTCGTTCTGCTCTAGCTCTTGAGGGGCCTCCATAAAGATGAGATGCTGTTGATGCGCATTCCCCTCCGCAATCAAGGCGTGACACTTTGCTTCGGCGATAACAGCCAAAATGTCATGCGGATCGCCACTAATAATCGTCCATGTTCCTGCCGGGGCTGCGACAATCTGGCGTTCCGGCTGGGTGAGGAGCATGCTGGTGAGTGCATCCAGGTTAATATCTAGAAGCGCCGCAGCATCGCCATCAACTAAAAATTCGATCTGGTAAACATCATGCGGTACCGGTACCCACATCCCTGGTTCTTCTTCAAGAGCAATACCGGTTACTGGCATTCGTTCAAGAAGCCACTCAACGTATTCTTCCAAGGGTTCACCCTTGCGAATCTGTCCGTGTGCCACATGCAAAACGTTCAGGTAACCTGCGGGATTAAGCGAACACAAAACATATATCTGAACTTCACGCTCGCCCATCTCATAGGCGATAAGTTCGGGTCGTTCCCGAGTCAGCTCTATAAGAGCCTGAATCACATCATGATCGCTGGCGGCGCGCGCCAACATGCGGCGACGGTGCAGGTTCTCATCCTCAACGTCAGAAAAAGTCACATCAAAGATTTCTTCGGGAGAACCCGCATGGTCATGCTGAGGAGCCGAATAATGTTCGCCGTTTTCCTCGGAGTTATCCGGATCTTGGGGAGCCGGAGTATCCTGCCACATCTGGTTAAGTTCTTCGACCGTCAGATCATCATGGGCTAGTGAGGCGGCAACATCATCTACTTCACGCGGATCAATACGGTGTTCTTTATCCTCATGAAGTTGTTTCGCCCGCCGGATCAGGTCAATAATAGCGCTCGCAACATCCGCAGTTTCAGGATCAGCATCATCACTAGAGTCACTGGAATAGACCACTTTAGAACCGGCGATGTCGGGGGTGTTTTCACCATACTCTAAAGACAGGCGAACCCATAAATAGTCCGGGATGGGGCCATTTTGACTGGCAGATGCCTCCGGCTTGGTGTAAGTCCAAGGGTTGGCAGTTTCATGGCGCTCACGACCGTTCTGTTCAGCGCCGCCCTGCGCTGATTCTCGGTGATGTTGCTCGTTGTTCTGCATTCTTCCCCTTAATAGCGTTCTGCCGTTTGCCTCATCTGCCCCGCTACTAACACCGTAACGCCTTCTGCTAATTTGTAGGCGCAGTTCGCTTTTAGGGCATCGCCGGTGAGAAACGGCGTTACGAATCATCGGATGCACACTGTAGAGATCTGCATTCCACGCCTATCAATCGGATCCGTTTTCTCATGCAGGTTTTCAGCCTGCAGCACGTGACCTGATGGTGTGTGTCATAGGCGCGGTATTATCGAATCCTCTATACCAGAGTAACGCGTATGTCTTCATGATGTGTGAATACGGAGTGAGTCGTCTTCATACACCGGTAAATTCTTGTCAAACAACGTTCACGATGTTTGACGGCTCTTTCATAAAGCCGCCAGAACACCGCGAACACCATTTCACAGTTCCTCTACTGTAGGAACTTCTCAAAGCCCTTCGGCAGATTCATCTTCGAAAGATCAAGATCTTCTTGCTGCTGCGCCTGCTGCCCGAAAGCCGCACCCTGGCGTGCCTTCTGAGCGGCAAGTGCCTCTGCCTCTTGCTGCTTACGCTTCATGGGGTTGCCTGAGCGACCCGCCTTCTTCTTGTTATTATTTTTCTTATTCTTTTTACGGTTACTTCCGCCAGCCGCGGCCATACCGGGCATCTGCATGCCGCCGGGCATACCAGACATCTTGCCGGTGGCAAGCTTCTTCATCATCTTCTGTGCCTGAGCAAAACGCTCCATGAGCTGATTCACCTCAGAAACAGTCACGCCCGAACCTTTCGCGATACGCGCACGGCGTGAACCGTTAATGATCTTCGGTGCCACACGTTCATGCGGGGTCATCGAACGTACAATAGCTTCAACGCGGTCAATTTCACGTTCGTCAAAAGACTCTAGCTGCTGGCGCATCTGGGCGGCACCGGGCATCATCATGAGAAGTTTCTTCATGGAACCCAGCTTGCGAATCTGCTGCATCTGCGCCAAGAAATCATCAAAGGTGAAATCTTCCTGATCAATGAATTTCTTGGCCATGCGGTCGGCTTCTGCCTTATCCCACGTGGCCTCTGCCTGCTCGATCAGGGTGAGCACATCGCCCATATCCAGAATGCGGCTGGCCATACGGTCGGGGTGGAATTGCTCGAAATCATCCACGTTCTCACCCGTGGATGCGAACATAATCGGTTTGCCGGTAACCGAAGCAACGGAAAGAGCCGCACCACCACGGGCGTCACCATCAAGTTTAGAGAGCACTACGCCGGTAAAGTCCACACCCTCGTTGAAGGCATTTGCGGTATTCACGGCGTCCTGACCAATCATCGCGTCGATTACGAACAGGACTTCTTGAGGCTCAATAGCATCGCGGATATTACGCGCCTGCTGCATGAGTTCAGCATCCACACCCAAACGGCCTGCAGTATCAACGATCACCACGTCATGGAGCTTCGCACGCGCTTCAGCAACGCCATCTCGCGCAACCTGCACAGGATCGCCAGTAGGGGTATCAAATTCACTGGTCACACCCGGGTGGGGCGCGAAAACGGGTACGCCCGCGCGCTCGCCCACAACCTTCAGCTGGGTCACCGCGTTCGGACGCTGCAAGTCAGATGCCACCAGGATAGGGGTATGCCCCTGCCCCTTGAGCCACTTCGCGAGTTTACCCGCCAGCGTGGTTTTACCGGCGCCCTGCAGACCAGCCAGCATAATAATGGTGGGACCGGTCTTAGCCATGTTAATGCGGCGAGTCTGCCCGCCCAGAATGGTAATAAGCTCTTCGTTTACAATCTTGACGATCTGCTGTGAAGGGTTGAGTGCCTCTGAGACCTCAGCACCGAGGGCACGCTCTTTAATATGTGCGGCGAATTCACGGACAACAGGCACGGCGACATCCGCATCCAGCAGGGCGCGGCGAATTTCGCGGACGGTTGCGTCAATGTCTGCCTCAGAGAGGCGGCCCTTGCCACGCAGGTTTTTAAAGGTTGCCGTCAAACGGTCAGAGAGAGAATTGAACACGAGCCGTGATCACTTTCTTATCGTCGAGGAAACGGACTGCACCCAGCTTGAACCCAAGATGGTCGCCCATTTTTAAGATGCTTACTCAATCTTCAAGGATACAGGATGTGCCAAGATCTACTGTCGATGACACCCTCCAATGAGCGTTTGGCGAAACTGTACATAATACGCAGTTGATAATAAAGGTATGGATTTTCGAACGACAGCTGCAGAATATCAGTACGGTGTGCGAGCTTCGGCACTGATCATACACGCCGGTAAGCTCTTGACCTACAGTCACGACGGCAAATATTTTGTGCCCGGCGGCGCTGTACAAGTTGGTGAGCACAGCGCGGATGCGGTGCGTCGCGAAGTACGCGAAGAACTAGGCATCGGCTGCACGATTCGGAAGCTTGCGTTCGTAGGAGAGCACCTTTTCACAGTGCACGATATACCGAACCATCGCATTGAATTTCACTACCTCGTGGAGGTTGATTCTGAAGCGGTTCCGATAACCACCTGCGAAGAGGAGCATCGCTACCCCTGTGCCTGGCTGCCGCTCGATTCCCTGGCGGATTATCCGCTCAAACCAGAGTTTCTCGTGCACGAACTGCCACATTGGAACGGAAAACTCAAGCACCTGGCAACCCATGAATAGGGTGTTCTGGCAAACGAATACACAAACCGGGAGCATTTTCTTCATCTGGTAACAATTTAAGATGAAGAAAACGCTCCCGGAAATATCGCCTCATCATGTGCTCCGCTAAAATGCACGACGCACAAGAGCAGGGTTCAGCCGCTAATCGAGAAGCGCATCCACGAAGCCTTCGGGGTCGAAGGGGGCCAGATCGTCCGGGCCTTCGCCGAGTCCCACGAGCTTGACGGGAACACCCAATTCTTCCTGAATAGCCACCACGATGCCGCCCTTTGCGGTACCGTCGAGCTTGGTGAGCACAATACCGGTCACGTCCACGATTTCGCCGAAAACCTTCGCCTGCACCATACCGTTTTGCCCGGTTGTCGCGTCAATCACCAAAAGCACCTCGGTCACGGGGGCTTCCTTTTCGATCACGCGTTTGATCTTGCCGAGCTGATCCATCAGACCGGCCTTATTCTGCAGGCGACCCGCAGTATCGACCAGCACCGTGCCGATACCCTCAGCCTTAGCGGTCTTCACCGCGTCGAAAGCAACAGAGGCAGGATCAGCACCTTCCTTTTCGCTGCGCACGGTCTTCACGCCCACGCGGTCGCCCCAAGTCGTCAGCTGTTCGGAAGCCGCAGCACGGAAGGTATCAGCCGCGCCCAGCAGAAGCGAATTTCCGTCCGCAACCATCACACGGGCGATCTTACCGACCGTCGTGGTCTTCCCTACGCCGTTCACGCCGACCACAAGCACCACGCCGGGATTACCGTCGGTGCCCTCGGTCTTTAACTCACGATCCATTGTGGGACCGATAATCTCAAGAAGCTCTTCATGAAGCATCTTCTTCACGGCGGCAGGGTTATCGGTTCCCTCCACACGCACCCGCTTCTGAAGCGCCTCCACCAAACGGGTTGTCGGCTCAGCACCCAAATCAGCCATGAGCAGAGTCTCTTCGACCTCATCCCAGACATCCTGATCGATACGATCTCGTGAGAGCAGAGCCAAAAGCCCCTTGCCCAGCATGTTGTTCGACCGCGCCAAACGGGCACGCAGCCGCACCAGACGCCCCGCCGAAGGATCAGGAATATCGTAACGGGAGGCTGGTTGCTCGGTCTCTTCCGATGTGTCTTCCGCCTGCGTATCATCAGCATCACGTGTGCTCGGATACCCGCCACGCGGCGCTTTAGCACCGCGTGTAAAGGCGAAAATAACGCCAGCAATCACTAATACACCCAGCACAACTGCCAGGATTATCCACATTGATTCATTCACACTACTAGCTTACCGGCTGGTATGAAGATGAAAAGGGGGCTTGTGAAGGAAAATCCGTTCTGCAGCGCACTTCCGCATAAAATGACTCTTCACTCAGGCGTTTCGCGGTAGGCGAGGAACATACAAAATTCTCCTGCCTGACGATTCTTATGAAGAGTAGACTAGTGAGAGCGAGCGGTATCAGGCAAGATTCTGATGCGCTCCCCCTAACCAACACGCACGGCAGCTTCGCTGCCAGGGTGGTTCTACCGCCAAATACTCAGAAAGAGTTATGACCCCGCACGAACACAACGCACAGTCCCAAGGCTCCTCCCCCGCAGAAACTCAGCAGGATACCGGGAAGAACAAACCTTCCAATACCGGCAGCACGCAGCAATGCACACCGGACTACATGAGTGCAGCAACCGGGGCGATCCCTATCGTCAGCCCCGGAGCGGATGCCATCGCATCCGCAACTATTGAGGATGAGAGCGGCAGGCGCATCCAGCTCACGAAGGCTGACGAAGCTGAAGGTGCACCGTCTGAAACCCCCGCAAAAACTCGTATTCCTACCGGGTTGAAGGTACTCATTGCCGCATCTTTTATGATCGCGCTCGGGTACGGACTCGTAGCACCTGTACTCCCCAGTTTTGCGCGTAGCTTTAACGTGGGAGTAGCGGCAACAACGATTGTGGTCTCGGCATTGGCAGCCATGCGGTTAATCTTCGCACCGGGGGCGGGCAAGCTCATCTCACGGTTTGGTGAGCGCCCTATCTACACCTGCGGCATGGTTATTGTGGCGGTTTCGTCCTTCGTAAATGCCGCTGCCTGGGATTACTGGGTGCTGCTCGCTTCGCGCGCATTCGCGGGTATCGGTTCGGTCATGTTCACGGTTTCTGCGATGGGTCTTCTGGTGCGTTTAGCACCTTCGCATATGCGCGGGCGGGTTTCGGGATACTACGCTACCGCATTCCTGCTCGGGAACATTATGGGGCCGGTCGTCGGCGGTGCACTCAGCGGCTTGGGGATGCGCCTGCCATTTGCCCTCTACGGCTGCTCTCTGCTGGTAGCTGGGGCTATCGTCTGGTTCATGATGCCTCCTGCCGATCAGATTGATGCCGAACGTGAGGCATATAGTCTTCCCACCCAGCATGATACTGGCTCCAAAGCTTCCCCCGATACTAACGATGCTTCTGCAACCGATGTACCGGCTTCGGGCAAGGAATCACCCCGGCAGAAACCCCCTATGCCAGCCACGATGACCGTTCGGCAAGCACTCAAATTTACGAACTATCGATCGGCGCTTTTCACGAACTTTACGATCGGCTGGGCTGTTTTAGGCATACAGTCTTCTCTGATTCCTCTGCTCGCGGCGTATTTGGCGACGGGCGGCGATGCGTCTAGGGCACCGGAGGGAACCGTCCTTGCCTCTACGGTGATGGCGGTCGGTTCGTTAGCAAATGCTCTTACCCAAACCGTTTCGGGGCGTCTATCAGACAACTTGGGGCGGCGCATCATGATTTTTATCGGTTTGCTTATCGCCGGAACCGCCATTTCGACTATTGGTATTTCTTCGGCGCTTTGGATGCTTGTGGCTCTCATCGTGGGTATGGGTGCTGGTGCCGCACTGATCACGCCCTCGCTGCAAGCCTCTGTTGCCGATGTGATCGGTAGCAAACGCGATGGAGCACCCGTGCTTGCAACTTTCCAAATGCATAGTGATTTCGGCATGATTCTGGGCCCGCTTCTCGCCGGTACTGTTGCCGATACGTGGGGCTTCACACCTGCATTCATGCTCTGCGGAGGTTTACTCCTGGCAGCTTCACTCACCTGGCTACCGTTCCGCACTCCACACTGGCCCCGCGAACTGGCGGATGAGAACTATACCGGAAGGTAGGGGAACATTCACAAAATACTGTGGGCTAAGAACATCTTCGAGCATTCTTAGCCCACAGTATTTTATTTTGCGCTTAGAAAACGTTAGAGCAGCTCGCGCAGCTCATCCATATTTTGTGAGATTACAGTCGAAACACCGTTGCGCATCGAAACGCCGTAAAGGGTTTGTGCAATCTGCATCGTACGTTTTTGGTGGGTTACCACGATGAGCTGCGAGCGCTCCCCTAGTTCTTGCAGTACTGTGAGGACTCGCCCTAGGTTGCGGTCGTCAAGGGCTGCTTCTACCTCATCAAGGGCATAAAACGGTGAGGGGCTTGCCATAAAGATGGCGATTAACAACGCCAGGGATGCGAGCGATCGTTCCCCTCCGGAAAGAAGCGAGAGACGTTTGACTTTTTTGCCAGCCGGACGGGCATAAATATCTACGCCTGAGTTAAGAATATCGTCAGGGTCGGAGAGTTCCAGGCGTCCCTCGCCTCCGGGGAAAAGTATGCCGAAGATACGTTCATAATGCTCGTTTACGGTGTTGAATGCCTGCGTGAAAACTTCGGCAATGTGGGTGGTGACTTCGTCCATGACGGTCATGACATCGCCGCGAGATTTTTTGAGGTCAGCGATTTGTTCTCGCAGGTAGGTGTGTCGTTCGCTAAGCGCTTCGTATTCTTCGAGGGCGAGGGGGTTGATTTTGCCGAGCTTTTCGAGTTCGCGTTCGGTGGCAGCAAGCCGTGTTTGAATGGTCTCGGTGGGTACGTAATCTTCGGCGTTTTCGTCTGGGTTGGGGTGTGTCTGCAGAATTTCGTCGAGAGGCAGCTGGGTCAGAAGCCGTGAGCGTTCTGCCAGAGTTTCACGACGGATTTCGAGGCGTGCGAGTTCGGTTTCGGCGCGCGAGATGAGGGCGAGGGCTGCTTGATGGGCCGTCGCAAGGTCTTGTTCTTCGGTATAAGTTTCGGCGCGTTGCTCTGCGGTTTCACCCATGCTGCGCGCGATTTCGTCAAGACGATTTTTCCAGGTTTCTGCTTCAGCAGCTAGAGCATCAGCTAGCGCGTGAGCTTGACGCTGTTGTGAACGTGCTGCGGTAGCTAGGCGATGCGCTTGCTCGCGCGCTGCCTGCGCCGCGGTGAGAGCACGTTCTGCACGGCTATAAACCTCCCGGGTGCGTTCCATTGAGGCTTCTGCAGCATGCATTTCGGCGACTCGTTGTGCAGCTTCGGCCTGGATGCGGGCATGGTGCTGTTCTGCCTCATGCAGTGTTTTGCGTGCCTGCGCGAGAGAGCCTTCGAGATCGACGGGATTATCCGGGGTACTGTCGGCTTCGGCCTCTGCACTCCCCATGATGCTATGCGTTATACGAGCTTCTTCATGGGCGGTCAGCTCGTCGCGTGTCTGTTGGTATGCGCTCTGAAGTTCCTGTGCTTCATCTGCGGCATGGTGCAGTTTTTCGGCGGCGCGCGCAATCTCTGCGTGCAGACTTTCGGATCGGCTTAGGATGCGCGCATGTTCAGCCTCGGCGCGGGCGCGGGCGGCACGGGATTCGCCTAGAAGTTTGGCGATTCCGCGTTCTGTCTCGAGTGCAGCGGTGAGAGCGCGTTCGGCGGCCGTAAGTTTTTTCTTGGCACGGTTGAGTTTTGCTAGAGCTTTTTCGGCGTCGTCACGGGAGGTCTGCGCGGCGGCGGCAAGTTCGAGGGCACTCTGTTCGTGTGCCGGGTGCAGAACACTGTAGGCGGTGTATTCGATTCCCTGCCTGTCGTAAACACGGTAAGCGCCGGCGGTAAGTGCTAAGGCAGCTGCGGGCGCATCCTGCACAAAGTAAACTCCGTGCAGGCGGGCGTAGAGTGCCGCGTTAAGAGCTGTGCGGGCAGATTTATCGAGTAAATTCTCTGCCGAGTCTGTGACAGGAGTAATGACTGTAAGCGCCGCTACGGCATCTGGCACATCTGAAAGATCCAGAGTTTTTTCCGCTAATTCTTCTGTCTTTCGAGATGGCTTCTTAGTCTTCGCTGTCTTCTTCCCAACATCAGAGATAAGACGAGAAATATGGGTGTCTTGCGGGGCGTTAATTGCCGCCGATGCAAAGGCAGCCAGTGCGGCAGAAGCGGCGCGCTCCCAGCCTTTCTCGATGGTAAGGACCTCGAAAACACGCACAAGCTGATCAAGATGTACTTCCGAGAGATTGCCAGCTATATCTAGGCTTTGCCCAAGGGCTTCTCGCAGAGTTGCGGCACGTTCATGGGCACCAGCATATGTTTGGGAGGCCTCTAATACCTGGGCACTGGCCTTTTCACGGGTTTCTTCGGCTTTAGTTCGTGCACTAGCGGCAGCGGTGAGATCCCGCTGGTGAGTTTCTTCTTCCGCTGCAGCTGTCTGCAGGGCAACCTCCGAGTGTGCCACGGTCTCGACCAAACGAGTAAATTCAGCATTCAAGTCTTCGTGTTCAGCACGGCGGGTCTCTTCCATGGCACAAGCGCGTTCATAGGTGGCGCGTGCCACGGCGGTAGCTTCAGCAAGTTCGGCACGGCGTTTTCTAGCGCGGTCACGCTCAGCCTCGTGTTGAGCACGGGTGTTTTCCAATGTGGCGAGAGCACTTGTAAGTTCCTGTACTCGACGTTCAGATTCCTGAGCCTCCGTCTGCGCTTTTTCGTGCTCAACAGCCGCGCTGTCACGATTTTTTTCATCCTCTGCAAGGCGTTGTGCACAGCGCTCAACTTCCTGCCGATAGTCTTCAAGAGCAGGAGCGTTTTCTTCCGCTTGGGCACGCTCAGCCGCTACCGCAATTACCGCGTTAACCCGTGCCACAAGCTCGCGGATGCGCGCTAGATGAGCGTTCGCCTCCGTTTGCTCGCGGCGGGTTGATTCAAGATTCTCGTCGAGGGTTTTTCGCCGCGTCCGTATTTTTTCGCGGCTTTCATCGAGTTCATGCGCCTGCTCACTCGTATCGCTAAGTCGCCGGGTCTGTTCCTGTACTTGGGCGTTGAGCGCATGGGTTTCTCGGGTGATTAGTATGCCGTGCAGTTCGCGGATGCGCGCTTGCAGTTCGCGCGCGGTTGCCGCAGACTCTGCTTGATCCCCAAGCGGTTCCAACTGGTTGCTGAGCTCGGCAGCCAAGTCGTTCAAGCGGGTCAGATTAGCACTCATGGCCTCAAGTTTGCGGGCGGTTTTATCCTGGCGGCGGCGGTATTTTAGGATTCCGGCGGCCTCTTCCATAATTTCGCGGCGTTCGGCGGCAGAGGCGTGCAAAATTTTATCGAGCTGACCCTGTCCGATAAGCACGTGCATCTCACGCCCCATTCCAGCTTCCGCGAGAATATCATGCACATCGGACAGACGAGCAGGCGACCCATTAATCTCATATTCGCTGCCACCGGCACGGAACATAGTGCGTGAGATCTCGACAGCGTCGGCGGGTATCGACAGCGCACCATCTGTATTATCTAGGCGCAAAACAACTTGGGCACGCCCTAATTGGGATTTTCCGCCGTTTTCGGCTCCACCCGTACCAGAACCCGCAAAAATAACATCCTGCATGGAACCGCCACGCAGAGTTTTCGCCCCCTGCTCCCCCATAACCCAGGCGAGCGCATCCATAATATTTGATTTTCCTGAGCCGTTAGGACCTACCACAGCGTTAATGCCGGGGGTGAATTCAAATGTGGTGGCCGATGCGAAAGACTTGAAGCCGCGTAGGGTGAGCGAAGTCAGGTGCACGGATTGCCTTTCATTGGGTGGAAACCGCGCCGGGATTTTAGCAGGCGCAGAGTAGTTCTATTGTACTCAGATGCATCATCAGCGTTCCGGGTGTGAAACGAGCTCATCCAGATTTTAAGGATGCACAACGGACGTTGCCCGGCTTTAGGAAAGTTTGCATCCTGATCTGCCGGGAAGCGTCGGCTTCCAGTTGAAGGTCTTAAGCGATAGGTGAACGAATATTCCGTATCTCGAAGCCGCCAAGGGCTGCACAATAACTTTACGCCTTGATATTCTAGGGATGTCTGCCATGCGGCGCACGGAGTCATGAATGCGGAATTTCGGACTTTAGGGCGCGGGTACGGTAGATTTAACTAAGTCGACGATGCGGGGAGCGCACCAGCGCCTCCGCTATTTCTTCGTTGTGCCCATCATAGACGTACCTCCCTGTAAAGGTCATACAGATTGTCCGAACACACTGCAGCCGCGACTTCTGACGCAGATAATCCCGGCGTAAATTCTGATATCCGGCATCGTAACGCTGCTTTACTTTCTATCGCGCATGAACTTCCTCCCCGTGTAGTTACAAGCTCATATTTTGACGAACAATTGTCCAACACTTATAAGCGTCTGAAGATGCCTAAGGGGTTACTGGAGCGTCTGGCGGGGATTAGCGAACGTCGTGGCTGGGCTGAGGGCCAAACTTTTGAAGATGGTGCCGTTGCTGCAGCAGAGAAAGCGCTTCAAGCTGCGAAGGTTGACCGGGATCAAGTGGGGCTGCTTATTAATGCTTCTGTAACCCGCGACAATTTTGAACCCGCAGTATCTGTGGGTATTCATGACCGCCTTAATCTGCCTCGTCACGCCCTAAACTTCGATATTACGAACGCCTGCCTAGGGTTTGTAAACGCTATGACTGTGGCATCTACGATGATCGATTCCGGTGCCGTTGACTACGCTCTCGTTGTTGCCGGTGAAGATCCTTCCCCGTGGCATCGTACCGCCCTGCGGATTTTGAGCCAGCCTCATACATCTCGTGAGGATGTGCTCGCCCAGTTTGCTACCCTCACCCTCGGCTCGGGCGCGGCGGCGGCGGTACTCGGTAAGGCAGATGCGCATCCCGAAGGGCACCGCATCATCGGTTCGGTATCGCGTGCGGGAACTGAGCATCGTAATCTGTGTATTGGCGGTGAAGCTGATCAGGGCATGAATACTGATGCCGCTGGTCTTCTTGAGCATGGTCTGCAGCTGGTAGCTCAGGCTTGGGAACAAGCTCATGAGGACGGCTGGAAGTGGACCGATATGGATTCCTATGTAACTCACCAGATTTCTAATGCTCACACCAACGCTATTATCGAAGCCGTGGGCATTAAACGCGACCGTATTCCGCTGACTTTCCCCGTTTGGGGTAACGTAGCGGCAGCGGCACTGCCCATGACTCTTGCGGAATGCGCCCCCACCTATAAAAAAGGTGACCGTATTCTATGCATGGGTGTGGGTTCCGGTTTGAATACTGCGCTCATGGAAATCGACTGGTAATGTGAATTAGTATCGTCTCATCGCGTGGGAGCCTCGGCAGGTGCGGGGCTCCTCACTGTATCGGTACATAGCCCCACGCCAAGGTACTCTGAATATCACCGGCGACGAGCCGTCGCAACAGCAAGGACAGTATATGCGCCACCTTAACTTCCCGAAGACCCAACCACCATATAACCCACACGAGTGGACGGGCGTTGATCCTCGCTACTCGCACATGCTTGAGGTACCTACCACCGCCCCGATTGAGCTGCGGGCCGCCCAAGCGCAGGCACGACGGTGGCATTACCTCGACAATACTCCAGCGCTTCAGGAACATGGGCTTGACCCTATCGGCACGATCCTGTGCGTACACGGCAACCCCACCTGGTCGTATTTGTGGCGTACCGTACTCGATGCCGGCGTGAACAGTACAGCACCGTGGCGTGTTATCGCTGTCGACCAGCTCGATATGGGGTACTCCGAACGCACTCACCTCGACCTGGAGGACGAACGGCGCTCGCTTGAAGACCGCATAGCAGACTTGAGCGATTTTACCCGCGAACTCGGGCTGGATAAAACCGATAAACCGGTGGTGACCCTCGCCCATGACTGGGGCGGTTTAGTCTCGCTGGGCTGGGCGCTTGAACACCAAAATATTCTTTCGGGCGTCATGCTCACGAACACAGCCGTATATCACAATGGTGTTGAGCGCATCCCGGCGGCGCTGCGCCTAGCTTTGGGGGTTCACGAGCTGGGTACACGAGACTCTACAACTTTTCTAGACGTTACTCTGGGGCTGGCGCAGAACCAGGGCCGGGTGCCCTCCGAAGGTGAGCCAGGCTCTTCGGAACAGGCTCTAGCTGGGCCACAGGAATCCCAACCGCGTGCACTTTACCCCAGCAAACTTCACGAGGGGATTCGCCGCACCTACCGGGCGCCTTATGCGCATCCGGCGTGGCGCGAGGGTATCCGCAATTTTGTGGGCGATATTCCCACCGGAACCGATATACCCTCATACGCTCATATGGTGCGCATCGCGGAAGGTGTTCGGGATTTGAAGGTTCCCGCATTCTTCCAGTGGGGTACTAAAGACCCGGTTTTTCAGCGGCGCTACCTCTTCGATCTGATGGATCGTTTTCCCCAGGCCAAGGTACACCGCTATGAAAAGGCGTCGCACCTAGTTGCCGAAGATGAAGATATTGCCGCCCCTATCTTTGCTTGGCTGGGGCAGAACTTCGGCACGCTCGTTGAGGGTTATCTAGAGAAACCGGTCAACGCAGAGGCGCAGCATCGTGAGGCTCGGCGAGCTTTGGACGAACGTATTCGGAATCTGAAAACTTCCGAAGAAGCAGCACACGAAGAATTCCGCCCGATGATAGCAGCGTTGAACGAACGCGCGCAGGACACCTCACTCGCAATTGTAGATATGGACTCCGCAGGCGATGGTACCCAGGTTGCAGCACAGCTTACGTGGCAACAGCTCGCAATGCATGTAGATGCGGCGGCGGCACGCCTGCACGCCCTAGGGGTACGTCCCGGTGACCGTGTGAATCTGATGGTGCCACCTGGGTCACGCCTGACAACGCTTATTTATGCGTGCCTTAAACTGGGCGCGGTTATTGTGGTGGCGGATACCGGTTTGGGGCTTACGGGCCTTACGCGCGCACTCAAGGGCGCCAACCCGCAATTTATCGTGGGCATTCCCGCCGCTCTCGCCGCCGCACGATCCCTGTTATGGCCCGGGCACCGCATTTCCGTAGAACCGCTCGGTAAATTCCAGGATCGGGTGCTCGGTGTAGAAGGTTCTGTCTTTGAGTCCGCTCACAAACATTCGGCGCGTTCTAAAACATCCGAAAACACACTCAGCGCCCCTATTGCCACTCCTGCGGTTATCGAGTTCCCCGACCCCGATCCGGATGCGGATGCCGCTGTCCTGTACACTTCCGGCTCAACCGGCCCCGCAAAGGGTGTTGTGTACACCCAGCGCCAGCTGGCGGGTATGCGCGATGCCATCGTCAACACCTACGGGTTCAAGTCCGGGTCAGGTCTGGTGGCTGGATTCGCACCCTTCGCGCTTCTAGGTCCGGCACTGGGCGCTACGAGTGTTACCCCGAAGATGGATGTGACCAAGCCCAAGACGCTCACCGCAACCGCGTTAGCCTCCGCGACCGAGGCGATTGGCGCATCCACCGTCTTCGCCTCCCCTGCGGCACTCGTGAACGTGGTGGCAAGCGCCTCCGAACTCACCGATTCGCAGCGCACAGCCCTAGCGGAGGTCACCACTGTGCTGTCGGCTGGGGCGCCTATTCCTGTTCCTCTGCTTGACGAACTCTCGAAGCTGATGCCTCATGCCTCGCTGCACACCCCTTATGGTATGACCGAGGGACTGCCGGTTACCGATGTATCTTTGGATATGATTCGCCAGGCACTAGCTGAGGGAACCCCGAATGCCGAGGGCGATATTCTTGATCCTTTTGCACGAGATGGGGTATGTGTAGGGTACGCGGTATATGGTGCGGCGGTGGCGATCGCTCCTTTGCAGGAGGATGGAACCGTGGCTTCGGAGATGACTCACGAACCGGGTGTGACCGGTGAGATTTTGGTATCGGCTCCCCATGTTAAAGACCGTTACGATACTCTGTGGGTGACTGAAGAACAATCGATTTCGACCCCCGGCTGGCATCACACCGGCGATGTGGGGCATCTGGATGCCGCCGGTCGTCTCTGGGTTGAGGGGCGCTTAGCGCATGTTCTTTTGACTGCCCAAGGTGTGCTGACCCCGGTTGCCGCCGAGCAGTCCGCTGAGACCTTGGATGCGGTACGCCGTGCCGCACTGGTCTCGGTCGGTCCTGCAGGTACCGCCGCACCCGTGCTCGTCATTGAGGCCGCCGACCGCAAGCTTAAGCAGGGGCAGGCACCCTTCGAGCTGAGCCGACAGATCCGCGAGCGCGTTCAGGACGATACGGGTATCGAGCTGGCGGTTGTGTTGGTTATCAAGGAGCATCCGACCGATATTCGCCATAACTCGAAGATTGATAGGCCTGCCCTTGGCGAGTGGGCTTCAAAGGTACTTGCGGGTGCTTAGTTCTTAAGATAGCGGAGAGAGGACGCAGAGAATCTGCCTGATACTGTTCTCCCGTTGTGTGTTCGCATGTAGATTCTTGAAGATCAGGAGAAACCTGAATTTTGGAGGCTTTTATGGCTACCCCGGCTCCTTTAGCGGCTCGGTATACCGACCCTGCGCCGCGGTCTTTGCGTCCTGTCGATGAATCGTATTTTGCTGCCCGTAGCGGCGAACGTGTGCTTATTACCGGTGCAAGCGGTATGCTCGGTCGTGAAACCGCCATCGCGCTGTTGCGTGCTGGGTATGATGTGCGCGTATTCCAGCGCAGTGATGCGGGTATTGCAGCGCTGCTGCCAGATACGATACGCCCTCGTTTCGATCAGGTTCGCGGTTCTCTTAATAATGCTGAGGTTATTGAGCAGGCTCTTGTGGGAGTGGACGGCATTGTGCATGCCGCTGCGAAAGTCTCGGTTTCGGGCGATTGGGAGGATTATGAGCGTACCAATATTGTGGGCACGCAGGCTCTTCTGGATGCCGCTATAGAGCGTTCGATTCCTAAGTTTTTGTATGTATCTTCTCCTTCGGTTGCTCATGCCGGAACGGCTCTCATCGGCGAGGGGAACGGGGTGGCATCCCCCGAGCATGCTCGCGGAAACTATGCTCGTTCCAAGGCGACGGCAGAGCTTGCGGTTTTGGCGGCGAACGGCACGAAGCTCGCCTCGGGATCTACCTTGCGCGTGGGGGCGTTACGCCCGCATCTGATTTGGGGACCGGGCGATACTCAGTTGGTGGAGCGCATCCTAGATAGGGCTCAGTCCGGGCGGCTGCCCCTGCTTTCCGGGGGCACAGGTCTGATCGATACGCTCTATATTGATAACGCGGCGGATGCGCTGGTACGTGGTTACGAGCGCCTAGAGTCAATAGCCGGGCGCGCGCTGGTGGTCACAAATGGTCAGCCCCGCACGATTGCTGAGCTGATGAGTGGTTTCTGCACGGCGGTTGGGGTTCCTGCGCCGCGTTTCTCGGTTCCCGCACCGACGGCGGCTTTTGTGGGGCGTTTGATCGAAAAGGTGTGGGGGCGTCTGCCGAAGTCGGTAACAGCCGGGGATGAACCTCCCATGACCGAATTTTTGGCGGAGCAGCTTTCAACGGCGCACTGGTTCGATCAGAGGCTCACCCGCGAACTTTTACAGTGGGAGCCCACCGTTACGATCGACGAGGGGTACCGTCGTCTGGGTCTTTTCTACGGGGATAAATATTCACGTTCCTCTTCAGCAGTGTAGGAAAAACGTTAGCTGATTTTTAGCCCGCGCGGGGTGCGTTGGCAGTGCGGGCAGCGGTATGAGGAACGGTTCATAAATGGTTCACGCACAATAATGCTGGTGCGCCCAGCCTCTAAGCACCGGCGGCAGGGTTCGCCGGCACGGCCGTAAGCGTTCAAGGACCTATCAAAATAACCGGACTGCCCATTGACGTTCACATAGAGCGCATCGAAACTGGTCCCGCCTGCGTGTAGCGCTTCGGTCAGTACCTGGTGTACGGCGGCGAATAGCTCCCGGGTTTGGGCGGCACTGAGAGATTTTGCGGGTTTTGCGTAGTGTATTCTGGCACGCCAGAGCGCCTCATCCGCATAAATATTCCCGATCCCAGATACCACGGACTGGTCCAGAAGCAGGCGTTTAATGCCGCTGGAGGTACGCAGCATGATGCGGCGAATCTTTGCCACATCAAAGTATGGATCTACCGGGTCACGCCCAATATGCTCAACAGCTTCAGGAACCAAGAGCTCCTCTGGTATTTCCTCCGCACCAGCGAGCGAGGCGCCCGCAGGAATGCCGGGAACTACTTCCGAAAGGAACATTCCACCGAAAATACGCTGGTCGACAAACCTTAATTCGATGGTTTTACCAATATCACCATTGGCGGGTTCGAGTTCAAGTACGATTTTGAGGTGCTTCTCAGCGGGGAATTCTGGAGTCTTCACGAGCAGCTGCCCGCTCATCCCCAGATGAATAACAAGCGCGTACGGCAGTAACATGTCATCGCTGTCGCCACGCTTCGGGAAAGGTTCGTCTTCGGGTGCAGAGAGCGTGAGCCACATATACTTACCGCGCCTATATGCCCCGCGAATACGGGTTCCTTCTAAACGCATCGTAAAATCCGCAGAACCCCCGATATGGCGGCGAATAGAGCGTTCATCGAGAATGCGTACCCGCTCGATTACACAACCGACAGCATGATGATGCACACCCTCACGCACAGTCTCAACCTCGGGTAGCTCCGGCATCTCTCCCCTTCACAGCGTCATGAACTCGCCACTCGGCGCAAGAGCTAGTTTCTCCCACCGGGCGGCGCAAACTTATTTTTAGACTAGTATGCGATACGCAGCTTCTGCGGCGAGACGCTCTGCTTCCTTCTTGCTGGGTCCGCTTCCGGTACCCGCGGTCTGCTTTGCCACGATAGCGCGGGCAGTATACACGCGAGCATGGTCGGGGCCTTCTGCTTCGATCTCGTAGGTTACATCTCCCCAAGACCGCGAGGTTACCAGCGTCTGCAGATCGGTTTTCCAGTCGCGTCCAGAATTGAGAATTTGCTCGTCTTCTAACATGGGCGCAATCAACCTCAGAACGAGCTCACGGGCGGCTTCCCGCCCCAAGCTGATGTACGTTGCTCCAAAGATAGCTTCCATGGTGTCGGCAAGAATCGAATCTTTATCGGCACCTCCCGTAAGCCTTTCCCCCTTACCTAGACGGATATGCTTACCCAACTCTAGTTTACGGGCGGCTATTGCCAAAGCGGGAGCCGAAACCACCACATGGTGCAGTTTCACGAGCTCACCTTCGGGAAGTTCGGGGTGGCGGCGGTACACCTCCTCTGCAATGGCGAGAGAAAGTACAGAATCACCCAGGAACTCTAGGCGTTCATTATGCTCTACCCCGGGGTTTTCAAAGGCGTAGGAACGGTGTGTGAGAGACAGCAAAAACGTCTCGGCGTCAATATCGACACCGAGACGTTCAAGCAACTCCCCAGCTTCGCTAGGAATGTTAGTCATCAGGAATACTCGCGTGATTAAGCGTCGGCGACCTTACGGCCCTTGTATTCCAGGAACAGGGCATTGCCTGCAGCGTCGGTTACAACCTTTGCCTGGTGAGGCAGGCTGTAAGTCACGCGACCGTTTTCAACAGTCTTAACCAGCGGCGGAACAGATGCCTTCCACTGGGAACGACGCGCGCGGGTGTTAGCGCGGGACATCTTGCGCTTGGGAACAGCCACAGCTATCTCTCATTCTCTCGTAACAACAATTTAGTTTTCGGTATCCTCGCTCAGCAAGCCCTGTAGGGCTGACCAGCGCGGATCCAACACCTCGTGATGATGCCCGGGGTCTTCCTCCAGGCGCGCTCCGCATTCAGAGCACAGTCCCTGGCAGGTTTCCCGGCAGACGGGCTGGAACGGCAGTTGAAGGATTACTGCATCCCGCAGCACCGGTTCAAGGTCAATAGATTCACCTTCAACGGCATACTGCTCATCGTCTTCGTCTTCGGGGCCGCCAGAGGGGGCCTTCTCGAAAACAAAAAGCTCTTGTATGTTGGTCGACATTTCGTAATCAATCGGATCCAAACATAGGCTACACTCGCCGTGTACATCCACTACGGTTGTGCCGCTTACCAGGATACCATCTACTACCGACTCCAGCCGAATGTTCAGGTCCATGTCGGTGCCTTCTTGTACACCAATCAGGGCATTACCCATCTCAGCGGGTGCCTGTACAACCTCGTCGAGGGTTTCCATAGATCCGGGACGGTGCACCAGATTTTTGACTGACACCACCAAATCAGAGGAGTTTTGAGGTGAAATGGCATATCTCCTTATACAAAATGCTTAAACCAAAGAGATATTCTATCCGCTCAACCGCCGTTAATCAAGGTTCGGGCGGCAAACTATGACATTCGACGCATCAAAATTCACATAAAATACGCGCAAAACCCAGGAAAAACGCCCTAGATCGTGGGAGAATCGCGCATAAAACTACGCAATCGTGTTATCGGCCCGATACCTGTGAGTGCTTAGCGACGAGCGCATCCGAAACCACACGCGGCACATAAACCGAAACGTCGCCGCCTAAGGATGCAACCTCACGGATAATCGTCGAAGAAACCCCGCCGAAACGGTCTTCCCCCGCCAAGAACGCTGTCTCCAAGTTTGCCAAATGACGGTTCATACTCGCCATTGGAGCCTCATACTCGTAATCCGCCCCCGAGCGGAGGCCCTTAACAAGCACCTGCGCCCCGTGTTCCTGAGCCCACTGTGCCAAAAGTACCCCAGGCGGAATAACCTCAACCTTCACGGTGGTAATACCGCGCTCTGCTAGGGAACACTCTACTAGGTTCACGCGCTCCGACAGAGAAAAAAGGTATTTTTTAGAGGAGTTATGCGCGACCCCCACGAGCACCTCATCAAAGAGCGTAGCGGCACGAGCAATAATCTCCAGGTGTCCATGGTGAATCGGGTCAAACGATCCGGGGCAGATAGCTAACATGAAGCATTCTCGCTTTCGGCGGGTTCAGAACCAGTATCCGTATATGATTCATCTGGTTCAAGATAGTACAGCACCGTCTCGCCATATTTCTTCATTGCAAACCGGTGCAGCTGAGAGTTCCACGCAGGTTCCGCATCGCGTGAGGAACGCTCCACGACCACGATGGCACCCTCCGCTAAATTCGGGGCGATGACACGCAAAATATCAAGAACCTGCTCTTGTATAAACGCATATGGAGGGTCAAGAAATACAAGATCCCAGGGGCCGCTATGGACCGCTACATAGCTTTGCGCGCTCCCTTGAGTCACTCGGGTAATACCGGTTGCAATTTTCGACGTTGCCGCAACATTTCGGCGGGTTATCTCACATGCCTTTGGGTACTTCTCCACGAACTCGACGGATGCGGCGCCCCGCGAGAGCGCTTCGCATCCGAGGGCACCCGACCCGGCATAAGCATCAAGAACACGCGCTCCCTGCACAACATCATAGCTCTCCAGTTTCGAGAAAAGTGATTCCTTCACCCGGTCGGTCGTGGGACGAGTGTTCTCCCCCGGCACCGAGGCAAGGCGTAGACCGCCAGCGGTTCCGGCAATAATACGGCTCATACGTTCCTCACGTCTGTTCGTCGATAGTTTCTAGTGGCGGAGGCCCAAGGTAACAAAACCGCCAAACCCGTGTGTTAGCCACGCCCCAAAAATGCCTCACGGTCGGCATCAAGCGCCCGGTCAATCGTACGTGCCAAGTTCGGATGCTTCGCCAGCGTGGGATCCGCCGCGATCAGCGCCCGCGCATCCTCACGAGCGCGCTCAATAATGGTTGCGTCAGCGAGCGCCCGCAGGAATTTAAGGGTACTCTTCTTCCCGGACTGTGCGGCACCTAGGATATCACCCTCTCGGCGCTGCTGCAGGTCTATCTGCGAAAGCTTAAACCCGTCGGTGGTGGCCGCTACCGCGTCTAGACGCTCGCGGGATACTCCCCCGGCCTGTTGCCGGGTAACAAGCAGGCAGGTTCCGGCAAAACCGCCACGCCCCACGCGGCCGCGAAGCTGGTGCAGCCCGGAAATACCGAAGCGATCGGCGTCCATAATCATCATGAGGGTTGCGTTCGGTACGTTCACACCCACTTCAATAACAGTGGTGCTCACCAGAATATCTATCTCGCCGCGTTCAAACGCGGTCATTACAGCAGTTTTTTCCTCGGGGTCCATACGCCCATGCAGGCTTGCAATCCGGGTTCCAGTCAGCGCCGGATTCTGTTTTAGATAGGCGGTCATCGCAGTCACGGAAGTCAGGCGTATTTTGCCGTCAGAACTCTGAGAACCTTCACGCCCGGCATCGCCGAAGAGCTGCTGGCCTTCTTCAAGTTCTTCATCGTCATCGCCAATTTTGGGAACCACCACGTAGACTTGGTGCCCTGCATCAATCTCTTCGCGAGCGCGTGTCCACAGGCGATCTGCCCAGGTCGGTTTTTCCGCAAGCGGTACCACATGGGTTGCGGTCTGCTGCCGTCCGGCGGGCAGCTGATCGAGTACGGAAACATCAAGGTCACCAAAGACGGTCATGGCGACGGTACGGGGAATGGGGGTTGCCGTCATCACCAGACGATGCGGCAGCTCGCCGTTGTTCCCACGCAGAGAGTCACGCTGTTCCACACCGAAACGGTGCTGTTCATCGACCACAACCATGCCAAGGTCGCGGAAGATGACCGTGTCCGAAAGCAGGGCGTGGGTTCCGATTACCACGTCGGCGGTGCCGTCGGCGATCTCGGCGAGTACGGCACGCTTGTGTGCACTAGGCATTGAGGCGCTGAGTAGCCTAACCCGCACACGATGCTCGGTTTTTTTGCTTTCTTTTTGGTTTTGGGGGTGAAAAAGCGTAGTCTCATATCCCGGTATACCCTCGGTATCCGCTAAATCCCCAAGAATATCGAGGATCGAGCGGAAATGCTGTTCGGCGAGCACTTCGGTGGGTGCGAGCATCGCGGATTGCCCACCAGAGTCGGCTACCTGAAGCATAGCGCGAAGGGCTACCACCGTTTTGCCCGAGCCGACATCGCCTTGCAGAAGCCGATTCATGGGTGACGGTGAGGCTAGATCACGGGAAATTTCCTTGCCCACTCGTTGCTGCCCCTCGGTGAGCTCATAGGGAAGCACGTTCAGCAGAGCATCTGCTGCCCCATCCGGCAGAGCGGACCGGGCCACGGTGGCGTGGGCGGCACGTGCGGCGTGTAACCGGGCCAAGGCGCTCTGCAGAACAAAGGCTTCTCGGTAGCGCATCTGAGCTTGAGCGGCGCGCCAAGTGTCCTCACTATCGGGAGTATGCAGGGCGCGATAGGTCCACTCCAGCGAAGGGACTTTTCGGGCGCGGCGTATTTTATACGGTATTGGGTCTTCAAGCTCTTTTAGGGGCACAGATTCGATGAGCTGAGCAATAGCGGTTGCGATGCGATCCGTTGGCAGTTTTACCGGAGCACGATAAACGGGTATGGGCGCCTCGACCCGTTCGGGGGCGTTCGCATTTCCGTCATCCGAAAGCAGAGCGTAATGCGGGTTTGTCAGTGTATACTCCCCGCGATAAATCCCTACCTTCCCGGAGAACATCATGGTTTCGCCAGCATGGATCTCGCGTGCCGCGGTCCATGCGTTGAAGAAGGAAAGCTTCATGGTGGAGCCCACCCGCCCAGTTCCTGATATATCCGAACTGCCGAATATATGTTGCGGCACGCCGAAGAAATTATTCCCGCTGCTCTGTTGTCCGTAGGAATCCGCATAGCCTGAGTAACCGGCGGAAGGCACGGCTAATCCGCTCACGCGCGGGTTGGTTTTACCCGCAGACATTCGTTGCGGTGTATTGGCCCTGCCCTCGCGTACGGCGAAGGTACCTGATGAAGAATTATCGACCGAATTCTGGTCGGATTCTGCAAGGGTATCGGTAATCGTGACTTCGGTGATTTTTCCTCTGCGTGCCGCCATGGTTCGGGTCGAAACGTTCGTGACCCTGGCGATAATTGTCACGTCCTGTCCCTCAACAAGGTCGGCAAACCGGCTAAGTTCTCCACGAGGCAGGTATTTCCGTGGAAAATATTCCAGCAGCTCCCCCACCGTGCTTATGCTCAGGTGAGTTTTGAGGGCGCGTGCCGTTGCCGTCGGCAGGTAACGTGTTAAGGGTGCGTTTTCCAGGCGTTTCTCATCGTTATAGCGTGCTAAAACCTGCGACCGTGCGGCACGTTGCTGTTGCTTTTCTTGCTCTTGAGAAGAGTCCGAATTATATTTTATATTCCGCACTCGCGCGGCTGGCTTATCTGTTTTCTTTGGGTCGGTGGTTTTCTTGCGCGCAGGTTTCTTTGCCGGTGTTTTTACGGTATTCTTTGGTTTGCTCTTTTCCTGATGCGACTCTTCCACATGAGAATCGAGGCTATTTTTTTGTTCCGAAGAGGAGGTCTCTGCACCTGATCGAGTATGCTTAGATTTTTTTGGATTGGTTCGTGTGGGTTTCGCTTTCTTTGCTGCCGGTTTTTGCGATGCTGTTTGTGTGCTCTTCTTGGTTTTTCCTCGGATAGACGTTCCACGCTGGGACGGTGCTTCGGTACGTGCCGTATACGCAATATCAGCCAGTTCGTACAGTTCCGCTGTCTCCATATTCTGAGCCGCCGCGCCCAAAGAAGCACGCAGAGCATCCACAATACGCTGATACTCCGAGCTTTCACGCTGATGCGCAAGGGTGGAGAGCTCCGCTAACGTTTTAGTGCCGCGTGCATACTCGGCAAGGTCGCGAACCGTTACATATTCATGGGCTACAAGTTCGTCCTCAGAGAGAATGGCAGATGATTTAGGGTCAGAATGCTCGGCATCGGTTGGCTGCTGTCCGGCAGCTCTCTTGGCCCGTCCAAAACCGCTTTCCAAAATTTCGTCGGCAAAAAGGCTGGGAGTCTCGCCCTCATGATGTGTTTCTTTCGAGTTTTGAGGTGACACGTTTTCCCTCCTTTCTGCTCGCAGCACTCCGTCATCCCGAATGCCTTCGGCTCGAACGGTCATATAAGACGTAGCGTAGGTTTAATACTACCGTTGCGCATTTGGGGCACGCTACGAACCTCGTCAGCTCATGTCACCACGCAGCGCATGTCCTGATCGCCCACCCTCCCCGTGAACACAGGCTCTAGAAATCTTGAGAGCAGGATGGCGCAGTACTTTCATTCTCTTGGGCGCTCAGTGAGCTCACCCGTTCATCGTCCAATACGCCGTAGCGCGCGATAACTCTGCGGGCTTCTTCCAAAGACGGCACATGCACGTGTAAGGTCCACATATTGTTCTTGAAATCGAGCGGGGTGAGCAACAGCGAGTCGCCAAGCTCTTCTAATTCTGCTCGAAGCTGCACCAGAGTAAGGGGGTCTATAGTTAGCGTCCCCATGATTTCCCAGATTGACCCTGGGTTTTCCCGAGTACCGGTCGCATCATTATGATGCTCTGCTTGGTCCTGCGTTCCTTCGGTCTTTCGCGCTTTCCGAGCAGACGTACTGTTCGGCTTTGTAACATCTGTAGGAGGCTCCGCCAAGGCATAAACCTCCTGCGCAGGCATACGCGAGCTCATCCAGCGCGGATTTGATTGTACCGCAGCCAGATAAAAGCCCAGGGCACCTGCATCTACGTATCCCTTGAGTTCTGGCAACGGCGGATTCTGCGCCGTGCCCTCAAGCGCTCGGCGCATCGTGGCGCGACGAAACTCTGCACGTGCCGTCACATCGGTGAGCTCCGATCCTGCACGATAGTGAAAACGGTAATCTGCGAGCGCAACCATAATCGCTACCATAGTGCCCTGCTCTAGGCTTTCATCTGCAATAATACGGCGTACTCGTTCGGCGGCAAGCGCTAACGCATAGCTCTCACGGTACGCGCTCTCGCGTGTACCGGTTTCCGTAACGGGTGTTTCGCGGTACATCGCCTCAAGCTCCTGAAGAAGTGTCAGATTATGTGCCTCTTCGCCCAGCTCTTCTGCTAGACGGCCGGGAAAATTCCAGTAGGTACGCACTGCCTCCAACGCCCAGGCGCACAGGAGCGTCCCAGAATTGCCGCGAGCCATCCGACTGGCTTGCACGAGAGCGTTCTCGTAGATTTCACCCAGACGTTGGTTAACGCTCTGTATATCCGTCGTGAGAGCGTGAAGATCATGCAGAAGGGTATCAAGCTCCTCACTAAAGGCCTTATTGAGGGCCTCTAAAGTGTGTACCAAATTCGAGCCTGTGTCCTGGTCGGGAACAGGGAAAGCGTTCAGAGAGTTAAGTGTGTCGCGATATGCACGCACCGTTGAGAGCGCCTCGCCAATCCACGTGACCCCGAAGTTAAGCGGGGTTTGTGCGGCAAAGTGCTCGCTCGTCATAACGTATCCTTCCCATCCGGGGTTGGGTAACCGTGCTCTTTCTAGCATACGACGGTTATGCTCGGTAATGTTCCCAACCATAGTTTTGGAGCTCATATCCATCGCACAGAATTCGTGATGCACTTCGTTCTTGAGCACTGCAAGAGCCTAAAGCGACAAATCCCTCAGGAATTGTGGCACCCGCCGGAAAACATGCTAAAAGCCCGTGGTCCTCGCCACCGCCCAGAACGCATTCACGGGCCAGGCTGACCGCAGAATCACCATGATCGTTATGAGGCTGATGCTCAAGAATAAGACTTGCCACTGGTACCAGCTCACGTGCCAGCTCGGTAATCGCAGGATCATTGAACACGATATCGACGCCGGATGCTTCGGCAATTCGACGCGCGTCTTTAACGAGTCCGTCTGAAAGGTCTAGCATAGCGTTGGCGCCGTACGCTGCAGCGCGTCGCCCTGCGGGTATGGGCGATACGGGCCTTAGCTGATGGGTAACAGCGCGTTCGATACGTTCTTTCTCCGTAAAAGGCAGCTGCTCTATCAAGTCGAGAGAGCCTGTGATTGTCAGTAGCCGCAGCCCGGCATCAGCCCACCCGGTACAGCCCGCCAAAGCTACGGTATCGCCCGGTTGCGCCCCGGACCTCAGCACGGGGATTTCGCATCGTCCAACAGCCGTTATGGTAACGCTGGCATCGCGTGCGCTGCCTAGATCACCGCCGCCTACCGTACAGACTGTAGCGCCGCATGCATGCAGCGAGTCGAGGATACCGCGGGCAAAGTCTTCAACCCAACCATAGGGGGTTCCGGGCGGCAGACTTAGAGATACAAAAAGGCTAACGGGTTCAGCACCCATAGCCGCAATATCGGCAAGGTTCTGGGTGGTGGCTTTCCACCCTACCTCGTAACCGCCGCTACGCGGACCGGCAGGCCAGATATCGAGAAAATCTTGCCCATGTACCAGAGTATCTGTGGTGATAACCGTGCGTCGATTATCGCCCGTGAGCACTGCGCAGTCGTCACCGGGACCTACTTCAAGCACCGGCTCCTGCCCATGTGCGGAGGCAACCTGGATTACGGAGCGGTTATGCTCATCCAGCATGGGCATAAACAATTGCAAAACACGGGACTCCCCCAGCTGAGCCAATGTACTCTTCCGGAGTGAACTTTCCCGTGCTTTATGCTTTTTGGTCCGAGGGTTCATTCCCCAATAATCGCCCATACCCTGTTACCTGGCACGGATAAAGTACCGAATCGCCACAATGGTAATCGCGAGAATTAGCAGGGAGAAGAACGCCAACGGCACGAAACCTGAGAGTCCAGGGCCACGAGAATCCGTTGAACGTTCCTGAACGCTCTTAGGGCTATCGCCGTTCCGTTGCGCTTGCGAACCAGCGGACGTTGCAGGCGGACGGGCAACCGGGTTCACGGCAGATGGAACAGAATAAGAACCGTTTCTAGACTCCTGTGGGTTCGCCATTCTCAAAGTTGGCGAGCCATTCCGGGCGTTCTCTCCACGGGACAAATATCCCTGTACCCAGTCCGCGGCGCCGGGGAACGCATTGGGGAACCCTGAATTTGTTGCAAAACGCCCCAACGTCGCGATGCTATTGGGGAAGGGTTCAGCAGATGTAGACGGCGCGGGTGCTGGAGAGACATTACTCGACGGCGTTGCTGAAGGGCTGGCATCTGGGGCTGGCGAATCGTCAGACCCCGGGTTTCCATGCCCCGAAGGACTCGGGCTAGGAGTTGGAGCTGCCGATTCGGAAGCACTTGGGCTCGGGAACGGAACAGGCTGGCTAGTAGGCTGCTCCGAAGGCGCAGGGGTCCACCCAGGATCCTGAGACGGTGCGGGTGCGGGGTCTGCAGGAGTAGGTGTTACGGGCGACGGGGTCGGCGAGACCGGTACCGGTGTGGGGGTCACGGGTGTTGGCTTAGCCGGAGCCGGTGTTACGGGAGTGGGGGTAGGATACACCGGTGTCGGGTTGGCCTGTGTAGGCGTAGGGTTCGCCGGGACCGGTGTGGGATTCACCGGAGCAGGGTTAACCGGGGTCAGATCCGGACTAGGCACAATGGTCGGTACCGGATCAGGCGCAGGGTTAACTGGTGTTGGGTTGGCCTGTGTAGGCATAGGTTTCACTGGGGCCGGTGTGGGATTCACCGGAGCAGGGGTTACCGGTGTGGGATTCACCGGAGTCTGATCTGTAGGAGCCGGAGTAGGCGTCACAGGAGTAGGGTTGGCAGGCACAGGCTCCGGGTTCACCGGGGTCGGATTAACCGGTGTGGGCGTAGGGGTTACCGGTGTGGGATTCACCGGAGTCTGATCTGTAGGAGCCGGAGTAGGCGTCACAGGAGTAGCCGCTGGTTCTTCTCCGAGATCCGGGGAAGCTGCCTCAGCTTCCTCAGCAGGAAGGTTCTGAACGGGAGCATCAGGAGTTGGAGTTACAGCCTCTGTTTCAGAATCCTCAGTAGGAACTTCGGCATCATAAGGCTGCGCCTGTGGACTCTCATATTCGGGGGTGACAGGCTGAACTTCCGCGTCATCTTCATCAGTGTTCTGGTCCGGGACAGCTCGTTGTGTAGGGGTTTCGGTAGCCTCAGGAGTCTTGTCGTCCTGCTGGTCATAATTAAGCGGAGGTGCAGCGGCAAACTCGGCGCCTGCAATGGGAGACTCCGATTGCAGGGCGACGGCAGGCTGAGCAGCATAGGTCACGTTGCCGGAGGCCATGCCGTACATAGTCAAGGTAGCGGTTGCAGACGGCATGGGCATAGGAGTCACGGCATTTTTCTGACCTAAAGCTGCAAAGGTAGCTGGTACGGCAGGCTGCGTGATAGCTTGTCCGGGCGCGGCAGCCTCAGAGGTCGCAGGATGGTTTGCGACCTTCCCGGAAGCGCCACGTGCCTCCTGTGTCAGCGTTGCGGCGATCGGCACACTACCGAATGCAATCAATGCAGTCGCTAGGCTAGCCGACGCTACTTTGCATTGTCTGTTTCCCAAAAAGTGTCCTTATACCGAATAGCTACCGAACAATATGCGTGCTTGGGTGAGTCTACACCCTAAATAACAAGGATGTGCTTCTCTCAAAAGTTTATCGAATTTTAAGAATCTTTTCACGATCAACTATTAACTGTTACTTTCATGGTACCTGGACTATGGGCAAATTGTCGTGACTTTGAGCTTTAAATTGGTATTCAAATTTTTGCTTTCTTCTGATCTGCCGCGCTATGTTTCTGCGACACGCCGGTGAATATACCGTACGTTAGAATGAGAGAGTGACTTTTACGTCTTTTAGCTTTTTCGTCATGTCCCCAGCGAAGCGAGTAGGCTTGGGTCTTGCGCTCACCGGGGTGCTGCCGCTCAGCGCGTGTGGAGCGGGCAATGTCAATCTTGATCCGGCTCCAGATGCCGCCAACCCCGTATGCGCTTATGCGATGGTTGCTATGCCAGAAAAACTCGTTGGCCTACAGCAGCGTGAAACTACGGCGCAAGGAACGACCGCTTGGGGCGAACCAGCCTCCGTGATTCTCAAATGCGGTGTTACCGTTCAGGAACCCGTATCGGACCCATGCGCTGAGGTCAATGGGATTGATTGGGTGCTGCGTCCCAAGGATGCGCCAGAGAACTCAGCACCGCCAGTCTCTGCGTCTTCCTCCGCCGCTGCAGGCCCTGAAAACCGTGCGACGGGAACGTGGACGGCAACCACGTACGGACGAACGCCAGCCATTGAAGTAACCTTCGACGCCGATAAGGTTTCGTCATCAACCCTTCTTGCTGAGCTCAATTCGGCGGTCAAACAAATTCCGTCTCAGAAGAAATGCACGAACATCAACGATACTCTCAACGGTGTCAAAACCGGAAAATAGAGGATTCAAGACCTCTGGATCCTTACCTTCAGTTCGCTTCACGCAAACGCAAATTTTAGAGCCCCCAAAACCTTAGGTCTTGGGGGCTCTAACACTGGAATTTCCTTCTCTATTTAAGACTTCATTAGCGCAGCCCTAAAGGACGCTCCAGTGCAAGAGTCAGCAGTTCATCAATCAGTTCGGTATAGGAAATTCCGGTGTTTTCCCACATGGTTTTGTACATTGAAATCGGGGTAAATCCTGGCATAGTGTTCACCTCGTTGATCACCAAACGACCATCCGGGGTGTAGAAGAAATCTGCGCGGGATAATCCTTCGCCGTCAAGGGCCAAAAACGCCTTAACCGCCAGAGCACGCAAACGCTCCTGCATATCCTTCGGTAAATCGGCGGGGCACCGGGTAACTGCCGAAGACTTTGAGATATATTTAGCATCAAAATCATAGAAACCGTGGTTCTCATCAACAACCTCGATTTCGCCAGGGTATGATGCACGCGGCATATCACCGTGGTGACCGTCTAGGACGCCGCACTCGATTTCACGCCCCACAATGCCAGCTTCCACAATAATCTTTGCGTCATGGCGGCGCGCTTCTTCGATAGCCGGAACAAGTTCCTCAAATTTATCCACTTTGGTAATGCCAAAAGAAGAACCCGCACGCGTGGGTTTAACGAACATGGGGTAACCAAGGGCGGTTATACGTTTAAGCGATTCCTCGCGCTCATGAGTCCATTGGCGATCGGTCACCACCTCATAAGGCCCAACCTCCAGCCCAGCCGACTCAAATGCAACCTTCATAAAGTGCTTATCCATACCTACAGCTGATGCCGTCACGCCGCATCCTACATAGGGCAACTCAGCGAGTTCCAGAAGACCCTGAATTGTTCCGTCTTCGCCGAAAGGACCGTGTATGAGGGGGAATACCACGTCAAGGGCAGGACCATACTCAAGATTTCCGTCAGCATCTACTAGGTGCACTCGCGAATCCCCGGCTCCAAGAGGCAGGAAAACCTGGTGCGAACCACCCGTAAACTCTGCATGTGCAGGGGCAGCGTCGAGAAGTGTGCTCAGCTCTTCCAGATTCGTCAAATACCAACGACCGTCTTTTGTAATGCCAATAGTCACCACGTCGTAGACGCTGCTGTCAATGGCGCCTAGCACGCCTACGGCAGTAATCAGAGAAATAGGGTGTTCCGAAGAACGTCCGCCACACAGTAGAGCAACAGTTTTCTTCTGTGCGTTTTCGGTCATTGTATCTCCTTCGTAAGAGGGCGCCCCTCAAGCGCCCATGTCTGCGCACACGTGCTGTATTAGTTGTTTTATCTGCCGCAAAAATTTTCTTGCGGAAGATCTTGATGTTATTGGCCTTCGTGTTTCAGGCGCCGTCCCAGTAGCAGCGGTGCCAGCTGCCCGATCTCGATGCGTCCAGTCAGGACAGCAACGACCGCTTCCACGATAGGCATTTCGACTCCGTGACGGCGTGCCAATTGCGCTACGACGGGGGCTGATTTGATGGATTCCGCTGTCTGGCTCATATGTTCGCTGAGTTTATCCGGGCTTACCCCTTCGGCAAGTAGACGCCCGGCAGTATGATTTCGTGAAAGCGGCGATGAACAGGTAGCAATCAAATCTCCCATCCCCGCAAGCCCGCTCATTGTTGCTGCTTCACCACCCAGTGCGACCGCAAGACGAGTAATTTCGGCAAGTCCGCGCGTCATGATTGAGGCTTTGGAGTTATCACCGTAATTGCGGCCTTCACAGATGCCGACGCACAAGGCGATCACGTTCTTCACCAAACCACCGATTTCCGTACCCACCACATCGGTATTCGTGTAGGGGCGGAAATAGCTACAGGCACAAGCCTGCGCGACAATTTCTGCGATGGGCAGTGTGCGTGCCGCGACGACGGAAGCAGTTGGCTCCTCCCCCATAATCTCAGTAGCAAGATTCGGCCCTGAAAGCACGCATACCCGATGCGGTATATGCCCGATAGTGCGGATGTCTGCGCCGCGCATCGCCAAGGCTTCCTCAAGTTCCTCGGTAATCACCTGGGACATGCGCAAACCGGTGCCGGTTTCTAATCCCTTCGCAAGCGAAACCAGCAGGGCATGCGGCTCAATATAGCGAGCATAAAGTTGAAGCTGCGAACGTAGCACCTGTGAGGGTAAAGCCAGTACCACCAAATCGGCATCAGTAAGCCCGGTAGGAGCATCCGCCGTAAATTCCAGGTTCTCAGGTAGCTTCATCCCCGGAAAATATTTACTATTTTCCCTAGTCTGAGAGCACTCTGCCATAGCTTGTTCGCTGCGGCCAATAAGGACTACCTGAACGCCCGTTTTATTTTCTCGCGCCGAATCAGCCACAATTTTGGCGAATGCGGTCCCCCAGCTTCCCGCACCCAAGATCGCAATTTTTACTACCTTACGTGGAGCCGGTTCGCTGTTGTCAGCGGAATTCTTGAAAAGAGCCATAACCTCGCCTCCTATTTAGGATCCGGTTCGCCCAGGTTACCAGCTATCCCGGTCATTTCACCGGGAGCTTCACGACGCTTGGTTCGGGGATTCCAACGACCGGTTGGAGCCTTTTCACCACGTATATCTTCCAGCAGCTCGGTCACGGCATCAAGCATAGCGTCGGTCACGACCCCAAGCTCAGTGCGCGTATGCTTTACCTCCGGCGAAGGATCATCGATTAAAGAGGCGATATCGAGAGGCTTACCCACTTTCACTTTGACCGTTTTACGGGGAAATAGGGAAACCTTACGATGCTCTTTGACGCGGCCACCATCCACGGTTTCGTAGTCATACCCAAGAATCTGCTCATCACCCCAGTGCGCCACCGGTACTACGGGGGCACCAGTTGCGAGGGCAAGACGGGCAGCACCCGTACGGGCCTGCATGGGCCAGCCCTCGGGGTCGCCAGTAGTTGTCCCCTCAGGGTAAATCACTACAGCGCCGCCAGCCTCTACAACTTTACGGGCAGTAATAAGTGCCTTGCGAGCGTCTACAGAGCCGCGTATCACGGGAATATGCGCCATTTTACGCATAATATATCCCAGAACGGGCGCTCGGAACAAAGAGTCCTTCGCTAAAAACCGCGGGAAGACTCCGTTATTGAAAATAGGGAGTGCAACGGTCACAGGGTCTATCTCGGTGGAATGGTTAGCAACCACGATATAGCCTCGGTCGGTCGGGAAGTTCTCGCTCCCGATAATTTCGATGCGGGCTATGCCTTTATACACCACGCGCGCAGCGTTACCAAGAACTTTAAAGAGCTTATCTCCTTGAGGGGTAGGCTCAAGTGTGGGTAGTGCTTTTTTCCCCTGTTGACCGCTCATACTAGCCCTGTACCTCAACCTCTTCTGGCACAACAATCTCAATTTCTGCATCGGGCTTAGGAGTCTTGCTCTGTTTGCGGGCAAGTACCTCAAACTTTGCGCCCAAAGCTTCGAGTTTCTTTTCAAAGTTCTCGTAACCGCGCGCGATAATTTCAACACCCGTAACGTGGGATGTACCTTCTGCTGTCAGAGCGGCGATAATATGCGAGAATCCACCGCGCAGATCGGGAACCTCAATGTCAGCGGCCTTAAGCGGGGTAGAACCGCTAATAATAGCGGAATGCCCGAAGCTCTTACCGTGGAAACGACAAAACTCGCTGCCGATGCAATCGCGCATAACCACAATATCGGCGCCCATCTGTTTGAGGGCATTAGTAAACCCAAAACGCTCTTCGTACACGGTCTCGTGCACAATAGAAGTTCCTTTTGCCTGCGTCAGCGCAACGACAAGCGGCTGCTGCCAGTCGGTCATAAAACCGGGGTGCACGTTGGTCTCAAACACAATAGGGTTCAGCTCTGCTCCGGGGGTAATCACGCCGGGGTGAGTAAAGCGGATTCCTTCCGGGGTAACCTCGAATTCACCGCCCATCTTCCGGAACTGGTTGAGGAACGCAGTCATATCCTTCTGTGAAGCGCCGCGCACAAAAATATCTCCGCCGGTTGCCAACGCGGCGGATGCCCAGGAAGCGGACTCATTGCGGTCTGCCAAGGCGGTGTGGTCGTACCCGGTTAGGGCGTCAACCCCTTCAATAATAATGGTGCGGTTTTCGTTAATGAAGATAATGGCACCCATCTTCTGCAAAACCGCAATAAGATCAATAATCTCGGGCTCAATAGCGGCGTTCTTCAAAACCGTGGTGCCACGAGCGCGCACACCGGTCAGAAGAACCTGTTCTGTAGCGCCAACGGAGGGGTAATTGAGTTCGATTTCAGCACCGTGCAGACCTTCATCGGGAGCGTTCAGAGTAGTGCCGCTTTCATCGTCTTTCTCGACGACGGCACCAAATTTACGGAGGGCATCCATATGGTAGTCAATGGGACGGTCGCCGATTTTGCATCCACCTAGATTAGGGATGCGCGCGGTACCGAGCGTATGCAGAAGCGGGCCTACCATCAGGATCGGAATACGTGAGTTACCGCCAAAGAGCTGAATCTCTTCAGCATTGTCGGCCGCAGTCTTTGCGTCTTGGGCGGGGTCTAACGTGAGAATACCGGCTTCAGGATCATAGTTAACTTTCGCACCGTGAAGTTCAACAAGGGTAGTTACAATCTCAACATCGCTTAGGTCTGGTACGTTACGCAAGGTCGAACGGGTGGATCCGTGCAACGCTGCTACCATCGCTTTAGGTACGAGGTTTTTGGCGCCTCGAACGTGGACTTCGCCTTTAAGAGGGGTACCACCCTCAATGCGAAGTTCGCTGATGTTAAGGGACATAACTAATCCTTCGAACGGTCGGCTCGGTGGGGCCGACAAGAACTGCTGTTAGTGCTGAGGTCCGGCGCCATTAACAAATTATTAATAGGTCTGCACAGACTTTCAAGCTATCATTTTACGTTCTCGAACGGGCTGCTACAAACGGAAGAGCTGTGTAGAACCTGTGCTTCGCAATGTTTATCGAGATAGTTCAAAGATGCCGCTCATAAACTTTCTTGAAGAACTACCTCACATAACCGTCAAACCACAGCAACATACCTATGATGTGTTTCTATATATACACCCCGTAACGCTAGGTGAGGTGCGTACCCTGACGTCACAGGGTACGCACCTCACCGAGTATCCAGACTAGACTTCCTGAGTCCGAGGCATCCATGCGGGGCGACGCACCTCGTAGTCTTTAATGGCGTCAATGTTCTGAAGGGTCAGACCAATATCGTCTAGCCCTTCCATCAAGCGCCACCGCACATAATCATCAATCTGGAAGGGCACGACGAGGGCACCCACAGTTACCGTCTTATTCTCTAAATCAACGGTAATTTCGGTACCGGGTTCCCGCTCAAGAGCCTTCCAAATCAACTCGACATCATCCTGAGCCACCTGAGCGGCAACGAGTCCTTGTTTACCCGAGTTACCACGGAAAATATCGGCAAACCGTGACGATATAACGACTCGAAACCCGTAATCCTTAAGCGCCCAGACCGCGTGCTCACGCGATGATCCTGTGCCAAAATCGGGGCCCGCCACCAGCACTGACCCATTTTTGTAAGGTTCCTGGTTCAGAACAAATTCGGGGTTCTTACGCCAATTCACAAAGAGGGCATCGTCAAAGCCTGTTTTCGTTACGCGTTTGAGGTAAACCGCCGGGATAATTTGGTCGGTATCCACGTTCGAGACGCGCAAAGGAACACCAACTCCGGTGTGTTTAATAATCGGTTCCACAGTGTTCTCCTTTACGCCGCTGCGGGGGCCTTGTCCGCGTGTGGTTCCAAGTCAGAAGGTGATGAGAGGGTTCCGCGAACCGCTGTTGCGGCAGCGACTAGCGGCGAGACAAGATGGGTTCGTCCGCCTTTACCCTGGCGTCCCTCAAAGTTGCGGTTTGAGGTAGATGCGCATCGCTCCCCCGGTGCCAGTTGGTCGGGGTTCATGCCCAAGCACATAGAGCATCCAGCAAAGCGCCAATCTGCCCCAAAGCCTTTGAAGATTTTATCTAGGCCTTCTTCTTCGGCCTGTGCGCGAACTTTCTGTGAGCCGGGAACGACCATCATACGCACGCCTGAGGCAAGTGTACGCCCACGAATGATTTCAGCGGCAGCACGTAAATCCTCAATACGCGAGTTAGTGCACGAACCTAAGAATACGACGTCCACCGGAATATCTTTCATGGGAGTTCCGGCTTTAAGGTTCATGTACTCCAGAGCACGGGATGCGGCTGCCTGGTCGTTTTCATCCTCAAAGTCTTCAGGTGCGGGAACCGCTTGGCTCAGCGGCACGCCCTGACCGGGGTTTGTTCCCCAGGTAACGAAGGGCTCAAGCTCGTCCGCATTAATAAAGATTTCTTTGTCGAAAACGGCACCTTCATCGGTGGGAAGTGTCTTCCAGTAAGCGAGCGCATCCTCCCAATCTTGCCCCTTGGGTGCGTGAGGGCGTCCTTTAACATACTCGAAAGTAGTCTCGTCGGGAGCTACCATACCCGCACGAGCGCCTGCCTCAATCGACATATTGCAGATGGTCATACGCCCTTCCATAGACAAGGAGCGTATCGCAGAACCGCGGTATTCGAGTACGTATCCCTGCCCGCCTCCGGTACCGATCTGAGCGATAACGGCAAGAATAATATCTTTGGCGGTTACTCCGGGTTTTAGGGTTCCTTCGACATTGATTGCCATTGTTTTAAAGCGCGCCAACGGCAGGGTTTGGGTTGCCATCACATGTTCAACCTCAGAGGTGCCGATACCGAAGGCAAGCGCACCGAAAGCCCCGTGGGTTGAGGTGTGCGAGTCACCACAGACGACGGTTATTCCGGGCATGGTCAATCCCAGCTGCGGGCCGACTACGTGTACGATACCCTGTTCAATATCGCCGAGCGGATGGAGGCGCACGCCAAATTCCGCGGTGTTACGACGCAGGGTTTCGATCTGGGTTCGCGAAGTAATATCCGCAATGGTCGAGAAAATATTTTCGGTGGGGGTATTGTGATCTTCAGTTGCGATCGTCAAGTCGAGACGGCGCAGAGGCCTGTTTTCGAGGCGTAGTCCTTCAAAAGCCTGGGGCGAGGTCACCTCATGCAGAAGATGCAGGTCAATATAGAGAAGGTCGGGTTTGCCATCTTGCCCGGGCACCACGACGTGGTTCTCCCAGACTTTTTCGGCGAGAGTACGCGGGCGCTTCACAGATGTGGGTATAGCGCTTGTCGCAGCAGTATTGTCCCCTGCCATTTTTCCTCCTGCTTTGATATGGCGGGCTTTCCGCCCATCATAGACATATAGTGCCTTATAACACATATATTCTTGACCCTGGAATATATTTCAAAAATTTGGTATTCAGGGTTCCTCCATCATGGGCAGGTTCAGAGGAAGAGTCTATGAAGTGCGCCCTATCTTCCACATTTTGAGATGCACTGAGCTAAACTAGAGTTATGACATCTGCACCATCGTCTACACCGTTGCCTGGAGCACGTCACCCTCGCGATACGTCGGGGCTTTCGACTCCTTTGAAGACTCCCCATACTCTCACGGATGACCAACAGGTTGTTGAGGTCGAACCAAACATCTCCTCTGGCGTGGGGGTACTTGATAAAGCCGCGCTTATTCTTTCATGCCTAGAGGCTGGTCCGGTCACGCTGGGGCAGCTTGTTAAGGCCACCGGGCTAGCCCGTCCAACGGCACATCGTTTGGCGGTGGCGCTCTCTCACCACCGTATGGTGGCGCGCGATGTTCAGGGACGATTTATGTTGGGGCCCCGCCTAATGGAACTGGCGAATGCGGCTGGTGCCGATCACCTCCTAGCGGTTTCGGGAGCGGTTTTAAATCAGCTTTGCCATGTGACCGGCGAATCGGCGCAGGTTTATCGGCGTCAGGGAAATTGGCGCGTATGCGTAGCGTCCGCAGAACGTCCCGTTGGGCTGCATGATTCAATTCCTATAGGAACGCAGCTCTCTATGAAGGCTGGTTCCGCAGCCCAGGTACTCTTGGCGTGGGAAGATCAGAGCCGCCTTGTTGAAGGTCTGCAAGATGCGTATTTCAGCGCTGCCATGCTTGCTTCCGTGCGGAGATTAGGCTGGGCGCAGTCTGCAGGTGAACGTGAGCGCGGCACGGCTTCCGTGTCTGCTCCTGTACGTTCACCGTCGGGCAAAGTTATTGCAGCCGTTTCTATTTCCGGTCCTATCGAAAGACTTGGTATGCAGCCCGGTCGCAAATACGCCGAGGTTGTTGTTGATGCAGCTCATAAGATTTCACAAGCGCTTCGGAACGTATAGTAGCTTAGGTCAAAACCATAGAGGGGTGTGGAACCGATTAGTTGGTTCCACACCCCTCATGTTGTTTAGGTGTTCATTCTTATGTCAGAGCCTGCCTATAGCGCCTGAGCTTCTCGCATTCTGCCAATACGGGCGCTATGATAACCTGCTGTGCCGCGTTTTCACACTGTTGGATCATGCGCATTCGCAAGGAACGCCGGTATGCACGGGCACTCGCATTTACCAGTGCCCTACCCAATACGGCACCCAGGATTCCTAAAAGCACCCCCAAGATAAGTAGAAGTGTGGGCACCGGCACAGGGGATCCTTCGGGTACAGGCGCAGGCGGCAGAGGTATCTGCAGGTAGCTTGCAAACGCCATTGCAGTCAGCCAGGCTACGCCTCCCAAAAGGCTTAGAAATGCAATCCATTGCACCGTGTTAAGTAGCTTCCACCAGAAACGTGACTGGGTAGTGTTGTAGTCTACACGCGCGATCGCCCTTTCAAAAGCCTCCGGAAAGTCCTGTTCTCGGGTCAAGGAGGCGTTCTGGATACGTTGCTTCCAGGGAGCTTCAATATTTTGGGCTACAGACTCACCATAACCGCGCGCTGCCTGAGCTAATGCTGCCTGCTGAGCTGCAGTAAGCGGCGGTAACGAACTAGCCGTTAGATGCATCGGAGATTTCTGTGGTGCAGATTCACTCGCGCTATGAGTGCCCGCAGTATCGTTTCCAAGATGCAAGCGTTTAAGCGGGTCGGCACGGAACTTAGCAACCCACCGCGTAGCTATCCATCCTGTGTTGGCAACAGCACGACGACGATACGAGGCTTCTGCAGCATCAAGAACTTCAACGGCCCCACAGGCTTGAAAGCAGCCTTCCGTCAGCTCATCAACGGCGTAGTCAGGCTCATGAAGAGGTGCTTCACCACCCTGATAGGCTGCAAGATCACGGCGAATCGCATATAGCTGTGCCTCAGTACGCTCATACGCCGCATTTTTCTCAGCCGCCACTCGTCCTAACAACGACCGCAGAGCAGAGACGCCTTCACCAGTACGCGCTGAGAGAGCGAACGGAGCGGTAATGAGCAGCGGCGTAATGCCGTCCGCTTCTAAAAGCTCCGTGAGCGCATCAAGTACTTGTGGAACCTCATGGGAATCTAGGGTATCTGCTTGGTTCAGAACGCATACCATGCGATGTCCACGAGTGGAGAGAGGAGCCAGAAAATCGTGGTGCACCGCCGCATCCGCGTACTTTTGGGGGTCGAGGACCCACACCAGCACATCCACATAGGAGAGCATGCACTCTACCTGCTCCCGGTGGTGATGCGCTACCGAGTCAAGGTCGGGCAGATCCAGCAGGATCAGCCCGCCAGATCGTGTACGGGTCTGCCCACGCCCAACCGCCGTTTTGAGCTTATTCCACATGCCAGGAACGGGCTCTACGATTTCGTGGGGTGCTGCAGAATCTGCCGCCGAATTTTGTGTTTGGGTACGAATCTGGCGTATCGATTCGTTCTCCTCGGGATAGACCCTATGTTCGATCTTAAGCCAGTCCAGAAGCTCTTCGCTTCCGTCCCGTCCCCAAATCGCCGCCTGAATTTCTGAGGTAGTCGGGCGTGTAACGGCGGTACGTGCCAGGGGCATCCCAGCAATGGTATTGAAAAGGGTGGATTTTCCACTTCCGGTGGCTCCGAAAAAACCAATTATAGTGTGTTCTGCCGAAAGCTGCCGACGTTCCATGACACGGCTCAGCGTTGCGGATGCGTTCTCCTGCACGGTATCAGGAATAACGTCAAGCCCCAGGCCGAGCGCATCGTGAAGGCGAAGCGCACGTTCTTCAAAAGACCCGCGCAGCGTAGCGGATGCTAAAGATGAGTTCATCGTGTGTGCTCCTGGCGAGAGTTCTTAACAGGTAATGGCTGTGTTGTATCATCATGCATGTACTGAACGAGCCCCGAGTTTTGAGGCGAGTCTTCACGCCGAGCCAAGGGATCATGATCTAGTTCTTGACCTAAGTCATGAAGCTGTTCGGCAGCGACACGAATTTCGTCCGGCTGTACGTGCGGTTCACGGGAAGAAAGCACCTGCCGGTAGTTTTCGGATTGCCGTTTGAGCAGGGTTTCTAGGCGTGCCACTAGATCACTGCGAGCGCGAGTCGCCATGCGGCGCACAGCATCCTCGCCGAAGACCGATTCAAGAAGCTTAGATCCAACGACCCCAGATCCTCCCGCAATACCAATTTCGATGCCGGTGAGTCCGCCAGTCGCCGAAAAAGCCACCATCATGAGCAGCACCGCCGTCGCGTTAACACCCAGGGAGAGCACGCGCGCTCGCTGGCGTTTGCTGCTGCCTTCAGCACGGATCATATCAAGTACAGAACTTTGCCAGGCTCGTATTTCTGCGGCGATAGTCTCATCAAGCTCCGCACGAGCCTGGGTGCTGTGCGGAGGGTACGGGATCTCGTCAATATTCTGTAAGAGTACGCGCCCTGCTCGTTCCGCTCCCCAGCTTCGACGGATAGTCTCATGCGCACGTTGAGCAGCATCAAGAACAACGGCGTGCAGACCCGTTTCGAGAGCCTGCTCAACCCGCGTGGTCGCTGCCGGTTTACCGGTCAACATTCCGGCAAACCTGTCCCGCAGCCGTCCGATGCGGTTCTCCAAAGAGCGGAAGAAGTCGCCCGTTCCCACAAAATCGTGCCACCGGGCCAGAACCTCGCCGCGAAGCAATGAGCCGTCAGTGAGAGAATCTTCCACACGGGCGAGCGCATCCTCATAGGCTAAGGTCACCGCAGTTTCTAATCCGGTGTAGGTTTCCACCTGACGGGTTTGTGCATCAGCAAGTTCTTGCAGAGAGTTACCGGTACCGGTGATAGCGCCCGCCAGGGTGCGACGCGCGATCGCTGCACGGGCTGGCGCATCCGCACCAAGCTGCTCAAGCCAGGATGTTAGAGGCGTTACCGCTTCTGCGGGCAGCATCCCCTGTTCGTCCCGCGGCTGTTCATGGATACTATGCAGAATAACCGGTGTTATACCGGCTTCGGTGAGCATTCGCATAAGGTCGGACTCGATCTCACCCGCAGCCCCTTCGGGAACTCGGTTGAGAACGACTGCTACAGCAATATTGCGCTGGGCAGCGCGATGCAGCAAATCCCAGGGTACGGCATCCGCATAACGGTTAGCAGTTGTGACGAAGAGCCACAGGTCGGCGGCAGATAAGAGCTCGTTGGCAAGCCTGCGGTTCTCGTCGGAGACCGAATCAATATCGGGGGCATCGATCAGGGTGATGTCGCGCGGCAGAGCGTTAGTTTGCACGCTGATAAGCGTATCTTGCAGATGATGTTCGGCACCTGGCAACTCCTGAACGTCACTCTGGTGTGGTGAAGTTTCAGAGATAGTTGGCATCTCCTGCCGTTCTAGGGTAGGCAGAAAACGTTCGGGGGTCAGGTATTCGGAGTCTTCAGCCCGATAAAGCAAGATTGGCTGCCGAGTGGTGGGGCGAAGCGCACTGGAACGGGATACGGGGGTTCCCATCAAGGTATTCACCAAAGTCGATTTACCGGCACCCGTAGAACCACCAACAACCACGGTAAGGGGTGCTTCCCAGGCGTTAAGCCGCGGCAGGATGTAATCGTCGTACTGTTTACTCAGAGAACGCACTTGTTCCCTCGCCCGGGTAACATCGGCGGTATCGAGGGGTAGAGTGAGCTCATTTAGGAGTTTGCGTGCAAAGTATACACGCTCATCGTTTGTGTGTTGCACGTGCGCTATTGTTTCACACTTTACTGCATGCTTGCTGAGGAAACTTAGAGTGTTTCCTGTGAGTTTAAGTTGCTTACCTCACGAATTTTAGGTGCCGTAAACAGAGTCGAAGCGCTGTATTTTGCGTAACTCTAGCCTAATATCACGGTTTAGGTCGCTGTACGTTTGTGCTTTCACCCACCACGCCCTAGTCTGGTTTTACACACTAAACCCGGGTTTCAGTTTTTCTGGAAATAACGATATTTTGGGAGTTGCTATGCGCCCTTCACGTCGCCAGTTCTTCATCTTTACTGGCAGCACCGTTGCCGCCGCGCCATTATTAGTTTCATGTGCCTCTAGCGATTCCTCTGATTCTGCCGCTGGTTTAGCAACCGCTGAGGGAGCATCCCCCTCAGAGACAGGCGCGCACTATGGAAATCTTTCGGGAGAGCTACTCTGGCAACGTTACGATTCCGCCACCCCGGTCACTCCCAGTATGAACCCCGAAACCGGGGAAAAGGTCGTTCCGGTTCCCCAAGCAGACCCGGCAACTGCCGATCACAAGGCTCAGAACGTTCCCATCCCCCAAGAAGACGACCTGATGTTCAAAGAGGATTTTCAGGGGCTGCGAAACACCTTCGCCTATTATGTGGCGTGTATTAACTATGCACGCATGACTGGAGATCTCACCCCTGCTTTCAAAGTGGTACACAGCGAAAACACCGTCGATCTTGAGCGACTTAAGACCTGGGAAACTCTGTACGCCGAGCCTAATAATAGTTGGATCGTTGGAGGTACCTGGAAGATCTCCGTCTCGGAGAAACCGACAGAGCATAACGGCAAATTCTCGTGGGAATGCACCGCTACCCAGGAAAACGGAACGCTCATCAATAAAACGACAAACGTGACGAAACCGCTTTCGCAGGATGAAATACGCGATTTTACGGCTCTCTACGCCCAATGGGTGAAGGACAGGTGGCTCATCATCTCCCCACAGCAGTTCGACCCAGCGGCAAAGCCCACACGAGCCTATACACCCGCTCCACAACCGACTTCTACCTATACCCCAAAGGTGAGTACCATACCCGCCGATTACTAAACCCCTAATCCTTTATTTCTCAACGTGAAAGGTTCCGCGTGATAACTTCACTTCCCTATTCCCGACGTTGTGTATTACGTACCGTTGGGGCAGGGTTATTCGGCACTGCAGCCACCACTTTGATAGTCGCATGCTCTCGAAACCAGCAAACTCATGCTACGAGTGACCCTTCGGTAAGTCAGTATGTACGCAGCGATTTTAGCGGTGAGGTGGCTTTCGAGAGCTTCAACACCTCAGCAGGTACTTATGTGCCCGCAAACGCAGAGCATCCTGCGCAAAACGTTCCGGTCCCCATCAAAACAGAGAATATGGGCAAAAACTCCATTGCAGGTTTTTACGATACCATCGGTTACCTCAATGCGGCACTCAATTATCTCTTGGCTACCGGTGACACCAATCCTCTGGAAGTCATCACGATCAACCCCGAGTTCACCAAAGCTCTCCTGCTTTTCACTGACGAGACTGGTGAGAGTCAGGCTGCCAAAAGCTGGTATGTTTCTCCTCAAGCCACGCTCTCCCTCACCTCACGCATGCCAACAGCCGTGAACGATTATCGAAAAGATTGGCGATACACCCTCGATATCAGTTTGGGAGAACAGCAGGTCGTCAACTCTCAGGCCAGTGCAATACCTGCCGAGCAGCAGAAATTCCACTATGCGGGTACTATCCAAGGCACCTTCGAGAAAGAAGCCTGGTCCCTCACGCTCACAGTTCGTGACCAGCAGTCCACGGCAGGCGCGAGTCCGTCCTAGAACTAAGAAGGCTCAGCGGCACCTCCGCATGAGAATATAGAGACATAATATTTTCTTCTCCAACCGCATCCGGGTGAAGGTGCCTATGCGCTTTAACCCTCATAATCATCGAAAGGCTTCCATGTCACAGCACTTAACTCGCAGACAAGGTGTTACAGCCGTTTTAGCAGGTGCCGGACTCACTATGCTCGCCGCTTGTTCCTCGAACAGCTCCACCAACACATCAAACGGCAATAACGCTAACGGCTCTGCACCAAGCCCAAAATCCTCAAACCCACACGGGTATAGCGACGACGGCAATAACTATTCCGGGCGTATTACATTTGACAATTTTGAACCGGGTAGCACTTATGAACCAGGCAACACCGAACATCCCCCACAAAAACGCACCTATGCCTAAGCTGCCTGATAACACCAACGAAAATAGCGTGACAGGCTTCCACGCGACCGTCGCTTACTATGCTGCAGCCATGGATTACCTAGTGAAAACCGGCAGCCTTGACGCCGTAAAAAAGGTCAAACTTGCAGGTAACGATGCCCAAGAAAATGAGGCGCTTGCTAAATCCATCGCTCAAGGAATTGAACAGAAAACCTGGTATGTAGATCCATCTGCCTGGTACGAGCTCAAGGAATCACAGCCCGCTATTATGAGCGATGGAAATCTGCTCTTCAAAAGCGTCTACACGTTCGATTACGGTGCTGAAAGCGTGGCAAACGGCGAAATAAAACCGGTTAAGGAGGAAGAGCGAGTCTCTACCCAGGACTGTGATTTCCGTGGTCGCTATAACCCCACCACGAAATCCTGGGAGCTCAATCTATCCTATGGCACGAAGAGCTCGGGAAATGCGGCAGCAAGTCCTGCTGCATCGGCAACGGGTGGAGCCTCGGACCCTGCGGCAACCGGAGAACCGGCAGCTAATCCCGAGAAATAGTAGCTGTCGTTATCCTTGCCCAGCCTCCGAGGCTCTGGTGATGCAGAAACCCGGAGGCTGGGTATTTTGAATTCCTGCTCTTCACCTTGCGTTCTTCAAAGTCAAACTAAGGGTTTTATGTCTCGACATATACCCTCTAGATATGTATTTTCCCTCACATGTCGAAGAGCCCTGCATATACGGTATTATCTGCGCAGCAGTGTTACTTTCCCTGTGAACTATTGGGGTTCCTGCACAGCAACGTATAACTATTTCGCGGGTCCCCTATATCTATCTTGCCAGGGCGTCTTCCATGTAGAGCTACACTTGAGAAGCTAGTGCTATTTCAACGTTGAAGGGGCATTTTATGTCTTTCACTTTTTCGCGCCGAATACTCCTGCGCACCACCGCCCTCGGTACTGTTGGACTGGGCGGAATCACCGTACTCTCTGCGTGTAGCAATACGTCGCAAAACAGCGCCGAAAGATCGAGCTATAAGGGCGAGGCTAAGCTTGATAGCTACGATACATCTGCCGGAACTTATGAATTAGCGTCACGCGAGCATCCGGCACGGAACGTACCCAAACCTGTCAAGCCTAATAATATGAATGACAACTCAGTAGCAGGCCTTTACTCGACTATCGCGTTCTTTGCAGCTGCACTGCAATACCGGCTTATTACGGGCGATGCCCAGTACCTCAAAGAGGTCAAGCTAGAACATACTGTAGATTCCATCGAAGAGATCACCGATGGTTCTACCTGGCTCTCCAATCCCACGGTTACGATTGAGCTCACTACCGATCAGCCGGAGCAAAAGGACAACGAATACTTTTGGCCTGCAAAGCTCACACTCACCAAGGGCGACTGGGCGGTCGCTCAACACAGAGCAATCAACGTTCCAGAAAATGAGCAAAAAGTCACAAGTGAAGGAAAAATCAAGGCGAAATACACCGATGGCGCATGGGCTATTCGGGACATTGCTGACTAGTCTTCACCGGATTCTCTAGAGAAAAATACGGGACTTCTAAGTCTGCGCTGGGCATGGCAATAAGCCTTTGCCCGGGCATTTTAAGTGCGTATGAGACCCATGCCCTCTCCATGCCAGGTATTACCTTATACGGTAACGTTACTCACCTTCGGTTAGGGTTAGGTCACATTCCTCGGTACAATCAAGTATCTCGTTTTGTTTTACGTTTAGACTTATACGGGATTAATGCATTCACACGAAAGGTATAACGATGTCTTCGGCTCTGAATCGTCGTGCAGCATTGGGGATTCTCAGTGTGGGAAGTGTCGCGTTCTTAGCGGCGTGCGGCAGCGATAAGAAAGAAGAATCTAATTCTTCAGCCTCCGCAAGCACTTCTCAGACGAAGAGCTCCAGCGCTTCCTCTTCAGCTTCTGCTACCCCCTCAGCTTCCGAATCACCTACCCCCACCCCGACTCCTACAGAACTCGTCAACGACGGTAAAGACTACTCCGGAGTCGCTAAGCTAGAGCAGTACGAAACCCCCGGAGAGTACCAGCCCGCTACGGCGGAATCTCCCGCGCAGAACGTACCCACCCCCGTTATTCCCGAAGCAATGCACCAAAACACAGTTGCAGGATTCGCCTCTGCGCTTGCATATTTTGGTGCTGCTGTCGATTACCTCCTGCAGACCGGCGATATGAAGTATGTTCGGGAAGTCAGCACCGATGCTGATACCCTGAATGCACTCCAGAAATACGCCGATCGTACAGCGAAGGGTATTGAAGAAAAGACATGGTACGAAAAGCCTTCGGCCACAATGGTTATTAGCAGCAAGCAGCCTACTATCGCGCAGGGTGCCTATAACTGGACCGTCGATTTCACCATTGATTTGGGCGAAAAACTCTTCAATAAGGGTAAAGAGCAAGACACCCCTTCTGATAAACGCTACGTACGTATGCAGGGCGAGGCTGTTGGCCGCTACATCAATAACGTGTGGGATCTACACATGGATATCGACTAATAGATATCGTTCCGCAAACACAACACCGTATACTCACAAACGTTGAGTATACGGTGTTTTTATATCTTTCCGATTATTTTTCAAATCTCTTTTCTGTACCGCACACCAAAAATATGTGCGGCAGAAAAATATTTATGTGAGGCTCCCCCTACCCGCCAAAGCAGCAGTCTTCGTACCGAAAAGATACCAATTAACAAGAGTCCAGCAGACGACACAACGCGGGTATCAGGATGTGTGCGACGACTCTCTCGATTCTTGTGCTTAACTCTAGTTCTACAAGCAGCTAGCAGTCAGTCACTTGCTCGTCAAAATGCTGTCTTTTCACGCTTGTATAAATGCGACTCGAACAAAAGCGTTTAGAGTGCGTGTTAACTTTGTGCAAAATACATTAAAAGCTTGTACCAAATAATAAAGTTTAGGTAAGCTAAAACCATCACCAACACATCCCATGAGAGAGGACTACTTCATCATGCCTACTTCCGGGGTATTTTCCCGCCGTAACACGCTCAGATTTACCACTTTAGGAATACTGAGTCTCGCGGTTATTCCAACGCTCACCGCATGCGGCAAAGATTACCAAGGCGAAGTCAAACTTGATTCCTATGACGAATCTGCAGGTTCTTACGAGCCCGCGACAAAGGAGCACCCAGCGCAGAATGTTCCAAAACCCAAGAAGCCTCAAGACATCAACGATGATTCAACCGGCGGGCTATACTCAACCCTCGCTTTTGCCGCCGCTGCTATGCAATATGCACTGCGCACTGGAGATACGAGCTATCTTCAAGAGGTCAATGTTCCTGAGAGAACCAAAGTATTCTTTATGTCTAATTCCCCTTTTCTCGGGGGTACTACGTGGACCGATAACCCCGTTGTAACCATCGCCCTCAAAGCTGGTTCTCCCACCAAAGATGGTGACACATATACCTGGCCGGGTCATTTCAAAGTCGATTTTGGCGCATGGACTGTTAAAGACGGTACGGCAACCGACACTCAAAACAACAGATTAAATCTAGATCAAGATATCGATATCAAAGCAAAGTACCAGAATAACGCTTGGACTATTCTTTCACTCGACCATTAATACCGCTTAGAACCTCGAGAAGGAACGCCGTGCCGTATAATTTTCCAATGGGAAATATATACGGCACGCGGACTATTAAGGGTGAAAAATTATTGCCTGCTACACCACCGCCAGCGTTTTTATTCCCAAATCAGCAGCATATTACGAACTGTGACGGGTAAACTTACACCGCTACCCACAGCGTAGTAAAGTTTCTCACGTACCCAAGGTTCCCCGGAAAATCAATAGGATTTTTCACCACACACTAAAGGATTAAATACTGTGGCAGAGATCGTAAACAGCATTGTTGATGCTATTGGTCAGACTCCCCTTGTTCGACTCAACCGCCTCGATGCTGGTTTGCCCGGCAACGTAGCCGTCAAACTCGAATTCTACAACCCCGCAGGCTCTGTGAAAGACCGCATCGGTCGCGCCATCATTGATGCCGCTGAAGAAGCAGGAGCCCTCAAACCCGGCGGCACTATTGTCGAAGGTACTTCTGGAAACACTGGTATTGCGCTTGCAATGGTTGGTGCAGCACGCGGATACAACGTTATTTTGACAATGCCCGAGACAATGTCGGCTGAACGTCGAGTACTGCTTCGCGCTTATGGTGCGAAAATTGTTCTTACTCCCGGCACCGACGGCATGCGCGGCGCTGTCGAGAAGGCACAGGAAATCGTTGCCACCACGGACAACGCAATTCTCGCATCGCAGTTCTCCAATGAGGCAAACCCTGCTATTCACTATAAGACCACCGGCCCTGAAATTTGGGATGCGACTGACGGCAAGATTGATATTTTCGTATCGGGTATCGGTACCGGGGGTACTATCTCTGGTGCAGGCAAGTACCTGAAGGAGAAGAACCCTAACCTGCAGATTGTTGCCGTTGAACCTCAGGATTCACCGCTCCTGTCTGAAGGACGCGTTGGTCCGCACAAGATTCAGGGCTTGGGCGCTAACTTTGTGCCTGACACCCTCGACCGCGAAATCTATGATTCGGTCATCGCAGTATCTGGTGAAGAAGCGATCCGTACTTCCCGCGCACTAGCAACCCAGGAGGGTATCCTGGGCGGTATTTCTTCCGGCGCAGCCGTCTATGCAGCATTGGAAGAAGCTAAGAAGTCCGAAAATAAGGATAAGCTGATCGTTGCAGTTGTTCCCGACTTCGGTGAACGTTATATCTCTACGGTACTCTACGAAGATATCCGTGGCTAACCTTCCTCAAGAAACAACGCCCCACGCTTCCGTTCGCTACGGTGCTGTGGGGCGTTTCCTCTGCTCAGAGAAGAATAGGGAATTTCAGCATTCTTTTATAGTTGTACGCAATAAAGGGTCAACATCAATATTGTGCGGCGCAGGCGCGCCTAATATGAAAACAGGCTTCGATGTTGGTACCTTGGGGAAGTATTTACTGTAACAGAAAGAAGATTATGGGATTTTTTGCCCGTCTGCGCGAAGACATTGAAAATGTTCGAGAGCATGATCCAGCGGCGCGTGGGGCTGGCGAAATCATGCTTAACTATTCGGGCATGCATGCGATATGGGTCCACCGGCTTACACACAAACTTTGGCAGAAGGACAGCACGAAATCTCTAGCTCGTACCCTCTCGCAGCTCACCCGTTTTTTGACCGGTGTCGAGATCCATCCGGGTGCTGCCATTGGGCGGCGTTTTTTTATCGATCATGGCATGGGTATCGTTATTGGTGAGACCGCCGAAATAGGTGATGATGTGATGCTCTATCACGGCGTTACTCTCGGTGGCCGTTCGCTTGAAAAAGTTAAGCGCCATCCTACGATTGAAGATAGAGTAACAATCGGTGCTGGTGCTAAGGTTTTGGGGCCAGTAGTTATTGGGGCAGATAGCGCTATCGGAGCAAATGCCGTGGTGGTAAACGATCATCCGCGTGATTCCATAATTACGGGTATCCCTGCGAAACATCGTCTGCGTACACCCGAGAAGAAGAAGCCTCTGGTCGATGCTGTGGAGTATATCGACCCAGCAATGTGGATCTAATCTTGAGTGGTGCTCTCTATGAGGTTTGTGGTGTTTTATCTATGACGGCATCTCGCTGCAAACCTCAATAGTGCAACTACTACAATATAAGGTTTCTGTACCCTGAATAAGGTCATTAAACCCACCGATAATCCGGTGTTACCCGTGTGAACCACCCACGACTCCAGGTCTTCTTTAGGCAGACGGAGCATCATTGCTCGCAGCGTGTTCTCAAGATTCTCAGTCTTGTCGGTCACTGGATCGCGCGCATACGGACAAAACACAGGCAAAAAGGGGTGTGGCTGCTTCGTGAGAAAGCAGCCACACCCCTTTTATTGACGCTGTTCTTAAGATCCAGGTTCTAGTGAACGTGGATATCTGCAGCGTTTACTTCTGAACGGTCACCACTCCACATAGTGTGAAATGCGCCTTCTGCATCCACACGTCCATAGGTGTGCGCTCCAAAGAAGTCACGCTGCGCCTGAATAAGGGCTGCGGGCAGACGGTCACGGCGCAGTCCGTCATAGTAAGAGAGCGCCGAGGAGAAGACCGGAACCGGTACACCCAACGCGGTAGCCTTTGCAACCACACGGCGCCAAGAAGGAACAAGCTCTTCCATCAGATTCTTGAAGGCGGGTGCGAGAAGCATATTGGCCGGTACCTCGCCCGCATAAGCCGCCATAATATCGCCCAGAAGCTCCGCGCGAATAATGCATCCAGCACGCCAAAGCGATGCGATAGTGTCAAGGTGCAGTTCCCAGCCGTATTCCTGCCCGGCACGAGCGATCATATCCATACCCTGTGCATACGCCACCAGTTTTGAGGCAAAGAGCGCACGGCGCACGTCTTCGACAAATTCGGGATCGCCTGCACCGACTCCGGTGGTCGCGATGAGACCAGCAGGAAGTTCCTGCTGAGCCTGTGCACGCGCCTTAACATCTGAAGAAGACAGGGCACGAGCGAAGACAGATTCAGCGATAGCGGATACTGGAGCTCCCAAGTCAAGAGCAGCCTGAACGGTCCAACGACCGGTACCCTTCTGACCGGCCTGGTCAAGAATAACGTCTACCAACGGTTTACCGGTCTTCGCATCAACCTGTGCCAAGACTTCCGAGGTAATCTCAATCAGATATGAGCTGAGATCGGTCTCATTCCATTTCTTGAAGATTTCAGCCTGCTCGGCGGGTTCAATACCTGCAACAGAACGTAGAATATCGTAGGCTTCGCCAATAACCTGCATATCGGCGTACTCAATTCCGTTATGCACCATTTTGACGAAATGTCCTGCGCCATCGGTAGAGATCCAGGCGCAACAGGGAGAACCATCCTGCGGCGCTTTTGCTGAAATTTTCTCTAACATAGGACCTATGTGCTTGTAGGATTCAGCCGAACCGCCCGGCATAATCGAAGGTCCCCAGAGGGCACCTTCTTCGCCGCCAGAAACGCCGACGCCCACAAAGTGCATACCTTTTTCTGCAAGAGATCGTTCACGGCGAATAGTATCGGGGAAATGAGAGTTACCGCCGTCAATAATAATGTCCCCCTCATCAAGAAGAGGAGTTAACTGCTCAATAACAGCGTCTACGGGGGCACCCGCCTTTACCATAATCAGGATGCGGCGGGGAGATTCGAGCGAGTCAACCAAACCTTGAAGTGACTCGGTGCGGATGAAGTCACCGTCTGCGCCGTGCTCAGAGAGCAAGGCATCAGTCTTCTCAACAGAACGGTTATGCAGTGCTACGGTGTACCCGTTACGTGCCAGGTTGCGCGCTAGGTTAGCGCCCATGACGGCAAGCCCGGTAACACCAATCTGTGCCTTCTTGTTTTCAGTCATGTATACAAGAATACGCTGTTTTACGTTTTATCCGCGTGTATCCAAGGAATTAAGCGTTTGGATTAGACAGGAATAACATTCGGCAGTCTTTGAATAATTATTGTGAGCATTCCACGATATAACCATGATGCGCGGAGAGAGTGGATATAAAGGAAAACCCCGTACCGCCTGTTACGGTACGGGATTTATATGTGGGTCCTACCGGGATCGAACCGATGACATCCACGGTGTAAACGTGGCGCTCTACCAGCTGAGCTAAAGACCCAATTTTCGCTATAAAAACCTTTGTTTTCCTGCGAACAAGGTAATACTATACGGGGTTTCTCATGTACTCGCAACTGAGATGTGCATGTTATATGTCACATCAGAATTAGATAGTGGTTACTACGCCCCCAAAGTCTTCACCCCATGACTATACCCCTCATAAAACCACATAAACACAAATAACAACATGCCTCAAGGTGTCAAATTTTAAGGGGGAAAGCCCCTATATCGGGAAATTTGCACATTTTAGGCAAAAATTCTTACCGCGGAATATCGCACCAACCTGCCCACTTTCATTCATAACCCAAAGCCTCCAACGAAAAAACCTCAAAAACAGTCATCGGAGATCAAAATAAGGTCTAAGATAGTAGAGAAAGAAGTATGCTCCTAGAACACTGTGCGCATGCTTACCAAAGGGTGCCTCGCACCAGCGCCACAAGCGCCTTCACAATTGGATAAGAAGAGAGGTTGGATTAGTTTGGCTAACGTACCGAACGAACACTCCCTGAGTACTCTACTTGACGGACTCAAGGACGTCGACGTTGAGGAGACTCAGGAGTGGACCGAGTCCCTTGAGGACCTCATCAAAACTCACGGCACCGAACGTGCCGAGTACATCCTGCGATCCCTAATTCAGGAAGCAGGCAAGAAAGGCGTTGAGGTACCGGTTCTAACCAAGACCGACTACATTAACACCATTGCAGTCGACCAGCAGCCTGAATACCCCGGCGATGCTGATCTTGAAGAACAATACCGTAACTGGATTCGCTGGAACGCTGCCATTATGGTGCAGCGCGCACAGAAACAGGGCATCGGTGTTGGTGGACACATCTCCACCTATGCAGGTATCGCTGATCTTTATGAAGTTGGGTTCAACAACTTCTTCCGCGGACGCAATCACCCCGGCGGCGGTGACCAGGTATTCTTCCAGGGCCACGCCTCTCCCGGTAACTATGCGCGCGCTTTCGTTGAGGGCCGCCTCAGCGAAGAGGACATGGATGGCTTCCGTCAGGAGAAGACCAAGGGCGAGCATGGCATTCCCTCTTACCCGCACCCCCGGTGCATGCCTGAGTTCTGGCAGTTCCCCACAGTATCGATGGGTCTAGGCCCCCTTAATGCTATTCACCAGGCTTCCTTTAACCGCTACTTGCAGAACCGCGGTATCAAGGACACTTCGCAGCAGCACGTCTGGGCATTCCTCGGCGATGGCGAGATGGATGAGCCCGAATCACGCGGTGCACTGCAGCTCGCGGCTAACGAAAAACTCGATAACCTGACCTTCGTGGTTAACTGCAACCTGCAGCGTCTTGACGGTCCTGTGCGTGGTAATGGCAAGATCATCCAGGAGCTCGAAGGGTTCTTCCGCGGTGCCGGATGGCATGTCATCAAGGTTGTCTGGGGCTCCGAGATGGACGAGCTTCTCGCTAAGGACAAGAGCGGTAAGCTCATCCAACTGCTGAACGAAACCTTGGACGGCGACTACCAGAACTTCCGCGGCGAAGACGGCGGTTACATCCGTGAGCACTTCTATGGCAAGTACCCCGAAACCAAGGAACTTGTTGCTGACCTAACCGATGACGAAATCTGGGCTATTCGCCGCGGCGGTCACGACTACAAGAAGATCTACGCTGCATACAAAGAAGCGCTGGAGACTAAGGGGCGTCCAACCGTTATTCTGGCACAGTCCATTAAGGGCTACGCTCTTGGTCCCTACTTCGAGTCCCGTAACTCGACCCACCAGATCAAGAAGTTCACCATGGAAGCGCTCAAGGGCTTCCGTGACCACCTAAATATCCCAATCTCTGATGAAGAGCTGGAGAAGGACCTCTACAACCCACCGTACTACCGTCCTGGTCAGGACAACCCGGCAATTCAGTACATGCTCAAGCGTCGCGAAGAACTCGGCGGTTTCCTCCCCGGTCGCCCCAATACTCAGCCTGAGATTCAGCTGCCGGACGACAAAGTCTACGCGGGTACCAAGAAGGGGTCAGGCAAGCAGCTTGCCGCATCCACGATGGCATTCGTGCGCCTTATGAAAGACCTAATGCGTGTCAAGGGCTTTGGCCACCGTATTGTGCCTATTACTCCCGATGAGGCACGTACCTTCGGTATGGACGCATTCTTCCCCTCAGCTAAGCTGTACAACCCGAACGGACAGAACTACGTTCCTGTTGACCACGAGCTTATGCTCTCCTACACGGAGTCGCCGCTGGGTCAGATTCTGCACGTGGGTATTAACGAGGCTGGTGCAACCGCAGCATTTATCGCGACCGGTACCTCCTTCGATACACACGGTGAGCCGATGATCCCGATTTACATCTTCTACTCGATGTTCGGCTTCCAGCGCACTGGCGACGCTTTCTGGGCTGCTGCCGACCAGTTGGCACGAGGCTTTATTATCGGCGCTACTGCGGGTCGTACCACGCTTTCCGGCGAGGGTCTGCAGCATATGGATGGTCACTCCCCCATCCTGGCAAGCACCAACCCTGCCGTGAAGTACTACGACCCTGCATACGGCTACGAGATCGGGCACATCGTCAAGCGTGGTCTTGAGCAGATGTACGGTAACCTCGATGAAGATCACGATGTCATGTACTACCTGACCGTGTACAACGAGCCGATCCACCAGCCTGCAGAACCCGAGAACCTGGATGTTGATGGTCTGCTCAAGGGCATCTACAAGCTCAAGGATTCTGAGCTTACCTCCGGACCCAAGACTCAGCTGCTCGCCTCCGGTGTTGCTGTACCGTGGGCTTTGGAAGCTCAGAAACTCTTGGCTGAGGACTGGGGCGTTTCGGCTGATGTATGGTCGGTAACCTCGTGGAACGAGTTGCGCCGCGAAGGTCTTGCTGCTGAGGAAGAAACCTTACTCAACCCCGATAAGCCTGCACGTGTACCCTACGTGACTCAGAAGCTTGCCGGTGCTGAAGGTCCTATTGTGGCGACCTCCGATTACATGTCGGCTATGCCTGACCAGATTCGCCAGTTCCTCCCGAACGATTTTGCAACTCTGGGAGCCGATGGCTTCGGTTTCGCGGATACCCGCCCCGGTGCACGTCGCTTCTTCCACATTGATGCTCAGTCAATGGTAGTTCGTGCCCTGCAGCTGTTGGCAAAGGACGGTAAGGTGCCCGCCGATGCGGCTGCCAAGGCGTTTGCCAAGTACGATCTGAATAACGTTAACGCAATTCAGGCAACACATACCGACGACTAGTTCCATTGTGTTCTAGCCAGGCTTTCAGCGGAAAGCCAAATTAACTGCTTCCCTCGCTCTTGTACGATGCAAGAGCGAGGGAAATTTTTACCCTTGAAAACCGTCCAGTACAACTTCCGAGGGGCTTCTATCACAGGTGGAACTTTATCAAATAAATATGTTTTGATGATATTTTTTACTCCATGTCTCGGTATATAATTGGAAGGTCAGAATCACCACAATCACCAAGGGACTTCAGTGTCTAACAACCTCCAGGCAAACTTTAAAAGTATAGATGCGGAGATTACATCGTCGTGGGCTTTTGGAGAAAGTATCCATGATTCCGAATTTGTATCTTTTTATACTTTTGTCGAGAAAATTAAATCCGCACAACAAAAGAATACTCAAATACTACCGAGTAAACCTTTTAATGGTAGCGTGCAGGTATATTACTCATTTAAATACAACGACACTATCGTTCAAACAGAACATGCTTTCTACGAGAATATTTGGCAAGGTTTTCGGGAAACTCTGCGCATGATCCTTGACGGCCATGACAACCTTCTTCCAGGTGGCATGAACCGTATTATCGATCGTCAAATTAAAGCTGCCGAGAATCAAAATCCTAATATTTCTGCACTCCAGCTTGTGGAGTGCATTCCTCTTTTTAATACCGCAGTACAGGAAGCCCATAAACGTTCACAAGATACCGTAAAAAAGTTTTCCATATACCGCGATATTCGTATTTGCATCTATTTTGGAAATTCTGCCGGAATGCCATATTCTCGAGTTCCTGTACAACTTCAGGATATCATTTCGCAGCATATTAAACCTTTAATCGAAAAACCGCCTACTCAACGAAAAAAACCCACGCCTAAAGATTTTGAGGATACTCTCAATGCTGTTGAAGAAGAAAACGGTAGGTTTTATCCCACTGGACCTGTTGCCAAATCTCTTTTCAAAAATAAATGTGTTGTTCTTGAGGGAGTCGCAGGGTGTGGAAAGTCTTACCAGATCAACACTCTCTCACGTGAGGATACTGGGTACGGCAAGGCCAACATTACAACGGTAGTCTTCCACCCGTCCACGAGTTACGAAGAGTTCGTGAGCGGTCTGCGTCCAAACTTTTCACGCCAAGAAGATGAGCCTGAATTTGTGTCTCACGAAGGTGTATTTCTTCAAGCCTGCCGAAAAGCTGTTGAGAACCCCACGACACCACATCTGCTTTTCATTGACGAGATTAACCGCGCCAATACCTCTCGTGTTTTTGGCGACCTTATGCTCGTTATTGAAACGTCAAAGCGTGTTTCCGGGAAAAAGCTTCAGGATCATCGTGAAAAACTTTACGGTTCAGTATTTGCAGCTGATGCGGATATTCCCCAGGGGTTCACCTATGCGACTTTGCAAACTCCGCTTTATTATCAGGGTAAAATATATAACCGTTTAGTAGTTCCAGATAACCTGCACATTCTGGGAACTATGAATTCTACTGACCGCTCTGTGGGTACCATTGATTTGGCTTTGCGCCGTCGCTTTATCTGGATGGAAATGAATCCTCACAATGAAACAGATTTGCGTACAGAACTTGAAGCTGAACGAGGTGCTATTTCTGAAGAATTAGACATCGTTATAGAACGGTATGCGGATATTAACGCCATTCTAGAATCCGAGGTTGGTCCCGATGCACGTCTGGGACATTCCTATTTCTTCTCTCGAAATTCAACCCCCGAAGACATTGCACGGGCTTTGTTAACCCAGCTTGCGGAAATTGCAGCGACTTTCAATATCAGTTCCGGCATTCTCGAAAAGATCGGTTCTATCAATGGGCTATCCGTCAAGATGGTGGGCCAGCGACTCGGCAGCCGCCCACGCGTGGTTGGTTCATGGAGCGGTCCCGGTCTGCCTTCTGCTCCTAAGCCCGCAGGTCAAATTCCCTGGTTGGAAGTAACGAGTGGTGAGTGAAGTTCGCTTCTTTCAAGCGAGCGCGCGCGGTAACGGTGTCGGCGTTACGATCCTAAAACACACGCATCCTCAGCCGGGTGCCGTGCATACTCTGGTTATCCACGTGTTGCCCAAGCTCTGGTGCAAACAATGGGTATCGGCTGAGCAGCCGGAGGTTATTGCGCCTTTTAATGTGAAAATCGCCTCTGAGGCAGGCGGACAGTTCGCCTCTGTGCAGGATCCTGAGTCTTTACTTTACGAGCATAGCGATGACGGTACGTTATCTCTCTATGTCTATGAGACTGAGATTCTGGCGCTTCCGAAGCCTTGGGCTGGGTATTTAGAGACGGTTTCGGGCTCTGCCCTGCCGCCGCATGATGATGATAATGAGGGCGGTGCCTCAGATCCATTGTGGACAGCGCTGGAGTACCCTGAAAAGCCTGTCTATGTAGTGGCTGCTACGGTTTGTGGACGGGTTTTAGGACCGGCTACGGCCCGTGAGAATATGGACTTTTCGGCAGGTGGTCAAGGTACTGGCTGGCAGAAGGTTTCTTTGTTATGGCGTATGCTGGCAGAGCATCATGAGGAACAGGCAATTATTCAGGGACATCGTGACATTACCCCGCAGGGTTCCGAACTTTTTCCGCATATTCCTTCGCTCAAAGAGGCTATGTACCGCGTTTTTGTTGATTCAAGCGGGCAGGCTTTGGCGCATCGTCGTCCGGTTTTTGAGCCTGAGGTGGATGAATTACTTTTTGTGCGTGGTCGTATGCTTCCGCGCGAGCTTGTAAACCGGCGGATTAACCGACGTATTGGGGTTGTTTGCGAGTTCGATTCTCTAACGACGGATACGCATTTATGGCAAATGATCCGCGCCGGATTACAGCAGGTGGCAACTCATGCCGCCGATAATGAGGTCGTCGACGATGCTTTAGGGTACGAGTCTGTGTTGCGTGATGTGAGCACGCAGAATATTCGTAGTCTGCTGACCGAAACGCTCTCCCCTGCTTTTGCTATGCGATTGCCGGCACAAACTCTGCGCGCTTACCACTATGCGCAATCTATTTTGTCGCAACAATATGGTTTTGGTTTAAGCGATAGCCCGTATGAGGCGGGTGTACTGGCAAATATTAAATTTGATACTTCGTCATTATGGCGAAAAATGTTGGTGCGTGCCCTCACGGATACCGGTTTAGAAGTGCGTGTGGAAAGACCCGTTGGTATGCTTTATCACCGCAATGCTGAGGGCCGCCAACAGGGTATGGCCTTTGCGAAACCAGATATGATGCTGTATTCCCGGGGCATTCTGGTAGCAACCCTTGATGGCAGGTACACCGCATATTGTGAAGATTTAACGCAGCTTCCCGAACATGAACGGTACCGGATGCTGGCGGTCGCGTACCGCACGGGCGCGGATGGTTATAAAGCATATCCAGTAGCTCACGGTCCTGGAACTCTAGGTAATCTCCTGGCGATAGGCGAGCCCGGGGCGTATCCCCAGGTCCCTGTGTCTTCGGAGCACCTTATGACCACCTGCGGGGTGCGTTTCCCTCAGCCTGAGGATGGACGCACTACCGCTGATGCCTCGCATTTGGCGAAGATACTGAGGAAGGTTCCTACTGAGCCTTCATAGAGCGCAAAAGGTCCGCAGGCGTGACTTATGCCGAACTCCTATCGCTTGTGGTGCTGTTGATGTCTCTGTTCTTCTCCCAATACCCATAGGGCGCTTTTAGAAGGCTTCTGCAATAATTTCAGGAATGCGCTCTGGATTCACCAGATCGGGGTGGGTACCGTTCTTCAACGTGACGGTACGGAACGAGCCCGCGTGAGGCTCCCAGCCGTGCGCATCCAGATAGGGTTGATCGTCATGGTTCACTCCAATCAATACGACTTTTCCGCCAAAGTTAAGGTGGTTCGAGCCGCGCATAAGGGCGGCAGAGGCGCGCATTGACTCCAGACACACCCCTAACTTATCTTCGGGTAGATATCCCATAGCCGATCCGGCATCTCGCAGTCGTTCGAGCGTCTGCGGCAGGTCAAGCACGGTCTGCGCCGATACCTCGGAAAGACCGCCCATACGTAAAAGGGCGCGGAAGCTCTCTTGCTCGTCAGGTTCGGGAATCCCCTGCCATTGTTCGGCGGGGTATGCATCCAGGAGCGTGACCTGGTGTACTTCATATTCGGCAGTCTCGGCAAGCGCGGCTACCTCGACGGCGGCAGTACCGCCAACGGACCAGCCCATCAGGGAAAATTGTGATGGAAGCTGACGTTCCTCAAGGGTTTCACGAATACGCGCAAGATACCCCTCGGCGAGTTCACGAAGGCTCTGGGCGTAGCCAGCATTTGGGTTCGTGAATGCCTCATGTTGCAGTGCGTAAACCGACGGATGCCCGGGCAGATAGGGCAGGTAGGCGGCATAGCACCATCCCAGGCCGCCGGCAGGCGGCAGGATAAAGAGCGGTACGGTATTTTTCGATGTTGCGGAGTCCGTCGAGTCCACCTCACGCAGAGGCAGAACCGGGGCAAACTCGATATCAGGAGAATCCTCGTTCAAGACCGCAGCGAGCCCCTTGACCGTGGGATTAGCGAAGAGGGCACCAATACTGAGCGTCTTTCCAAGGTTTTCTTCAATCTTGGCGATGACGGAGAGTGCCGCAAGGGAGTTACCACCCGCTGCGAAGAAGTCTTCGGTTACGCCGAATTGTGAGCGTCCCAGCACACCCGCGATAATCTCGCAAATTTGCTGTTCTAAAAGTCCATGGGGGCCGTCTGCGGTGTTGGTATCAAAGGTAAACTCGATCTGTGCCAGGTTTTTGCGATCTGTCTTGCCTGAGGGGCTAACCGGGAACTCAGCCATGGTGCGCCATAGGCGCGGTACCATATAGTCCGGCAAGGTGTTCTCACAATGTTGGAGAGCTTGAGCAACGATACGGTTGCGTTCTGTTTCAGAAACGTCACCTATCTCTAGGAACGCCGCGAGAGCAGGTTCGGGCATCTTCGTGTAGAGCAAAACGACGGCGCTATGGACTCCCTCAACGTGGGAGAGTGTAGTTTCGATATCGCCAAGCTCTAGACGTTGCCCATGTAATTTTACTTGGTGATCGGCACGACCACGGTAGAGGATGACTCCGCGAGGGTTTTTGTCCAGGGTGCCGGGTTCCTGGTTTGTGGCGGTGAGGTTCCACTCGGCAAGATCGCCAGTACGGTAAAGCCGCTCCCCCGTAGCGTTGTCCAAGATAAAGGCTTGTGCAGTTGCCTCGGGATTGTTCTGATACCCCACAGCAAGCTGTGCACCCGAAAGGTAGAGTTCCCCTACGAATCCGGGCGGTATCGGCTGTAAAGCCTGGTCGAGAATACGGGTTTGGGTGTTCCAAACAGGCTGGCCGATAGGAACAGTACTGCACTCTGGGTTTTGGGAGCTATCCCAGAAGGTAACATCGACGGCGGCTTCCGTAGGCCCATAAAGATTTAAAGGGTAAACACCCATAATATTATGCGCGCTGAGAATCTGATCCTTCTGAAGTGCCTCGCCCGAGCAGATAAGATAGCGCACATGGCGTTGCTGCTCCCCCGATCCAAAACCTGCTTCAGCTAAAGTACGTTGAGCGTAGGGAGACTCTAGGAAAGCGGTGAGCATCGTGGGTACGAAATGCAGACAGGTGACGTTCTGTTCGGCGATAACACGCGCCAGGTAGGCCGGATCTCGGTGCCCATCAGGAGCGGCAATAACGACGGCGGCCCCTTCCTGAAGCGGCCAATAAAGCTCCCACACATGAACATCAAACGAGATAGGCGTTTTATGTAAGATGCGGTCCCCTGTACGGTCTTGTGTGGATGCGCCGACCGGAATCTGTGACTGCTGCCAACGTAACCGGTTATCAATGGAACGATGACTAATCGCAACGCCTTTGGGTCGCCCTGTCGAACCCGAGGTAAACAAGATATACGCGGTATCATCCAGTGCTGTGCCGATACCCGGGAATGTTTTTGCCTCGGGCACATGTGTAAGGTTTAGAGGTTTTCCCACAGGGGCTGTTAGAGCGGTAAATTCAAGTTGCTGCAGCCCGCGCGAGCTCCCTGTATTCGCCGGTTTTAACTCGGCCTCTGCAATAGGGCTCAGCCCGGAACCATACACAAGCGCCGAACACTGCGCATCTTCTATCATGGAGCTCACACGTTCGGCGGGCAGATCCGGCAAAATCGGTACGTAGACAAACCCTGCATAGAGCGCTGCATATAAGGCGATATATTGTTCAAGTCCTCGATGAAAGCGTAGTCCTACAGCAGTTCCAGGGCACACGCCAGCTTCCAGCATCGCCTTTGCTAGGGCGCGGGCTCGCACATCCAGCTCGTGATACGTGAGCACCTGCGAAAACTCATAGGCCTGCGAAGATTGCGGGGACAGCGTACCGTCCTCATCTGGCACGCAGGCGTAGAGTGCGGGTTCGTTCGGGTAGCGTGTGAGCGCATCCTGAAAACGCTGAAGCAAAGTTTTATACTCTATCGGATGCGCGGTAGCGTTAAACGATTCCAGCAGCTCTACTTCATGCGATAACGCAGTCGTCAGGGTATCCATCGACCGCTCCTCAAGGGCAGCCTGGGCCCAAGATTCCAACCAATTTTGCAGATGCTGGGCATGAAATTCTACGCGCTCGCGGGTATAGAGGTTCGGGTTGGCATCGAACTCTACAGAAATTGTGTGACCGCGCCCGGGTATGCCTCGCAGGGTAATGGTCATATCCGCAACTGGCCCCGCAGATATGTTATGAATATATCCCACAGAAGCAGGCGCGTTTTCAGTGGGTGCACCTAGCGGTAAAGCGGCATCAAACGGTATAACATTGATCTGGGCGCCAAAGAGGCGGCTGTTATTGGACTGCACTAAACGTTCTAGGTCTTCTTGTCGAGCAAGCGGATGTGAGGAGTTTCGTGCATACTGGTTCTTTACGCTATCGAGTGCCTGTGCAATACTTCCAATACCTGAAACCTGTACCGGAAGCACGTTCACGGCGGTGGTTCCAGTCTGAGCGCTGGTCTTGCCGAGAGCACGGGTTTCTGCGGGAACCTGGGCCCCAAATATACGGTTCATCTGGGGTATACCAAAAGCAGCGCTTCTATGCCCACCAATACGGGTCAGATAAGACCCTACGGCACCGGTTACAGTAACGGGCCAGGAGGTTCCGTATATTTTGCCAATTTCCAGCATATCCCGCTGTAGTTTATCAGGCAGGGTCAGTACCTCACGCAAGGCCTGTGGCGCCGGTGATGCACTTCGTGCCGCCAGCGATGTATCAGGCTGGCTAAGTACTTCCGCTTGCTCAGAAGTCCACAGGGCCAGGTCCTCTTCTCGGGCATGTTCGGCTGCGTGGTCAGCCTGAAGAAGCTCCATTAGAGAGGCGCGTTTAACGGTAGGCAGAGGTTTTCCGGCGCTCAATGCACGATATATAGCCGCTACACGAGATAGACCATTAAATACTGCAAAGCCGTCTGCCACCACATGGCTAAAGCTGTGGTAAACCCAGAGTTTACCCCCATAGTATGTGGCAGCGGAACGTACCGTAACACCCGCATCGGTCCTCAACGGTTCTCTGATCAGCTCGGATGCCCAGCCACGCACCGCTGCCGGAATGGGATTCTGTTCTTCCGTTTCTTCCTGAGTCGGGAGGGAAATTACCGGAAGTACCTCAAGATTAGTCAAAAACTCATTAAGTGGCACGACTCGTTGCTCTGGACGCCCAGTCTGCACGCGCGTCTGCACCCGGAAACCTTCATTTTCACGATAGAGCTGAATAAAAGCCTCACGCAGGTAATCAAGATTCGTCTCGGGTGGGCATTCCATAATCTCTGCCGTGTTATAGCAGGGATTTTTGGGATCGATAATAGCGGCAAGATAAATACCTTGAGCGCTTTTGGTCAGGGGAATCCAGTCATGCTTGGACCCACTATGCTCGGTGATGCTCATATTCCGGTCTATTCTTTCAGGCGGTGTCGTGTGCTGGTTGGGTGAGTATCGGCCTTATACAGGTACCGATTTCGTCAAAGTTAGCTGATGCGATTGAGCAAAAATTCGACGGTCGGGTTTTCTACCAATTCAGTGAATTCGATAGTAATCCCCTTGCCCGCGAGGTCATCGAGCAGGGCAAAAGCGCCCATTGAGTCCATCCCCAGAGAAAAAAGGTCGGTCGTAGACTCGGAAAAGGCGGTATCCAGCGAATCCGCCTCGTGGATGTACTGAGCAAGCAGGGGGCGAAGAGTAGTCTCTGCGGACATTATGTTCCTCTCTGGCATCATGTCTTATGTATGCGAAAATTTATATACACATAAATTGTAGATTAGGTTACCCTATATGAAAACTATGTAAATCTTTACATAACCGTCATATAGCGGGTGTTGACTACCTATACGTGACTATTATTCTCTGCGCATGCCTCATAGAGCACCTGCTTTTGAGTTAAACTTCCGGGGTAAGAACCTCAAGATTCTTACCCCGGTATTATGGTATCCGCACGCTTATTTAGCCCGCGCTAATGCTTACCTTAGTTACTCTTACTCCTGAGCCAGCATCTCAACTAGTTTAACGCGAAGTTCACGGCGTGAGATCTTACCCACGTTTGTGGTTGGCAGAGAGCTCAATACCTCCACACGTTCGGGGATCTTAAAATCAGCCAGCTTCTTTTCAGTGAAATACTCATACATGGTACGGCGCGGATTCTCACCGAGCGATTTCCCAGCCTGAGGTACAACTATCAAGCAGACGCGCTCACCCACAGCTTCATCGGGCAGGCCAAGGGCTACTGCATCCAAAATATCCGGATGCTCTAACGCCAACTCCTCAATTTCATCCACCGAGATCTTCTCACCGTTACGGTTAATTTGATCTTTAGCGCGTCCAGTAACTTCAAGATACTTTCCAGCGACTATACGCACGATATCGCCCGTGCGGTAGAAACCGTCTTCAGTAAAGCTGAGCTGATTAGCGTTTTCTTCGCGATAATACCCGCGAATCGTATAGGGCCCGCGCGTGAGGAGGTGACCGCTCTGCCCTGGCTCGACCGGGTTATCCTGTTCATCCACTACGCGGATTTCATCAGCCGGGCTGATAGGGTATCCCTGAGTATTCATGCGTATATAGGGTTCATCACGCAGACGAGTGTAATTCACCAAGCCTTCCGCCATGCCGAAAACCTGTTGGATGCTCACACCTAGGGTTGTTTCGAGCTCCCCCGCCACCGTCGGAGCAAGTTTCGATCCGCCCACCTGAAGTACGCGGAGCGAAGGCAGCTGCACGTCACGTTTCTTTACAGACGCCAGCCAGGCCTGCGCCAAGGGCGGTACGAGTGAGGTGAAGGTAACGCCTTCCATCTGAATCAGATTAAGCGCCGTCTGAGGGCTAGGATCAGCAGCAAATACGAGCTTACCTTGCACACACATTACGCCCAGGATTCCGGGCGAACTCATCGTGAAATTATGTGCCGCAGGAAGCACCACCAACATAGTTGTGTTGTTATTCAGCTTGCAGATATCGGCGGAACCACGCACCGAGTACAAGTAGGCTGCGTGAGTGCGCGGAATTAGCTTTGACATACCGGTTGTACCGCCGGAAAGCTGCAAAAACGCGATCTGCTCGCTTGCCAGAATATTCTGGGTATTCTGCACAACACCGGGATGGAACGGCTCAGCCAGCTCCGCCTCGCTCAACGGAGTTACCGGGAGCGCAGCATCAAGGGCAATAGGCGGTTCTAGACCATCAGCACGCATCGTCTGTGCCACATCGTCGGCGAGCGCTGCAAAATCTGCTCCCGGAGTTTTCGAGGAAAATATATGCGCAGCGGCATCAGTGCGGGTTGCAAAATGGACAAGCTCACTCGTGCGGTGCTGTGGCAGACAAAAGACCGGTAAGGCACCTGCCCAAAAAATACCCATGAGATATATCAGGTATTCGGCGATATTTCCCAACTGTAAAAGCACACGATCGCCGGGTTGCACCCCGGCATTCTCTAGGCGACGTGCTGCGGCACGAGCAGCCGCCTCCAGCTCTCCATAGCTCAGTCGAATCTGCTGCGGTTTGCCCTCTGCGTCGCTCTGTGCATGCGAAAATGCTACTAACGCCGGAAAATGTGGTTTAGCACGGCAGGCATCAAGCAGAAACTCGGGTATGGTCTGATCGATCCAGTACCCTTCTTCACGGTAATGCCGTGCGAAATCCTCAGGAATCAGTGGGGTTTCGAGCAGTTCGGAGCGTTCCACAATCTGTTCGGTCATGTTTATGTCTTTCTCGGCTATAAGATTTTAGGGGTTGGGCATAAGAATGCGATTCAGCGCGGGTATGATAGCTCCACGCCAGCAGGCGTAGTCGTGGCCGCCGTTGAATACAGTGTAGTTCAGGTGTGTGTCCACGGATTCGAGTTCCTGAACAAAACGCTGATGCGGCGGCAGCAGAATCCATTCCTGCTCGCCTACCTCGACCTCAAGGTGAAGGTGGGACAACCGGTGCAGTTCATTGGCTTTACGCAGCTGTGAGAGTTTGTCGAAAACCTGGGGCTGCCACAGCGAAGACGACTGGGCAATTGCGGCTCCGAAGGATTCTGGGCGTGAGAAAACCGCCAGCAAAGAAGACAGTCCGCCTAAGGATTGTCCGTTGATGATAATATCCTGTGGCTCTGGCCGCAGCCCGTGATGACGCCTCAAATGAGGAAGCGCTTCTTCCACAATATAGTCGGCTATGGGGCTGTCTCCATTGAGCTCTTGCCAGCGGCGTTCTCGGCCGCCCGAGTGCAGAAAGAAGACATTCATATCTGGAATACGCCCGGCGGCACAGGCTCGGTTGAGCATATGCTCCATACCGTGCCTGTACCAGACTTCACCGTCGAAGAGGATAAAAAGCGGAGAATCGGGACTTGGGTTTCCTACCCGTCCCAACAAATATTGGTGTCCGTCCGCAGTAGTCATCCAGTGCGGTTCAGGAAGGCTGTCGAGTTCCTGCTGGGTGAGCAGAAACTCATGAACCGGCGCATCGGCAAGTTCAATCACACCCATACAACGGCCAATACGGTTGCAGACGGTCTTCGGGTTAAGCGGGTCGCCTTCACCAGAATCGAGAGCGGTGCGCAGTGTCACCTGATCGTCCTCCCCCAGCCAGATCGGGCGTTCTCCTGGCAGCGTGGGAATAAAGTTATAGGAAGCCCGCCAGTCGGTGCGCATCTGGAAGCTCAGCTCCCACCAATTGGTGCCTGGAATACGTTCCATCAGAGACAACGGCAGGTTTTTCTCATCTGTCAGTCTATTGACAAAAATGAGAACCTGCTCTGCCGTGGCATGCTGATACAGGAATGTGACAATGCGTTCGTTCTCATTCGCTGTTCCATCGTCATAGTAAGCCTGCTCGATAAGTGGAGTCCCATCCGCTACGATCTCTGTGATGCGGGCGTTAAGTTCTTGCGCGTCCACGGCTTCGTTTACGATGCGCGTCATAAGCGGGCTGGGTACGCGCGGGGCAGGTGTTGGGCGCGGGGTTTTAGGCGGCATAGGACACGCCATGATCTTTGACTTGAGATTCTGTGTGATTTTATGTGGAAGGGTCTCAAAATCACCCATAAAAGGCTCCTTAGTGACCTTCGCGGGCGGCGGCAATTGCGTCCGCGGCAATAGTAATCTCTTGGTGAGCTGCCGGAACTACCAGTGGTGTTCCGGTACAGGGGTCATCGCATATAACAGATTCTAGGTCGAAAACTTCCTGAATTAGCTCGGCAGTGACAATTTCCTGAGGGTCACCCTGAGCGATAATCCTACCTTCCTTCATGAGCACCGCATGAGTGGCGTATCGGAAAGCCAGGTTCAGATCGTGTAGCACAACCGCAACGGTATGCCCCTCAGAGTGGAGCTTCTTGGTAAGGTTTAGCACCTCAATCTGGTGGGTAATATCCAGGTAAGTGGTTGGCTCGTCCAGCAGAATCAAAGGCGTCTGCTGGGCAAGGGTCATGGCAATCCACACGCGCTGACGCTGACCGCCGGAAAGCGCCTCAATAGGACGTTCGGACAGTTCCAACACGTTCGCGGCTTCCATAGCCTCAACGCAGGCAGCCTCATCTTTCTCAGACCAGGAACGCAGAAGGGATTGATGCGGGTACCGGCCGCGTGCCACAACATCCGCCACGGTCAACCCGGTGGGTGCCTCCGGCGTTTGAGGAAGCATGGCGAGAATCTGCGCGATGGAGCGGGATTTCATCTTTGAAAGCGGCAGACCATCAAGAAAGACCTTTCCGCCTTTGAGAGGATTCACACGCGCCAGAGCTTTGAGCAAGGTAGATTTACCGCAGGCGTTAGGACCCAAAATAACGGTAAGCTCACCCTCAAGCACCTTGAAGTCTATACCACTGAGCACTGTGTGGTCGCCATAGGCTACGACCATGTCTTCGCCTGCGAGTCGGTTTTCGCTAATCTCTGCACGAGCCTTCACTAGCTCTTCTTCCTTTCAAGGTAAATCAGGTAAATCAGATATAAACCGCCCAGGGCTCCGGTAACCACACCGACCTGTAGGGTACGGCCGGGAATTGCAAACCTTCCAATAAGGTCTGAGGCCAGCACCATCAACGCACCCATGAGGGCAGATCCGAAAAGGGTAACGCCGCCGCTTCGCCCTAGGGTTTTCACGATATGCGGGGCAGCAAGTGCCACGAATGCGATGGGACCGGCGGTCGCGGTTGCGAGCGATACGAGAAGCACACCGAGAAAGAGCGCCCATATCCGATAAGCGTTGACATTCACGCCTAGTCCTGACGCCACGCTATCGCCAAACCGAATGGCCCCGAGAGGGCGTACCAGGGCGAGAAGCGCGGGAACTGTGACGATCAGAAAAATCATCAGTGTAATCGTACGCGGCCACGACATATCATCAAGAGAACCGGCAAGCCAGGATGCCGCCGTCTGCGCCTGAGTCAGTGATGCCCGAACTACCAACAACGAGTTGAACGCCGCAAGAGTCGATCCTACGCCAATACCCACAAGCACTAGGCGGAACCCGCGTAAACCTGTATGTCGAGTCAGTAACCACACCGTAATGGATGTTGCAATACCGCCAATGAGGGCACCGATAGCAACTTCTACCGGGCCAGAGTCAAAGACGATAATCTGCAGGAGTGCACCAGTTGCAGCACCGTGTGTAAAGCCGATAATATCTGGTGAGCCCAGCGGATTACCTGAGATTACCTGGAACAGCGCCCCTGAAAGCCCTAGAGCTGCGCCCACAAGCAGAGCCGCCACGATGCGCGCTTCACGCTTCTGTACTAAGACCACTGTGATGCGTTTACCCCGCCCAACGAGAGCATTGATGACGTCCATCGTCGTCACTTTGTAGTCGCCCTGTTGCAGCCCCCACAGGCTAAGTGCCACGATGAGAGCGATCAGCACAATGTACAGCGTCAAAACCCGCCAGGGAACCTGCGCCTGAATGAGTCCGCGTGAGTTAAGAACAAGCCTGCCAGCCAAGTCGTGACCGCGCCGTGCACCTCGAGGGCGCGAAGCTTCCTGCTTCTGAGTCTTGAGGTTCGTCGCCTTAGTCTGTATATCTGTCATCAGAGAGCCTCCACCTTACGACGAGTCATCAGGAATAGGAAGAGGGGTGCCCCTGCAAGGGTAGCGATAATTCCTACCTGAGTTTCCTGCGGGTGCTCCGGGGTCGCCATAATAACACGGGCTAAGACATCGGACATGAGCAGCCAGACAGGACCTAGAAGCGCGGAGCCATAGTTAACCCAACGTACGTCATTACCCATAATGGCACGCACGACGAAGGGAACTGCCAAACCGACGAAGGAGATTGGTCCGATGGCAGCGGTTGCTGCACCTGCAAGAAGCGTTACGGCAAGAAGTGTGAGGTTTTGGGTCCGATATACCCGTACGCCTAGGGATATAGCGGCTTCTTCACCCATACTTAGCGCGTTGATCGAGGGTGCTACAAAAAACGCTAAAAGGAGACCCACGAAGATCACGGGGGCAATAGCCTGTGCGACTGATATATCGCGCCCTTCTAAAGACCCGGTAACCCACACACGAAATTCGTCAAAAGCATCTTGGTTCGAGAGCATAAGTCCCTGTGCTACAGCAGCAAGGGCGGCAGAGATAGCCACACCGGCGAGAGCTAATTTAACAATTGAGCCGTCTCGACCACGCCCGAGGGTATAGACGACAGTGGCGGCTATAGCGCCCCCGATAGCGGCGGCAATCATATACTGCCAGATGCCGAGAACACCGAAAAGTACAACAGTGAGGATGACTGCAACGGCGGCACCGGCGTTGACACCCATCAGACCAGGTTCGGCGAGTGGGTTACGGGTGAGTGACTGCATGAGTGATCCGGCAACTGCGAGGGCCGCCCCGCAGGCTATCCCGATGAGTGTCCGCGGGATGCGCTGCTCAAAGATAATGGCATGACTTTCGGGGGTTGATTGCCCCGCTAAGGTTTCTACGATACTGTCGGGGGAGAGTGATTTTAGCCCAATAGTTAGCGAGGCAAGAATACTCACGCCGAGCAGAACCGCGAAAATAATAAGCCAGGTTATTCGTCGGCCGTTTTTTTCGTTGCGCCCACTTTTCATGGTTCGTGAGGCTCCTGTGCGTTCCAAGGTTACGCTCAACGAGACTCCTTTATTATGTGTGGTCTAAGATACAGTGCTATCAACAACGCTACCGTAAAGATAGCTAAGACTGCCTTATCTCGATACCGTGTCTTGGTCCCTATGGCGCTAGGGTACCTTTGGTTCTTCTCCTGAGCAAGAGTGCCAAACGCGCGTCGCAAAGGAGCGTTATCTCCCCTGCGGCGCGCGCTTATCACCATTGTCTATGGACGCTTCCGAATAATCAGTACAGCAATAGCACCGATAATAGCAACGCCAAGCACAGATACGCCCAGCCATGGGAATTCCTGCCCGTACGTTACTGTTGTGTTGCTGGTTTTATGGCTATCTGCCTGTGTCTTTGCGGAGCTAGAGGCCGACGCGCTGCTCTTCACACTGCTGGATGCAGAGGCGCTGGCGGTCTTCTTCTGTTCGCCCTTGTTAGCGTTCTGGTCGTTTTTCTGATCGGAGGAATCTTTATTCCCGCCCTCGTCAGCCTCAGCGTTCAAACGATCATACTCTTCTTTAGAGATAGGGTTGCCATCAGCATCAAGATAGACGGTCTCTTGCTCAGATGAACCACCGTTCTGTGCCGAGTTACCGCCATGATCTGCGGATCCGTTATTACCTGAATCTTCAGTACCGCCATTATTGCCGCCACCGTTATCAGGTTCTCCAACAGTAAATACAGGGCTCTTATTGGAATACCGTCCACCCGTATTACCTTTATTACGACCGTTGGTATCTTTACCTCCACCTTCTCCCGTTGCAAGGAAGCGAAGCGTATGATCACCGGAGCCTGCGTTAGAGAGCACAAATGAACCGTTTAGGTTCCCCTTGCTATCCGTTGTTTGTCTATGCACGACGCCGTCATCATCTAATTTGACGGTAACCTGGGTGTTTTCGGGGAAGCCTGTCAAAGTGAAGTTAACTACGCCTCCGGGAGTCACATGAGGACTTACAGTTGAGCTAGTTCCGGGAGTATTCTCTGATGCTCCTCCAGGCGGGAGCGCATTCGCAGTTCCCATCCCCAAGCCAAGACTAAGGGATATTGCCGCGCAGGCAGTGAGCGCCTTTGATACTGTCTTTGTGGTTCGCATGAGTTTCCTCTTCTGTGCGACTAGTGGTAGTTTATACCGGTTCCCTCCCCACCAATGGTGTGGGAGGGAACCCTAATGTTTGAGTGTGTATATTTCCTCAGGTGTGAGAGGTGATTACGCCCTCTTGCGGAAGGTTAGTGCAAGCACCAAGATAATCAGGCCCGCGATAGAGAGCAACACGTTATTTGCGTTGTTTGCAAACCAGCGCGAGAAGCCGCTAAGCTCAGCGCCAATGATATTGGGGGCGCTATTGCTGTCGGACTGTGTTGCCGCGGTAGTTGCATTGCCCTGGGTACCGTTTTTACCGGGCGCGGCCTTGGCCGTGCGGGTTTTCTTGGGTGCGCTCTTGGCTTGGGCACCGCTGTTACTACCGTTCTTTGCGGCAGCTTTAGCGCGTGCCTGCACACGGTTGATGAGCGTATCGTTTTCCAGTTCAGCAGCAGCCCCAAGAGAAGCCTGCTTCGTAATGCTGCCTTGACGGGCTGTAAAGTTGATTCCGGAGCTCTGGGTGGGAATAGGTGCCACAGAGCCATATCCTGATCCGTTGTTACCCAACCCTGCGTCATAGCCGCCTGAGCCAGCAATCTTAACGGACAACGTCACCGAATGCTGCTCGTCGCCCTTCTGTAAACTGCCGGTCAGGAACGTGATATCGTGAACGGTGCCCACGCCCCATTTATCGCTATTTGGGAACGGCAAAGTATAGGTAAACTTGCCATCAGCATCAGCCTGAATAATGGCCACAACGCCACGAGACGCATAGTCTTTACCCTTATAGTTCACGGCGTGGTCAAGTTTAATGTCACCGCTATCGTATTTAACGGCGATAACACTGTAGGGGCTCCATCCAGAACCGTTAACGACGATTCCCTGACCGTGGTTCACAGTCTTAGGACCGGTTATGGTAGCCTTACCGTCGGATACAGTCTGGGTCTCAACGACAGGAGCAGGTGCAGTAGGTTGAGGCTCTAGTTTCTTGGTGTCATTAGCTGAAGGGTTACCTGGCTGCTGACCGTTATCCTGCTGACCGTCATCCTTTGGGTCCTCGGCAGTGGCAGGAGCATCACCTATGGTCACGTTGAGAGTTACCGAATGCTTCGCAGCGTCGCCCTTTTGCAAACTGCCGCTTAGGAAGTTAATCTCGTGCTGTGAACCGTCCGTCCACTTCTCAAACCCGGTTGAATTCTCAGCGTTCGGGAACGGCAGCTTTGCGGTGAACGTACCATCAGAATTAGCCGTAACGACGGCTACAACGCCGCGTCCAGCCCAATCATTACCGTCATACGTTACGGGATTCGTAGACTTGACTTCACCGCCGTCGTACTTCACGGCGATCACAGAACCGGTACCGTCGGCATTCTTCCAGCCGGTACCGCTAACCTCGATTTCCTGACCATTTTTCGCGTATTTCACACCGGTCACGGTAACGCCCTTGGACTCAACAGTCTGCGAGTTCTCAGAAGCGGCAGGCGCAGGATTATTTTCTGCCGCTTGAGGATCTGGCTTCTCTTCTGCCTCAGGCTGCTGCTCTGCTTCGTTCTTAGCAGCGTCGTCAACTTTGGGCTGTACCGGAGTTTCCTTAGCTTTAGGGGTCTCTTCTGCCTTCGGAGTATCAGCAGGAGTCTCATTCTTAGCTACCTCATCAGTCTGAGGCTGCTGTGCGGGTGTTTCTTCAGCCTTCGGAGCTTCTGCAGGGGCCTCGTTCTTGGGGGTTTCTTTCACCTGAGGCTGCTCAGGAGTCTCCTCCTTTGGAGTCTCTTCCGCTTTCGGGGCTTCGGCTGCCGGAGCTTCTTCGCCCACGGCTACTGTATGAGTTGCTGAGTGCTGCTCATCGCCCTTCTGTAAGCTGCCGCTCAGAAAGTTAATCTTGTGTTCTGAACCGACGGTCCAGTTAGCTTCAGCAGGGAACGGGATAGTTGTGGTGAAGTTACCGTTCTCGTCTGCGCGAATAACCGCTACAACACCCTTTGCTGAAAGATCCTTACCGTCGTGCTTCACTGGACTTGTGGGTTTAACCTTACCGCCATCATATTTCACAGCGATAACGGCGTTGGCACCCCACCCCGAGCCACTAATCTTAAGGCCCTGACCGTTCTTAATAATTGTGGAGCCTGCAACGGTCGCAGTATTTGTTTTCGCGGCGGGTTGTTCTACCTTACCTTGAGGCATTCTCTCGTTACCTTCACCCGGAACCTTCACAGCAGGATCCTGTGCCTGCACATTATTACCGGCTTGGGTGGGGGTAGCGTCCGGAGTTTGACCCGGATCTTCAACAGCAGTTGCGGGGGTTGTTACGCCGGGTGCAAGCAAAGCACCCGCAAGCGCTACCACGGCACTGTAGCGGGCGGCATGATGTGCGTGCTGTGTCATCGTTATGTTCCGTTTCGTGTATAAGGTTTTCAAGCTCTTTCAAGACAGCCCCAGGGGCATGTTGCTGTCTTTCAAAAGCATTTTGTGTATCTTCAGCGTATTCGTCGTTGAGTATTCAAGAGCCTAGATGCGGCACCTCCTCAAGCGAGGTGCCGCGTCTAAAATCTAATCCTACTGTCCCTGATTATTGTTTTGATTTTCGAGTAGTTTGCTGCGAACATCCGCAACAATACCATTCATCAACAGGGGACCACCGGTCGAGGTCCATTTAGAACCCTCAACCGTAATAATATGTTCGTTCTGGTAGGCTTTCAAATTTGTGAAGCCAGATGTGGCCTCTGCCTTCTTCAAAACTTCTGATGCACCATTGGCGCTAGCATCACCTTGAGCATTCGGATTCTTCTGGCTTGCGCCGCCCAAAGTACCGATAAACATGTAGTCGGCGTCAATATCCGAGAGGTTCTCCAAAGAGACCGGCTCTGAGTGACCCTGCCCTTCACGATCCTGTGCCGGGGGACGCTGCAGCCCCAAATCTGAGAGCACCTGACCGGCTGGGAGTTCCTTCAAGATCAGTGCAGGACCGTTACCCGCCCAACGCACGATCGAGAAGGTTTTATCACCGTATAGAGGTTCTAGTTCCTTCTTGAGCTGCTCAGTAAGTTTTTCGTAGTCTTCCTCAACCTTCTTACCCTGGTCTACCAGGTTAAGAGCATCCGCTACCCGCTCAAAGTTGATGGTCCAGTCGCCGCCAGCGTATCCGGTGTACACCACGGGAGCAATATCCTGCAGAGTCTTGTACGCCTCTGAACGTTTATCCACGCCTGTAGAATCAGCCAGAATAAGGTCGGGCGTGAGGGAGGCAACCTTATCGTAGTTAACCTCAGATACAGAACCGACAAGTGTAACGTCGTCTCCTACCTTATCTTTGAGGTAGTTAGGCACAGTCTGCTGACCGCGACCAGAAATAGCGCCTACGGGCTTAACGCCAAGTGCGAGTACCGCATCCAAAGTAGGTTCTGAGAGAACTACAACGCGCTGCGGTTTAGTAGGTACCGTAATTTCTTCCTCATCTACATTCTTAACGACGCGAATCTCACTTTCAGGAGATTCCGAAGAGTCAGAAGTCGTAGATTCCTGGCTGCATGCTGCAAGTGTAAATGCGGTGCCCGAGGCAAGCGCCATGCCTAGAAAGTTACGGCGATTTACCATGAATTGAGCTAGTGACGCTGGGTGTTCAAAAGACATATTTCTCCTAAGACAAATAAACTCTACCTAACCTTACCGTCATATATGCCCTACTTCAAGGAAAAACTCTCATGGTTAACGTTAAGAATCGTCAATCTTTTTACCGATATGTGGTTTTTTCATTGGAAATACAGGTTTTTATAGTCATTACATAAAGCTATAAAGACATTATGTCATCAAAAATATTTCACGCTTTAACCGTTTACAGCGTCACAATACGCGCACAATGCACTCAAATTTTTAAGAACAACTGCATCCATCAGAGAGATTTATCCCGGTGTGAGGATGTGACCTCCACGTCTTTCGTGCACTCTCCCCTAGAGAACGCAAAGCAGCAATCGCGGCCTGCGGATCTTCTGCCCCATACACCGAGCTGCCTGCAACGAAACATTCCGCTCCGGCTTCCGCAGCTCGCACAATCGTTTCCTCCGTAATCCCGCCATCAACCTGAAGCCGCACCGGGATACCGGACCCTTCAAGCGCTGATGCGGCACGACGGATTTTAGGCAAAGTGACATCAAGGAATTTCTGCCCGCCGAAGCCTGGTTCCACCGTCATAATCAGGAGCATATCTATTTCTGTGAGTAGATCGAGGTATGGTTCTACGGCAGTTGCCGGGCGTAATGCCAACCCAGCTTTTGCCCCGGATTCTCGCAGAGTACGCGCTAGCTTAATAGGTGCGGTAGCCGCCTCCGCGTGAAAGGTTACCGATTCGCTGCCCACGTCGGCATACTGGGGAGCCCAACGATCAGGATCATCAATCATCAAGTGCACGTCAAAAGGGACGGGCGAAACTTCGCGCAGACGCTTAACAACCGGAGGTCCCCACGTCAGATTCGGTACAAAATGGTTATCCATCACGTCAATATGTGCCGCATCCGCAGTCGAAATGCGTTCCAACTCGTGCTGTAAATTTGCAAAGTCGGCAGAGAGTATAGACGGATTAATAGCAACAGACATGAGAAAACCTCCTCAACATGACATACGGATGTTCGGATAACAATAATCGCCGCACTAAAAATACGGTTGTATTGCGCGATTCTAATTCTTACGGAAAAGCGCGAGGAACATAGCATCAGTACCATGAGTATGCGGCCACAGCTGTGCAGTCGTTGATGCTTCATCAAGAATATCTTCCTGACGAACCGAGGAGGATTTTTTAAGGCGTACCTGTGGACGATAGCCGGGAGCCTTATCGCCCGCAAGAGTACTTTGTCCTTCAGCGCTCGGCAGGGCAACGCTTTGAAGTATCGACTGTGTATCCAGCAGACGCACTTTTCCAGTCTCCAGTATCTCCGCAACAATATTTTGAGTCTCAGCAGCATGCGGTGAGCAGGTTACGTACGCGATCACACCGCCAGGCCGCGTAACTTCACACGCAGCCTCCAGAAGCTGACGCTGCAGAGGAAGCAAATCGGCAATATCACGCGGGGATTTACGCCAGCGTGCCTCCGGACGCCTGCGAAGGGCACCTAGCCCCGAGCAGGGAACATCAACCAGCACACGGTCAAATTTCTGTTCCGGCTTGATGCCCTCGGGTAACCGCTCAGCATTTTGTGCAAGCGTTTGGGAGATCTCACGCCCGTCCCCGGTGAGAACAACATACTCGTTGTGAGAAAGCGGCCGTAAAGATTGTGAAACCAGTTTTGCACGATGCGCTGCCGACTCATTTGCCACCACCCGAGCACCACGCTGCGCGCCCAAAGCCGCCAACAGTGCAGCCTTACCGCCCGGACCGGCGCACAGGTCAAGCCACGCAGAGTCTTGCCCTTCAAGAGGAGCTGCAGCAAGCGCGCGAGTAACCAGCTGCGAACCTACATCCTGTGCACGCACGGTACCCTCGCGAACACTTTCCAACCTGCCCAAATCGCCAGCAGAATATAAAGCGGAGTCCTCCACCAGTTCGCCCTCTACCGCGCCTTTCTCGAAGGCTTCCTGCAGGTCGCCTATTCCGGGAAGCGCTATAAGGTTTACCACAGGTGCCTGGTTATCGGCGTCAAGAAGTTCCTGAATTTCGGCCGGAGACCTGCCATGAGCCGCAAGCGCTTGACGCATGGAACGCACAATCCAGGTTGGATGCGATTTTGCGAGCGCAAGTTTTTCGGTGTCGTCCTTAGCATCAGCTTCCAGACGGGCGTACCATTCCTCACGGCTGCGTTCGCTGACGCGACGCAGCACCGCATTCACAAAGTTCGCGGGACCGCCGCCGATCTGTGCGCGGGCTAATGCGACGCTTTGGTTAAGAGCTGCATGGGCGGGCACGCGCATGCTCAAGAGCTGATGAACGCCCATCCGAAGTACGATCAACGTAGTTGTACCGATTTTCTCTAGCGGACGATCCGCACAATGCGCCAAAATGGCGTCGTAGGTGCCTTGGCTACGCAGGGTTCCGTAGGTGAGTTCGGTAGCAAAGCCCGCATCCCGATGATCAAGATGATGGGCACGAATCATGCCGGGCAACACGAGATTTGCGTAGGAGTCGTTTTGCGCTACCGCATTGAGAACCTCAAATGCGACGAGGCGCGCGGGGTCTGCCGAGCGTGAGCGCTGCGAGGGCGCGGTTGCAGAGAAATCACGGGATGAAAGCTGCTTACGGTTGCGCTCATGTCCGCTCTTATTGCGCTTGGAAACACCGCCTCCGCCGCGTTTCATGCCATCGTGGGAGCGCTGGGCGCGTTCGTTTCGGCGTTGTTCGCTGGTCTTACCATCAAATCGTTTCGATGATGCCCCGCGATTTCGCGGATTCCGTGAGCCATTCTTGTCGTTATAACGTCGCTCTGTCATGAGAGCATTACCTTTCCTTCGGCGAGGTTATTACCGAGACCGCGTGCCCAGGCGAGTGCGTCCATCATTTTTTTACCGGCAGGTTGTACACGTACCAGTTCTAAAGCGCCATCCGCCGTACCCACATAGAGTTTTTTACCACGAAGTTCAAGCTGTCCAGGAGCCAGAGTACCGGCCTGATCGCTCAGACGCGCACCGCCGATCTTGAGTCGGTTCCGCGAAAATTCACACCAGGCGCCGGGTTCCGGGGTTACTGCGCGAACTTGAGCAAGAATTTTGTGGGCGCTTTGGGTGAAGTCTATGCGCGCATCGGCGTTGGTCACCTTTGCCGCGTAACTGACGGATTCGTCCTCGTTCTGTGCGGTTCCGTGCTCGCCTGCCTCAAGCCGTACAAAGGTATTCGCCAACAGCTCTCCCCCGCTTTGCGCCAAACGTGTGAGAATGCTCCCGGCAGTATCATCTTCCGTCACCAGCGTGGATTCTTCTTCGAAAACCGCGCCAGTATCCAACCCGGCTTCTAGAAGGAAGGTATTTGAGAAAATCTCGTTTTCTCCCGCCATAAGAGCACGCTGTACGGGTGCGGCCCCTCGCCACGCAGGCAGCTTCGAAAAGTGCAGATTAACCCAGCCGTAGGGAAGCATGTCTAGTGCTTGCTGGGGCAGAATTGCACCATATGCGACCACGGCAGCAGCTTCGGCTCCCAGAGGGGCTATCTGCTGTTGGGTCTCCGGCAACCACCGGTTCGCTTTAACGATAGGCAGCCCGAGCTCTTCAGCGCGTTGTGCTACGGGTGAGGGGGTCAAGATGCGCTTTCGACCTACCGGCGCATCCTCGCGCGTGAGCACTCCAACAACCTGAACCCGGGGGGACTGGACAAGCGTATCGAGAGGATACACGGCGATCTCAGGGGTTCCCGCGTAAAGAATTTTGAGGGTCATTGGTGCCTCCTTAAACCTAGTGGAGTACGGTACATCTATGCGCTGAAACTGCCTAGGGAAGCACCGAAGCTGCCGCCAACCCGCATTGCTCGTTCGGCAGAGGTCTGCGCGGTCACCTGGTTGTAGTCTACGGCTCGGATGGCGCGCATAACCCGTTTACGATCTTCGCCGATAAGGCGGTCAATAAAGAGCTTGCCGTGAAGATGATCGGTTTCGTGTTGGAGCATACGTGCGAATAGTCCTTCCCCTTCAAGCACTAGGGGCTTTCCCGTCTTGTCTACGCCTCTCACTCGTGCCCAGTTCATGCGCGGAGTATCCGATTTCATGCCGGGTACCGACAGGCATCCTTCCCCTCCCTCTTGAGGCTCCGTTCCGGTCTCAAGTACGGGGTTGATAATATATCCTTCGCGGTCGTCAATACCGCCAAAGGTAAAAATTTGTTTGGAGATACCAATCTGAGGCCCAGCCAGCCCGACTCCTTCAACGTCGTACATGGTGTCAAGCATATCGTCGATCAGTTTGGCAAGTTCCCGATCAAAAACGGTGATAGGTTCACATTCGCTGCGAAGAACGGGGTCGCCTACGGTGCGGATACTCAGAATTGTCATATGTCTCCCTGACGCGCTTGTTATGGTACGCAGATATGCTCCGATTAGGGTGAAGGGCTGTCAAATACCAGCATTCTATTGTACCGGCTGAGGTATTCGTCCAAATAGAACACTCGTGATTATTTTGTTTTTCTTCTACCGGGTTTACTAGGCTACCTGTGTGTGATCTCCCGAAGGTGGTTGACCTGCCACGGGAGGCGGAACTACCGGCATGAGCGCGTCGTCCGGGAATTCGTGAACTGTACGGTTATATTCCCAGACCCTCCGCAGTGCACAGAATTTATACCAGTTCTGTTCAAGAATCTTTGGATTTGCCTGATGCGGCACCACCTGCGTTTCGCCCAGCGCCACACCCATCAGGATGGGGGCATCACCGTATTTCCAGGGTTCCCAGGTTCCCGCGACAGGGTCTACCAGCGATTCTTCGGCTTTGAGCCCGGCAACCAGCTGCATAACCACCTTGTCGTCAAGGGGTTTAACACGCCCTCGCCGGTCGGTGCCTTTAGTTTTATAGTCAATAATGCAGGTTCGTCCGGCAATCTGGGCGACAAGGTCCAGCGTTCCGGCGTAACCTACGGACTTATTCCAGATAGTAATTTCTGCGGCGAGTGGTTGAGGGCGAAAAGCGTCCCACCATTCATCGAACCTATCCGCATAGGCTTGTTCGCCGTTGAGGATAAGCTGTTCTCGACATTCTTCGACATTGTGTTCCGCTCCCATGGCGCGTAACGCAATATTCTCGGCGTAATTATGTACCCTGTCACCGCGCTCGGCTGCAGCATCTCGGTACCGTTCGGATGCGGCCGCCGCGTCACGAATAATAGCGTACTTGAGCCCCGAGGATCCGGCAGCACGATAAGCTCTCTGGTCTTCGAGAGCAGCTTTTGCAGCCATATAGCCGTGCCATCCGCTCATATCGGTAGCGTGCTGACCGATAACGGTTGTGATGGAAGGAACTAGCAGCTCTCCGCCGCGTTTACGGGAGTACATGCGGCCGTAATCGGTTGGATTTGCTAGTTCTGGTGCTGTCACCGAGTACCTTCTTGATCTGCGGATAGTGATTGGGGCTGTATACAAAAACCCCCGTTGTGGATGTACAAACGGGGGTGGCTCGTGCGTGATACTGGGTTCGAACCAGTGACCTCTTCGGTGTGAACGAAGCGCGCTACCACTGCGCCAATCACGCCTACAGGTAAACACTATACCGAGTGGGAAGATAGCGCGTCAAATATGGGTTGTTGCCCTTGTTTGAGGTGTCAGAAGGGCATTTGGCGTCCCGTTAAAAGCAACAAAAAATCCCCAGATCTCCGTGATCTGAGGATTATTCCTAGTGTGACCCCAACCGGATTTGAACCGGTGTTGCCGCCGTGAGAGGGCGGAGTACTAGGCCGCTATACGATGGGGCCATAGCATCGAGTGATGCTCGCTGGGGTACCAGGACTCGAACCTAGAATGACGGTACCAGAAACCGTTGTGTTGCCAATTACACCATACCCCACTATTTCATTATGTTGTTCCGGTAAAACCTCAACGATTTTCGCCGCAACGAGTAATAACTATACCGGTGCTTTGTTGCATCATGCAACTTCGTACCTTGAGATGGTCGTCACAAAAGTTATACCCCGCTTCCAGAACCTCCGAATGCACGCCATTCGGGTGAAGGCATCCAAGAGATGCCTTCACCCGACGCATACATGTTATTCAAACGGCAATATAAACTTACCGACTAAGCAACGATAGTTATCTCACCTGCTATGCGCTATTTTGCGGGTGCGGGCACTGAAACCTTCACGGAATCGAAATTACCCATGTAACGCATCATATAGGCTGCCATAGCATCGCGCTTGACCGAGTCATGCGGACGGAACGTACTATCAGGCCAACCGGTGGAGAGCTTCGAGAACTGGAACCACGAAATTTCCTTGGCAAAGGGGTTTCCCGAAACATCCGTAAAGGTTGCTTTCTGCTGAACTTCCGGGGATCCTGCGGCACGATAGAAGAAGGCCGCCATAGCCTCGCGGTTTATTGAGTCTTCAGGACGGAAGGTACCGTCTTCCCAACCTGTCGTAATACCGGTTGCCTTCAGCCACGCAATTTCCTTATAGAAGGGGTGGGTTGTAGGAACATCGCTGAAAGGAGATTCCGCGGGTGCCTCAAATTCGGGAGAACCCGCCAGGCGATATAGGTACGCTGCCATTGCTCCACGTTCGATGCTCTCCAAGGGATGGAATCCGCCATCAGGGTAACCGGTTGTGATGCTCTTCTCCCCCAGCTTGATGATGTCGTTCTCAAAGAGATCGCCAGCAATATCGTTATACGACACGTTGGTCAGGGTCCTGTTGTCGCCGCCCGTCAGAGGGACGGGGTAACCCGCAAAGGTTTCCTGCTGCGGGGTGATCTGCTTGACCTCTACCTCTGGATTTTCCGCTGTCATATTCTCCGGGGTAACCTTCATCTTGGTAATAGAATCAGCAGTTTCTTCTTTGGAGGTTAGAGTTCCCTGGGCGTAATCCATGCCGAAGGGAATGGTCGTATCGGGAGCAAAACCATCCTTATTAGCGATATAGACCTCACCATCAGTACCCAAGGTAATATCGTTGGCGCCCTTAGACGCTGACTGCACTTCTCCAATAAGACGATCAGCGCGACCATCAATCACGCCAACCTTACCGGTAGCAAAATCCGTAACGTATACGAGGTCACGATCTTCATCGTTGACGAGCGAAAGTGCCTGCTTACCGAAAGGAATAGACTTCTTATATTCTCCAGTCTTGAGGTCATACACGGTTACCCCGGAATTACCCTTAGACTCGCCGCTTTGACGGTCATAACTTCCCTGCGCGGAAACGTAGATCTCCTGTTCAGAAACATCAATGGCAATATCGGAAGGAAGAACATCAACGCCTTCGACATCAGCGTGGGTCTGGATTTCCTGCAAAACCTTAAAAGTGCTCGTGTCAATCACATAGACTTTGCCGGTGGTACGCTCGGGAACGTAGAGTTTACCATTATGAATAGTGGTATTCATGCTGATGTAGCGTTTACCTTCTTCGTCTCCACCCACTTTGATCTTCTCGACCTTACGGGTCTTCAGATCAATGGCAGACACAAAGAAACGGCCCGTTACGAATGCTTTGCCGGAGGCAGCATCCACCTTTACCTCACGCGGATGCTCGATCCAATTTTCATCTCCCTCTTGAGCGCCGTAGTTGGTCCACAAGAGATTGAGATTATTTTGGTCGTACACAGACACAGCGTTATCACGAGTATTTGTAACCCAAATGCTGCCATTCTCATCATCCACATCAATACCAAAAGCACCCAAATTCTTATACCCAGCGTTGTATCCGGTACCGGCTCGGGTGATAGGCAGGGTAGCTATAGCTTCTATCTGGAGAGTCTTCTCATCCAGACGCGCAATAGTCGACGTGGACATATCACGGTTAGAGCCAGCAATGAAGATCTTGCCGTTCTTTGAACGGCGAATCTGATACTGCCCCGGAATCCCCTGCACCTGTTGAGCCTGAGCAGCGGTAATCTGTTGCGGAGCGGAAGGTTCTACCGCAAAGGACACGGGCACTGCAAAAGGTGCCCCCATGAGCGACATGGAAAGTGCCCCAACGGTAGCTGCTTTGAAAGGCTTACGCTGAGCTGTAGTTAGCAAAAGAACCATATAAACTCCCTGAGAGAATGACGGACACTAAAAATTAGTTATCCTATAGTTAAAACTTAGGGTAGGGGTACCTAAGAAGGTGTACCCCTATATTCACGTCTTTCCTCCCAAAAAGCAATAGAAATACCATCTATGACGTTTATTTTCTTAGAGACTTATCGTCATCAAAATCTTGGGAACGCAGCATATTCCCCGTTTTTTCTTCGAAGAAGCAGCAAACATATACGCCAGCACGCTTTCATGAGATATACAAAAAGCCCTGAAGATTACTTCAGGGCTTTCTCAGAGCGGTTGACGAGACTTGAACTCGCGACATCCACCTTGGCAAGGTGGTGCTCTACCAACTGAGCTACAACCGCAATATTCTGTTTTCACAAAATAACGAGCCGGAACCTTCATTCATTCCGACGCGCTCACAGGTAAATACTATACTGTACCGTTTGATAACCCGCAACTCTTACACGCATAATTCTTTTCATGATATTCTCCAGCTCACTATTTTCCTCAGACCTACATCATGCTGACTAGGGCTTATAGACATGAGAGCAAGCACGTATATTTTCTATATGATGCCCTTTACAGGCGTTTAGAGCACGCCAATACGCTGCAGAATGTTACAAGTTCGAGGATTCCTGCCGGCGATGATGCTGATGTCCCAGGTGATGCGCATGCTCAGCAGAAGACTCAACGGCAGCATCCGCGATGGATTCCGCACGAGAATTACGTTCGGAACCCGTACCGACCCCAGTGCGGCGCTCCCCTTCGCTGGGCGTTACTCCATCCTCAGTCATCTCATCTACCATGCGGATCAAGAACGACTTCGCATAAATAATGCCAAACCCAAAGAGAAGCGCGGCCAGAACCCAAATGACGAAGGTTACCCAGTCCCAGTGACCGCCCAACCAAACCTTCACGCCTATGTAAACTGCCAATGCTACGGCAGACATGATGGCGGCAAATGTTACATCGCGTCGAGTCATGCTTTATCCTCCTCACCAATTTCCAGCCGCTCTTGGGCGTTTTCTATGGGTTTGTCCCCCACCAGGGCTTCACCTCCCGGCTGGTGGCCGCCTGCTTCGCGTTCACGTGCAATCTGTTCATCATCAAACTTAGCTTCATGATACGCCGCGAAATACGCTAAGGCGCTGGCTAACACAATTATCACAATGGTCCAGATAGATCTCACTGCATCCGCAATAGTGGCAATAAGCAACACAATTGATGCATTCGCAAATGCCATCACGGTTCCTTTGCGCAAAGCACGCACAATGTATTTGTTATGGTTCACCTTCACCTCCCACGATGCACGACCGTATAACCAGCATAAGCCGAGAGCCCTACATTCCTCTAGCGCACAATGTGTAGGCGTCTCTTGCGCGCAGAAAAACCCGGTGGCTCGCGCAAACTCGTGAACCACCGAGTTCTTCTTTTCAAAAAAAGATACGGCTATGCGTTCGGGCTACGCCCCGAGCTCAGCAGCCAAAGCCCGCACACGGTTGAGAGAAGATTCCTTCCCCAGAATCTCCATGGATTCAAAGAGCGGGGGCGAAATACGCTCACCCGAAACGGCGATACGCACCGGCCCGAATGCCAAACGCGGTTTGATCTCAAGCCCCTCCACGATAGCGGAGCGCAGGGCAGATTCGATACTTGCCGCATCCCAAGATTCGAGGGGTTCAAGCGCTTCTAAAGCGGCGGCAAGAACCTGAGGGGCAGATTCTTTGAGCTGTTTACGAGCATCATCGGCAATTGTAATCTCTTCATCAACTTTGAAAAGGAATGCCAGAAGCTTCGGGGCTTCGCCCAAGAGCTGCATACGTTCCTGTACCAAGGGAGCAGCCTCTGTCAGAATCTGCTCTTCACGTGCTGAAAGTTCCTCACCAACAACACCAGCGGCCTGCAGATAGGGCACCAGGCGGTTTCGGAAATCGTCCGCCTCCAAACGACGAATATGATCGCCGTTAATAGCTTCTGCCTTCTTGACGTCAAAACGTGCCGGGTTGCCTACCACATCGTGAATGTCGAAGTGAGCCACTAGGTCATCGACTGAGAAAACGTCCTGATCTGCGGATAGTGACCAGCCCAGCAGAGACAGGTAGTTCAGCAGACCTTCCTTGATAAAACCGGCATCGCGCAGCAGGAAGAGATTCGATTCGGGATCGCGCTTCGACAGTTTCTTATTACCCTGCCCCATCACATAGGGAAGATGCCCAAACTCGGGGATAAATGTGGTAACGCCCGTATCAATCAGTGCCCGGTACAGTGCAATTTGGCGCGGAGTTGAAGACAATAGATCTTCGCCGCGAAGCACGTGGGTTACGCCCATCAAAGCATCGTCCACAGGGTTCACGAAGGTATACAGGGGGTCACCGCTAGAACGCACTACGACGTAGTCCGGGACAGACCCGGCTTTGAAGGTAATCTCACCACGCACAAGGTCGTTGAACGTAATATCCTCATCGGGCATACGCAAACGCCATACGGGTTTACGGCCTTCGGCGCGGAAAGCCTCTTTCTGCTCATCGCTCAGGTGACGATCATAGTTATCGTAGCCGAGCTGAGGATCCTGCCCCGCTGCTTTACGGCGTTCCCGCACCTCATCGGGGGTCGAGAAATCCTCATAGACATACCCGCCCTCAATGAGCTTCTCAAAAACCTTTTGGTAAATGTCCTCACGTTTACGCTCAGACTGACGATACGGTTCATGAGGGCCGCCTACGCCCACGCCTTCGTCCCAGTTAATGCCCAGCCAGTGCAGACTGTCGAGCACTTGGTTGAACGATTCTTCCGAATCTCGTGCCGCATCGGTATCCTCAATACGGAAAATGAGCTTACCGCCGGTATGGCGCGCATAAGCCCAGTTAAACAGGGCTGTACGTACCATGCCCACGTGCGGGGTTCCGGTCGGTGAAGGGCAAAAGCGTACGCGAGTTTCGCGTGGATCGTGCAGATTGGGACCGGGATATTCGGTCATAGTAAGTTTTCTCCTGAACTTGTGTATCTCAAAATCATGCTGCTGTGCGGCCTATAGCGCTGAGGAATCTATGTTTAGCACTCTCAGCCTAAACTGGGCTCTAACTGCGGATACGGGTTACCAGAGACCCGACGCCTTCAATCTCGACCTCAGCCTCATGACCATCGCGAAGAACGCTGGTACCCGCAGGGGTTCCGGCCAAGATAATATCTCCTGGAAGAAGCGTAAAGATCTCAGATGCGGCGGACACGAGCTCCGCCACCGAGTAGTGCATATCAGAGGTGTTGCCTTCCTGCACCACGTCACCATCAACCCAGCTCGTGATATTCAGCGAGTCGGTATCAAGCTCCGTTTCGATCCAGGGCCCCAGTGGGGTTGAGCCGTCAAAGCTTTTCGCACGAGTCCACTGCGTGTCCGCCTCCATAACGTCACGTGCCGTCAGATCGTTGGCTACGGTGTATCCAAAAACGACCTCATGCACACGTTCCAGCGGCACCGACTTTGCAATACGACCGATAATAACCGCCAGCTCGCCTTCAACGCTGACCGCCTCAGAATACTCGGGGAGAGTCACTGGATCACCAGGGCCGACTACCGTCGTATTTGGCTTGATGAAAAACTGTGGGGCAGCAGGAGCCGGGGTACCCGCCCAATTAGCAAGAGCACCAATCACCTTGGAGCGTGGAATGATGGGGGCAAGCAGGCGAACGTCCTCAAGCTGATAAGTCTTCGAGGTGGTTTCAACACCGGAGTAAAACGGATCGCCCGCGAGAACATGCAAAACTTCGCTGCCCTCCTCTCCTTCAACCACACCATAATGAAGATCGTTATCTACGGTAAATCGTGCAATACGCATACCTTCTAGAGTACCAGTCATTCATACCCCTCTCGATACGCAAAAAGTGACTTTCCGATTGAAAAGTAGAGCTTATCGTCGGAAAGTCACTCTCTGCACGTTTTACGGATGCGCCCGGGGCAGTACCGGGTGGTTATTAGACGAGGCGGGTCAGCCAGCCATGACGGTCTTCTACCGTACCGGTCTGAATGCCCACGAGTTCTTCACGCAGGCTCTTGGAAATCTCACCAAATCCTTCGGAAGCCGCTGGAATCTCAAAATCAGCAGCCTTGAGCTTTCCGATAGGGGCGATGACCGCTGCGGTACCGCAGGCACACACCTCTGTAATATCGCCGGATGCCACACCGTCACGCCACTCGCTGAGGGTGATGGGGCGTTCCTCAACAGTCATTCCGCGATCCTTCGCCAGCTGCAAAATTGAGGAACGGGTAACGCCCTCTAGAATAGTTCCGGTAAGTTCGGGGGTTACCAACTTATTCTCTTTACCGTAGATGAAGAATACGTTCATGCCGCCCAGCTCTTCAAGAGCATCGTTGCGGTGCGGGTCTTTGAAGATCACCTGTTTACAGCCGTTTTCTTCACCTTCAAGCTGGGCGATCATGGCGGCAGCATAGTTACCGCCGCATTTTGCGGTGCCAGTGCCGCCTTCACCAGCGCGGGCGTACTTCGTGGACAGCCAGATATCCACCGGCTCGGGGGTGCCAAAGTAGTTACCGGCAGGCGACCCAATCACATGATATTCCACGTGACGAGCAGGGCGAACCCCCAGATATGCCTCAGTCGCAATCATAAACGGACGGAAATAGAACGCTTCTCCCTCACCGCTGGGAACCCATTTTTCATCCGCCTGCACCAGCTGTTTCAGGGATTCGATAAAGGTCTCTTCGGGCAGCTGAGGCAACGCCATACGATGCGCCGAGCGGTTTAGGCGCGCCGCATTCTTCTCGGGTCGGAATGTCCACACTGACCCATCCGAATGACGGTAGCCTTTAATACCCTCGAAGATTTCCTGGCCATAGTGAAAAACCGCAGCGGCGGGATCTAAACTGAGCGGACCGTAGGCGTGCACCCGCGCATTCGACCATTCACCGCCGGTTTTATAATCACCGTTCCAGTCGATGCTGACCATATGATCCGTAAAATAGTCGCCAAACCCGGGGTCGGCAAGAATCTCGGCTCGTCGTTCGTCACTCGCGGGGGCGGGGTTCTTTTCACGGCTAAATTCAAGTGCCATGGTGTAATCCTATTCTGTCAATTCTCTCTGCCAATAGCATCGGCGGCGCGAACCTCAAGGTGGGAGGCAGAAGCGGCATCGCTTACGAAGCTCATCAGTGCGGCTTGTGACCACGCCAGTGGACGACGGGGAGGATGTGCCCGTTGCACATGTTTTAGAGTACCTGATGAATAGGCACAACGCACACGCAACTCACCGCCGCCCATATCGTGAAAATCGAGGGGGTGTAAGCTGCCTCAGCCTTAACTAGCTTAGGAACCCTAAGACATCGTTACCAACTTCGTCGGTGCCTCGGGTGCGGGTGCCGTTGGCGCGCATATCAGCCTCGACCGCTTCCTCAATACGGACTGCCGTTGACTCATAGCCTAAGTGCCGCAGAAGCATTGCTCCCGCGAGGATTGCGGCGGTTGGGTTTGCTTTGTTCTGCCCCGCGATGTCGGGGGCTGAACCATGCACGGGCTCAAACATTGAGGGGAACTCCCCTACCGCGTTGATATTGCCTGAGGCCGCGTAGCCAATACCTCCGGTCACTGCACCCGCCTGATCGGTCAGGATGTCGCCAAACAGGTTATCGGTTACGATCACGTCGAAACGTGAGGGATCGGTGGTCATGAAAATTGTTGCCGCATCAACATGCAGGTAATCGGTTTGCACTTCGGGGAATTCGCGCCCGATCTCTTCAAAAAGACGGGTGTACAAACGACCAGCGTGTACGAGCACATTTGTTTTGTGGATGAGGGTCAGCTTCTTACGGCGAGACCGTGCCAGTTCAAAGGCGTACCGGATTAGCCGACGAACACCGTGTGCGGTATTGATGGATACTTCGGTTGCGATTTCGGCATCGGTGCCACCGCGAATAGTTCCTCCATTACCCACGTAGGGCCCTTCGGTACCTTCGCGTACCACCACGAAGTCGATCTCTCCGGGGTTGCTCAGCGGCGACACTGCCCCCGGGTAAAGCCGTGCGGGACGCAGGTTAATGTAATGGTCAAAAGAGAAGCGCAGCTTCAAAAGCATTTCACGTTCGATCAGCCCTGAGGGAATCTTACCGCTGCGCGGATCGGCACCAATAGCGCCGAAAAGAATCGCATCGTGCTGTTTGAGAGACTCCATCGTACTCTCGGGTAGGGTCTCGCCGGTTTTAAGCCAGTGCTCGGCACCCAGTTTATAGTCGGTGGAATCTACGCGAATAGAATCAAGCTCGCAGGCGCGTTGAAGCACACGCTGCGCCTCGGTAATAATTTCAGGTCCGATGCCGTCGCCAGCGATCACGGCAAGGTTGATAGAACGTTCAGTAGTCATACCTCTACCCTACTGCTGGCACGAACAATTGCGCAGATTTTAGGCCATGATTCTCAGAGTATGGGCATATATATTCCCGCATAATCTCACAGTTTTGAGAGACCTCATTCCAGATTTCGTAGCCTCATGAATTACACGAGTACGCGCAGAATTCATCCTTTCGAGTGATTACCTGTTTTGAGGGCGAACGTTACACTTAACCCATGGATCTAACGAGCCGAATTAACAACTACATAGATAGGAACTACCGCTGGTTTAATATCACGGTAGTTGCTTTCATGCAGATGTTTGTTCTGCTCATAGCTCTTGCAATGTCCTATAAGGATAGCGGCATTACTTTTTTCATTGCATGCATCAATACGACCGCCCTTTATTTTCGGTACCGGCATCCTTATGGGTCAATCTGGTTTGTTCTCGTCTCCACCGCTCTCACTCTATTTATTCCGGATGTTTTGCCCGTTCACCTGTATTTTCCGGTAGGCGTAGCGGCTTATCATATCGGCAGGCACTGGAAGAAGAAGCTGCGGGTCCGCATGTTTATTGCGGGCTGGATTGGTGCCTTTGCGGTAGGGGTTCAGCTTTTTATTATGCTGCTTCCGCGGGGCGAACAATTTGCCGCTGTTATAAGCTCGATTATCATTACAACCTTATGCGGTGCGATTTATTCCGTGCTCTGGTTTATCGGTGATTCAAGGCGTACCCGCATTATTCGCCAGGATGAGCTTCGAGAGCGAGCGATGCGCCTCGAATTTGAGCAAGAACAGGAACGGCGTCTTGCGGCACAGGATGAACGCACCCGCATCGCCCGAGAAATGCACGATATTGTGGCGCATTCGCTCTCCAGCATCATCACGCAGGCTGACGGTGCCAGGTATGCCGCAGCCGCGATACGGACCACGACGACTCAGCCCGCCGAAGCGACTAACCTTCAGGAGCATAACGCCTCTATCGCGGAGCAGACGCTCGAAACTATTGCGGTCACCGCACGCGATTCTCTCACACAGATGCGTTCCCTCCTGGGGGTTCTTCGTACCGACGAAGACACCATGTACGCCCCAGCGCCTACAATTCACGAAATTCCCGCTCTGGTTGCGCAGGCTCGCAGGTCGGGAGTTAATATCGACTTTGCTGGCATTACCGGTACCATAAACGGCGCCCTCCCTCAGGGAGCTGATCTAGCGGCATATCGTGTAATCCAGGAAGCGCTCACCAATATCGTTAAACACGCCCGCGATGCTGAGATCGTTACTCTCTCGGCTACGTGGAAACGAGATGGCCTGTATTTGGACGTGTACAACAGCGCTCCGGCCCATCACAATAGCTCGGATGCTCCATATTCCTTCGTGCCGGGCAGCGGTAACGGTCTCTTGGGCATGCGCGAGCGCATCACAATGTATGACGGAACCCTGCATTACGGCCCGGATCTGCAGGGTGGTTTTAGCGTGAAGGCTTGGCTGCCGTACCGCGAAACGTAACAGGAAGCCAGTATTGTAAAAGTGACAGAACATATTGAAGGAAATCCTATGAACGAACAGATTACCGTGATGCTGGTTGATGACCAGCAGCTTGTACGCGGCGGTTTGAAGATGCTTATCAATTCTCAGCCCGATCTGCAGGTTGTTCTCGAAGCTGATGACGGCGCAGCGGCGGTTGATAGCTATACTCGTATGGCTGAAGAAGGTACTGCCCCTCAGGTGGTTCTTATGGATGTTCGTATGCCTATTATGGACGGGTTGGAGGCTGCAAAAAGCATTCTAGAGCTCAACGTTCCTGATTCCAGGGTTATTATGCTGACTACCTTCGACGTCGACGAATATGTCTATGCGGCGGTACGTGCCGGGGCAAGCGGTTTTTTGCTGAAGGATGCACCTCCCGAAGAACTTCTGGGGGCGATTCGAACAATACACCGCGGTGATGCGGTGATCGCCCCTTCCGCTACACGCCGCCTGCTGGAACATATGATTCCGGTGTTGGAGGTTCATTCGGAACAGGATTCTGCCAGTGTTGCCCCCACTTCTCAGGAGGAGCCGCAGCTTCTGCACCAGGAACTCATGCAGACTCTTTCTCCGCGTGAGCATGAGGTACTTCGTCTGATTGCGCAGGGTCTTTCCAATGTGGAGATCAGCCGCGCGCTCGTGCTGTCAGAGGCCACAATTAAGACCCACGTCTCCCATGTTCTGGCAAAACTTGATGCTCGCGATAGGGTTCAGGCCGTGATTATGGCCTATGAGGCTGGGATCGTATCGTAGGCTCCTTGTGTCTACATCTACCGTTGAGGACAGAACCTGTGAAAAGGCTGAAAAATCATTCTTGGGAATGATGAATATCCGTCAAGCCACCATTTACGGTTATATAGTAGACCGATATTTATGATGTAATACGCCACAGGATTTTTTACATGATCTCCTCTCTGCTCTCGTTGATATACGCAAATCTTCGTGCGTCCTGGCGTAAATATATTTTGACGGGACTGGGTATTGCGGTTGCAGCTTTTTCTTGAGCGCAGTGCTTCTTCTCAACACAATTATTTCCGCCACATATATGGCACACTATGGCAATCAGGTACGTAACAGCGATGCGGTGGTTGCTACCAATATCTCGGGGCAAGCCAAGGAGAACCCGTCGGGCGCTCTCTCGGTTGAGGAAATCGAAGATATCCGTCATAACCCCCAGGTAGCTGGTATCCGGGAAGACTCGGTAGTTTCAGCTATGTATCATGACGCACCGGGCGAACCTGTGCCCTATGCGCTTTCTCAAGCTCCCACTGACCCGGATTTGTTTCCTTATCAGATACAGGGGCGAATGCCAGAGAATGATCATGAAATTCTGCTCCCAGAGTCTCTTCGTGAGTCTTTGCATCTCAATATAGGCGATAAATTTCACGGCATTGACCCGGTCGCAACAATAAAGCTGCCCACTCCCACATCCATTACAAATTTTGAGGGCGGCACACTATCTTTAGAAGATTCCTTGCCCACCAAGGAATATACGATCACTGGTACTTTCCACTCTCCGCCCCTGGGGTCTGAAGATTCAATAACAGTTTTTGCCGGTGGCACTATGCTAACAACGACATCTAAAATTGCTCATCGCGAGCATAAAACAAATATTGTTCATGATGCGCATATAGTTGCTGTCAAGCTCCGTGAGGGTGTTTCGGTTGAAGATTTTAAGCGGGAATTTACCGCGCACCACGGCGATCATGGGTATGTAGTGCCAGCGTATGAATACACCCACAACGTAGAGCCAGACATAGGTTTTGCCAATGATCTGCTCACCGCAGCCCTTTTAGGCCTGGCAGCGTTAGCCCTCATGGTCTCTGCTTTTGTTATTACCAATACATTCAGCGTGTTGCTTTCTCAGCGCACCCGCGAGCTTGCTCTTTTACGCACTTTAGGAGCCAGCCGCTCCAATCTTCTCACTATAGTGCTGGCAGAATCTACGGTTTTGGGAGTTCTTGCAGCTTCTTTAGGTATTACACTTGCCTATGCTCTTTGGGTGGTTATCACGTCGTGGGCTGCTCATACATTGGTTTTCACTTTTTCCCTGGTCCCTTTGGGAGTTACTCTGCCAGTGTGTGTTGCCGTCACCTGGATCGCCGCTCTTAAACCTGCCTATGCAGCATCAAAAGTCTCACCAGTTCAGGCGCTTCGAGAAGACTGAGTCTGTGCAGATTCTATGCAGCATATAAAAAATTACTGTACTATACCAAGTATTTAATAGAACATATTCCTATTCATATATATTACCTTCACATACATTCCTGAGAAAGTACTCTATTTATAATATTGCCTGTAATTTCACTAACTTTACCTTGAAAATAGTTACGGTTATTTTAGAGACAGGACTCCAGAAATCACCCAAAAGTATGATAAAACCTCCCACAGGTTTTCATTCTAGTTTGGGATAATTGGTGTTATGACTACTACATTAGATACTTCTGTCAAACCAGCTGTTACCACCCAAAACCTGAGCAAGACTTACGGCACAGGTGAGGCGACGGTACATGCCCTCAATAACGTAACAGTTTCTTTTGAACAGGGTAAATTTACCGCTATTATGGGGCCTTCCGGTTCCGGTAAATCTACCCTTATGCAAACTTTGGCCACCCTAGATACCCCGGATGTTAACCCCAACACCAGCATCAAAATTGCCGATACCGAGCTATACGGTCGGCGGGATAAAGAGTTAACCGAGTTTCGTCGCGAACATATCGGCTTTATTTTCCAGGCCTTCAACCTGGTACCCACCCTCACCGCCGGGCAGAATATCGACTTACCGCTTGGCCTGGCAGGCAAAAAGCCTGATCCTATTTGGCGCGATTATCTTGTGGAGACTTTGGGTCTAACAAAACGGCTCAGCCACCGTCCCGAACAACTCTCCGGCGGTCAACAGCAACGCGTTGCTATTGTGCGCGCACTACTCTCCCGCCCGGACGTCGTCTTCGCCGACGAGCCCACCGGCAACCTCGATTCAAACTCTGGCACCGAAGTACTCAAGCTCCTGCGAACCGCAGCAACCGAGCACCAGCAAACCATCCTCATGGTGACCCACGATGCACACGCCGCATCCTACGCAGACCGCGTAGTCTTCCTCAAAGACGGTACCTTAGCTGGCGAAATGCTCAAACCTACCCACGATGCTGTTCTAAACGCCATGGGACAGTTGGAAGGTGAATAACATTGGCTACAACGCTTAATACGGTGGGACGCGCTAATTTACGCGCGTCTAAAGGAAAATATATTCTTACTGGAATCGGTATCGCAATTTCTTCATTTTTTATTGCTGCCGTTATTGTATTAGTCAGCTCTTTGCAGGGAACTCTAAATGCATCGGTAAATGGCATTCTTTCCAAAGCAGATAACGTTGTTGTCTCTTCCTATGCGCGCGATAACTCTAACACTGAAGCAAATATCTATCTGGATGAAGAGAGCATCAAAAATATTCAGAATGATGATTCAGTCGATCAGTCGTGGATTGTCTACCAGGGCCGGGGTAAGTTTGGTCCCGATAAAACTCAAGTTTCTTATACCCAAGCGCCTAACAGTGCAGATCTTTTTCCCTTCGACTTTGAAGGTAAATTGCCGACCTCAGACACCGAGCTGATGGTCTCGAAAGATTTTGCACAAAAGCATAATCTTCAACTTAATTCTAAGGTCAATTCCCCCGATATAGTCGCGTCGATCTCTGACCCAAATACAGGAACTACGCGCGAGTACACCATCACTGGTATTTTTGATGTCGGATTCTCAGGCTCCGATACGAATAACGCTATGTTTATTGGCGGAACTTCCTATGGGGAGGCAGCTAACAAGGCACTCAAAAATGCTGGGGGTGCTTCTTCTGCAAACTACGCCGTTCCCGGTGCCAGCATGGCATATGTCAAGTTCAAAGGAACGGACGACGCTGCTGCTCGCGTAGAGCTGCAGAAGAAACTCAACACGGGTGACAAAAAAACTGAGCCTTCTGTTATGTCTGGTCCTGAGTACATGGAGGTTGTGAAGAAACAGCTCTCCACGATATTCGCGTTCCTCGGTGTCATCTTGGGGGCCTTTGCCGCACTAGCGCTGCTGGTTTCTTCGTTCGTTATCTCGAATACCTTTGCGGTTCTCGTGGGACAGCGCATCCGCGAACTGGCGTTGTTACGTACTCTAGGGGCACAGGGCTCATCCTTGGTGCGTATGCTTGTGGTTGAATCGCTTGTTGTGGGCATCATTTTCTCCACTATCGGCGCGGTTCTCGTGTATCCGATCGCGGCACTGCTGAGTGCGCTATCCAATAATAGTTTCATGGTTTCTTACGATCCGATGGCTTTTGTTGTCGGTGTTGTACTGTGCACCTTGGTCACGGTTATTGCCTCGCTCGCTCCAGCACGTACCGCTTTGAAGATTTCTCCCATCAGCGCGATGGGCGAAACTACGGCTCAGGCGGTCAAGAAGCCGAACATCGCAGGCCTTATTGCGGGTCTTATTATCGGTGCCGGCGGCGGTGCACTCATGATCCTTGCGTTCAATACCATCACGCAGAATAACGATAGCTCAAATGCAGGGACCTCTGTTCTTCTCGTTATGATTGCCGCGCTTCTGCTGGGCATTGCGGTCTTTATGCTGACCCCGTGGCTTCTTCTGCCCCTTGTTCGTGTCCTGGGATCGGTCTTCCGCAACCAGACCGGAAAATTGGCGGTAGCAAATGCATTGCGTTCCCCGAAACGTACCGTTTCGACCGGGCGCGCGGTCTTGGTAGGCGCGCTTGTCGTCACCGCAGTACTGACCGGATATTCCATCATGACATCCACCGTGGCGAACGCGATGGATAAGCTATACCCGATCTCTGCGGCAGCCACCTACGGTACCGGACCTACAGCAGGATCTGAGAGCGTCAATAAGGCGCGCTCTGTCGCTGATAAAGTTCGCGGTTTGGAAAACGTCGATAGTGTTGCTGTGGCTTCTGCAGCGGGTACCGTTGATTTCACGGTCCCTCCGAAAGACGGTGGCGAAGCACAGAATCGCACCGAGAATCTGGTAGCACTCAACCACGACGATCTCACAAAGGTCATTCCGACTGAAGGGTCACATCAGCTTGAAGATGATACCGTGCTTGTCTCGGCTGCCTTTTATGATAATGCCCACTTCAATGACTCCACTCGCCTTAAAGCACGTGGTCCCTTGGGGACGGTAGAGTTAAAACCCATCAAGTCCACCAGCAGCAATATGTCGCTATATATTGTGAATCCCACGACCGGTACCAAGCTGCAGAACGCCTCAGATCCAAAGCCTCTGCTGGATTCATCACAGGCTCCTGAAAACGCTCAGGTTCCTGCAGAAGCTGCCCCAGATGCTGGGGAGCAGAGCTCTGCTGCATCATCGACAAGTGGTGCTACCGGTGCCCAGACTATGGTGCTCGTTCACGCCAAGTCACCGCTTTCCTCAAGTGCAAACTCGACTCTTCAGGAACAGCTCACCAAGGCTAATGACGGTAACGAATTCACCGGTGGTTTGCAGGGACGCCAGCAATTTGATCAGATTATGATGATCATGCTGATCTTCACATTAGTTCTTCTTGCCCTGGCCGTAGTCATCTCGATTATCGGTGTAGCCAATACGATGACTTTGTCGGTGAACGAGCGTCGCCGCGAGAATGCGATGCTTCGTTCACTGGGTCTCTCCCGCAAACAGCTGCGTCGCATGATTTCAGCCGAGGCAATTCTGATTACCTTAGGAGCCGTGATCCTAGGCATCCTCGCGGGTGTTGGAATTGGTATTGCCGCCGCTAAAGTTGTGATTGCAGGTACCAGTTCTTCTACCGAAGTCGTCATTGATCTTCCTTACCTTGGATTGTTCTTTGTTCTGCTGGTAGGTCTGGTATCGGCGTTCGTTGCCTCGATATTACCAGCGGCCCGATCGGCCCGTCTCTCCCCTGTGGAGGGCATGCGAGGCTAGTCGATTGGCAAAATAACCTGCATCGAAAAGGGCGAACTCCCCACATTAGGGAGTTTGCCCTTTTTATGTGGTTCGTGTTCCCGAGTTATTTTTACGTGTAGAAGTCCCGGATATAAAACTTAGAAAACCCACTTTTATAGGTCTAAATTATCTATATATTCTTACTTTCTAGGAATCAAAATACCGTCCATAATTATTGCATAGACTCTAAAATTTTATTTTAATTATTTTTTCTTTTTCGTGGGTACTTCATCCTTACGGAGGCTTGCTTTTTTCAATCTCTAGTATTTCTCATCCAAAAGTATGAGTGCCATTTATTTTGCCTTCAAGAATTTCAGCTCAAAGGATGACAAATGTCAGGGGATATATTTTTGCAATCTTGAAACAATTAAATCATGAGCACATCAACAATTCCCGCATACGAACCTGCGGTAGCTACACGTAATCTGTCCAAGACCTACGGCACGGGCGAAGCCATCGTTCATGCCCTTAACAATGTGAACATCGACTTCGAGTACGGCAAGTTCACCGCCATCATGGGACCTTCCGGTTCTGGTAAATCAACCCTGATGCAAACTCTCGCCACGCTCGATACTCCTGATCGTAATCCAGAGACGATTATTCGCATCGGCGATACCGACCTCTACGGCCAAAAAGATAATCAACTTACCGAATTCCGCCGCGAGCATGTCGGGTTCATTTTCCAAGCCTTCAACCTAGTTCCAACCCTTACCGCCGGGCAGAACATCGATTTGCCGCTCGGCTTGGCCGGCAAAAAACCGGACCCTATTTGGCGCGAATATCTTGTGGAGACCTTGGGACTGCAAAAACGTCTGGATCACCGCCCCGAACAGCTCTCCGGCGGTCAGCAACAACGCGTCGCCATTGTGCGTGCGTTGCTCTCCCGTCCGGACGTCGTCTTCGCCGACGAGCCCACCGGCA
>NZ_KV802317.1:701165-826940 GCF_001810635.1 Rothia sp. HMSC067H10
CGGACGTCGTCTTCGCCGACGAGCCCACCGGCAATCTCGATTCAAACTCCGGAGCTGAGGTTCTGCGGCTTCTTCGGGATGCAGCAACCGAGCACCAGCAGACCATCCTCATGGTGACGCACGATGCACACGCCGCATCCTACGCAGACCGCGTGGTCTTCCTCAAAGACGGTGCGATTGCTGGCGAAATGCTTAATCCCACCCACGACGCGGTGCTTCAGGCTATGGGTCAGTTGGAAGGTGAATAACATTGGCTACAACACTTAATACGGTGGCGCGGGCAAATATCCGCTCCTCCAAGAAGAAATACATTCTCACAGGTATTGGTATCGCCATTTCATCATTCTTCATCTCGGCGGTGCTGATGCTTACCGCATCGCTTCAGGCCACGATGGATGCGACTATCGGCGATGTCTACGCTAACTCCGAGAACATGGTGGTCTCTGCGGGTGTCATGGACCAGGATAATCAGAACTCAACCGCTAAGTTCCCGATGTCCAATGACACGGTTAAGAAGATTCAGGAATCTCCAGAGGTTAGCTCATCCTGGATTCTATACACTTTTTCCGGCACCTACGGAGCCGATAAGGAGAAGGTAGCATACGGTTCTGCGCCACCGTCAAAGGACCTTTCGCCCTTTGATATTGAGGGGAATCTCCCGTCCACAGACACCGAACTCCTGGTCGCTAAGAGCTTCGCCGAGAAACACAACCTGAAAATTGGCGATAAGGTGACCATGCCCAATATCGTCGCCTCAGCCACCGATAAGGATAACGCGAAAGACACCGAGTACACCCTCACGGCTACCTTTAACACCGGTATCTCAGATTCACAGATGAGCGACAACGTTTTTATTGGTGGCACCGGTCTTGCGGATACCGCGCGTCAGCTTGCAGAGGAAGAGGGCGGGATCGTCTCAGACCCCGCTAAACCCATGGCGCCTCAGGCGTTCATTAAGCTCAAGAACAATACCCAGGACTCGCGTGACGCTCTGCAGAAAGAACTGAACACCGGTGATAAAAACACCACCCCCAAGGTGCTCTCTAACACGCAGATGATAGATCACCTTAAGAAACAGTTCTCAACGCTCTTCAACTCGCTGAATACCATTCTTATCGCCTTCGCAATTCTGGCTCTGTTGGTTTCTTCGTTCGTCATTTCGAACACCTTCGCGGTGCTGGTGGGGCAGCGCGTACGCGAACTCGCCCTGCTGCGTACTCTGGGTGCCCGCGGTGGTTCGCTGGTGCGGATGCTCCTCATAGAATCACTAATAATTGGGGTCTTCTTCTCAGTCATCGGTTCAGGACTGGTATACGCGGTCGGTGGCATTCTAAACGCGATGTTCAGCTCGTTCATCGTCAATTTCTCCCCCACGGCGTTTATTGCAGGCGTACTCATGTGCACCGCTGTGACCGTACTCGCTTCACTTATACCGGCGCGCACCGCACTGAGTATTTCCCCTATTAGTGCCATGAGCGCAAGCACAAGCCAGGCGGTCAAGAAACCTAGCGTTCTAGGAGGAATCTTCGGTATTCTCTCCGCTCTTGCAGGCGTTATTATCGCTATCGCGGCTATAGGGAATAAAGACGGCGGATCCGCTATCTCTTCCGTACTGCTGGCATGCCTCTTCCTCGGCATAGCAGTCTTTCTTCTCACCCCGTGGGTTCTCATCCCTCTGGTTCGTTTTTTCGGCGTAGCTCTGCGCGGGCAAACAGGTAAACTGGCGTTAGCAAATTCCTTGCGCTCACCCAAACGCACGGTTTCCACTGGGCGAGCCGTGCTGGTAGGAACCTTGGTTATTTCCGCTGTTCTCACCAGCCACTCAGTGATGAGCGCCTCCATTGCCCAAGAGATTGATAGGATATCGCCGATTTCGGCATACGCTCCTTTCGGTGAATCTACCGCAACTAACGGCAGCGCAAGCGTGACAAAGGCTCACGAAGTTGCTGATAAGATCAGGGGCACGAAGAATGTTGAGGCTGTCAGCGTCGGCTCGGCTGCGGGCATTATCGAATACACAGCAAAGCCCGATAACGCAGACTCCGCCAATCTCAAAGACAATGTAATCGCACTTAGCAACGATGATCTGCACAAGGTAGCAACCGGAGAATCAGGTACCAATTTAAAGAATGATGAGGTACTTGTTCCCCAGGATATTTGGGATCTGGGTAAGTTCGATAACAGCACTCGTCTTAAGGTCAGCGGCCCTCTTGGCGAGATTGAGCTCAAACCCGTCAAGGCAAACACTAAGGAACCATTCTTCGTGGTATCACCGGAAACCGGTGCCCAGGTTCAGAATGCATCTGATCCGCAGGCAGCTAGTAATCAGGCATTGCCGGACGATCCCGCCGCCCAAGAAGCGCTCATGAAAGCGGCTCAAGAAAATCCTGCTTTGGCGCGTAGTTTCGCAGCACGCGGTACAGCAACCATGATTCTGGTGCGGGCAAGCACTCCACTGTCATCAAGCGATAATACCGAGCTTCAAGGGGAGCTCGCCAAGGCAAACAACGGAACTGACTTTCAAGGTGGTCTTCAGATTCGCAAGAATAATGACCAAATACTGAATATTATGCTCAGTGGTGCCTTGATCCTGCTGGCACTGGCTATTGTGATCGCCATTATCGGTGTGGCGAATACTATGACCCTATCGGTGAACGAACGTCGCAGGGAGAATGCGATGCTCCGCTCGCTGGGCCTGTCCCGCAAACAGCTGCGGCGTATGGTTTCGACCGAGGCTGTCATGATTACTCTCGGCGCGTTGGCGATGGGTATCGTTTCGGGTGTGGGTATAGGCCTTGTACTTTCTCAAGTACTGGTACACGCTACTCGCGAGTCCATGGCGATGGCAGTAGTTCTACCTGTCAGCGGTCTGGTTCTCGTACTCATCGTGGGTATCATCGCTGCGTTTGCAGCGTCGGCTATCCCAGCTTTCCGGTCAGCGCGACAATCCCCGGTAGAGGGGCTGAGTTCCCACTAATCAGGTATGCTAGATCCTGCAAAAGGTAAGGGCTCCCGGTGTTTTAGATAATACCGGGAGCCCTTACTACCAAAAATATCCCGGAACCTCTTTGGAAGTTCCGGGATATTCTGTACTTTATAGTGTGATTCTATGCCTCTTTTGGCGCTTCGTATCGCGGGAAAACCGGGGTCGGTGCAGGAAGCTCCTTCCCAGCTGTCAGGTTCTTAGGGAGCGCAGCGAAAAGGCGTCCCTCCCCTTCTGCTACCCCCAGCAGGTCAAGAAGTTTCTCCATCGAATTGGGCATCACCGGCTGCATCAGAATGGCAACCTGACGGACCACCTCAAGAGTCACGTAGAGTACGGTATTCATACGCTCAAACTCGCCGTTCTTGCGCAGAGTCCACGGTTCCTGTTCTGCAAAGTAAGCATTCGTATCGGCAAGCACAGTCCAGATGCGCTCTAGGGCACGGTGGAACGCCTGCTCATCATAGTCCGCGCGAACCGGCTCATACAGGGCGGCAGCATCAGCCAAAATCTTACGATCAGCCTCGTTGAACTTGCCGGGGGTAGGCACCCTACCGTCGCAGTTCTTCGCCACCATCGACAGTGAACGCTGCGCCAAATTCCCCAGATTATTCGCCAAATCAGAATTAATACGGTTGATAATAGATTCTTCGGAGTATGAGCCGTCTTGTCCGAAAGAGACCTCGCGCATCAGGAAGAATCGGACCTGATCCAGCCCGAACGCTGCCACAAGATCCGCGGGGTCCACCACGTTGCCCACCGACTTCGACATTTTCTCACCATTAACCAGCAGGAACCCATGCCCAAAAACACGTTTGGGCAGCTCAAGACCGGCAGACCAGAGGAACGCAGGCCAATAGATAGAGTGGAATCGAGTAATATCCTTACCGATCAGGTGCAGATCAGCGGGCCAATATTTCGTGAACAGTTCCCCGTCCGTATTGGGGTAGCCAAGCCCGGTCAGGTAGTTAGTCAGCGCATCCACCCACACGTACATGACATGTTTATCGTTGCCAGGCACAGGAACGCCCCAGTCGAAGGTGGTGCGTGAAATCGAAAGGTCGTTCAAACCACCCTTGACGAATGAGATCAGCTCATTGCGACGTGATTCAGGGAAAACATACCCTTCATTCTTATAGAGTTCTAGAAGTTTATCGGCGTACTTTGAGAGGCGGAAGAAATAAGATTCTTCCTCAGTCCATTCGACTTCCGTTCCGGTAGAAATGGCGTAGCGCTGCCCGTCGCGTTCTTCGGTCTCGTCCTCAGCGTAATAGGCCTCATCTCGCACGGAGTACCATCCGGCATATTTATCAAGGTAGATATCCCCGTTCTCTTCCATACGCTTCCAGATTGCTTGGGATGCCTCATAATGGTCCGGATCCGTAGTGCGAATAAAGCGATCGTAGCTAATACCGAGAGCATCGTTCATAGCTTTAAAACGGGCAGAGTTCTCATCGGCGAGTTCTTTGGCGGTTTTCCCCTGTTTCTCAGCGGTGGTCTGCATCTTCTGCCCGTGTTCGTCGGTGCCCGTCATAAAGCGCACGTCAAAGCCGTCGAGTCGCTTGAAACGTGCCAGCACATCGGCGGCAATGGTCTCATAGGCATGACCGATGTGGGGGTTTCCGTTGGGGTAAGAAATCGCAGTCGTGATGTAGAAGGGGGTAGCACTCATAATTATTAATCTTACCGCAGTTTTTCAGTATAGATGCGGCAAAACAGTAATGCGACAAGCCCGCCGTCATGTACCCACACACAACACCAGCTGCAGCAGCAAACCCCCTCGCACATGTCGCGCGCTGCACACCGTGACGGTGCTCGGCACGCAGAATGTGCGAAGGGGCCGCCTGCGTTTACAGCAGTGCACTGTAGGCCGGGCCCGCTAGCCGCATGACCACTCATAGAAGACCTGCGAGAAGTCACGGGCTGCCAACCGGTCCGGAGCAATCAGCCAGTTCGCCGTACCAACATCGCCCCAGAGCACCGTGTTCCCATACGAATCCATCGTTAACAGGTTCACGGTACGCCTGCGGATATCAGAGTTTTCAGGCTCTTCGCGGCGTGGATCGCCCTGCATGAAGTGCGGTAACCCACCAAGCCTTGAGTAGTCCCCTGAACCAGTAAATTCCTCAATTTCTTCCACATCATATACGTCAAGGTCAAAAAGACTCGTAATAGCCTGTTCCGGGTATGCCTGGTTCCACTTCTCAAGCAGCGGGTGATTTATCGAATCGTTCGGGGCGAATATTTCCCGCCCAAGTGTCGTAAATTCGAGTGCACATTCATGTTTGATAGGCCACCAGAAGTCTCGCTCATGATCCTCCCAAGTCGCTACCGCATCCGGATTCGCTTCACCCAGCTGAGGATAGTAGATCACACGGTGATTCTCTTCCTTATCTATCCCCCAACATACGTTTGTGCTCACCCAGAACTGCACCATGCCGGTAGGCGGATAAATGGGATTCTCAGGTAGTTCAGTACAGTTGATTTGCGCAACCATGCCCATCGGCACCCCATCTGAGTCGGTAGGAGCTTCCACCCCAGCGGGCAGATACGGCACTCCCCCGAACTTCGAGACGGTCACCGGCAGCGGCTCAGCAGCCTCAGAGGGCTTAATCCTAATAGTGGGTAATGGGTTTTCAGCATAGAGCTCTTCAACAAGGGCAGTAGCTTTCTCAACAATATCGCTCACAGGAAGCTCTCCTTCAACGGTTCTATCTATGGTCATTGCTGGGTTGTGCAGGTGTTTCCACCTGCGCCCTGGTTTAATGAGAGCACCTTCCCGAGCCAACACACAACCGATTTCGTCATTACCTATTTTGTCCGGTAGCAGGAACAGCACCATATAGCTCCAGCCGCTCAGGCAGGTGGTATATACGATAGGAAAGAAATTCCAGAGCATTGCTATTAGTAGCCGTAAATATCTCAAAGACCAAGCACACACGAAGGGGTGCCTACCATCATGATAGACACCCCCAGAAACGCTAGTAGCTTAGTGCTTAGCGAGCCACCGAACCTTCGGTATAGTCATCGTCAACAGTGTTCCACGAGAACAGCTCGCGCAGTTTGCGACCGGTAGCTTCAATCGGGTGAGACTCGCCCTTAGCACGCAGTTCCTTGAACTCGGGTGCACCTGCGGCCTGATCGTCCATGAAGCGCTTTGCGAAGGCGCCGTTCTGGATATCGGCGAGAACTTCCTTCATGTTCTCCTTGACCTGAGGAGAAATCACGCGAGGACCGGAGACGTAGTCGCCGTACTCGGCGGTGTCGGAAATGGACCAACGCTGCTTAGCAATACCGCCCTCAATCATCAGATCCACAATGAGCTTGAGTTCGTGCAGAACCTCGAAGTATGCAATTTCAGGCTGGTATCCTGCCTCGGTAAGAACCTCGAAACCGTACTGAACCAGCTGTGAGAGCGAACCGCACAGCACCGCCTGCTCACCAAAGAGGTCAGACTCAGTCTCTTCGGTGAAAGTGGTCTTAATAACACCTGCACGGGTTGCACCGAGTGCCTTAGCGTAGGACAGAGCAAGATCCAGAGCTTTACCGGACGGATCCTTCTCAACGGCAACGAGAGCGGGCACACCACGACCTGCTTCATATTCACGACGTACGGTATGGCCGGGACCCTTCGGCGCAACCATAGCTACATCCACGCCTTCGGGAACGGTGATGTACCCGAAGTGAATGTTGAAGCCATGTGCGAAGAACAGAGCATCGCCGGGCTTCAGGTTAGGTTCAATGCTCTCTTTGTAGACCTGAGCCTGTACCTGGTCCGGGGTCAGAATCATGATGAGGTCCGCTTCAGCTGCAGCTTCAGCAACGGTAGCTACGCGCAAACCTTCTGCTTCTGCCTTAGCGCGGGACTTGGAGCCCTCAGACAGGCCAACAATAACCTTGACTCCAGAATCACGCAGGTTCAGAGCGTGTGCATGTCCCTGAGAACCATAACCGATAATCGCAACGGTACGTCCCTGGACTGGGGCGAGGTCTGCATCGTCGTTGTAGAAAATGGTTGCTGCCATTTTGTCTCCTCAAAATAATAGGTTTAGCCCGAACTCAGGCTCAGGCGTTAAGTTTACTAGACGTGGCGCCGCTCATGGGCGTTCTGTGATAAATCTCAGGATGCGGGAAGTATCGAACCGTGGGCGGCGCTTCCCACATCCTGACAGGGTTTTAGCGTTAGATACGTTCACTCATGGAACGTGGACCACGAGAGAGTGCAATGGTCCCAGCACGCACGATCTCTCGCACTCCGTAAGGTTCAAGAACATCAAGCAAGGCGTTAAGCTTTTCGGGAGAACCGGTTGCCTCAATCACCACGGACTCGGTAGAGACATCAATAACCGAAGCACGGAAAAGGTCAGCGGCCTGCACAACCTGCAGGCGAGCGGCGGCATCCGCCTTGACCTTAACCATGATGTGATCACGCTGTGTTGAAGTCTCTGGGGCTAGCTCCACCACCTTAAGCACATGGATCAGCTTGTTGAGCTGCTTAGTGAGCTGTTCCAAAGTCTCAGGCTCACCATCAGCAACAATTGTGATGCGCGAAACGTCGGGAACCTCAGTGGGACCCACCGCCAAAGACTGAATATTGAACATGCGGCGAGAGAACAAACCGGTCACGCGTGAGAGCACACCGGGTTTGTCTTCAACTAAAACGGATAGGGTGTGCAGGCTCATTAGTTTTCTCCCTCTTCTCGACCGAAATCGGGTGACGTGTTTTTAGCGATTTGGATGAGGTCGTTCGATACACCGGCGGGCACCATCGGCCACACCATGGCATCGGGGCTCACGGTAAAGTCAATCACCACGGGACGGTCGTTGATAGCGAGCGCTTGTTTGATGACCTCGTCCACGTCTTCGTCCCTCTCGCAGCGGAAAGTGGCGCATCCATAGGCATCGCCAAGCTTCACAAAGTCAGGGATGCGGTCGGTTCCATGCCCGGTGCGCAGGTGAGTGTTGGAGTATCGACCATCGTAGAAGAGTGCCTGCCACTGACGCACCATGCCCAGCGAGGAGTTATTGACCACGGCAACCTTGATGGGAATGTTGTTCTGTGCGCAGGTGGCAAGTTCCTGGTTGGTCATCTGAAAACAACCGTCACCATCAATAGCCCACACAATTGAGTCTGGGTTGGCAACTTTCACGCCCATAGCGGCGGGAACGCAGTATCCCATAGTGCCGAGTCCTGCTGAGCTGAGGAAATGCCGCGGTTTCTCCTGGCCGATGAAATGTGCGCCCCACATTTGATGCTGTCCCACGCCGGTCACGTAGAAAGCATCGGGGCCGGTGAGGGCGCTCAGGCGCTCCAATACGTGCTGGGGGGATCCCAAACCATCATCGGTCTTGGTGTACCCAAGGGGGTAGTCGTTCTTGATGGTATCAAGTTCAACCCACCACTGCCCCAAATCCGGCAACTTGTTGGCGAACTCGGTGGAGAGCAGTTCATTGAGTTCGGGGAGCACATAGCGCAAATCACCCACGATCGGCACGTCTGCGAAGCGAATCTTGGAGATTTCTGCCGGGTCTACGTCAATGTGGATGACCTTGGCTTCGGGGGCGAAAGAGTCGAGTTTACCGGTCACACGGTCGTCAAAACGAGCCCCTAGAGTAATCAGCAGATCAGATTTCTGCATAGCGAACACGGCGGGAACGGTGCCGTGCATACCAGGCATGCCCAGGTTTTGCGGGTTGGAGTCTGGGAAAGCACCACGGGCGTTCAACGTGGTCACCACGGGAGCCCCGGTAATTTCGGCGAGCTTTGCCAGCTCCTCGGATGCACCGGAGCGGATAATACCGCCGCCAACGTACAGCACGGGACGTTTGGATTCACTGATGAGCTTGGCCGCTTCACGAATCTGCTTGGAGTGACCACGGGTTACGGGGGTATACCCACGCACCTCAACTTTGGGAGGCCAGTTGAACTCCATCATACCAACCTGCGCGTCCTTGGTGATGTCCACGAGCACGGGGCCGGGGCGTCCGGTGGAGGCGATATGGAACGCGGCAGAGAGCGCACGCGGAATATCCTGTGGATCAGAAATCATGAAGGAGTGCTTGGTAATCGGCATGGTCATGCCCACCACATCCGCTTCTTGGAAGGCGTCGGTGCCCAGAAGTTTGGTGGAAACCTGACCGGTGATAGCTACCAGCGGAACGGAGTCCATATTGGCGTCCGCGATCGCGGTGATCAGGTTTGTGGCGCCCGGCCCTGATGTTGCAATACACACGCCGACTTTGCCGGTGGAAGTTGCATACCCTTGAGCTGCATGCCCTGCCCCCTGCTCATGACGAACGAGGATGTGGTTAATTTTGGAAGAATCCATCAGAGGGTCGTAGGTGGGCAGAATTGCGCCACCTGGCAGACCGAAGACATCGGTAACACCCAAAAGTTCGAGTGTACGAATAATCGCTTGCGAGCCGGTCATGCGTTCGGCAGCAGGGGCTTTTTCTTCAGCCTGCCCACTACCCGCGGAGTTAATCGAAAATCCCGTGGTCATAATAATGATGCCTCGTTTGTATTGTTTTCTAGTTCTCGACAGATGCGCGTGAAGCCCGCCTGTTCGGGTATCTTACGCACTGTTTCGCTCGCTGTAGGCTCCGGTCGGGCGCCTTTAGCTATAAAAATACCCTTCGCTATGGTGTTGCGAAGGGCGCACATTCTATTCACAGAAAATCTACCTTGTGAAGCGCCCTAGGCGACGACGACAAGGCTAAGAATTCGCTGCGTCTTGCGTGTTTGCACCTTTATATAGTCTCGCTCTTGATGTCATGAGTCAAATTTCCACGCCGTTTTTATGAGAGTTTCTCTAATTTCTTCGCATTGCGTGTATTTTCGATATATTTTCGAGCGCTTACTCAACGCTTTGGATACCATGCTGGGGTCCCTGAGTTCGAGATAGCTGTAAAGTATTCAGGGAGGCGCAGGCAAGAGTCTCGTATCCTAGACTCTCACGGTAATCTGCGAGCTCCAGGAATCCCCCAGGTAAATATGTGACGTGATACAGTGACGTAGAACGCCTTCGCCGGTAAGATGAGTACATGACCGACTCGCAAAACCTGGCTGCTTCACCCTCCCCTACACCAGAGCAGTCCAGCCAACCACAGAGCGCCGAGGCTCTTACGGGAGAACAGCTCATCAAGGTACTTCACCCTGCATTCGATGAGCAGATTATTAACTATGGGGCCTACGATTTGGTCTACGCTACCGGAAGCGCCATCTACCGCAACCCCGATATCGACCAACACCAAGAACCTATGCAGGAGCATTTTTTGGTGGGCTACCAAGAGGTTCCTGACGAGGTTATTATCGCCCCTATCCGCATGCCAGATGTTACACCTGCGGGCACCGCATCCACCATTGATAACACAAATGCGCTGCATGCATACCGGGTAGGTGAACATTCGGTGGCTATTGAATCGGTGAACGGCAGCTCTTTCCTGCTTATTTTTGAGGATGCACCTGAGATTACCACCATTCACGGGACCGGTGTTCTCAACCAGAGTCGCGACGTCTCTGCTTTCCGCGAGTTTGTAACCTCACGCTGGCCTGTTCTCTAGACTCTTAAACGGCCTGTACCATACAGGGCTGTCACGGATAATGCATATACACTAATCCAGCCGGACTGTATAAAAAGCAAACCCCGTCACAGATAGTGACGGGGTTTATTCTGTGCGCCCTCTGGGACTCGAACCCAGAACCCATTGATTAAGAGTCAATTGCTCTGCCAATTGAGCTAAAGGCGCTTAGGTAACAAATATTGCAGCTTCGCAACGGCAACAGATAAATACTATACGAGCATCAAGCGCGTTTTGCAACTTACGAACACGACTGTAGTCAGTGATTTTGGCGAACATCGACGTCCAGCATCACGACTGCAAATCACCATGGTATACAACAAAACCCCGCCATAACTGACGGGGTTTATTCTGTGCGCCCCCTGGGACTCGAACCCAGAACCCATTGATTAAGAGTCAATTGCTCTGCCAATTGAGCTAGAGGCGCTTACTTGGGGTGATGTATCGCATTCGTACGACAACAGATAAATACTATACGGATAATTAATATTTCACGCAAGTTACATATAAGTGACGCTTCACACAAACTCTCATTTTCTGCTTTCGCTCATGCTCTCGATGGCACCGCAGTACCTCATCTCATGGCACACCCTCGCGAAAAAACCTCCCAGAGATCCTATAAACCCCGTACACTAAATAGAACGTTTACGGCAACACATTCAATACCGAGAACATCTACTTTTAAGGAGAAACCATGAGCACCCGACTAGAGCCCGGCACAAAAGCCCCAAGTTTTACCCTTGAAGATTACACCGGTCAGCAATATTCCCTAGCGGATTACGCAGGGCATAAGGTCATTCTCTACTTCTATCCCAAAGCATCAACACCCGGATGCACTAAAGAAGCCTGCGATTTTCGAGATAACCTTGCCTCTTTGAAATCACTCGGATACATTGTCTTAGGTGTTTCCCCCGACAAGCCCGCAGCTTTAGAGAAGTTCACCGCCAAAGAGTCTCTCACCTTCCCCCTTCTCTCCGATGCCGATCACGCCGTTGCGCTTGCCTATGGCGCATGGGGCGAAAAGAAAAACTATGGCAAAGTCTACGAAGGACTTATCCGATCTACATTCGTCATCAATGAGCAGGGCATCATAGAGCTGGCGCAATATAATGTACGCGCCACCGGCCATGTTGCTAAGCTACGCCGTGACATTGGCATTGACCCCAAATAGTCGGATTTTTCCGTTTGTATAGTCTTATATCCTCGTGTAGACTTTCCTAGGTAGCTTTGCTCCCCGCGCGAGTGGTGAAATTGGCAGACACGCAGGATTTAGGTTCCTGTGCCTTACGGCGTGGGGGTTCAAGTCCCCCCTCGCGCACCAATCTTGGGTCCGCAACGTCTTCTTATCGAAGAAGTTGCGGGCTTTTTGTTATATACCGCACAGCAGAGTACCCTGGCGCTATATTCCTAAGCCTATAATTCGCTGTGAGTCGTGCCTAAAACCCTCTTTGAGTATCGCGACATTAAATCGTGACGTTGTATTCTAAAAGAATAGTGTTTTCGCCCAGACATAAACGCCTTATCAACCACGCATTACCTATCACGGTTCAGTAATCACCATGAAAGGGCTTGTCCGTGAATCATCTCTCCCCAACCGATGCCCCCGGTATCAGCTATAGCGGTATCAGCCGCCGCACTGCGCTGCGGTTAGGGTCTCTTCTGGCAGCGGGTTATACTTTGACGGCCTGCGGTGATTCGGCACCCGACAACGGTTCAGGAGAGACCCGCAGGATCTTTAGATTTGCTCAAGGCGCGGCACCTTACTCTCTTGATCCCGCCTTTGACCCGGTCTCTCCGACGTACCGTGTAACAGCACAGATTCTTGAAACTCTCGTGAGTGCCGACCATTACACGGGCGTTCCGCAGGAGGCGCTTGCCTCCTCATGGACGATTAGCCCAGATGGTCTGACCTATACGTTTACGCTCCGGGAAGGGGTCTCATTTAGCGATGGCACTCCCCTCACGGCAGAAGCCGTACTGCGTAATGTACAGCGGTGGCAGGCGTTAGCAACATCCCCAGAAACGGCGGCACGCTGCGTTCCCTTTCAGCCGCTCTACGGCTGGGGTTTTGGTAACATTGTGCACTCCAACTCGCCACACGCAGGTAAAGCATCACAGGAGGCAAGCTCTTCGCCGTCTGCCGCCGCAACGCAAACCCCTTCGGATCAGAAAGAAGCAGAGACACCCAAGGCTGATGCACCAAAGACTGATGAACGCACCGAGCAGATACCTTTACGTTATGCTCCCCTAGTTTCCGATGTGCGCGTCACCGATTCTAAGCTTGTGTTTACGCTTGTGCGCCCTTCACAAGCATTCTTGAGGATTCTGACCCAACCGGCTTTCGGCATCGTTTCACCCGAGGCGCTTACCGAGAACCACCATATCAAAGAGATGCCCATCGGTACTGGGCCCTTTAAAATCTCAACACCCGCTTCGCAAAATACCGATATCGTTCTCATACGCAACGATAAATTTGTGAGTATCAAGCAGGAAAAGATTGAACTCGACGAAATACATTTCTCGACTCTCAATTCTTCCGACAAGCGTTACTATGCTCTCGTAGACAATAAAGTTGATGCCTGCGATCAAGTAAGCGGCAATGACTTAGGGCCGCTGGGGCGTGAAGGGTTCCTGTACCCGCTGCGTGATCCCTTCTCGCTTCTGTATCTGGGGTTCAACCTTGCGCATCCGGTCCTCAAAGATATTTCGGTGCGCCGAGCTATCGCGCGAGCTGTCGATCGCGGTGCCCTCATCCGATATTACCTTTCTGGAACTTCTGAAGCACTGCACCTTATGCCTAGGCTTTTTCGTACCTCGGATGACTCTCTGGAACGTCTGTATAAGCGAGACGTTGACCAAGCAAAATCGTTGCTCGCGGCCTCAGGATACACAGGCGAAACCATCGAATGCTACTACCCTATTGATGTTTCGCTTCCGTGGATTATGTCACCCCAAAAAGTCTACTCTGAGATGATCGGAGCTCTTCTCGATATTGGGCTCAATATTAAACCTATTCCGCTGAACTGGTCCGATTATCATACCCGCGCTACGGAAATAAATACTACTCGCGGCATTCTCCTCGGTGGTTTCTACGGAACCTATCGTGATCCTTACGCTTTTCTTGGGCCGGTTCTTGCGCCTCTTCTGGTGGCGCAGTGGATCGATGCTATGGGATTAAACCCCGTATCGCACGATACCCCCGAGGCGAAGGCGCATCCCACCGATTCTCCGATTCCATCGCCGTCAGCAAGCGCTGCCCCGAAGGACAGTTCCGAAGCCGAGACATCGCCTACCCCGTCTCCCAGCATTACTCCTGCAAAGGTAGAACCTGCGCCTACGCTGGAACAGATTATGAGTAAGATCCGCGAAGCCGATAGCGCCACTTCTTTAGACGAACAGCGTGAAAAATATCGTTCCATCAACCAGGATTTAGCGGCATTTATGCCTGCGGTCCCACTTTTGAACGTTACGTCTAACATAGGTATTAATCGACGTATTATTGGCTACGAAACCGAACAAAGCGCTATCGAGCTCTTTGCTAAAGTGCGAATTTCCTAAGGCTTCAGTTGTGGAATTTAATGTATTTTGCAGAATTTCCTCACTCTTTTGTGAACTACATTACTGATTCTGGATTTTTCTCAGTGGAATGTGTACCTACAGACCCTCAGGGAGTACGCTAGAGTCATACAACTGTCATATGACCGTGCCCAAAGCCGGGCACCAAACCCCTGGGAGTATCAGTGGTAGCACGTACTGAACAGACCGATGTCGTCCTTGTGGGCGGCGGTATTATGAGCGCAACGCTTGGTGTCTTTTTGAAGGAATTGGAACCCACCTGGAACATTACTCTTCTGGAACGCCTTGATAAGCCCGCACAGGAGTCCTCGAACCCGTGGAATAACGCTGGCACCGGTCATTCTGCACTGTGCGAGTTGAATTACGCCCCCGCTGGTCCCGACGGAAAAGTAAGCGCCGATAAAGCCTTGGGTATTAATGAGCAGTTCCAGATTTCACGTCAGTTATGGGCTTCCCTTGTAAATGAAGGTATTCTGCCCAATAACGATTTCATCCACCCTGTACCCCATATGTCCCTTGTATTCGGCGAAGATCATTCCAAGTACCTTGCGGCACGTTACGATTCTTTCCGTCAACAGAAGCTCTTCGAGCGAATGCAGTTCTCCACGGAACGCGACCAAATTGCTCAATGGGCGCCCTTGACAGTCAAGGGCCGCTCCGAAGGAGAACCGGTCGCAGCTACCTGGGCTCCGGAAGGTACCGACGTTGATTTTGGTGCGCTTACCTCCGGCATGATCGACTATCTGCAATCTCAGGGAGTCGAAGTACGCTACGGCTACGAGGTTAAGAACCTTGACCGTGAATCTGACGGTACGTGGATCGTCTCTGCCATTAACCGCATTAATACCGAAGAACCCTTGAAAATCCACGCTAAATTTGTTTTTCTCGGTGCTGGAGGCGGTGCTTTGCATCTGCTCCAAAAGTCTGGGATTGAGGAAGGTAAGGGATACGGCGGCTTCCCGGTTTCGGGTCTGTTCCTGCGCAACACCAATGAAATTACCGCCGCTAAGCACAATGCAAAGGTGTATGGTCAGGCGTCCGTAGGCGCTCCTCCGATGTCTGTTCCGCACCTGGATACTCGATATGTTAACGGCAAGCGCTCTCTGCTTTTCGGGCCTTATGCTGGGTTCAAGACTAATTTCCTGAAGCAAGGGTCTCTCCTTGACCTGCCTCTCTCACTTCGTCTGCACAATATTTATCCCATGACTCGTGCGGGTCTCGATAACCTGTCGCTCGTCAAATATCTGCTCACCGAGTTGGTTAAAGATAAGAATGCGCGTCTGGAGTCCCTGCACCGCTACTACCCTGAGGCTAACGGCGACGAGTGGGAACTCATTGAAGCGGGTCAACGTGTGCAAATTATGAAGAAGGATGCGAAGAAGGGCGGAATTCTGCAATTTGGCACCGAGGTTGTTTCTTCGGCCGATGGTTCTATCGCCGCTCTGCTTGGCGCATCACCAGGGGCTTCAACCGCAGCACCCATTATGCTGAACCTACTCAAGAGGTGCTTTCCTTCTCAGTTTGCAGGTTGGGAGTCGCGCATCCGTGCTCTGGTTCCGGGGTATGGGGTTAAACTCAACGATAATCCGGATCTCGCTGACGAAATTATGGCTCACACTGCACATACATTAGATATCGCCAACTAAGATACACTTGAGGTGCTGACTCGAAAACCTTCATCCTGTTCCCTGCCATACACAGGTTTTTGGATGGAGGTTTTCGCTGTTAAGTAATAGTAAAACTCTTCAGTGGAGAGAACTCATACGTGCCGCGCTCTATCGTTCCTCCTCATGAGAAAAACTATTTCCTGTATTATTGCCACAAGTACTTAGTACTCCTAAGCGCCGCAAGCAAACACCAAGACAAGGAACGCTCCTATGGCACGACGCCGCAAAAAATCACTTCCTCATTCAGAATATGTAAAAATACGCGAATTTCCTCAGGGCAGTATCGCCTATATTTTTCGACGCGCGGGTTTTTCCTTTGGAGCGCACGGGGGAACAGATCTAGCCGCAGCGCTCACCTATTTCACGGTGCTCTCTGCATTTCCTGCTCTGCTCGCGATCCTGTCACTCCTGGGAATTTTTGGGCAGGGAGAAGACAGCGCCAAGGTAATCTTAGAGTTCCTCCAAGAGCGTGCCCCTCAGCAAATGTACTCGATTCTGGAAGGACCTATTCATCAGCTAACCAATGGACAAGGCGCCGGGTTTGCATTAATCATTGGTATTCTCAGTGCGCTCTGGTCTGCCTCCGGATATGTAGGGTCTTTCGGGCGTGCGCTCAATAACGTATACGGAGTACGCGAAGGACGACCCGGGTGGTTCCTCAAACCCTATAACGTACTCATCACTACCGGGGTTATAGTGCTTGTGGTTCTCATGATGCTGATGTTCCTCTTGGGAGCATCAGTTCTCGACTGGGTTGCACCCTATATGCCTGGAGTAGATATAGAACTCATCAAGGTTTTGTGGCTCAATGGGCGTTGGGTTTTAATTCTCATTCTTGCGGTATTTCTCATTGCGATGCTCTACACTGCAACACCCAATGTGCGGCGTCTTAAAATTCGGTGGACCTCGCCAGGAGCCGTTATCGCCTTGTTTGGCATGGGATTAGGCGGATTAGGCTTTACCATCTACACCAATAATTTCAGCAAATATAACGCTACCTACGGACTTATCGGTGGTGTCATCGTCATGCTGGTGTTCCTCTGGATCATGAACAATATGCTGGTCTTTGGCGCTCATGTCGATGCTGAATTTGAACGGATGCGCCAAATTGTAGCGGGTGAGGATATCGACGGAAAACTGCGTGTGGACCCCCGCGACACCCGAGCCATTACCAAGTACCAGGAAAAATTAGAGGCCCTAAGCTCAAGTGCCCAAGAGATCCAAGACCTTGCAAGCGGTCAGCAGACGCTGCCCAAACCGCCCGAGCCCTCAATCCTCGAACGGGTGCAGACTGCTGTTTCTACCAACACTGAGATGCTTCGACAGGCTGTTTCCGATACCCATGCAGGGGCAACGGAGGCACAACCCTCTGAGGATTCTAGGGACGTGAAGGAGAAGGCTTCGCAGTCCTCTCAAAAACATACCCGCGATTCCACGCCACACAGCGATAATCCTCAAAACGGCAGCTCCAAGCGTCAAGACTCTTCGCGAGACACGCTTTTTTAAGTGCAGCGTGAGCGGCACATGCACTACCGGATACACCTGTGGTAGTTGGCGGAAATACACCACACCCACCACGATTGTGATCGTCATGAACGTAATTTTTCGCCCACACGTCATATATATTTTCCTCTACACAATCAGCGCGCGCAGGTGCAAAAATATACATATGTGTGAGACTCCCATACCGCCTTTTGAATACACCCGCTACACACCTGCAAACGCGGAAAAAGGTACAACTCCCGTTCTGTTTCTGCACGGCTTTGCAACCCGTAGCGACCAGCTCTGGGGCGGTACCGGCTGGATTCGTCAGTACATTCGGGCGGGTATACCCGTGCTAACCGTCGATTTACCTTTTCACGGGCAAAAATACCTCAAAGACTCCAACTTTACGGTACATGCCAAACTCCCGGTGGGAACAATCGAAGAACACGGTATTTTTCCGGTCGTCCAGACCACAGTGTCAGAAGATGGTTCACCGCAGAACGGCATGGTTCTCTTTGCTGATACGCTTTCTGCTCTCCTTGACGAACTTGCTATCCAGCAAGTACATAGCGTGGGTTTTTCCTTCGGGTCTAGGGTAGGGTGGGAGCTCGCTCTGAGGCACCCATCTCGCGTTGCATCGCTTATGCTGGGTGGTATGCCCCTGCACAATCACCTCGAAGCCCTGCACTCTATGCTTTCTGCCTCGTGTGCTGATGATGCCATTACCCAAGATCCTGCGACAGAAGAAGCCTTCACCAGCATTATTGAATCCTCACCTTTGCGCACCGATGCTCTTCTTGATTTTGTGCATATACCCTTCGGCGAGTTCTTCTCATTGCCGTCTGCGCTTGCAGACTCTACGCGCATTCCCGTTATTCACGCTGCTAACCCGCCTTTCCCGTACCCTCGTGTTCCTCTGCTGATCGCAATCGGTTCCGAAGACTCCATCGCTGCCGAGGGGCGTAGGCTATATCCCCTGCTCCAGAGGGTACATCCGTACCTAAAATTTCTTGATATTCCGGGGAGGGATCATGTGAGTGCCCTGACCTCAGGCGTTTTTAGGCGCAACGCTTTAGCCTTTGCGCGCGATTCTCAGGTAAGTGACCGGCAAGCAGTATAAGCATCTTTCATGCGCACTAACACGCTTAGCTTATAGCTATTCGTATGTACAGACCCTAGTGATAGCCCTAGAATGGAAAGACGTATCAAGAAATCTTGATGCGTCAGAACATGTGGTCATACATGCTCTATGCGACGGGTAAAGCCGCACGAGGTCCCGAAAACTTCTTCAACGATCCCGAAGGGAATAAGCCAAAGCATGCACAAGGTTAAAGCTGTTGTAGCGCTCGCTAAGAACGAGCCCGTTACCGTAACGACTATTAATGTACCCGATCCCGGTCCGGGCGAGGCTCTCGTGAAGGTTCTTACCTGCGGTGTTTGCCAGACAGATCACCACTATGTTGCAGGCGGTGTGGGCGATGATTTCCCCTACCTGCTGGGGCACGAATCAGCAGCCGTAGTGGAGGCAATTGGCAAAGACGTAACCGATATTGCCCCCGGAGATCTTGTGATCCTCAACTGGCGTGCGGTCTGCGGTGAATGCCGTGCATGTCGTAAGGGTGAGTCACAGTATTGCTTTGCTACCCATAACGCTACCCAGAAAATGACTCTAGAGGATGGCACCGAGCTCACTCCTGCTTTAGGCATTGGCTCTTTTGCTGAGAAAACCCTTGTCGCAGCGGGTCAGTGCACGAAGATTACCGCCGATATTTCTTCCGAGCAGTACGCCGCTATTGGACTGCTCGGGTGCGGTGTGACCGCAGGTCTGGGCGCCGTTCTCAATACGGGTGCACTCAAACGCGGAGAATCCGTGGCCGTTATTGGATGCGGCGGTGTGGGCACCGCAGCAATCGCTGGCGCGCAGCTGGGCGGAGCAACTACCATTATCGCCGTTGATATTGATGACGATAAGCTCGAACGCGCACGTCAGCAGGGTGCAACACACACCGTAAACTCAGCCAAGGTAGACCCGGTCGAGGCTATTCGGGAGCTGACCGGCGGGTTTGGTGCGGATCTGGTAATAGATGCAGTAGGTATCGCCCCCACCTTCAAACAGGCTTTCGAGGCACGCGATCTTGCCGGGCGCGTGGTACTTGTGGGAGTTCCTGAGCCTGGCACCACCTGGGATATTCCCCTGGATGAGGTCTTCGGGCGCGGCGGCTCTATTAAGAGCGCCTGGTATGGTGATACGCTGCCTTCGCGCGACTTCCCCGAGTTCGTGGACCAGTACTTGCTCGGTCGCCTCGATCTAGACGGCTTTGTCTCCGAGCGTATTAAGCTGGAAGACGTCAATGATGCCTTTGAAACTATGAAAACCGGTCGAGTGCTGCGTTCCGTGGTGGAACTTTAAAACCGGGAAAGGAACTCTCATATGACTGAAATTATTGAACGGGTTGTTACTCACGGAACGTTCTCGCTCGACGGCGGCACCTGGGAAGTCGATAATAACGTGTGGATTATTGGTGATGACCAGCGTGTGACAGTCATTGACCCCGCGCATGACGTCGATAAAATCGCAAAAAAGGTTGCCGGTCGCACGGTCGAGAGGATTCTACTTACCCACGCTCACGATGATCATATTCGCTCTGCGCAAGAAGCCTCCGAGCGTTTTAAAGCATCTGTCTACCTAAACCCTGAGGATCGGGTGCTCTGGGAAATGGTGTACCCGTCTTGGGACTTCGACGAGCCCCTGCATGACGGGCAGAAAATCAGTGCTGGTAATACCGAGCTACATGTGATCGCTACTCCCGGACACTCTCCCGGGTCGGTCTGTTTCTACGCGCCCGAACTCAGCTGGGAAAACAGCGAAGGCGTACTCTTTTCGGGCGATACTCTCTTCAAGGGCGGTCCCGGAGCGACTGGGCGTTCCTACAGCGACTTCGACACTATTATCGACTCCATCGAGTCGAAGCTGCTCACTCTGCCCGAATCCACTGCGGTTCTCACGGGTCACGGAGACTCCACAGGCATCGGTGTAGAGGCGCCCGATCTAGACGCTTGGAAGAAACGCGGGCACTAAGAACCTCACGACTCTTTTGCTCATATATTGAGGTGGTACAGGATTTCCTCTCGAAGACCTGTACCACCTCATATATTATTCATATGGGTAAGTCCTACTTGCTGATCAGCCGTCTAATGGCGCCAGTTGTTCCTCGTAGCGGCGGCGCCAGAGATACCCGTAAAGATGCCCCATGCAGAAGTACAGGCAAGCGGCAACGATCGGAACGATAAAGGCGTTACGGTAGTAGGGGCCGCTTCCCAGGTACCCTCCCCAGGTAGCGCCAAAAGTAAGCCCTAGTGCCATAGCACCACTAATATAGAAGCTCATCTGGGTGTCGGGAGTGCGTACCAGCACATGCGCCAAAGCTAATTTATGGCCGCCAACAACAATTCCTAACGCCACGCCGTAGATTGCTAGGCCTACCATCATCATTGATATTCGATCGACAGTAGGCAATAAAAGTGCAGCCAGTGTGAGCACAACGCCGCTCGAAAGCCAACCGTGCCAAGGAACAATTTTATCTGCGCCTAAAAGCACCGGAAGCATAGTGATAACAGCCGTCCCCAAGCATATTGTAATCATCAAGGGGTAGAGCGATAATGCATTGTGGTTGAGAGCGAATCCCAGCAGAGCTGAACCGATAGATCCGATGCATCCGCTGATAACCATGAGTCCCAAGATCAGAACCATACTTATAGAATCTGAGGGTGTCTCCTGTACATGTAGTTGTGCGGTTCCATCTGCTCGCGCCACATCTGAATCTGAGGGGAGCGACTTTGGAGTTCTAGGAAGTACGTTGGGGATAAGAACGACAACAAATATTAACAAACCAGCCAATAAAATAGCCGCCCAGAACCCAGCGTTAATACCCATAAGGCTGTTCAGAAGCACCAAGACAAATGCAGCCAGAGGATATAGCGCCAGCTTTTCGACATTCGTCCATGCAACCATGGCAAAAAGCCACTCAGGATCAGAAGTTTTTGTGGGATTATACCGAGCTTCATGCACAATCACAGGCCATGGCGGAAGGGTGTAGCCCGCCAGCATACATGCCGCCGCATACTCAAAAGTCGTGACCGAGGCTGCGGCCTCCGTAGCCAGCATATTTGACAGATGCATGAGGTACAGTACCGCAGGAATATGCAGAACCGCACTGCCTCCTAATACGAGTCTAAGACCGCAATAACGCTCCAAAATCGGGGTTGTCGATATCTTGAGGGTATAGGCAAAGGCAAGAGCCCCTACAGCATAGCCGCCATCATGCACTGTATGCAGATTTCGCGCAATTACCAGAAAAAGGGTCATACCGATCAGGGCAACAGGCATGTGCATCATAACGTCAAATGCGCTGTAAAGAAATCCTTCTTCGCGTCGGGTGCGGATAAGGTATCTTAGGCGAATCTTCAACATCCCAAGAAAGCTGCGACCGTGAGCACGGGTCGCTTCTCGCAGATCGTATTCTTCGTAAGGAACCACAATATTTGTCTGAAGTCCAGAGCTCCAGCGGGGTACCCCGGTCCCTAAAGAGCTATGCCGCTGTTGCGAGGGCTTGTTAGTAATGCGCGTACCAGGCGCACCAGAACCTAACGGTGTAGGTGAGGTTCTCTCACCGCCGTCTCTTTCGGATGTGGTGGGGCGGCGCATCCTGTTCTCCTTGGGGGTGTTTGAGGCCGGTCTTCTCAACCGTCTAAGTGATATCTCTTTGGATAGTTTACCCCCGCATTCATCCAAACCTAAACGTTAACTCGAAGAGTCGAGCCATTTTGTCGCTTTTCTATACTGACTTGGGCAGAAATACGCTCTTTCAGATCTTCAACGTGTGATATAAGTCCAATAACACGACCGTTCTCTCGAATATTCTCCAGCGTTTCCATTACAAGCTCCAGAGTCTGCGCATCGAGAGTTCCAAAACCTTCATCAATGAAAAGTGTCTCAATCTCTATACCACCGTTACGTGCTTGAACAACTTCGGCAAGGCCCAAGGCTAATGAAAGCGATGCGAGGAAAGACTCGCCGCCGGAAAGAGAACTCACCTCACGCTGGTCGTTATTCCAGTTATCCTCAACGCTAATACTCAGACCACCGCCAATACGCGCTCGTTTCTCTCGCTTGTCGCTGAGTACCAAACGGTAACGATTATCGCTCATACGCTGCAGATGCTCAGAAGCCACTTGCAAGACTTGCTCAAATTCACCGCCGAGCACATAGCTCACAAGATCTATCTGATGGTTTTTATCAGGATTGTCACCCCGAGCGATGCGCGCCAGCCCGGCGTAAAGATTGGCCTGTTCCACGGCATGGGCTGATTCCCCTTGCCGGTCTTGGTAGTCCTGAAACAGAGATTCTAAAGTTTCAATACCATTTGTACGAATACCCTCGCGTGTCATCAAAGTTTCATACTGTTGCTCAACGTTATCGCGTTCTTGCCGTATGCGGGTAAGTTCTTCTTGAGAAGGAGCCTTCTGTCCATGCTCAATAAGCGTGGCAACGGTACGCATGGCTGGTCGGTCAAGAGAGGCTTGAAGAGTGGCATGTTCTTCTCGATAAGCCGAAATAGCCTGCTCAAGATGCTGTTGCTGTGCCTCCGTGAGAACCGCCTGCTGAACCGCCTCGAAAGTCTCGAAAACCGACCGTTCCAGACTTTGCTGTGCCCGATGCGCGCTCTCTGCGGCGCTAATTGTGGCATCGTCAAGACGACGGCTTGCATCAACGGCGCGATGCGCCTGCTCCACGTAGCTCTCAAGCATGCGTACCCGGTCGGCAAAACTTATGGTAGCCACCACCTGACAAAGTTTTTTCTCAAGCTTTTTCAGGGTTTGCTGCTCACTCGCCTGCTGAGTCTGCAGTTGGGTTAAAGATGTACGTGCCCGGGTCTGCTCTTCCGAAATTTTCTGAAGTTCAAGCGTCTCTTTTTCCTGTTGATGCTGCGCTTCACGCTTGTGTTTTAAGGCTTCTTGAGCCTGGTTATAGATATTTTGTGCTTCTGTCACCTGACTCTGTGCTTCTTGAGAATCAGGCATGTGAGACTCGTTAAGTTGGTCCAAAACGGTCTGGGTTTGTGCCACGGAAGTAGCTGCTACCGATGCTTTCTGCTGCTCCCGGTGGGCACGTTCCTCGGCGGCATCAATCTCAGATTGTTCCACTAAGGTAATGCCGCTGACGCTGGGCTGGGCCGGTTGCGGATGCTCCCGAGAGCCGCACACCATGCAGGGCTGTCCTTCGTCCAGCTCCTCTGCAAGTGTGAAGGCGACCTGTTCTAAGCGCCGTTTTTGAAGCCTCGTGTACTCTTCCGATGCGGTAATAGATACCCGCTGAATTAGCTCATACGCCTGCACTGCCTGGTCGTGAGCAGTTTGCGCCTGCTCTAATTTTTCTGCATGGGCAGCGACTTCTTGCTGGGTCTTTTTCGCAGTTTCTAGGGCAAGTTGGGCTCGAGCGTAGTTCTGTTCAACATCGTGCAGGGAGCTTAGCCGCTTGCTAATATCACTGAGTTTTTGCTGGCTCTGGAGCTCGCGTTTCGCAATTCCTTCCACCGTCCGTTGCGCTTTCTCGGAGTCCCGCTTGAGCGCTGTAAGGGCTGCTTTTGCCTCTTCTAAAACTTGTTCATCATGCTGGTATACCCGAAGCTGCGCTATCACGCTTGGAGCTTGATTGAGAACCCGTTGAAGATCCTGCGCCGTGTCTATCCGGTACAGTGAAGCCTCAAGGTGCTCGGTGCAGTCCCCTAGGGCTTCTAGAGCTTGTGAGGCGCTGCTCCGAGCCATGTTCAGCGTATCCTGTGCGTGCTCGGCGGCGTGCTTCCGGCGTTCCTCATCACGACGAGAACGTTCCAGTTCAGCCTCCACAGGGGCTGCTGCCCGAGAGTTACTGAGCGTTCGGCACTGTTTCTTATGTTCCTCTTCCTGGGATTCGTGTCGCACCCATGCCGACTGCAGTTTCTCATATTCCGCCCAATCCTGTATTCGCTGGGCTATGTCCTGCTGTTGCGCGGCAAGTTTTTCACGTTTATCTTTGAGGTCGGTCAGGGCGTGCTCATCCTGCTGTTCTTGCCGGCGTACAGCGTGAAGATGCTCCGTGTACCACCCCTCGAAATCATGCCGTGCAGTCTCAAGATCGGTCGCTAGGTCAAGTTTGGTATATGCTTCAGGAACTTCGCGCTCCTGCGCATCAACGATATTTTTGTTGTCGTCAAGGTCTGTGCCGCTACGCGAAAGTCGTTCACATAGTTTTGTGTACGTCGTGACGGTCTGCTCAAGAGTCCTGTCTAAAGCATGTTTAATATCCTGTACAGCACGCTCACTAATCTGTTCTTTCTCTCGAAGCCTATTCATTACCTGTTCATAGGTATCAACCGGAAAAAGCTGTTTAAGCAACGGAATTCGGTCTTTACTGCGAGCTTTAAGAAAATCTGCGAACTGCCCCTGTGGTAAGAGCATAACCTTCAAGAATTGTTCTCGGTTGAGTCCTATAAGTTTTGTCAGGTAGTCCGCCGAGTCTGCCATGCCCTCCGCGGCTTTACGCCAGGATTGTTCATCCTGCGGGTCTCTGCCCGAGATAAGTTCAGAAACTAAAGCCTGCGGATTTTCGAGGGTGGGTGTTCCTTTATTTTTCCCGCGCGTTATGAGCCGACGATAGGCCGGGGTGCGGTCGATCCTTAGACGACGATTCTGTATGCTCAACTCCAGAAAAATATGGGGTTTTATTTCTCCAGGGGGCACATGGGTAGAGTACAAAGATCCTATATCACGCTCGGAAGAGGGCATTCCGTACAGTGCATAACAGATAGCGTCGAGTACGGTCGTTTTTCCCGACCCGGTGGGACCATTAAGAAGAAAAATACCGGCTTCGTTGAGGGCATCAAAGTCTATGACCTCTCGCTTGGGGTAGGCCATGAATGCTTCAAATTCTAGGCGATGAAAAATCATGCTGACCTCCCGCTGCTGATAACCTCATCAACAATATGTTCAAGGGCTCGGGTTTCTGCTGCCTCCAGCGGATGCGCCCGCACGGTAGCGTAAAATTCCTCGCACACATGCGCCGGGTTAGTGGTTTCGGTGATGCGCGGGCGGGCGTTCGCGCGCGGTTGTTGATGCAGAGGCTCAAAAACGAACGAGGCAATATTCTCATATCGTTTACGGAGCTCGTCGAGAGTACCTACCGGCTGCTTATCATCGCGCAGGATAATACGGCAAAAATACTCGGTTTCGTAGGGCGAGAATTCGTCGCTTTCCATCAGCTCATCGAAAGTTCCCGTCAGGGTCTTGAGGGGCAGCCGAGTGCGCCATTCATGAGATTCAATCTGCGCCTTCACGCACCCTTCGCGTGCTGTGAGGTTCAGTAAGTAGGCTCCGTTCTTATTAGCTTCTTCGCTGAAGGAAAAAGGTAGCGGCGAGCCGCTGTATCGTACACGATCCATCACCGGGTAGCGGCGATGAATATGTCCCAAGGCCGTGTAATCGAAGCCATTGAAGAGCATGGCTGGCACCCAGTCCACGCCGCCTACGCTGATATTTCGTTCCGAAGAAGAACGCACAGATTCATCGAAGTCACCATGCTCGCTCACGGTGGCATGGGTCATGACAATGGTGAAATCTGCGGGGTTCTCCCCTGCGTTCCGTTTCTCATTGTCTTCTCGAATTCGTGTGCAGACCTCTCCCAGCACGGCTGCATGGGTGGGCTCAACATCAAGCTGACGCCCATAATAACGTGGGTTTAGGTAGGGTATGGCGTAAATACGCACTCGTATATCGTCTCGGATAAGTTCTACCGGTTCAAATGTTTCCTTCAAAGTCGTCACAGGGTATATACCCTGCCTCGCTAAAGTACCTGCCCCATACCCTAACCTACGAGCGGAATCATGATTTCCCGCGCTCAGAACTACCTGAATTCCCGCGAGCGCCAGACGGTCTAAAGTCTTGCCAAGAAGCTCGGTGGTTTCGGCGCTGGGGTGGGCGCTATCGTACACGTCTCCGCTGATAAGGAGCACATCAATCTTTTCGGCAGTCGCATAGTCGATAAGTTCATCGATGAACCGTTGATGCCATTCGTGCAGGCTGTGCCGGTGGAAGGTACGCCCTAAATGCCAGTCGGAGGTGTGCAGAATCTTCATAGTTTTTAGTATTACATTGGGTGCTGGAACATGCACCCTGATTTCATCATGTACGTAACTTACGCCCGTACTTTGGCGTTATGGGGGTATGGGATAATGTGCGTTATGGGTGATTTTACTCGGGTGCCTCATATTTCTTCTCCAATGTATGCCGAACGCCTTCGGTCTGCCCTGATTGCGGGTACACTAGGCGATGCGCTCGGGTATCCTTTAGAGCTTCTGAGCGCCACCGAGATCGCGGAACGCCCGCAGAACATCGTAGCGGAAAATACCCCATTGGTCTTTAGCGATGACACCCAGCTGACCTGCTATACCGTTGATGCCCTGACCGAGGTTTTGGAATGGAACAACCAAGGAGCAGCTGCCGATGAAGCGGCATGTCTGTGGCTCGCCTATCTGCGCTGGTACCGAGGTATGGGTTTCGTTTTACCCGAGAACGCTCCTTATGCTCTGCCTCGTACCATCGATCATGGTACGTATATGACCCGAAAGGAAGGTCCAGGGAAAGCAACTCTGCGTGCTTTAGCAAGTGGAGAGATGCAGACCGCTACGCAGAACATTAATCCTGAGGGGCTAGGTTCTGGTGCTCTTGTACGGTCGGTTGCCTTCGGGTTTTTACCGGTGGAGCAGGAACGTACAGTTGTATCGTTGGCGGTACGTGGTGCGGCGCTTACGCATGGACATCCGGAGGCTCTGGTTTCTGCAGCGGCATATGCTCTGCTGGTTCGTGATGTTCTGGGTCGGGTAACTTCGGATCAGCCTTCACGATCTTCAGACATACTCGCCGCATCAGTAAAGACAATTATCGAGTGGTGCGGCACGGTGAGCACGGATGAGGTATTTCCTGGTGACGGTTCGCAGACCCGCTATGTTCTAGAGCAGGCGCTTCGTCTCGGGGGTGGGGAATATCCTGTAGAACCCTCTGCAGAAGCGGTAGCACAAGAGTTCGGCACTGATTGGACGGCTACGACGGTATTGGGGATCGCCGTGTGGGTGGCGCTCTACGCGGAGTCGCGCGCCCGCGCCTCCTCCGGTCTAGCCCGTCATATTTTGCTCGATGCTTACACGCAGGCCGTATCGGTAGATTCCGATTCGGATTCCATTGGGTCTGTGATGGGTTCTCTCGTGGCGCTTTGTTTTCAGCTCGGCAACTTGGTGGAGTCGCAGATAAAACGTGTTCGGGGTCTTGATGAAGTGCAGGCCGTTGCTGAGCGGTTTCTTGCTCAACTTGGACTATAGACTATATTTCACGCAAACAATCGGCGCGAAGCAGCTAGCCACAGGACCATTCAAAAAGGACTTTTGAAAAGTCCCGGTTTTTCAGCTGTTCGGGGGTGATCAGCCAGTTTGCGGTACCCATATCACCCCACATAATGTCACCGTCACCATCATTTTTTTGCTTCCTCGGAGGCGATGGTAAGCAGGTTAACCGTATATTCTTGCAGTTCTGGGTTGTTCTCGCGCGGGTCGCTCTGCACAAAGCTGGGGTACCCGCCAAGCTTATGGTACTCAGTGCTGTCGGTCAGGTCGTAGGCAATATTCTCCCCATCGTGCAGGCGGTCTATCTCGTAGACCTCGTTAATAGTCTGCTCTGGGTGTTTCTCGTTCCACCGGTGTACGAACCGGGCCTCAAATTCACGGCTTGTGTCGCTCAGGCTCTCATGTTTTTTCTTGAAAGTGAGCGCAAGCTCAGCCTCTGGCGGGTAGATAGGCCAATCTTCGCTCCGTGCTGCGGTGACTGCGGGGTGCCCCACAGGGGCGGCTTCACCCACCTGGGGGTAGTAAATAACCCGAATATTCGCCTGGTTGGCTATATCATTGGCGTTGAAGCCCCAGTTTTCATCGCCTTCTTCTTCGCCGGAATCAATCCAGAACTGAAGTATCCCGGTCTTGGGATAAAGCTCATTTTTAGGTAACTCAGCACAGTTAATCTGCGCGATCATCCCTAAGGGCTTCCCGCTTTCATTGGTGGGTGACTGAGCCCCGGCAGGCAGGTACGGGGCGCCGCCAAATTTCGAGGCAGTCACCGGCAGCGGTGCCTTGGCACCGGCTGTTTTAATACGGATTACTGGCTGCCGTGTGGCGGCAGTGATTTCTGCCGCGATTTTCCGTGCTTCTTTAGCTACTGTACGGCCCATAATATTTTCCTCCCAATACCTGACTTTCGTTTTCACCAGTCCTATTGATAGTTGCAGCTAGCCACAGGACCATCCAAAAAGGACTTCCGAGAAGTCTCGGTTCTTCAGCTGTTCCGGAGTTATCAGCCAGTTTGCAGTGCCCTGATCTCCCCAAACAGTAACAATTTTTTCAGCATCCTCAGAGAACATGGTGAGCAGGTTGATTGTGTAGTTATCGAGCCCATCATGCTCTTGACGCGGGTCCTGCTGGGTAAACTCTGGGTGTCCGCCAAGTTTGTGGTAACTTCTCTGATCTATGTCGCGGTAGAACGTCACGCTCGGGCGTTCCTCATCTGTGGGCGCGTATGCATCAACACCCGTGAAATCGCCGATAGGCTGCTGGGGGTATAGTTCATTCCATGACTCTACAAACCGGCTCTGGTAGACCCACCAATTCTGTGGGGTTATTCCTTCTGAGGCTTCTTCAAAGCTGAGTCCGATTTCCCATCCCTGATCCATGTGTACTGGCCAGGCCATAAATTCCATCTCGGTTTGTTTCTCTTGATCTGGCATAACAAGAGTGTGGGCACATGGGTTTGTTTCCTCAAGATTAGGATAATAGATCACGCGAGTATTGACCTGCGACACCGGGTTCTTCAGATCGACGCCCAGTCCCAAATCATCATACGGATCCAGCCAGAACTGAAGCATCCCAGTCTGCGGATAAGCCGTGTTCTGGGGCAGGTCGGCGCAGTTAATCTGCGCGACCATACCCAGCGGCCTACCGTTCTGGTTGGTGGGTGACTGAGCCCCGGCGGGCAGGTACGGCACTCCCCCAAATTTAGAGGCGGTCACCGGCACAGTTCCCTGAACTGCGTGAGGAATGACGCGCACGGTGGGTTTGCAATCCTCCTGCTGGCTCAGCCGATGATTAAGGTGCTTGACCCGCTCAAAAATAGTGCTCATGGTGTATTTTCTTTAGCAGCTATCCCACGAATAAAAGACCTCAGAGAAATCTAAATTCTTCAGTTGCTCTGGGGTAATCAGCCAGTTTGCCACTCCGGCATCGCCCCACATGATGGTTATGGTGTCACCTTCATACGCAGAGACAAGAGTGAGCAGATTAATCGTGTAGTCCTTCCATTCTTCATTGTCATCTCGGGGGTCCCAGTCGATATACTCGGGAACACCGCCCAGCTGGTGGTGATCAAGATCTTCGTAAAAGGTGCTCGCAAGGTCATCGCCTTCAAGCCCTGCAAGCTCATCAAGATCCCAAGGACTTTCAATCTGCTCCTGCGGGTAACGTTCATTCCACAACCGCGTAAATAACTGCCCGGTACTGTATTGTTTGAGTTTTAGCCCGGGCTCTAGGTTTTCAGGCTCGAAGCTCAGGGCGTATTCTCCGCCCAAAAGAGGCCATATAAAGCCATTATCCTCGGTAATGACTAGTTTATGAGCCTTCCTGTTCGCTTTTCCCAGCTTGGGATAGTAGATCACGCGATCATATCGTGATGAGGTGTAATCTTCCGTATCGGTCTCGGTCGGGCTAATCCAGAACTGCAGCAGCCCCTCCGCCGGGTAAATACTATTCGGTGGCAGGTCGGCGCAGTTAATCTGCGCAATCATGTGCAAAGGTTCACCGTCAACGTCTACGGGTCCGTCCTGGCCCTTGGGCAGGTACGGCACTCCCCCGATTTTGGAGGCGGTCACCGGCAATGTCTTGTACTTAGCGAATTCTGTATTGATACGCATTGCGGGAACTTGATGTCCCACATTCATCTCAGCCAGTAAAGCGCGAGCCCGTTCTAGTATCTCTGCCTGTTTATTCGTCACGCGTTCTCCTCGTTGGGTTGGGTGCCCAGTATTATATAAAGATGACTCACACCTTAGCATGAAGCATTATCTTTACACCCGGTCAGAGAAGATACACGCCGGAGAATTTTGTGTGTACAGCCAGCTGATCCTAAGTATTGGACCTTATGACCATTCGAAGAGAACCTTCGAGAAGTCTCGGTTCTTAAGCTGGTGCGAGGTCACCATCCAGTTTGCGGTTCCCATATCGCCCCACATAATGCCCTCATGGCTACCTGACTCCACCCGTGATATAAGCGTCAGCAGATTCACGGTGTACTGAGTAAGAGCCGCATCACCATCACGCGGATCGCGTTGCTCGAAGAGGGGGTAACCACCAATTTTGTGATGGGTATAGCTTTCGGGGGTGCCCGTCATATCGCGTAAAGTCTTGAGAGTGTCAGCACCGCCGTCGAACTTTCGAAGGTCCCAAATGCTCGCTATAAGCTGCTCGGGGTACATATCGTTCCAGATTCGAGTAAATTCCGAATGCGGGCGTCCGTCAAAAATCCATTCTTCATTACTCTGGGATTTGGCGATAAGACCATACCCATGACGTCCGCTGACCGGCCAATATAAGTCATCTTGAGGATTATTAACTATAAGTTCCGTTACGGCGGTACCGACCCCGGAGTCTGGCGCATCCAGAGTGGGATAATAGACAACTCGAGTTTTTTGTTGGCTGGTGGGATCGTCTAAGTTTAGCCCCCACAAGTCTTCGTGCGGATCAAGCCAGAACTGTAGGATTCCGGTTTCGGGGTAAATGTCGTTTGTGGGAAGCTCAGAACAATTAATCTGGGCAATAAGCCCCAAATTCTGTCCACTGCCGTTGGTCGGCGCCGCGGTACCAACCGGAACGTAGGGAACACCTCCAACCTTAGAAGCGGTCACTGGCAGAGGTTCTGATGTCTGCTGAGTGTCAAAGAAAATAACAGGCGATATCTGCTGTGCATTGATGCGGTCAATAACGTTCAGGGCTTGTTGTTCAAGAGCGGTCTTTTCAAGAATACTCACAGTATCGTCCCCTATCGGTGATGTGGATGTGGGATGCGGTTGTTGGTTGCATTTCCGGAAAAATGCGGGTTCGTTATCTTGTGGTAACCACTACTTCTAGGTAATCACAGATAAACACGCTATGCCATACCTTGCGTTCCGTGTCGTGTACCTGCAGGGTCGACTTTATACGCACGAACATGCCTCAGATTTGCGTTGTTTACCACCGCCTTGTTAGCGGGCCCTTCCAAGCCGCAACAGCGCGGTATTCAAGGCTGCGAGTTACGCTCTTTCACCCTCAAGATAGATTTCAGCAGGGGTGTTTTCTATTCGCATACTGCTTAATTGTATTAAGTGTTATACGTAAGTGCGCCCATCAGAAAGGTCTGATGGGCGCACTCAACACGTTACGACTAGGGGGTATTGTCTCTAGTCTAGATAGTCACGTAAAACCTGCGAACGCGAAGGGTGACGCAGTTTCGACATGGTCTTTGATTCGATCTGACGAATACGCTCACGCGTCACGCCATATACCTTGCCAATTTCGTCTAAAGTCTTCGGCTGCCCGTCGGTCATGCCGAATCGCATAGCAACCACGCCCGCTTCACGTTCGGAGAGCGTATCGAGCACCGAGTGCAGCTGCTCTTGGAGAAGAGTGAATGACACTGCGTCAGCCGGAACGACAGCCTCCGAATCCTCAATCAGGTCGCCGAACTCGGAATCGCCATCCTCACCCAGCGGCGTGTGCAGAGAAATAGGTTCGCGCCCGTACTTCTGCACCTCAATAACCTTTTCGGGAGCCATGTCCAGCTCTTTACCGAGCTCTTCGGGGGTGGGTTCACGCCCCAAATCCTGAAGCATCTGACGCTGCACACGGGCGAGCTTATTAATGACCTCAACCATGTGCACAGGAATACGAATAGTACGCGCCTGGTCCGCCATTGCACGGGTAATCGCCTGACGAATCCACCAGGTGGCGTAGGTGGAGAATTTAAAGCCCTTCGAGTAGTCGAATTTCTCGACCGCGCGAATCAGACCAAGATTACCTTCCTGAATAAGGTCAAGGAATAGCATTCCGCGGCCCGTATAGCGTTTAGCGAGTGAGACCACGAGGCGCAGGTTCGCCTCCAACAGGTGGTTCTTCGCACGCTTACCGTCATGGATCACCCAGCGCAGTTCCTTCTTGAGCTTCGGATCCATATCGGGGTTGTCGGCAAGCTTGTGCTCCGCATACAGACCAGCTTCAATGCGCATCGCAAGATCGACTTCCTGCTGCGCGTTCAGGAGCGAGACTTTACCGATCTGCTTCAGGTAGTCTTTCACAGGGTCAGCTGTTGCTCCGGGGGTAACGACGCGTTGAGCAGGCGCATCGTCATCATCGCTGGCGGTCAGCACGAAGCCAGAGCCTTTAGCTGCCACTTCTTCGGCAGCTTTCTTTTCTTCCTTTTTGGCAACGGCTTCTTCATCTTCGTCAGCGTCTTCGTGCTCTTCGCCGTCAACGTTCTCGGGATCTAGCTCGTCGTCAAGGTCAAGATCAAACTCGTCCTCATCGGTCTTCTTCTTACGTCCACCGGTTTTACGTTTAGTGGTTGTTTTACGCGCGCGCTTAGGCTTCTCTTCAGACACGGCCTCGGCAGTGGTTTCGACCGAGTCCTCTGCATCAGATTTTGCGTCTTCTTGAGTTTTGGCTGCTGCGCGTTTCTTAGCAGGCGCTTTTTTTGCAGGTTTGGATGTGGCTGCAGTTTTTTTAGTGCGGGTTGTCTTTTTGGGGGTTTCGGCTACAGTCTCTTCAGAGGTTTCACCGGTCGCGGTCTTCTTGCTGGTTGCAGGTGCCACAAGAACCCTTTCTAACTCGTGTTGGGGTGCTTTGTCTGCAAAACACCTAAGACCCTGTCAAGTCTTGCTCCTCACATTATTGGTGAAAGCAGGGCTGGCGGAATAAATATAACCGCTAGATACTGGGGATTATTCCCTGCGTTTTCACCTCATGAAGGCGCGCGCAAAAGCACAGACTTTACGGGGTCATCATCAAGTATGGCAGAATCTTATTTTCTTTCAAATAAGGCTCGCCTAGACAACCCTGTTTTATTCCCTGCAAACACAACGTTCGCTACCCTGCCTTGGGCTCAATCGTCTCTACCTTGGCGGCGGCTGCCTCGTGAGGCAATAGAGTACTGAAGTAAAGGTCGCCACGCCAACACCGCACGGGATCCGTAATCCAGAGCGGAAATACAGATTCTGATAGGGCCTGAAAAAGAGGCATATCTTCATCACAGTGAAGCCTAGCGATATCGGCGAGAATACCTGCATAGGTGTTTCCTCCACGTAGCCAATTTATCCAGGCTTGAAGAAGCCTCAGTCGACCATACTGTTCACCCGATTGAACCGCATGCACCAACAGATTACAGAGAACTTCGAGAGCGTTAAGACGGCTCCAGGCCGGTTTATAGTCCTTTGTTAGACCGCTTAGAAATTCCACCATCCGGTCTATCTTCGTTATGTGTTCTTCCGGTCTGGTCTCAGACGAGTCGCATGTGTCGTCTAAAATCTGCTGTTGAAGTATACGATGCGTACGCCGTATCCAGTCGTGCCAGCTCACGCGACCGTGCGCGATACCTCCGATACGGGGGCTTTCGCCCCGAAGAGTTTGATAAAAGGTCTCCGGCAGCATCGTGCGCCGACGAGTTGTTGGTTTGCCGTAACATAGCGGCTCCACCGGTTCGGATGCTCTTTCACCGCATGCGGCATGCATACAGTCATATCCGTCTAGTACCCCCAATGCTTCCGGCAGGTCTTTAGCCGCTTGGTACAGTATAAATTCTGGGGTTGCCTGGGTATTCATGCTGCACAGCAGATAGCCGGCTATTTCGGGCGATATCAGCGAACGTAACCGGTCCCCAAAACTTATGGCGTTATCGTGCGCTTCGGTGTTTTCAGGCGGATAGGTACGCATTACCCAGCGTACAGCCTCAAGGGCGCTTTCCCAGTAGCAGAGTTCAATACTTTTCTGACGGTAGTAGCCGGGATGTTCTAAAACAGTATGCCGACCCGTAGCTTGGTTAATTTCTTCTTCAAAGGTATGCATCCACAACAGACTTGCTTGTTCCCATTCTGTCACCTCATTCGTGGAGGCACTGGTTGCAGTATCCCAGAGGCATTGCGTATATGCAGACAGGGGTTCTGCGGATACTCGGCGTCCCTCATACACCCGATCGAGATAGTACGAGCTATGCATAATGTCTTCAATAGGGCCGCGGTAAGTGAGCGCAAGCTGGTTTTGATCAAGTGACCATCGCGATACGGACCCGCAGTACAGCACATCGTAAAGATCAAGATGAACATTGTTGCAAGCTGCGTAGAGTGTGGGCAGCCACTGGTTGAATGAGATTCCAGCGCGATTATCGATATACAAATCCGTATTGTGTAAGACAGTGCGTGTAGCAGGTGAAAGTTGCCGCTCTCGAGTTGCCGCATTGCCGCTAAAGATCAAAGCAAAGACCCCAGTAATGGGCTCGTACCCGTCAACGGTGGCGGGTACCAGATTCGCTAACGTATCAAAATATTGTTCTAGATCTTGTTGCTCATCAGGAAGATTAACGCGTATACACGGCCCTACAGCATGCTTCGTCACGCTTAAAAGCACCAGCGATTCTTGCGGCCAGTATCCAAACTGATGCAGCACGAGAGCTATCAAGTCTTCTTCGGTATGTAAGCTATAGGTTGTCGTTAGGTTACTCGTTGTTGTCATATCTTTACTATGGCAAGATTGCTCACCTTAAAAGTTCGCAGACCAACTAACCTGTGGATAACCCAGGTGCATTCGCTTCGTTAGGACACATATTTCGCTTCTGTGGATAAGAATTAGCTGTTTTCTATCCAAATATTACGATCCATACCCACACGAGCAACACAAGGCATATGTGACCCCTAAAAGTTTAGGGATGACCCACCATAGCTTGAATTTTCTATGTTGCGTGCACCCCTGAGTTAAACCATGGGATCTTTTGAGCCTTACTTATTCTTCATGCTCCTCAAGGAATCGCTCAAACATGGCACCGATTTCATCACGTCCAGGAATCTTATGGGCGTCGCGCTGCGAGAGCGGAATAGCGACGTTTGAGGTACGGAAGTTTTCATCGTAATTCGCTTCCATCGTCGAAATCATACGCCCAATCTCTGGGTTCTCCTTGACCTGCTCATTAATTTGCCCATGAACAGCCCTCGCAGCCTCCCTAAGCTCATCACTCGGAAAAGCCAATCGGGTTGCCATACTCACGTGTTCAAGCGCGGTCAGCGTTCCCTGCGGTAAATCAGCATCAGAAACATACTGGGGAATATTAATACCGAATCCCACAGTATCGAAGCCGTTCTCGGTGAAAAGAACCTCTAAAAGATTCGTCATATTAGCATGCAAATCAGCTTTAGGACGCCATGGCGAAATCCCTTCAATGAGGTCTTTCCGAGAGCCATGCGCCGTCACCGGCATAGGACGTGTATGCGGCACAGGCATTGGAAACGCCGACACCAGCACCACAAGTGAAGGATCCAGCGTCCGCACAATAGACAACAACGCCTGCTGAAAACGCTGCCATTGATAATCAGGTTCTGAACCGGTCAAAAGCAAGAAAGGCTTATCAAGGGTATCTTCGACCGCATAAAGCTTCAGAGCAGGCATAATTGGCTGCTCAAAATGGTCTTTATTGAAGAAAATATGTGGTCTGCGGCTACGGTAATCATGAAGCTGATCCGTATCAAACTCCACAATCTCAATATTCTTAAGTTCCTTGAGAAGAAAATGCCCCAGCTGCCCCGCTGTGGATCCTGCATCCTGTGGGCTTGAGAGAGCAATAACCAGAGTGAGATTTTTCAACCGTGCATCATGAAGAATTTTATTATTCGCCAAATATAAATCTTCAGGGTTTAACATCTTCACTCCTTTCCCTCGCCGGGTTTAGTCTCTGAACTTTTTATTTTAATGTATGTGTCTAACCGCAACAGTACTATTTCCTAGTCTCTCGCGCGAGGCGAACACTCGTAAAAGCGTTAGAAGGGTATTTTCACCGTACTGTTCGTCAAGATTTCCGATACCCGCAGTGTACAGTAGAAACACATTACCCAATATCAATATTCCAACCCATTCGCGGAGGAACTATGTCGACAGCACTTTCTCTTCACACCAACGACCTGCAATCGCTGAATGCTGAGGTACTTGTTCTCGGTGTCTTTTCGGGAGAAGACGGACCTTACCTAGCCTCAAATTCACTTCCTGATGATTCGGCGCAGAGCATCAATAAACTTCTGGAGTCTCTAGGTGCCACAGGTGCTCTCGACCAAATACTTCGCCTCCCCGGCGTAGAAGGGGCATCGTCCGACATCATCGCTCTCATCGGTTTAGGCTCAGACACCACAATTGACCAGGAGCGCCTAGATGCCCTTCGCTTCGCTGCTGGCTCGGCAACCCGTCAGCTTTTAGGAACTGCACATATCGCGCTCGACTTCGGTAGTACCTCACGCGACGAAATTGAAGCTGTAGCTCACGGTGCCGTTCTCGGATCATTCTCCGAAGAAGGAGTACGCAGCAAAACTGCAGATTCTGTTCGAGACGAAGCGGAGTCCATCACCATTGTGGCAAAAGCCGATGCCAGCGAAGCCGAACCCGCCCTTGTGCGCGCCGTTATTCTGGGCGAAGCTGCCAAGGATGCGCGCCGCCTCGTCAATATGCCTCCTTCACACCTGTACCCGGAATCTTTTGCAAATCTCGCCACAGAGCTTGTCAAAGATTATTCAGATGTCAGCATTGAAGTCTACCCTTATGACCGTTTGCTCAAGGAAGGTTTTGGAGGCATCGCAGGAGTCGGTCAAGGCTCCCCACGGAAGCCCGCACTCGCCGTTGTTAAGTACACCCCCGAGAGCCCTTCTGCACATGTGGCTCTCGTTGGCAAAGGGATTACTTTTGATACCGGTGGAAACTCCCTAAAACCTGCGGCATCTATGATGACGATGAAATGCGACATGGCAGGTGCAGCATCGGTTCTGCACGCAGTTCTTGCGGCGTCCGAGCTGGAAATTCCGGTTGAGGTCACCGGATACCTTTGCCTCGCTGAGAATATGCCCGGCGGAGCTTCCCTGCGCCCCGAAGACATCATCACGATTCGTGACGGTCGCACGGTTGAAGTTCTCAATACAGACGCTGAAGGTCGCCTAGTCATGGCGGATGGTATTGCTCTTGCCTCCGAATCAAACCCTACCGTAATCCTGGATATTGCAACGCTCACGGGTGCAGCCATGGCGGCGCTGGGATTGCGTACCGCCGCGCTTATGGGTGATGAGGATATTCGCGACCGTGTACAACAGGCAGGGGCAAAATCCGGTGAGGCATACTGGCAAATACCACTCGAATCATATCTGCGTGCCTCTATGAATTCCCCAGTAGCTGATATTAAAAATATGGGTTCGCGCTACGGTTCCATGATGATCGCAGGGCTCTTCCTGCAAGAATTTGTAGGTGAAGGCATTCCCTGGGCACATCTCGATATTGCTGGTCCTGCCTTTAACGAAGAAGGTGCTTATGGGTTCACCCCTAAGGAAGGTACCGGTTTTGGCACCGCGACCCTGGTGAATTTCATCGAATCGTACGCACGGTAAAGGAAATATCCGCCTTATATCGGGGTCCCTAGACTGACGGTCTCAGGGCCCCGATACTGCTCTTCTTCTACGTGCAAAATATCACATCATAAATTCCAGGACGGTTACGCTCTTCAAAAAATTTGCACAGTTTGTGCGATTATTGCCCCAAATTAGCGTCAGGTGAACTTAAAGGGTCTAAAACAGAGGTATTGTTGTAGTGAGTGTTTTTCTGCTCTCTCATAGATGCGTGCCCTCACGCAAACCGGAAGGTGCGGGTCTGCTGTTTGACAGAAAAGCAATATAGATAAAGAACGCATTGCACCGGGGTTACAGCCCCACAATCTATGCAAGGGAGCAACATCGTGGCTCAAGAATTCGACATCCTCATCCTTGGCGGCGGTTCCGCTGGTTACTCTGCCGCTCTGCGTGCGCGCCAGCTGGGTTTTACCGTTGGCCTCGTTGAAAAGGAAAAAGTAGGCGGCACCTGCCTGCACACCGGTTGTATTCCGACGAAGGCATACCTACACGCCGCAGAATTGGCGGAGGACGCTCGTGAAGCCTCTAAAGTAGGCGTAAACGCCACCCTAGAGTCCATCGAAATGGGTAAGGTACGCGATTACAAAGATGGTATTGTCGCGGGTAAATTCAAGGGTCTCTCCGGTCTTTTGAAGATGAAGGGCGTAGAGGTTATCGCTGGTGAAGGCAAGCTGACCGCTCAAGATACCGTGACCGTCAACGGTACGGATTACAAGGGCAAGAATATTATTCTTGCTTCCGGCTCTATTTCTAAGACTTTTGGCCTGCCTATTGAAGGTCGAGTTCTGACCTCCACCGAGGCTCTTGAAATGGACTACCTGCCGAAGAGCGCTATCGTTCTCGGAGGCGGCGTCATTGGCTGTGAGTTTGCCTCCATGTGGAAAGCTATGGGTGTAGACGTCACTATTATCGAGGGTTTGCCCAACCTCGTTCCGAACGAAGATCCCGCCATCATCAAGGTTCTTGAGCGTGCCTTCAAGAAGCGCGGCATCAAGTTCAATACTGGTACTTTCTTTGAGAAGGTTGAGCAGGACGCTAACGGTGCAAAGGTAACCCTGGCAGACGGTAAGGTATTTGAGGCCGACATCGTGCTCGTTGCTGTTGGCCGTGGCCCCAACACTGCAAATATGGGTTACGAAGAGCAAGGTATCCCCATGGATCGTGGCTTCGTGCTTGCTAACGAGCGCCTGCACACCGGTGTTGGAAATATCTATGCTGTGGGTGACATTGTTCCTGGCGTTCAGCTTGCACACCGTGGTTACCAGCAGGGCATCTTTGTTGCCGAAGAAATTGCTGGTTTGAACCCCACCGTTGTTCCCGATGTTAATATTCCGAAGGTGACCTTTTGCGATCCTGAGATTGCTTCTGTGGGTTACTCCGAGCCGAAAGCGAAGGAGAAATTCGGTGAGGACAATGTTGAAGTTGCCGAATACAACCTAGCTGGTAATGGCAAGTCCTCAATTTTGGGTGCTTCCGGCATCGTCAAGGTCGTGCGTGAAAAGGACGGTCCGATCGTAGGCGTTCATGCTATCGGTAAGCGTATGGGCGAGCAGATCGGCGAAGCTCAGATGTGGGTTGATTGGGAAGCATTCCCCGAGGATGTTGCTAAGTTTATCCACGCTCATCCGACTCAGAATGAGTCTTTGGGTGAGGCTGCCATGGCTCTGAACGGTACCCCGCTACACGGCTAATTATCGCCTTATCAAATTATGGGTATGTCACAATAGACTGAGATGCCCTATCACCAGGGCAGAGAGTTACCCCATGTTTTGTTATCACACGAAAATTATGCGCGGGTGGCCTTGCCCAGTAAAAGTTTTTCTAGTTCAAACATTCACAAGGAGAATGGGAAGAGATATGTCCCACACCGTAGAATTGCCCGCATTGGGCGAATCCGTGACCGAAGGCACCGTGACCCGCTGGCTTGTAGCTGTCGGCGACACTGTAGCTGTGGACGATCCTATTGTCGAGGTTTCTACCGATAAGGTCGACACCGAGATCCCCTCGCCCGTAGCAGGCGTTGTTGAGCAGATCTTGGTGGAAGAAGACGAAGATGTTGAGGTTGGCGCTGCTCTCGTTGTCATTGGCGATGGTTCCAGTGCTCCCGCAGCTGCACCTGCCGCGCCCACTGCCGAGGCTCCTGCAGCATCCGCCCCTGCCGCTCCTGAGGCACCCGCAGCCGCTGCGGCGCCCGCTGCTGGCTCTGCCTCCGGTCAGGAAGTAACTCTTCCCGCATTGGGCGAGTCTGTCACAGAGGGTACCGTGACCCGCTGGCTGAAGGAAGTTGGTGAGCAGGTCGAGGTAGACGAACCTCTCGTAGAGGTTTCTACCGATAAGGTCGATACCGAGATTCCTTCGCCCGTGGCAGGTACCCTGCTCGAAATTCGGATTCCAGAAGACGAGGAAGCAGAGGTCGGCCAGGTTCTCGCCATCATTGGTGATTCTTCCGCCGCAGCTGCGCCTGCTGCACCGGCCGCCCCCGCACCTGCTGCGGCAGCACCGGCTCCTGCAACTCCCGCTGCGCCTGCAGCTCCTGCTTCTGCACCCGACACCCCCGCTACCCCGGCGGCTCCCGCCGCCGATGGCGAAGCATACGTAACCCCGCTGGTTCGTAAGCTCGCCAAAGACAATGGTATTGACCTGTCCACTGTGAAGGGCACCGGCGTAGGCGGTCGTATCCGCAAGCAGGATGTTCAGGCAGCTATTGACGCTAAGGGCTCGACTGCTCCTGCTGCTCCCGCTGCATCGGCAGCTCCCGCCGCAGACGGTGCTCCCAAGGCAGCACATACCTTTGAGGTTTCGACCAAGCGCGGTACCGTTGAGAAGACCGCACGTATCCGCCAGGTTATTGCAAAACGTATGCGTGAGTCCCTCGATATTTCCACTCAGCTGACTCAGGTTACCGAAGTGGATATGACCCGTGTAGCACAGCTGCGTGGCAAGGCTAAGGACGGCTTCCTCGCTCGTGAGGGCGCAAAGCTGACCTTCCTGCCGTTCTTCGCACAGGCTGTAACCGAGGCCCTGCAGCAGCACCCCGCCCTGAACGCTTCCATGACCGAGGATCTGAAGCAGATTACCTACCCCGATTCCGAGAATATCGCAATCGCTGTAGATACCCCCAAGGGTCTGCTCGTTCCCGTTATCAAGAACGCATCAGATCTCGGCATCGCTGGCTTGGCTAAGGCAATTGGCGACTTGGGCGGACGTGCACGCACCGGCGACATTGCTCCCGAAGAGCTGACCGGCTCCACCTTTACCATCACCAACATCGGTTCCTTTGGGGCTCTGTTTGATACCCCGATTATCAATCAGCCGAACGTGGCGATCTTGGGTACCGGCTCCATCGTGAAGCGCCCCATGGTGGTTAAGGACGTTGATGGCAACGATTCAATTGCGATTCGCTCCATGTGCTACCTCTCCCTCACCTACGATCACCGCGTGGTCGATGGTGCGGATGCAGGTCGCTTCCTGTACACCCTCAAGACTCGCCTGGAAGAGGCAAACTTTGAGGCTGAGCTCGGTCTCTAAAGGGGTCCTGGCATGATGTAGCATCGTGTTTCAAGGGGTGTGTTGGCGCATAAGCCAACGCACCCCTTTTTTTATTTTTTATTCTCCGTAGTTATGCCGAGTTTTTATTAAAGTAGACATTATAGTGACAGAGTGTCAGAATATTAGCTATGTTTCTTCTCAACAACGTTCTTGTGTTTTTGCACATCATAGGTGCCGCGATTATTATTGGGCTCTGGATTGCTCATTTTCGCACACCTAAAGTTCTGCCCGGGCAGTTTCACGCATCGCTTCTGATGCTCGTAACGGGCTTACTCCTGGTAGGAATTGCTGAGGTTACCGGCAGTCCTAACCACGTCAAAATTGCGGTTAAAATTCTTATTGCATTGAGCATTGCTGCTGCCGCATTCATCGGTCAACGCAAGTACAAGGCGGGAGAACCAATTTCAACAGGCTTAGCGCATGCAGTGGGCGGTCTTGCCGTCATTAATGTTGCCGTTGCCACCATCTGGCACTAAACAGCTCTTCACTTCGGCACAATGCTCTTGCCCATGTTCCCGGTAGTTTTTATAGTCCTACCGGGGATATGTTTTTAAGAGCTGTACGCTTGAACTCGCAGCTACCTCATCTATATGCAGCTCTCCCCTGGTGGTTATTTTTATTCACGGCTCACGGACGACCGTAGGCTGCACATCGGGCTCGTTGGGTGTTTCATCCGTGACTGGTGTTGCCGTGACAATACGCCATACCCCCTCGTCGCAATGCAGCTCAAAGATAACTGTCTGCACCGGCACACCGTCCACAAGGTGAACACCGGATTCTTTCTGCTCCGCATCCGTTGGGGCGTATCCGGGCGACTCTACTTCTGCGGTTATTCCTAAAGAGTCAGAGTCTCTGTGCAGAATACGGGTCAATGAGCGCAGTTTCAGCGTCGCCGCCCCCTGGGAGCTCAACGACTGATTGCGCTCCTCTATAACCTGAGTGAGAATAGCCTGCTCATCCTGCGGAGAGTTCACGACGGCAGGCTGAGTACTGTAAGAATCATGATGATGCATGGCTTCCGGAACCCAGATTGCCCCGGCTATTGCTCCAGCTCCTAAGATTATGAGACTCCCAACCCCCAGAATCATAAGTTTGCGGGTCGTAAAATTACGAACCTTTGAACGCCCACGGCTATGCCCAACTTTGAAAGTACTCTTCCCTATAAGTTTCTGAGCGTTCTGATGTCTAACCTTGGGCAGGGTCTTAGTGCTTTTAACGGTATTCGGTTCTCGCGAAGCAACAGGGAGTTTAGACCGTACTGACTCAGGCGCGCTGGTATAAGCGTTAAGAGGCTGCGTTTGGAATGCGCTGAATGCGTCAAGAACCTCCTGTACAGTAGCCTTAGGATCATCAAGCAGACGCTCAAGCTCGGTTCCCAATGTCTGCGGTACATCGGCAAGGAGCGGCAGCGGAATGCGTTGATGAGTCTGCCGAGGCGACTCTCCGGTGAGCGCATACCACAGAAGAGCCACAAAATCATGAACTCCGACATGTTCATGTTCATCCGGCTGGCGTTTACTCGCTTTGACAGAACTGGGCAGACAAAGAAACTCGGGGAGTCCAGCAACGGTTACCATCACGTGCTGAGGCTCTAGATGCTCAGGATAGATATGCGCTGCGTGTAAGCTCTTGAGACCCCATCCTATGTGGTGTGCCAAGGTCGCAACCTCGGCGAGCGGTAAGGTTCCACGTGCCTGCACAAGGGATTCGAGTGATCCTGCCTCAACCGGTTCGTACCAATAATAAGTTCCTGTCTCTGTGCCAGACGATTGCCTTTCGTCCCGCGTTACGGCTAGTACAGTGGCGACACCGGGTAAGGGTGGTAAACCGCAAAGTTTTTTAATCTGGTGCGATGGTATTTGCTGAGAATCATGACTTATCGCAAGGGTGTAAAGCCCCGGGGCTAATTGTTTGGGAAGTATACGATTCTTAACCGATGAATCTCTATTTGCATGTATCTTAACTGTCCAAATACTCAGGTTTGGTTCTTCGTGAAGATTTTCAAGGTATGTGATGCTATCGGTGTTCATACTCTAGATGTACCGGATTTTAGAAAAGCACCGTGAAAGTTATCCACAGGAACAAGGTTTTTAGCGATTTTCATGCTGTATAACGCGTTTCTGCTCGCCTTCTGCCTTGTTTATGACGTCATAATCTGTCATACAAAGTACGAGTTGTTTTCCTAGAGCGATGCTGCGGCCCAGAGCACGTGTAATCAGGAAGCCCTAATTTTTATCGTGGTCGTTCCGGTACTAAGGTAGAAGCTATGTCCGTAATACTTGAACGTGTGGGGTTTGCCCCTGACTATGTGAATTATGTTGAGAGCCTTGATATGCAATCTCGCCTTCATGCAGAGGTAGCGGCACGCGCTCGGCAAAACACTATTCTTCTGCTCGAACATGAGCCCGTGATTACGGCTGGCAAGCGCACTGAAGATCATGAGTACCCCACAGACCGTTCAACTCCAGTCGTGAAAATTGACCGCGGCGGAAAACTTACGTGGCATGGTCCCGGCCAACTGACCGGGTATCCCATTCTGAAACTTCCTGAACCTCTTGACGTGGTAGCGTATGTGCGCCTCCTAGAAGAAATTATTATGAATGTGCTCGCTCAGCTTGGCATCAAAGGCGAACGAGTGGAAGGGCGCAGTGGCGTATGGATTCTGGGCGATGGTATTACACCGGATAAGAAAATCGCCGCTATTGGGATTCGCGTTTCAAAGCAAACCACAATGCACGGGTTCGCCATTAACTGCTGCAATGAGACCGCGCCGTTCATGCAGTTCATTCCCTGCGGTATTACGGATGCTGGTGTCACAACAATCTCAGAGCAGCTCGGTCGTACAGTAACCCCGGCAGATATTCTAGGGCCCCTTGAGCGTGAGCTCATCAAATATCAGGATCGTTTGGCGATGCCTTTTGAACCCCTTGTTCCGCAGGAGCACAAGGTGGCACACGAGACGGCTGCGTAGCCACAAGGCTCAAGTATTTCACCTTGTCAGTGCCGCTTATCGATATTCGGCGGGTAATCCGAATAGAGATTTGTGTGCGTAAACAAGACTTAAAGACAAATAAACCATAATCCACGCCACAGTGTTTTTCGCCTGCACGATGCGGGCGTAAAATAGGTTTCAGCCCGTTTTAAACCGAGGGCGCATCCAGTTAGAAGGAGCAACACACATGAGCATTAAGCCTGAAGGCCGCAAGCTGCTGCGCGTCGAGGCTCGCAATGCTGAGGTTCCCATCGAGAAGAAGCCTCACTGGATTAAGACCAAAGCCGTTGTGGGGCCTGAATACAATGAAATGAAGGAACTGGCCCGGGGCCAGGGGCTTCATACAGTGTGTGAGGAAGCTGGCTGTCCTAATATCTACGAGTGTTGGGAAGACCGCGAGGCAACCTACCTTATTGGCGGTTCCGAATGCACTCGCCGCTGCGATTTCTGCAATATTGCGACTGGTAAACCTGCTGCAGTTGATTACGCTGAGCCCTTCAAAGTCGCTAAAAATGTTAAGGTTATGGGTTTGCGTTATGCCACGGTGACTGGTGTGGCACGTGACGATCTTGAAGACGGCGGTGCCTGGCTCTACGCAGAGACTACACGTCAGATTCACAAGATGTGCCCCAATACCGGTGTTGAGATGCTGATCCCTGATTTCAAGGGTAAGCCAGAGCATGTGCAGAAAGTCATTGATGCACGTCCAGAGGTTTTTGCGCACAACTTAGAGACTGTGCCGCGTATCTTTAAGCAGATCCGCCCGGCATTCCGTTATGAGCGATCACTCGATGTGATCACCCAGGGTAAAGAGGCTGGCATGGTCACGAAGTCCAACCTGATTCTGGGTATGGGTGAAACTAACGATGAGATTTACGAGGCGCTCTGCGATCTGTACGACGCCGGATGCGATATTATCACCCTGACTCAGTATCTGCGCCCCGGTCCCCTTTTCCATCCCATTGAGCGTTGGGTGAAGCCCGCCGAATTCCTGGAGTTCTCAGCTATGGCAGAATCCATCGGTTTTGCTGGCGTTATGGCTGGTCCGATGGTTCGGTCCTCATATCGTGCCGGTCGTCTGTGGGCACGCGCGATGAAGAAGAACGGCTATGAGATTCCAGAAAACCTTGCGCATATCGAAGATGGTGGTGCGGCTTTGCAAGAGGCTTCTTCCCTCGTCGCAGCGGGTTTCTAGAATAGTTCAGTCCGCAGAGACATAGATTTAGAAGGTTCCCCGGCTCGTTTCTTCCTAAAGGTTACGAATCGGGGAACTTTGTTTACCCCAACGAGTGCCAAACTTTAGACACATTTGCCGGGTTTGGCTGTTAGGTGAGTTTTTCCTTAGGAGAATGCACGGGCATCCAGGTCAAGAACAATCTAAGATAGAATAAATACTGCAGTCTTATACTGCATTTTCCTACCCGTTGTCCAGAGGAAGCACCGTGGCAGAAAAGCGCGAAGAGAAGAAAAAGCAGAAGAAAGATAAATCTCCGGGTACGTTTGCCCAGATGAAGCAGGTCTACCAGATGACCAAAAAATCTGACCCGAATATCGGGTGGATTCTGCTTCTTGCAGTGGTCGTTACCCTGCTTGTTTTTGTCCTGATCGGAGCGTTACTCAACAACATCATCACTTTTATTATTCTTGGTCTTGCGGTTGGCGTTCTTGCCGCCATGATTATTCTGGGTCGTCGCGCGCAAAAAGCAGCATTCACGCAGATCGAAGGACAACCTGGGCGTGCGGGTGCCGCCATGAACTCCGTGCGCCGTGGCTGGATTGTGGAAGAGCAGCCTGTAGCTGCGAACCGCAATCAGGATCTTGTTTTTCGTGGTCTCGGTAAGCCGGGGATTGTGCTGGTAACCGAGGGCCCGTCATCTCGTGTGCAGAACCTTGTGAAAAATGAGAAGAAACATCTTAACCGCGTAGTTCCCGGTGTTCCCGTACACGTGATTGAGACCGGTCACGACGAAAATCAGGTTGAGTTGAAAGATGTCGTCAAGACTATGAACAAGCTGCCTAAAGCCCTGACTCAGCAAGAAGTTCAGGGAGTTTCTAATCGTCTTAGTACCCTCAACCATGTGCGTAACCCCATGAACAGCATTCCAAAGGGTATAGACCCGAACCGTGTGCGCCCCGATCGTCGCGCAATGCGTGGGCGTTAAGAAACGGTACATCCTATGGTTGAGCCCCGACATCATGGTGAGGTCGGGGCTCAGCTTTTCTGTCTAATACCCGGAAAACAATATAAGCTCTCCGGCAATACAGTTCGCATCTAGCGGATGCGCACAAGTATAGTTCCTGCCGCGCGATCGTGAAGACCGCGTGAATTCGCATCCAAAATTACGGTGGGCAACACCAGCATGGTCAGCACAGCTCGGATAAGGGCTCGCTTCCAACCAGCGGGCCTGCCATCTAGAGTTTGCACCTGGACTCCAACCAGAAAATGCCCCAGAGTGTGCCCCATAAATCCCACGAGCACGATCAGGTACAGCAGAAAAATTCCTAGTGTCGTTAGACCATGTATTTGTACGTTTTGGCCTCCGACTAGCAGAAACGCAAGACCCAAGCATAGATACCAATCTATGATGAAACCTAAGAGGCGGCGCATTGGACGGGCTATAGCACCAGGTCCTGTTTCTGGTCTCCCCATGATCTCTCCGGGGTATTTTTGGTTACTGGGCGCGCCATTGATCCACGACCCAAGATCGTCACGTTCAATCATGGCTTCTATTATCCTGTATCTCTTTCCTAAACGTACGCCACCCTACCACATCTGCAACTTTGTAACACTACCGAAACATAATAGACACGACAGAGCAAAAAATACCCCCTATGCTAGATAGTGGTGCACAACTCATAAACTGGGCGCCACACCAGACACCAAGGACAAAACACCACGAGGAGCAGTCCGTATGTTTACCAGTCCCCAAGAAGTTCTCGATTTTATTACGAGCGACGAAATTGTCTTCGTCGACATTCGATTCACCGATATGCCCGGGGTGCAGCAGCACTTCAACCTTCCGGCGAAGGCGATCGACGAGGATTTCTTCGTCAACGGTCAGCTTTTCGATGGCTCGTCTATTCGTGGTTTCCAGGGCATTGCCGAGTCTGATATGCAGCTTATTCCTGATGTTAAGTCGGCGTATGTTGATCCTTTCCGTCTTGAAAAAACCCTTGTTATTATCTGCTCTATCGTGAATCCCCGCACCGGTGAGCCCTACCACCGTGACCCTCGCGGTGTAGCCGAACGCGCTGAAGCATACTTGCAGTCCACAGGTGTTGCCGATACCGCGTTCTTTGCTTCTGAAGCCGAGTTCTTCGTCTTTGAGGATGTCCGTTACCAGGTAGAGCCCAATTCCGTGTTCTATAAAATCGATTCCGATGAAGCATATTGGAACACCGGCCGCAAGGAAGAAGGCGGCAATCTTGGTAATAAGACCCCTATCAAGGGCGGTTATTTCCCGGTCTCCCCTGTCGATAAGCAAGCCGATCTGCGTGATGCTATGTGCGTAGCGATGGATCAGGTTGGGCTCGAAGTTGAGCGCAGCCATCACGAGGTCGGTTCCCCTGGACAGGCAGAGATCAACTACAAGTTCTCAACCCTCACCAATGCCGCCGACGACCTGCTGAAGTTTAAGTACGTTATCAAGAACACCGCCGATGAGTGGGGCAAGTCTGTGACTTTCATGCCGAAACCTGTCTTCGGCGATAACGGTTCGGGGATGCATTGCCACCAGTCACTGTGGTTAGGCGGCGAGCCACTCTTTTACGATGAGCGTGGGTACGCAAACCTCTCCGATATCGCTCGCTGGTACATCGGCGGTCTGATTGAGCATTCCTCCGCTGTGCTGGCGTTTACCAACCCGACCGTTAACTCCTACAAGCGCCTTGTGCCTGGCTACGAGGCCCCCGTGAATATGGTGTACTCGCAGGGTAACCGCTCTGCCGGTATTCGCATTCCGATTACTGGCGCCAACCCGAAAGCTAAGCGCCTGGAGTTCCGTGCCCCTGACCCCTCATGTAACCCCTATTTCGCGTTCTCGGCTCAGCTTATGGCCGGTTTGGATGGTATTCGCAACCGTATTGAGCCACCAGCACCGATCGACAAGGATCTATACGAGCTGCCCGCCGAAGAGGCCAAGGATATCAAGAAGGCCCCCGCTAACCTTGAGGAAGCGCTGGCCGCGCTTGAGGCAGACCACGACTTCCTGCTCGAAGGCGGTGTATTCACCGAGGATCTTATTCAGGCGTGGATCGATTACAAGCGCACCAATGAGCTTGAACCGCTCTCATTGATTCCTCACCCGCTGGAATACCAGCTGTACTACGGTGTCTAACCGTTAGTTGCAGAAGTTAGAATGCTCCATGTTCTCATATAATGAGGGTATGGAGCATTCTCGTTAATATCTTTGTCATAGAAGCTAGGTCTGCATCTCTGACCCTAAGATATAAATAGAGCAAAAGAGCTCTCTTTTTTCTAGCGTAACGGAACCTAATGTCCGATATATGTGCATATCAAAAACTCATAATGACAGGTCCTGAGAGTTTAAGAATATGACCTCTGACAAGCATATTTATTAGATTTATAATAATTTTTAGATATTCTTATAGTTTTTTATCTGCCTTTGCTTCATCATAGATTATGCTCATGGCGAGCATACACATACTAACCTTTCCAGAATTTGTATATTCCGGTTGTGCTTTCATATTGACAATACACTGCGGCATTGCCTAGCATAGTAGCCTTCCTTAACTAGTAAACACTGAGAAGATAGACCTATTCGCAAGTTTCCCCACTCAGAAAGAACAGCTCCACAAGGTACTTGATTCCCTCAGTGGCCATAATGTGGAATACTTACAAAATCTGGAATTAAGGCTTAACCTTCACGTATGATGAAGCCGCAAGTAAGTTCTTAGGGGATTACTGCCTCCACGTTCTAAAGGAGTTTGACGTGTCGCATGTACTATCACGCCGTACTGTATGTCTATCAGCTGGTCTTACAGCAGTTGCAACTTTCGTAGGTTGCGCTTCCAGCTCGCTGTCATCCGATGAAGCACTATATAAGAATGACCAGCTATTACCCTCTGCACCAGGCGAGCCCTATACAGGTTCCGATGAGCAGCCTATTCGCACACAAGAGCGTATGTTTATGGCGATGATGGATGCTGACACCGAGTCTCTCCGTTCCACTCTCACTGAGGATGCTACACTCACCCACATCACAGGCCAAATCCAGACTCGCGATGAGTGGGTACAGTCGGTTGCCGACAAAACTATGTCCTACAGCAATATTGAGGTAATATCTGCTCGCGTGGAACGAAGTGACAATGGAGCTCAGCTCGTAGCACGCACGCGCACGACCGCAAATATTAATGGGAGCGATGGAACCTGGAATCTCCAGCTTGTATCGCAGATACACCCCGATGGTACGCACTTTACGAAGACTGTCGCCTCCCTATGGTCTTAAAGCTCGACCGAGCTATCCTAAAGATGCCCTTATGTAAGGAGGGCATCTTCTGTTTTAAGATCTCAAACAGGATGTTTACCTACAGGGCTCGAATTTTATAAAAACAAGATAAGCTGGAGTGAGCTTACAGCGTTATAGACGTTTCTAAAATGGTAATTTACTATTCTTTCCACGGAACAGCTGTATATTCTGTGTTCTCATAATGCCTAAGGAAATAATTTCCATGAATATACTTATCGGTCTTATCCCCGCGCTATTCTGGGGCATTCTGCCGCTGTGCGTATCTAAAATCGGCGGTAAACCGACTCAGCAAATTATGGGTACCACAACGGGCGTGCTCCTCGTGGGTATCGCGACTTCCCTGCTTTTCTTCCCAATTCGCCTTGACGCTTGGGCGTTTTTTCTGTGCTTCCTCTCGGGGGCAAGCTGGGCGTTCGGGCAGATGAACCAATATCGCGCGTTTACCCAGATCGGTGTTTCTCAAACCATGCCTTTATCGACTGGTATGCAGCTGGTAGGTACTTCGCTGATGGGCGTGGTGGCGTTCGGTGACTGGGGTACCGTTCAAGCTAAGATTATCGGTGCAGTGGCTCTGGCGCTCATTATCATCGGTATTTGGATGACCACGAAGCAAGAGAATCCTGACCCACAGTCTGGCGGGAATATGCGGGCCGGTATTATCACACTCTTAATTTCTACCATCGGATATGTTGGATATTCGTTCTTTCCCAACTATGTGAGTGTAGACGGGTGGTATAAATTCCTGCCCCAATCAGTGGGTATGGTGGTAGCAGCTATCACGATGTCTATGCTGACCCGTGACGGTACCCGCCCTTGGGATAAGAAGTCTTTACAGAACATTATCTGTGGCGTGATTTTCTCGGGTGCTGCGTTAGCCTACCTAGTGTCTATTGAGCCGCATCGCAACGGTGTTGCCAGCGGGTTTACACTCTCACAGATGAACGTTATTATCTCCACTCTGGGCAGTATCTTACTACTGGGCGAGAAGAAAACGAGGCTGGAGCTGCTGTATGTGTTAGGAGGACTCGCCCTCGTAGTTATTGGCGGCGTTCTTATTGGTACGCTTTAGCTGTACACGCCGCACATTTTCACCGTATATTCTCTAGATTTCGTGTGATTCGCACACATCACGTTAGAATAATGAGAACTGTCTTTTCACCGATATGACCAACGCAGGAGAGCCCGTGTCCAAATTCATCGCCAAGCATTTTGACGAGCTGACCGCTCACGAGTTGCAGCAGATTCATATTATTCGTTCGCTGGTGTTCACAGTGGGTCAGCAATCAACTGATCAGGAGCCTGATGACGCTGATTTCGAATGCATCCATATGGTGAATGAGGACGATTCGGAAAAAGTGCTCGCGTATCTGCGTCTATTCGATCTTGAGAAGGTTCAGGATGCACGCCACCGCTACATTCCGGGCGCGTGGACATTCGGTCGTGTGGCAGTTCACCCAGATGCACGCGGTACCGGTCTGGGACGCAAGCTTTTACACGCAGCCTTGGAATGGATCCGGAATAACACGGACGCAAAAGAAATCGTGATCGCCGCTCAAGCATATCTGAAAGATACCTACTACAGTCCTGAGGGGTTTGTTGAGCGCGGTGAGCACTATATGGAGTCTGGAATCGAGCATGTCGAGATGGTGCTCGATTTGCAGCGCTAATCCGGCGATTGAGCACTAGCGCATCCACGAATGATGCGGGACGGGCAAGTTTTAGGAAACTACAGTGCCGGATATGTGCCTCTAGTAGTGTAGGTTTTTACGCATTATATGCCCGCCCGCTCTCAACAGACCGTTCGTCAGACAAGCAGGATTCATGACTTCCTCTCCCGGTTTTACGGCCAAACTATTTGATGAGCTCACACCGCATGAACTTCAGCAGATTCATATAACACGCACCCTGGTTTTTACTGCGGGGCAGAAGATTACTGAGCCCGAGGCTGATGAAAGCGATTTTGAATGCGTCCATTTCTTTTCCGCTGATGATTCTGGTCGTGTACTCGCGTATCTGCGCATGTTTGATCTGGAACATGTAAATGACGGTAATCACCGCACCATCGCAGATGCATGGACGCTGGGTCGTGTTGCGGTACGTCAAGAAGTACGCGGAAATGGGCTAGGACGCAAACTTTTACACGCGGCCATTGACTGGATTCGCACGAACACATCTGCACGGCAGATTGTGATTAGCGCGCAAGCATATTTAAGAGATACCTACTATGGGGCGGTCGGTTTTGTGGCTCGCGGTGAACCCTATCAGGAAGCTGGAATCAAGCACATTGAAATGGTACTCGATCTCTAGCATGGGCATATTTTATATACAAACACGGCATTTGGAATATGCGGCGTAGAATGATGGTGTAGTCAAATATACGCGATGGAAGGTAAAACGATGGCATATCAGCCGACTCAGCTCAATGGAGAAACCGTATTCCGCAACGAGGTCTTCCAGACCGGTCTTATGTCGCAGCTGCTCGACGGCGTGTACGACGGCGAAATGACAATTGGTGAACTGTTGAGCCACGGTAACTTTGGGGTAGGAACTTTTAACGGCCTTGATGGGGAGATGGTGGTGCTCGACGGCGATTGTTACCAGGTGCGCCATGACGGCTCGGTTTCTATCCCCCAGCTTACTGATCGAACCCCATATGCAGTGGTCACAAACTTCGTACCCATGATCCGTCGTGAGCTTCCGCAAAATATGCTGCGCACCTCCACCTCACAGGTTCTCGATAATTTTACGGTGTCAAAGAACTACATGTACGCTATCAAGATTTATGGCGAGTTTGAGTGGGTTCGTACTCGTACCGTGGTCAAGCAGGAAAAGCCCTACCCGAAGATGGTGGACGCAACCGAGAATGAGGATATCGTTCAGTTCGATAATCTGACAGGAACGATTGTGGGTTTCCGTACCCCCATCTATGAGCAGGGCATTTCCGTTCCGGGGTGCCACGCCCACTTTATTGACGATGACCGTACTCATGGCGGACATGTAGTCGATTTCAAATTAAAGTCAGCAAACGTAGAAATCTGCCCCGGTACCGGTTTACAGCTGCATCTGCCGCTGACTCCCGAGTTCTCTTCCGCCAACCTCTCCCCCGAAGATTTGGCAGATCAGATCTCAAAGGCGGAAAAACACTAAACCTACCTACGGCGATGGCGAGCCTCCGAATACTTTTTTTGCGAGTATGCGGAGGCATTTGCCTGTTTCACAGCAGCAACAGGGCAGCATGCACCGTTCAAAGCGTACCGCTGAGGGGCAAGCTGTACATCATGCTCACCACAGACATGGAAAAGTGCCTTTATCTGAATAAAGGCACTTTTCCATGTCTGTGGTGAAACGGAATATTAAGAGGATCAGGCTCTCCTAAGCCTCCGGCACAAATTCACCGTGTCCGAGGTCGCGCAAGGCGGTACGCACCGCCTCCGCGTCAGCATCCAGTTCCTCGGCAGTCACGTTAGCGAGCGCATTCGCCGGGTCATATTCCGCCATACTATCCGCTGGGAACAGATGAATATGCGTGTGTGGCACATCGAACCCGGCAATCATAAGCGCCACCCGGTCTTTATCGAAAGCTCGATCTAGCGCACCGGAAATCTTATGTGCTACTGCGAAAAGATGCGCTGCAAGCTCCGCCGGAAGCTCGGGCCAACGGTCAATCTCTTCACGCGGAACCACAAGCAGATGCCCGTGCGATGCCGGCTGAATATCCATAAACGCCACGCATTTCTCATCTTTCCAGACAAAACGGCCCGGAATCTCGCCGTCAATAATCTTGGTAAAAATACTGCTCACTCTATCCTCCAAAATCTAGAACTTGACCGTGTCACCGGGGTTTAGATGCGAATATTCGGTACCGTACTTGTTGCTAAAGGTAGTAATCAAACCCTCGATAATTCCCGTACCATTCTCATTAATCATGCCATTGTGAATGGGGTACGCATGCCGTGCTCCCACCGCGATCACAAAATCGATAACTTCTTGAACCTTGCTCCAGGGCGCGTGCACCGGCACCAACACATGAGGAGCTTTCACGCCATGTGGCACCACGAGGGAATCACCGGGGTGGTACACAACACCGTTAATGAGGTATCCAATATTGGCGATCGTAGGGATCAAAGGGTGAATCAGCGCGTGCTGACCGCCAAAGGTCTGTACATCAAAACCGGGCACCGAAAATTCGCTATCTGCCGATACAACGGTGACGTGGGCGTTTGGCGCGGTATCAAGAATTTTCTCTGCGACAGCTTGCGGCGCCCAAATACGTAACTGTGGCTTTTCGGCGATCAAAGGCAGCACACGATCGGCATCGAAATGATCGGGATGCTCGTGTGTAATCAAGAGGTAGTCCGCGCCATCAAGCAGCTGAGCATGTTCTCCCTCAGGCGCGAAATTTCCGGGGTCAAACACTAGTACATGACCGTCGTGCTCCATCCGCACACTTGAATGGGTATATTTTGTCAGTTCCATGGTTCCAGTCTACTCGCCAGAATCGAGCCTGCTCTAGTGCTGTACCATGGCTAACTACAGGGTAATCTAGAATTTTCACCACGTGAGAGAATTAATAACTCGCACTTGATATGCAAAATTTTAGTGTAGAGTCATTAAAAAGGCTCACAAACCCGCATACTACTTGGGTGTGCCCCACCCGGAAGGTTATGTTTTGGATACTCATATTCCCGTCCGCAAGATCGTGAAACAGGCAGAGGCGCGCAACACCAAGCAGCGCCGCATTATCAAGGCCACGATGGCCGAACTGGGCGATTTTATTTCGGCGCAGGATTTGCACCTCACCCTAGCTAACCGTAAAGAGCAGGTGTCTTTGGCGACGACCTACCGTGTGCTCCAGTCTCTCGCTAATTCGGGAGAACTGGATGTCGTGAAGGGTGTCGAAGGCGAGTCACTTTACCGTCATTGTCAAGGCGATACGCACCATCATCATCTTCTGTGCCGCCGTTGCGGTAAGGCCGTGGAGCTTGAGGCACCCGCTATTGAGGATTGGGCTCTTGATATGGGGAAAAAATACGGGTTCTCGGAATTGGAGCATGTAGTTGAAGTTACCGGCTACTGCCCTGAATGCACTCTGGAACTCCGTGATGAAGAAAATCGGTTGACGGGGCGCCAGTAAATAAGACCTGAATCCTGGTTCATCCCGCAGAGTATGCACTACTCTTAAAGTCTGTTGCCCACAACTCTTGGTTGAGTTGTGGGCAACAGACTTTAAGATTCTCTAGAAAGAGTCGCTACTAGACGCTCGCAGGGTGATGATGTGCATCCTCCTGTGTCTGACGGGCGATGCGACCCGATGCACTGTGCCGCCTCCTAATTCCGCCAATAATGCGGCAGATAATATAAATTACGAAGGAGACACTGGTGACATAAGGGCTAATCGGTAGCGAACCGGCAAGCGCAAGCAAAATACCGCCCACAATAGCCAGTTCCGCAAAAATCACCGAGAGAATAAGCGCTTTAAGCGGGGATGCAGTCACCTGAAGCGCTGCGGCAGACGGAGTAATCAAGAGGGCCAGCACCAGCAGGGAGCCAACGACCTGAACCGAAAGCGCTACAGCGATACCCAGAACCACCATAAAGACCAGGGATAGGGTACGCATAGGAACGCCTTTTGCCTGGGCCACTTCGGGATCGAGTGAAGCGAAGCTCAGTGGCCGCCAGATCAGAGTCAGGATTGCGATAATTACGATGGCTCCAGCGATCATGGCGTTCAGCTGATCGCCGTCAACCGAAACAATCTGACCGGTTAAAAGCGAGAATTTATTGGCGCTCCTGCCCTGGTAGAGCGAGAGAAAGAGAATGCCTAAACCCAAGCCAAAGGGCATGAGGGCACCAATGACCGAGTTTGATTCGCTTTTCTTCACGCCCATCATGCCGATCAGCAAGGCGGAGATAATGGACCCAATCATTGACCCGGTAATGACATCGTACCCCAGCAGAAGTGCCAGCGCGGCGCCCGCAAACGACATTTCAGATACACCGTGCACGGCGAAGGCATGATCGCGCATCATAACAAACATGCCGACGAAACCGCCGATAATACCGAGGACTGCACCCGCAAGAATAGAGTTCTGCAACAGCTGAACTAGTTCGCTGTATCGGTCGAAAACGAAAATCCGCGAGAGTAAATCGTTCTGTTGCTGGCTTGCCGCAAGCACCGGAGAGATTACTGTGGAAAGAATCATTGGGGTGTCCCTCCGCCCTTGTGCTCGGCGTGATATTTCGTAGTATTAGAAGAATCTTCTAGGGCACCCGCCGCGCTCGCGGTTTTGACCGGTTTGCCCGAGGATGCATCATGATCCGTCTCGACTGCAATTTCTCGAAGGTCCTGATGCGCACCATGAACGTTCTGCTCCCCACCTACCACATTGCAATGGTCGCTGGCATGGGTCTCCCCTACCACAACGTAGCGCCCGTTAGATTTCAGCACGTTGATGGGGGTTCCGTAAAGATCGCTCAGGGTTTCGCTGTTCATGACCTCGGGTACAGTTCCTACGGTAAATCGCCCGTTGGCGAGATATAAGACGCGATCAACATGCTCAATGATGGGGTTAATCTCGTGAGTTACGAAGATAACAGAGCCACCCTGATCGCGGTTAAACCGATGAATCAGATCAGCAACCGCGTATTGATGGTTCAGGTCGAGAGAGAGAAGAGCTTCATCAGCAAGCAGCATTTGGGGGTTATTCGCGAGAGCTTGGGCTATGCGCAGTCGCTGCTGTTCGCCCCCTGAAAGCAGACCAACCGGAACATTGGCGTATTCTAAAGCGCCGACGGCCTCTAAGAGTTCATTGACTTTTGCACGATACTTTCTGCTGCCCAACCGGATTCCCCAGCGGTGGCCGTCGATGCCCAGGCCAACGAGGTCGCGGGCACGCATCGGGGTTGATGGGTCGATTGCTTTTTGCTGGGGAATGTAGCCTACGCCGGGGTTTCCGGCGCGAGCTGGTTTGCCCAGAACAGAGATCGTGCCGGTATTCATCACGGTGAGTCCGAGGGCTACTTTGAGGAATGTAGATTTTCCGGAACCGTTCGGCCCAAGGACCGCGAAATATTCTCCTTGAGCAATGGACAGGTTGAGGTCATTCCAAAGGATACGGGTTCCAAAAGCGAGGCTACCCCCGCGTATTTCTATCACGGGGGTGCCTGACGGTGTCGTATTTTTCACTTAGGAAAGTGCCTTTTCGAGATTTGAAACGTTCGTCTTCATCCACGACAGGTAATCGGTGTTTTCGGGGAGAGTTTCGGTAAAGGAAACATGGGCAACCCCCGCGTCTTTAGCCGTTTGAAGCACCTCTTTGGTCTGTGAGGTTTCGGTTTGCTCATTGTATGCCACCAGGGAGACCTGCTTCTCAGTCACCAAATCTTGGGTTTCCTTAAGCACAAGTGCCGGAACGTCTTTCTCAGCTTCGATAGATTCCGCGAATTCCTCAGGGGTTGCATTCTCTGCACCCGTGGAGGCAATCAGGTAATCCGGCACAGGTTCGGTTGAAATATATTTCTTGCCCTTACCGTTAATCTTCTTCGCTGAGGAGTCCAGAGTATCAAGTTCTGTGCCGAGTTTCTTAGCATTTTCACGGTAGGAGTCCGCGTGCGCGGAATCCAGCTGTGCCAAGTCTTCTGCTACTTCGGTGGCAACTTTCTTCATGGTGTCGAAGTCGTACCAAAGGTGCTCGTTAAACTCGTGGGCGTGTTTATGTTCTTCACCGTCTTCATGATCATGGTGACCGTCCTTGTGGTCTTCGGCGAGATGATCATATTCGCTGTCAGTTAGTTTCCCGCTCAGCTTGACGGCATTGACAACCTTCTGTGAGCTATTGTCTTTACCTGCCATATCTTCAAGGAACTGGTCGTAGCCGCCTCCATTGACGACAACAAGACCTGCGTCCTTCGTTTTAACACGGTCTGCTGCGGTTGCTTCATAGGAGTGAGGGTCAGTGCTAGTTGACGCAATAATAGGGGTAACGTCTACGTTGTCCCCTCCCACCTGCTTGACAATATCGGCATAAACGTCAGTGGTTGCAACAACTTTTACTTTCCCGCCGTCGTTGCCTGATGACCCGTTGGAACCCGAGTTAGCGGTTGAGCAGCCACTCACCATGAGAGATACTCCAGCCAATACCGTTATGGTGCTCATGAGTTTTTTCATGTTATTTCTTCTTTCGACTGCGGCGCGAATATTTTCCGAGCGAGTTTTACCAGGCTACGCAAGGTGAAAACGATTTTCAATTACGACGCGCCGGGTTTGCTGATGCATTACCACTAAAACACGCCATATAACGTATAAACAACTCTTTATTGTTCATCTTGGCTTATCCCTTCAGAGTGCGATGTGCCGGCTTTACGCCGCTTCGAGTCCTGTGTCGTATCACGAATTTCGCCCACAAGTTCTTCGATCACATCTTCCATAAAGACCACACCTAATAATGTGCCCGAAGTGTCTACGACCTGCGCCAGGTGTGAGCGATTCTGCTGCATGGTGGCGAGCGCATCGTCAATTTCGGTCGTCGGTGTTAGAACGGTCAAAGACCGCAGTTTGTACCAGGGAAAGGGCTGGTCTGTGCGTTCAGGGGCTACGTCTAGGGCATCCTTGAGGTGCAGGTACCCCATATAGATTCCGGCTTCATCGTGGACGGGAAAACGAGAATATCCGGTACGTGCTACGGCGTGTTCTACCTCTGCCGGAGTACATCCGAAGGGCAGTGTATGCACGTTGTCCCGACTTACCATAATCTCAGAAACATGCTTCCCGCTAAATTCGAGAGCGCCGCCGATAACGCCGGCATCGTCCTCGACGGTGCCTTCTGCCGTGGATTGGGCAACGATAGACTGCAGCTCGCCTAGTGTAAAGGTAGAGGCGACCTCGTCTTTAATATCCACCCGCATACGGCGTAAAAGCATATTTGACATACCGTTGAGAAACGCCACGATGGGAGCAAAAACATGCGAAACCCGTACCAACGTAGGAACAATCCACAGGGCAATACCGCGCGCTGCTAGAGTAACCGCAGCATTTTTCGGCACCATTTCACCAAAAATAACGTGCAGATACGTCACCACGATAAGGGTAACGACGAAGGCAAGAATATCGACCGTGGCGTGCGGAAGACCAAGTAACTCTAAAGGTGCCCCCAGCAGATGGTGCAGAGCAGGTTCGGAAACGTTCAGAATCAGCAGAGAACAAATCGTAATACCCAACTGGCAGGTAGCCAACATCAGAGAAACGCGTTCCAGTGCGTAGAGCACCACTTTTGCACGTTTATTTCCCCCATCCGCCAGGGGTTCTATTTGGGCTCGGCGGGTAGACATGATGGCAAATTCACCTGCGACAAAAAATGCATTGCCGATAAGCAAAATAACGAGGAGTGCTATAGCTATCCAGTCATTCATGAGCGCACCTGCCGATTCTGCAAAACCGCTGGCTGCGATACGAGTCCTTCCCCGATGCTGTCGGGAATAAAGCGGATGCGGTCTACCCGGCGCCCCTCAACATGGTCTACACGCAGAATACCGCCAGGGATCGGTACCTGGTCACCCTGTTCAGGTATGCGCCCCAGCTGCTCCATCATAAAACCGCCCACGGTTTCGTAAGAAGGATGCTCGGCAATGACACCGGGAATAAATTCGTTAACCTCATTCGGGCGACGCAAGCCTGAGAACACCCAGTCGCCGTTACCAAAACGTAGAGGCCGTTCCGTTCGCCCTTGATCGTGCTCATCGGATACCTCGCCCACAATTTCTTCAACAAGGTCTTCAAGAGTCACAATTCCCGATGTTCCGCCGTATTCGTCGAGGACGACGGCAAGTTGTAATGCTCCTTCACGCAGCTGAGTAAGAAGCGCATCCACGTGCAGCGTTTCAGGAACCTGCAGCACGTCATCAGCCAATGCACCGGCTTCCAGGGTTTCACGCACATCGGTTGGAACCCCGACAGCTTTCTTCACATGGATAACGCCCACAATATTGTCATGATCTCCACGATAGAGAGGAAAACGCGAATGCCCGGTCGCACGGGCCTGCTCTATAACCTCTGTTACGGGCGCCGTATCTTCGAGCATCGTAACCCACCCTCGCGGAGTCATCACCTCGGAAGCGGTAAGTTCAGCAAAACTAAGCGTGCGATCCACAAATCGAGCCGTATCTGAATCCAAGGTTCCCTGCTCCGCAGAGCGACGCACCATTGCCGAAAGCTCTTCGGGACTGCGGGCAGCAGAAAGTTCCTCCTGAGCCTCCATGCCGAAGAGACGAAGAATTCTATTGGCAGACCCGTTCATCACGACGACCACAGGTTTCATAATGCGCGTAAATATAAGCTGCGCAGGCGCGACTTGCCGCGCCACCCGGTAGGGTTCAGCGATCGCAAGGCCTTTAGGCACCAGTTCACCGAGGAGCATCGATAGCAGGGTGGCAATTCCCATAGCAAGCACAAGGGTCAGGGTGGAAGTTACAGCCCTAGGAAGACCCCACGAAGAGATAAATCCAGCGGTTAACGCATTAATGGAAGCGTCGAGTGTGTACCCCGTGAGCAGAGTCGTGATCGTAATACCAATTTGGCAACTTGAAAGCTGTGTTGAGAGAGTACGTAAGCATTGAAGAACGGCGTTAGCGCGAGTATCACCTTTTTCCCGTTCTTGATACACGGTCGCGGTCTCAAGCGCCACAAGTGAGAATTCGACAGCTACGAAGAAACCGGTTCCTAGAATGAGTGCGATGCCGAGAGCAAGAAGTATAAAGTTCATGCGTTCACCGCGCACCCAACGTCATCAGGACGACGAGCGTCATAAAAGTGTAATATTCGACAGTCTGTATTGGGGTAACTGAAGGGGTCATCCATAGCCCATATTCTAGCGAATGTTTAAGGCAATTTTGCAGTGGTCGCTACGCTTTCCTTTAGATATCAATGTAAAACAGAGATGCATAAGCTCCCATGAGCACAATATCTCGCAGAACTTACCCACCCTCAAGGCATGTTTTGCCTTCCTACAAGCGTGTTCCCGTGAAGAACAACTCACCGTATCCGCCGGGTTCAGCTGGAAAGTTCGGGTGAATTCTCACTAAACTAGGTTATAGAGTATTTGGTGCGCTGCAGCTCTTGCAGTCCGCAATGTGTGCGAGACTTGAAGAGGCACACACAAAGCCAACTTATACTCAGCGTGATGATTCGCCCCTCGAAGATGCGGGTCGTCTGTGCCGGATTTCTCCGGACGCGACGGATAAATTCACAGTCAAGGAAGAGGCGTTTACAGTGCCAAATCTGCCAGATCACCTGGTACCTGAGGAATTTGCCGGTAACGAATGGTTCGTCGAAGAACAATATGAACGTTATCAGCAAGACAAAAATCTCGTGGATCCTTCGTGGTGGCCCATTTTTCAGTCCATTGATAAGGCCCTTCAAGGAACTCCGACGGCCTCCGCCCCGGTAACAGCTATCCAAAAAGCCGAGGCGATACCTTCTGCTCCAGCCGCTGCAGCATCTATTACTACCCCGGAGCCTCAGCCTGCCGCACCAACAAAGTCGACAGCATCGCCCGCTCCTAAAACCTCATCAAAGGCAGAAAACGTGGAACCTGTAGAAGATAAAATTGTGCCCTTACGCGGACCGGCTAAAGCTGTTGCCGCCAACATGGAAGACTCGCTCACCGTTCCAACCGCTACGACGGTGCGCGCGGTACCAGCTAAGCTGCTGATTGAAAACCGTTCTGCCATCAACGCTTATTTGGCTCGAACCCGCGGCGGCAAGATTTCTTTCACGCACATCATTGGGTACGCCGTTATTCGTGCGCTCGCTGCCATGCCTTCAATGAACGTCACCTACGGTCATGATGAAAAAGGCAAACCGATTGCTATTCACAATGCGAACGTGAACTTCGGTCTGGCTATCGATCTGCCCCGCCCTGATGGCTCCCGCAACCTCGTGGTTCCGAATATCAAGGGTGCACAGACCTTGAGCTTCTTGGAGTTCTGGCAGGCCTACGACGATATCGTCAAACGTGGTCGTGCAGGTCAGCTTGGGCTGGAAGATTTCCAGGGAACTACGGTTACTCTCACGAACCCTGGCGGTATCGGTACCGTACACTCTGTTCCTCGTCTTTCGAAAGGGCAGGCCGCAATTATCGGTGTGGGTGCTCTTGAATACCCTGCTGAGTTCCGCGGCGTGGCGGAGACGATGGTAGCCCAGCACGCTATTTCCAAGATTATTACCCTTACGAGCACCTATGACCACCGCGTTATTCAAGGTGCTGGTTCCGGCGAATTCCTTAAGATAGTAGAGAGCTACCTCTTAGGCGCCGAAGGATTCTATGACGAAATCTTCCAGGCTATTCAAATTCCCTTCGAACCTGTTCGATGGAGCCAGGATAATCAGGTTAATCCTGATACTGAGGTTTCTAAGGTCGCCCGCATTCAGCAGCTTATCCACGCGTACCGCGTGCACGGTCACCTTATCGCCCGCACCAACCCAGTGGGCTACCAGCTACATTCAAACCCCGATTTGAACGTAGAAAGCTACGGTCTGACTCTGTGGGATCTGGATCGAGTATGGCCTACGGGAGGGTTTGGCGACAAAGAACAGCTTCCTTTGCGTACTATTCTGGCGCGTCTACGTGAGGCATATGCGGGTACTCTCGCGGTCGAGTACATGTACATGGAAGACCGTAAAGCCCGTGAATGGTTCCAAGAGAAGCTGGAGCATGGCTACAGCAAGCCTAGCCGCGAACGTCTGATGCATGTTCTGGAGAAGCTTGTTGAGGCCGAGGCCTTTGAGACCTTCCTGCAGACCAAGTACCTGGGTCAGAAGCGTTTCTCACTCGAAGGCGGAGAGTCGCTCATTCCTCTGCTGGATGCGATCATCAACAAGGCGGCAGATAACGATATGCACGGGGTCGCCATCGGTATGGCGCATCGTGGCCGCCTCAATGTTCTGACCAACATCGCGGGTAAGTCTTACGCCCAGATTTTCCGTGAGTTCAGCGGTACTGCGGCACCATATGAAGGTGGTTCTGGCGATGTGAAATACCACCTTGGCACCGAGGGTATGTTCACCTCTACCTCAGGCAAGCAGACTCAGGTGTATTTAGCTGCTAATCCTTCACATTTGGAGGCTGTTAACACCGTTCTAGAAGGCATCGTGCGCGCCAAGCAGGATGTTCTTAACGACCAGGGTATCGAAGGTCATCCCATTCTGCCCATCTTGATTCATGGTGACGCCGCGTTTGCCGCACAAGGTATCGTCATGGAAACCTTGCAGATGGCTAATCTGCGTGGCTACACTACCGGCGGTACCGTACACATCGTGGTGAATAACCAGATCGGCTTCACGACATCTCCGAAGGATGGCCGTACCGCCACCAACGCAACCGATATTGCTCGGATGACCAAGGCACCTGTCTTCCATGTAAACGCCGACGACCCCGAGGCCGTAGTTCGGGCAGGTCGTCTCGCATTCGAGTATCGCGAGCGCTTTGGCCGCGATGCCGTAATTGATTTGCTCTGCTACCGTCGCCGTGGTCACAACGAGGCTGATGACCCGTCGATGACTCAGCCGAAGATGTACCAGGTGATTGATAATATGCCTTCGACCCGCACCAAATATGCAGAGGCTCTGGTGGGTCGCGGCGATATCACCCAGGAAGAAGCGGATGAGGCATTGAGTGCATACCACTCGAAGCTGGATGCGATCTTCAGCGAGACCCAAGCGGCCGTACCCGCTCCCGAGACCCCCAATGTCGCTGGACTTGAGCTGCCGGCTTCTCAGCAGAGCACCGAAATTGTTCATGGCGGTAACACCGCGATCTCTCGCGATACCTTCGAGCACATCGCAAAAGCATTCGGTGAAGTTCCCGAGGGTTTCACGGTTCACAAGAAGCTCAAGAAACTGTGTGAACAGCGCGTTGAGATGGGCACAAACGGCAAGGTCAATTGGGGCATGGGCGAGCTTCTGGCCTTTGGCTCTCTGCTCATGGAAGGCACCGATGTGCGTATGAGCGGCCAAGACGTTCAACGCGGTACCTTTGTGCAGCGTCACGCGGTGCTGCATGATCATCTCACTGATGACGAATGGTCACCGCTGCAGCATCTCTCGGATCATCAGGGCAAGCTGCGTATCTACAATTCACTTCTGTCTGAGTACGGTGTCATAGGCTTCGAGTATGGATACTCGGTTGAACGTCCCGATTCGATGGTGGTGTGGGAGGCCCAGTTCGGTGACTTTGCGAACGGTGCCCAGACGATTATCGACGAGTTCGTGTCATCGTCTGAACAGAAGTGGGGTCAGCGTTCTTCGCTGGTTCTTCTGCTCCCCCACGGTTATGAGGGGCAGGGCCCGGACCACTCATCAGCACGTATAGAGCGGTACCTGCAGTTGTGCGCTGAAAACAATATGACGGTTGCTGTGCCTTCTACCCCGGCATCGTATTTCCACCTGTTGCGTCGTCACGCACAGCACCGCCCGTATAAGCCGCTTGTGGTTATTAGCCCTAAACAGCTCTTGCGTTTGAAGGCTGCCTCATCCTCAATTGAGGACTTCACGGAGGGATCGTTCCAGCCCGTTATTGGCGATCGTTCCGGTGTTACTCCGGCTCAAGTTGAGCGTGTAGTCTTTGTCTCTGGTCGTCTCTACTACGATCTTGAGGCTGAGCGCGCAAAGCGCGGTGATACGAAAACCGCTATCGTCTCCGTTGAGCAGCTTTACCCCCTGCCCGAGGCAGAGGTCAAGGCACAGCTGGATTTGTACTCGAACGCCACCGATATTGTATGGGCACAGGATGAGCCCGCTAACCAGGGTCAGTGGCCGTTTATGGCTTTGAACCTGCTGCCACTTATTGACTACCGGATGCGTTTGGTATCCCGCCCTGCGTCGGCATCTCCCGCAGCAGGTACGGGTAAACGCCATGCCGCTGAAGCTGAGGCACTGATGAAGCAGGTCTTCGAAGGCTAAATCCTTTGTGGGGTAAAGCCCCATCACAACCGTAGCTTCACAGCGAGTTTTATAACTCGTGCGATTGTGGAAGACTGTAGTGATGGGGCTTTTCCTATGCCTCAAGTGGATTTTTCATCACGATTGGATCAAAAATTTTCGAGGAGTTCGAAAACATAACTCGAACACCTTATGCTTAAACAAAAGGACAGAGCGTTTACGTACTGCAGACGCAAGATATCAACGGAAGAAAGAACCCCGTGGAGCAACGCAATATTCGACTTGTAGCGGTTGGAGACGACCTGCTCGCCGGTGTCGGTGACCCCCGCACCCTAGGTTGGTTTGGTCGCGTGATGGCACGTACCCCGCAAACTAGTGCATCCATTTCAGCCTATAATCTCGCCGCCCCGAATGAAGGAAGCGAGCAGTTGAGTACTCGATGGTTTGATGAGGCACGCCGCAGGTTCCTTCCCGGTGCCGATAACCGTTTGGTCATAGCTCCCTCAACTTTTGACATTGATTTGGGACTCACCAGTGCACGTTCACGCTTGAATCTTGCCAATATGGTGGACATGGCGTCTCAGAACAGCATCCGTGTACTTGTGGTGGGCCCTCCCCCGACTCTCGACCCGGAGCGTAACCGTCGTATCGCTGATCTTTCGGCGGCTTATGCAGATGTAGTAACCCGCCGTAATCACGTGTATGTCGATACGTTCAACCCTCTTTTGCACCACGAACAATGGCGCAATGATCTGGCCGCTAATGATGGGCGTCCGGGGCAGTCTGGATACGGTCTCATGGCGTGGCTTGTGCTCCACCGCGGTTGGTACAGCTGGCTTAACCTTCCCGAGCAGTAAGATCTTACGCAGACAGAGTATCTAAATCTCCATATTTTTCGCATCAGCCTGTTGGTAAGATGCATTCAAGCCGTTTCTATGAAAAAATAGACGGCGTTGCCCTATGCGTTTAAGCCTGTGCTAAGACTCGGGGCGGTTAGTTTAGAGCCTTGCTGGCTTTCTTTGAGCAGAGGTTCACAATTCTGAAGGAGGCTCCTATGAGCAAGCGCGGTCGTAAGCGCAAGGACCGTCGTAAAGGCGGCGCAAACCACGGTAAGCGCCCCAACGCATAAGGTATCTTGCTATACGTAAGAACCCCGGTGGTCTTTCACCGGGGTTTTGCTTTATCGAATTATCTGGCCTTTCAGCTAATAATCGTGCTGCGGATACTGGGAATAATTCATTCGAGCGAGCCGTTACATTCCCCGAAGCCTCACACGAAGGTATGCTGTACACAGACCCCCGAAAGTCATTACGCGACAGAAAAGAGCACCTATGAGCGAGTCCAACGCCGCAGAAGCGACGGCGACTCTCACACCTCGTGAATTACGTGAGCGCTTCACTGCAGATGCCATGCAATACGTCGATCAGCTTTATGCCGCTGCCTTACGCATGAGCAGGAATTCGGCAGACGCCGAAGACCTCGTTCAAGAGACATATACGAAGGCCTTTGCCTCTTTTCACCAGTACAGGCAAGGTACCAATCTCAAGGCGTGGCTGTACCGTATTCTGACCAATACGTACATTAATCTGTACCGTAAACGCCAGCGAGAGCCACAGCAGGCACATACGGAATCCGTCGAAGACTGGCAGTTAGCCCAAGCGGGCGCTCATGATGCTTCAGGGCTACGCTCAGCCGAGATGGAGGCTCTGGATGCGCTCCCGGACACCGAAGTACGGCAGGCTCTCGCCTCACTCACCGAAGACTTCCGCATGGTGGTGTACTACTCCGACGTCGAGGGGTTCTCATATAAAGAGATCGCCGAGATTATGGAGATTCCATTAGGAACGGTCATGTCGCGGCTGCACCGCGGACGCCGCATTCTGCGCGAAAAATTACTGGATTATGCTCGCGAAAATGGTTTACGCCCTTCGACTATCGCAAAGGTCGAAGCAAAAGCGGCGAAGAAGAAATAGGCTCAGTTTTATAAACTCGGAAGAAAGGAGTCTGCTATGGAAGAACAAACACCCGAGAATAGCACGGCACTTACCGAAGATTGTGGCGGCAACCCCTGTTCCACAACACTCAAAAACCTTTATGAATATCTTGATGGTGCTCTCACCGCTGAGGAAATACAAGAAATTCAGAGGCACCTTGATGCTTGCTCGCATTGCGCCGAAGCGAAGGATCTTGAGGTCCTTTTGCGTGCGAAGATCAAATCTTCGTGTGACGAGCAGGCGCCTGAATCCCTCAAAGCCAGGCTTTTGGAACATATTGATGAATTTTGTTCGGCGAGTGCCTAAGCCTTCACCGCCTTTGGTCTAAGTTCGCGGCATACTACGGCGGGGAGAAAACTCGACTACCGGGTTTCTCCTCGCTATTCTTCTATAAACCCGCATAATATTGTGTGTTCACCGCGAAAAATGATACACCGTTTTACCTGGATTCTCACCCGTTTGGGGTACCCACCCGGTAGAATGGTTGAAGTGTATGGGCGCGAAGAAGAGCGTCCTCAGGTACAGAGAACCGGCGAGTTCCAGCGCAAACACCAGACAGATTATGGGAGGCAGAGAGTTATACCGATGAGCGAATTGAGTACGGCGCAAAATACCATGGCACATGCATGGGAAGCCCCCACGTACCGGGGTGCGCCTGGGATGAGCGCACGGATGCGCATCCCCGGTTCCAAATCGCTCACCAACCGTTACCTGCTCCTCGCGGCTCTTGCTGATTCTCCCTCACGGTTGCGTGCTCCCCTACACTCGCGAGACTCAGCCCTCATGATTTCCGCTTTAGAGGCACTCGGAGCCCAGTTCGAGCGTATCGAGACAGGTTCGGAGTTTGGTCCTGATCTTCTCATAACCCCTCTAAATCTTGCTTCGGCTCCCCCAATGGTAAAGATTGATTGTGGACTTGCGGGAACGGTCATGCGTTTTGTACCCGCTCTTGCTGCTTTGCTTCCGGGTGATTACAACTTTGATGGTGATCCACAAGCCCGCAAACGGCCGATGGCGGCGCTCTGCGATGGTCTGTGTCAGCTAGGGGCGCATATTGAACGATCGGGCAATGATTCCGTAGATACCTTGCCTTTCACTCTGCATTCCCCCGGACTTGCGACCGCATCCGGTACTCCCGCAGAGATCTTTATTGATGCTTCGGCTTCCTCGCAATTTGTATCTGCTCTACTCTTGATTGCGCCTAGGCTTCCTCAGGGGTTAACGATTCGTCACCGGGGAAACGCCGTGCCTTCGATACCTCATATTGAGATGACCCTGCAGACCCTCCGTGACTTGGGGGTACGCGCCGAAGCCGTTGCTGATGAATACGCCTGGCGTGTATTCCCAGACACTATTTCCGGGTTTGATGTCACTGTTGAACCGGATCTTTCTAACGCTGGTCCTTTCCTTGCAGCTGCGATGGTAACGGGCAACTCAGTGACTATTCCTGATTGGCCCGCTCCTACAGCAGACGGTTCCCCCGGAACAACGCAGGGAGGTGATGAGTGGCGTACCATTCTGCCCCGTTTAGGCGGTGCCGTTGAATTCTCTAATGGTTCGCTCACAGTCACCGGGCCCGAAGATATAACCCGGCTTTCCGGGGTCGAGTTTAACCTACAGACTGCAGGCGAACTCGCGCCTACAGTTGCCGCTCTCGTTGTGCTTCTTGACTCCCCAAGCACTCTCACTGGCATTGGGCACCTGCGTGGGCATGAGACTGACCGCCTCGCGGCTCTCGTCACTGAGATTAACCGTTTGGGCGGGCTTGCCGAAGAAACAGCCGACGGTATTCGCGTTCTTCGCCCCGTTCGACGTCTGCCTCAAGACTCTCCTGTGACGGTACAGACCTATGAAGACCACCGAGTAGCAACGTTCGCGGCGGTTATTGGACTTCACGAACCCGGAGTGCGCATCGAAAACGTTCAGACAACCGCAAAAACACTCCCACAATTCACAGCGCTTTGGCAAAAAATGCTTTCGCAATGGAAAGGAGTGCGCTCGTGAATCCATCCCGAAACCGGTCTTTCGACGAGTGGGATGAATCCGACGTTCGAGTTCGCCCCAATAAAAAGGGTTCTCGACCCCGCACTAAGGAACGCCCCCGGTACAAGCACGCTATACGCGGTCGCGTCGTCACCGTCGATCGTGGTCGGTGGTCAGTAGTTGTCGCTGAAGGCACCCCACAGGAGCGGACTCTTATCGCGGCACGGGCACGCGAATTGCGCCGTACCCCCATTGTCACCGGGGACTTTGTGGATGTAGTCGGAGATATATCCGGCGCAAAAGACACCCTAGCGCGCATCGTTCGTTTGGGAGAGCGTTCTTCGGTACTGCGCCGCAGTGCCGATGACACAGATACAACCGAACGTGTGGTGGTGGCCAATGCGAACCAGCTGGTCATTGTGGTTGCTGCTGCGAATCCGCAGCCGCGCACAGGTTTTATTGATCGAGCCGTCGTTGCCGCATATAATGCCGGGATAGAGCCTATTTTGTGCATTACAAAAACCGATGTTTCTCGCCCTCAGCAACTACTCGATTATTACAGTGCCTCGGGGCTAAAAATTGTACTCTCGGGGTCAGCTGACGGTCGAGCCCCAAGTGAGTCTGGAGCCGAGGGTCTTCTGCATGCACCCGTTCATAAGCTTCTCGAAGAGCTTTTGGGTAAGGTATCTGTGCTTCTCGGGCATTCGGGGGTCGGTAAATCTACTTTGGTGAATGCGCTCACTGGTGCAGACCGTGCGACTGGGCACGTTAACGCCGTTACGGGGCGGGGTCGTCATACGTCTTCGTCAGCTCTGGCCTTACAGCCCGTATCCACGCCTGAGCTTCATGTACCACCCGGAACCTGGATTATCGATACTCCGGGTATACGTTCTTTCGGACTGGCTCATGTTCCGCCGGAGCAGGTTGTACAGGCGTTCCCCGATCTGGCTCCTGGCGAGCAGGACTGCCCTAAGGGCTGTCATCATGCGGCTCAGGCGGTAGATTGCGGTATAAATACTTACGTGCAGGCGGGTAAAGCGGGGGCCAGTGGCGCGGCGCGTTTGGATTCGCTGCGAAAACTTTTGCAGTTTGTTCCTGATGAAGAAGCTGATTCCGATAAAGAGCTTGGGGCACTCGTGTAATCGCTCGTATCCTGTACATAAGTTCCTAAGACCACACACGGTAACATTTGACGACTAATGAGAGATTCATGAACTTTACGACGTCATACACTGATGATTTGAGGCTGGCGCATATCCTGGCGGATAACGTGGATCGCGTCAGCATGTCCCGGTTTAAAGATCGGTCTTTTACCGTGGAACACAAAAGCGACGGTACTCCAGTGACCGAGGTGGATCGTGAGGTTGAGGAACTTCTGCGTGCACAGCTCTCGCGGGTGCGTACACGCGACGGTATTATCGGTGAAGAGCTAGGCTCAACAGGTACGGCTGCCAGGCAGTGGGTTATCGATCCTATTGATGGTACGCAGAATTTTGTGCGTGGTGTTCCGGTGTGGGCCACACTCATCGCTCTCCTCGATCAGGGTGAGCCGGTTATGGGTCTTGTATCTGCCCCGGCGTTACAGCGACGTTGGTGGGCTGCGCAGGGTACGGGTGCATACGCAGGCAAATCGCTAACTCAGGCTACACGACTTCAGGTGTCGAGTGTCCCCACGCTCTCTGGAGCCTCGCTCTCCTATGCCGAGTTCAAAGGATGGGAGGGGCTGGGGCTCGAGCAGAGTTTTCTCTCGCTAGTCCATGAAGTTAACCGTTCCCGTGCCTATGGTGATTTCTGGTCATATTGTCTGGTGGCCGAAGGGGCTGTTGATATTGCCTGTGAAGCTCAAGTTGCACTCCACGATATTGCCGCGCTAGTTCCGCTTGTGCATGAAGCAGGCGGGACCTTCACAACAGCAGCTGGTTACGATGCAGTAGCTACAGCGCAGGCAGAAGGTACCGCCAGTACTTTGGCTACTAATGGGACCTTGCATCGTTCTGTGATAAGCCAGCTTACGCCCGAGTAACCATTCGGGTTCTGTGGTAAGGGACGGCGAAGCCCCGGCGGGTCACCAGATTTATGTGTGATAATCCCATCGGGGCTTTTACATAGGCTTTGGCTTCGGTGCACGGGTAAATATGCACGTGTTGGCAGGCTAATTTCTAGGAAATCGCAAGAAGGTAGAGGAAGAAGTTTCCAACTATTCCTAAAGCTCCTAAGGCTCCCATGACGATGCCAAGGGAGGCAAAGGCGCGCATCCTGCCCGTCATGGGGGTAATACGCCCTTTGTTCACAGTAAAGGAAAAAATCCCCAGCCATATTGATATAACTATAGGTACCAACGCTAGAAGCATGGTATTTGAGATTGTCGTAAATTCATAGGCACCATAGCCCATAGAGTCGTAGTCGTCGTGGAGTATGGCGATCCCCAGTACCTGAAAGCCACTAAATCCGGTAAGTACGAGTCCACAAAGCGAAGCAGCAAAAGAACCTATCGAGTAGAAATATCCAGGTCCGCGAATTTCGCCGGTAGGTTCCCCGTAAGGTCGCCTGTCTTCGGGTGGAACCTCATATTGGCGAGGAGCCCTACTGTAGCCAAAGTCGTAGGCGGCAGCCACGTTTCCAACTGGGGGTACGGCTTGCTGAGCCTGAGGATGAGACGCTCCATCCGTTGCTGAAGCATAAGCCGCCAATGGCGCGTCTGAAGCTGCAGAATTCTGCATATCGTGACCCTCCTGTAGCGTTGGAGCTTCGACTTGAGGATATGATGCCTGAGGTGTGTTTGAATCTGGCATAGGATCCTGTCGCGGGTTTTCTGTCATCTTTTTCTCCATACGCGCTGAGTCTTCTTTCTTGATATTACGTTATTCCGGGCTGAAAATCATACTCTTGCGGCTTTAGCCGTTGCATACTTCCCATATTTTGTTCGGCGCGAAAAAGGTCAAATATAACTGAGCCGCCCACCAGCGATTCTGCTTGTGGGCGGCTCAGTTATCAGGTTCGGGTTTTAGTTCCCTGCCCTTTTTAAGGGCTTTTGTGGAGATGCGGGGAATCGAACCCCGGTCCGATGTGGCTTCAACAGGGCTTCTCCGTGCGCAGTTTGTGAAAGCGCTATTTCTCGGCTCCGATGTTTGCACAAACACTTACATCGACAAACCTATTCGTAATAAAAGTCCCATCAGCCCCTACGACGAGGGCTAATAGCAGTGGCCTTTTAAGTCGATGCCGGGTTCTGAGCCAAAGGCATGCTCAGACCGACAGACTGCAACTCGCGCTTAGGCAGCGAGTGCGAAGTCAGTGCGCTTAGATTTTGCACTTATTTTTTTGCAGAGGGCGTTAACGAGATAACCCTGCGTCCTCGGCACGCTTCACCCATCTCGACTCACATCGTCGAAACCGATCATCCCCCTATACTTTTATCAAAAAGCACCATCTACAAACGTTCTCTGCATTGCCATGAGACACACAGTATACCGCTCGCGATGGTAACGGTTAACTATATCAGAGGGTCTGTCTCTACACAACCACCAGGTTCTTTTACTACCAACACACCAGCATTATTTTACTTATGCACAGGGGGGGCGGAACACATCCGTTACGAGTTGCTCCGCCCCCTTCATTCAGCGAAAGACTGATACCTGTCTGTTACTGAGCGGGAACAGTCATACGGCTATCAGGGTTATCCCCTACCTGGCATACCTTATTGCCGTTACCATCCGGAGTACCGACCTTCTGGCATTCCTGAAGAGTCTGCTGACCCAGTACAAAAGCGATAGTCGCGATAATAGCTATGATGATGCCCACACAACCAGTAATAATGCCGGCGATGGACATTCCCTTGCCCTTGCCCAACTGGCGCGACTGGCGAAGTCCAAGAGCGCCCAAAATAATAGCACCAATGCCGAGCAGACCTCCGACAATAAAGAATCCACTCACAATGGCAAGCACACCAAGTACCAAGGAAATAATTGCCATGACCGGAGCGGCCTGCGAGGAGCCACCTGTGTTCTGAACATTAGTATCAAACTGAGAAACGCCGTAGGCAGACTGCCCATACTGCCCTTGCTGACTCTGGGCACCGTAATAGTTCTGCCCCTGGCTTGTGTATCCAGAATTTACAGGCTGGTTCTGATACCCGCTAGGCTGCGAGTAAGAGTTCTGCTGACCGTAGCTCTGCTGAGCATTTTGTTGTGCAGATTGAGAGCCAGAAGTTCCGTAGGGGGCTTGCTGCGGCTGCTGAGTGTAGGAAGAATTTCCGTTATAGACAGATGATCCGGTCTGCTGCGTCTGGGCAGAATTCTGACCGTAGCTGTTCTGCTGTGAAGATCCCTGTTGCTGGACGTTCTGGTATCCCGCAGAGCTTTGGTAATTCTGTGTCGGATTACTGCTCTGCTGACCGGAGCTCCCCTGCTGAGAGTAATTCCGTGAACCCTGGTTCTGCTGGTGTTGGTTGTAACCTTGAGCTGAATTATAGTTCTGCTGTGGGGCGTAGCTCTGCCCTGAGGCGCTCTGCCCAGTCTGCGAAGAATGCTGGGGCGCCGAATGCTGTTGCTGCCGCGAAATCGTGTTCGAGGAGCTAGAGTACTGCGTGTTATAGGAGGGCTGCCCCGCTGATGGAGTAGGCTGCTGATTTTGTGCCTGACCACCGTAGAAAAGATGCTGATTGCTCGAGTCCTGTTGCGGCTGCTGAGGGTACTGCTGCTGGTATGAGTTCTGAGCGCCATTGCCCTGGTAGTTCCCCTGCTGGGAACTATTATTCTGGGGAACCTGCCCCTGATATTGCTGTTGCGCTTGTGAATCCTGATTTTGAGAATTCTGATCGTGACCAGGCTGTTGCGACTGCCCTTGTGGCTTGTTCTGACCGTAAAGGTTCTCTGACATGCTTTACTATCCTTTGTCTTCGGTGAGGCCGTCGGTTACCCCGGCGTTATTACTGAGTACCAACTTTCATTATACGAACTTTTATATCGAAAACCATTGGTTACGACACCCTAAGCTTCATAAAAATTAGCATGCTCTATCTCACCTATTCCACTATCCTTGAAGCACAAACGTGTGGGGCGGGTAGCTTTTTAAGCCACCTGCCCCACATGGTGAACAATATATTTGGCTACCGAACAGAAGTAGTCCCGTCGGTATTGACAGTCGTCTTCTGTCCATTAATTGAGCAGGTGACAGAGCCGTCACTATTCTGCACACCAGTATTCTTGCATTCCTGCATCATCATCGTACCGATGATGAGCAAGACAAGAACCACGGCTGATAGTATAAAGCCAATAGCACTGGTAACAACGCCCCCGATAGCCATACCCTTGCCACCGCCGGTACCTTTACGTACCTTGCGAAGCGCAATAATACCAAGGATCAGACCTACAAGTGCTACAACAATAGTGATGAAGCTTAGAGGAAGAGCCCCAAGTATACTCACGATGCCCATCACCAACGATGCAATCGCCATACCAGCGGGAAGCTTCGTCGGAACGTAACCGGAGTAAGCGTTTCCTGCAGGCGCAACAGGCGGCGCAGCAGGAACGAATTTCGGTTGCTCGGACTGCCCTCCAGAATGACCGGATGTATTCGGAACGTTCTCAGACATAAAACTCCTCCATTATTTCTGTCTGTTGTGTCACTGCATACTTACACATCTTATCGGGTAAATACGCTTTATGTCTTGCTAGTAAGTATATCCTACATGTGTCTTACCGGTGCAGATTTCTAGCCAAAAACAGCTAATCTTGATTTCCTCTGTAGAAGTTCTTCAGAGACATCAACCAGTAACATCTAACTTATCTAGCCTAGATGACTATCCTAAATTGCGGTACCGCATGGCACGTGCCGCCTCCAAATTATCCTGCCTCTCACGCAGCGCCTGACGCTTATCGTACTCACGTTTACCTGTTGCCAAGGCAATCTCAACCTTCACACGCCCACCGCTAAAATATAGCTTGAGGGGCACCACTGTATACCCGGTTTCTTTGAGTTTCTGCTCTAACCGGTTAATCTCTGAACGATGCAGTAACAGCTTACGGCTGCGGCGTGCCGAATGATTCGTCCATGTACCATAGCCGTACTCAGCAATATGAATACCTTCCAGCCAGAGTTCGTGATCCTTTACATGGCAGAACCCGTCAGTGATAGAGGCTCCCCCATCGCGCAGAGATTTCACCTCTGTTCCTAAAAGGACCACGCCCGCTTCATAGGTATCGACAATATTGTAGTTATGCCGTGCTTTCTTATTCTGCGCGATAATCGAGTTATTCGGGTCCGTTTTAGCGCCTTTTTTCTTTTTCTGAGCCATAATATTCCTTATGCTTAGCCTTCGTTACCACGGCGACCAGAGGCGCGCCAGCGAATGCCCTCTTCAATAAATCTATTGAGCCCCCCGTCAAGTACGCTTGACGTGTTGCCTTCCTCGTATCCGGTACGCAGATCCTTCACCATCTGGTACGGATGGAGCACGTAGGATCGCATTTGATCGCCCCAGCTTGCTTTAATATCACCCGCCAGCTCTTTCTTTTTGGCGTCCTCCTGCTCTTGACGAAGCATAAGTAAACGCGATTGCAGCACGCGCAGAGCCGCAGCCCGGTTTTGAATCTGCGATTTTTCATTCTGCATTGACACTACAATACCCGTTGGAATATGCGTCATACGCACCGCTGAGTCCGTTGTATTGACGGATTGACCGCCCGGTCCAGAGGAGCGAAATACATCAACCTTAATCTCAGACTCGGGGATCTCAAGCGCATCGGTCTGCTCGATCAGAGGAATAACTTCAACCGCGGCAAATGAGGTTTGCCTGCGCCCCTGATTATCAAATGGAGAGATACGTACTAGCCGATGGGTGCCCGCTTCAACAGAAAGGCGGCCAAAAGCGTAGGGCGCGTTGACCTCAAAAGTTACGGATTTCAACCCTGCCTCTTCAGCATACGAGGTGTCTAGCACCTTCGTCGGATAGCCATTCTTTTCAGCCCACCGCAAGTACATGCGCAAAAGCATCTCTGCAAAATCTGCCGCATCCACACCACCCGCGCCTGAACGAATCGTTACAACAGCCTCACGCTGATCGTACTCACCAGAGAGCAGCACCAACACTTCAAGTTCATCCAGCTTCTTCCTCAGCTCTTTACACTCGGCTTCAGCCTCCGCCAATAGGTCCTCTTCGGATGATTCATCTTCGGTCTGTGCTAGCTCGACCATGACCTCAACATCATCAATGCGAGACGCTAAGTTCGTTAGACGATTCAGTTCAGCTTGCTTATGGGAAAGCGCGCTTGTTACCCGTTGAGCATGCTCAGGATCATCCCAAAGCTCAGGTGCTGAAGCTTGCTGAGATAGGTCTTCAAGAGCGCACTTGATACCCTCAAGGTCACTCACCGCAACAATTGAGGCGTATATGGAACGCAGATCCTTAATCTCAGCCGAAAAGTCGAAAGATGCCATAGCATTTAAGACTAGCGTGAATCATGCGGAAAGTCCCGCCGAATTACTTTACAACGCTACAGGCACATTTACTTTTCATCCTTCTGTTGCTGGTGGATGCGGGCGCGAGCCTGAGCCTTCACCTCAAAACCATCAGGAACCACGGCCGAAACGATCGGAGGATGAATCCTAGCACGTAACGTGACATGAACAGTACGGTCATCGCTAATCTGCACCGAGTCTACCTGCAAGTTCACGAATTCGTGAGAAGCTCCACTCTCCTCCAGATATTTGGCAGCAAGCTGCCTAGCTCGAGCGTTGTCTGCAGAGTTATCGGAATATTCCGAGAATCCATGCTCTATAGTTCGTGCGATAGAAATGGCTTGCGCATCCGCAAGATCTTCGAGTCTGTGGGTTTGTACGTGAGCACCCGTGACCGCCAACGTCACCGATGCGATCAACAGTACCAGAGCGCACATACCAACGATGAGCGGGCTAATGCTCCCCTCATCGTTATGTCCGCCACGACGCTGATCGGCATGAATATAAGAGACTACTACCATCTAAATTTCCTTATGGAGTTTCCCGGAAAGCGGATGAAGTAGCAGAGCCTATCTCAGCCTGTCCCCAGGTCACTGATTGTGAGGATACCGGGATAACGCTTGCTCCTAGCCCCTGCGGAATTAGGGGAAGGTGTGCATTCACCTGAACCTGAACTCTAATACTCTCCCGCGCGCTACACGACCCTGAACAGCTCAAAGATACCGAGATATCAGATTCTGCAACCCCAAAATCGCGTGCCACAAGCGCGCTCAAACGTTGAGCCTGTTCCTGCGACATCGAAGTCTCAGGCGGCAGCTCCTGAATATATTGAGCTACCTGCGCGCTTGCGGCGTGCGCCCCCAAGATCGAAGCCTGCACTGAAAAAATCGTCAAGACCCCATACATGATAGGGAGCAGCAGCGTAACACCGAGCCCGAGAAATTCAACAATTGCGCTCCCGCGCTCATGTTCATGATCGGTATTCTCTGAATCCTCTGCACGAGTCCGCAGACACAGCGCCAGGTTTCTAAGACTGAATATATGCAGCATGACCACTCACCGAAATAGAACCTGGGAACCCCCATGGCCCCAGTACTGGCAAAGGAGCGGTAATGTGAACCTCAAGAATACGAATTCCAGACGGATCAACATATACCGATGTATGTACATCTTGCGCATAATTCTCGGGCAAATTCCCCCGAATAATCTGCTCTGCTCGTTCCCGACCTTCCTCAGGGGTGCGGTCGTACAATGTTCCGTAGCGAGCGCCCGCGCTTGCAGCATCCAACAGAACATTACGTGTGTAAAACGCATAGGAAACCTGCAAAATTGCGACGGTCAGCAGTACTAAGAGAGCAGAAACCATCACGAACTCGGTACTGGCATCCCCTCGTTCTGATGGCGGTGCTGCAAGCTCTTGTTCTTGATGTCGGCTCATACGACTAGGGACGAATAAGCGCGATAGCATCGTTAAACATCTTGATCAAAGCTGGTTGGGCAATAGCTAAAATCGCGGCGACCAAGATGGCGCTCATCATGGTAATCATGACCCATCCGGGTACATCTCCGCGTTCTGGGTCGTCTTGCAAGCCTCTATAAGAGGTAAGCAGAAAAGCAATACCGGGAACAGACAGAAACAACATACGAAGTCGAGTAAACATAGTATTTTCCTTATGTGATTGAGCTATTTGGAATCCGCCTTAGGGGCGAGGTTATGATGCGTTAAAACGCAAGTTTCATTAGCGAAAGACCGGGGAAAATCGCAAAGACTACGGTCAACGGCAGAATTAAAAATACGACCGGCGCCAACATGGCGATCTCCTTTTTCCCGGCTACTTCGAGAAGCTCGCGTTTCGCGTTGTCGCGCACATCTTGAGCCTGTGCCCGTAGAACGTCTGCCAAAGGAGTACCCCGTTCGATGGCTACGGCTACGCCATCGACAAATCGGCTAAGGGCTGGAATTTGTGTACTCTGTGCGAATTCGTTGAGCGCCGCCAGTAGGCTGGATCCGGCTCGCGTTTGCGCAAGAATATCGTTAAATTCTCGGGCCAATTCCCCGCGAGAAGTACGGCAAATGCGCTCCAGGGAAGCAAGAGCAGATTCACCCGCAGCCACCGAAAGCGCCATCATCTCTGCAAGCGCGGGAAACTCCGCAATAAGCTGTTTCTCACGACGTACAATAATCTGGCCCAACCACCAGTCTCGCGCCAGAAAACCGGTAACACCACCCAGGATAATGAGCATCAGGCCACTCCAGAGTGACAATTGGTTTTCCAACAGCCCAATAACGCTCAATACTCCTAAAAGGGCCACCGAACTAACCGCCCAGAGGATTTGTTCGGCACGAAAAGCACTTACAGTCTGATCACTTCCCGCGCGGCGCAAGCGAGCAGCAAGGGCTTCGTCCCTAGACTCTGTAGAACGTACCCGCCCTAGGAACGACTGCATCATAGGTTCCAGGAACGAATAAAGGGCATCTAAAACGCTAGTTCCTGAGGCCTGATTCTCACGGTGCAGGGATTCGCGTATCGAAACGGAGCGCATCTGCGGCGCAATACGTTCTCCAAAGTTCGGCCCACGTCTCTTACGCAATGAAGATGCTATGAGCATTACACCAAACGCGAAGAAAAGCCCGAAGATAATAGCAAAGTTCATGCAAAAACCCTCCTTTCTTGAGGTAGCGCCCCGATACGGAGCATGATGCGGTACGCGATTACCGACAGTCCAGCACCCGCGAACATAAGAACGAAACCGGCAAAAGAGTTATAAATATTTCGAACCGCAGGCTGTGTGGCCATCAGCATCAGTACTACCCATGGAGCAACACAGGCCAACCGGGCGGCGTTGACAGTCCAAGATTGGCGTGCTTGAAGTTCTGCTCGGGTACGCGCATTTTCTCGTAAGAAATTACTCAATGTGCCCAGTAGTCGTCCCAAGTCGCTGCCGCCGACTTCACGTGCTATTTTAAGTGCTTCAACGATATTATCGGCGACTGGATCAGCAACATATTCCTTGAGCCGATTCAAGGAAGCTACAAAGTCACCGGTTGCACGATAATCCGATCCAAAACGTGCAAAAGCCTCTCGAAGTTCATAAGGTCCGCGGTATGAAAGCTGGATAAGGGCCTCTGGCAGTGAAAGCCCAGCACGAATAGCCGATCGTAAGTGATCAACGGCATCCGGCCAGAGCTGCCAGAGCTTACCCTCACGTACTTTCGCACGGTGATTTACGACCACGCGAGGCATGATGAAACCACCGCCCGTCCCTAGAAAGGCGAAGCTCCACAGCCCTGTCAATGCGAAGAGAAGCACCCCTGCTAAAACCCCACTGAGGATACTCACTCCGGTAAAAGCCGAGGGGGTAACAGTGTGCATCCCAGCTTTACGGAGAGTTACCACTATCTTTGGTTCCCGTCTAGTCCTGACAGTTCCCTGCGGCATACTCCAGCATGACCACCATACGAGGAAAACCCCGATCCCCATTGCTAAGCCATAGATAACACCCATTAGCGTCCTACCTTTGCTGCTGCTAATACTTGATCGGGCCGGTGTCCGGCGCGAACCCATTTTTCGGGTGTTGGGATTTCTAAGGCTACGCACACCATTTCACCTTGTTGACGGGTAAAAAGCGGTGACATCTCAATGACGCCGTCTTCTACACGACCGCCCAGCATATAGATCTCCTCTACCTGACGATGCCCGTGAGTGTCGCGGCCACAATGAATTACGAGGTCGAAACAGCTCGCTACAGTGGGCACCACGAAGGCGGATGAGATGTTGTCTCCTGCCAGCAACGGAAGAGTACAAATTTTAGTGACTGCATCCCGTGCAGAATTCGCGTGAATAGTACACATACCCGGTAAACCCGCGTTAAGAGCGATGAGCATATCGAGGGATTCCGCTTCGCGAACCTCGCCAATGAGTAGTCGATCCGGTCTCATACGCAGAGCCTCTTTGACGAGGCGGCGAAGAGCTATTGCGCCTTTACCCTCTAGATTAGGCTGTCTGCATTGCATTCCAACGACATCGCGCAGAGGAATAGAAAGCTCAAAGATTTCTTCACAGGTCACCACCCGTTCGCGCGGCGGTATAGATGCTGCCAAACAATTTAGCATTGTGGTTTTACCCGCTTGAGTAGCCCCGGACACTAAAATATTGACTCCGCTTTCGACAGCAGCGTGTAAAAACGATGCAGCTCCCGCGCTCAGGGAACCAAGCTTTACGAGGTCGGGAAGACGTTTGGCGCGCACCACAAATTTACGAATGTTGAGGGAGGTGTGGGCTCTCGTAATATCGGGAATCACGGCGTGCAGACGAGATCCATCCGGTAAAGAAGCATCGACGAAGGGAGATGATAAATCGACACGACGTCCCGAAGGCTTGAGCATACGTTCCAAGAGCTGTTGAATAGCCTCATCGCTGAGGTGCAGCCCTGTCAGTTCACTCTCGCCAGCACGAGCCACAAAGATTTCATCGGGTGAATTGATCCAGATTTCTTCGACCTCTTCATCATCAAGATAAGGCTGAAGCGGGCCATATCCGCAGAGATCGTTACGCAGTCGATGGATAATCTCTTCGACGTTCTCAAGAGGAGGAAGGGAAGCGCGTACCATCCGTCTTTCGTAGGCGGAAACAGTACTTCTAATGAGCCCTTCGACGGCATCCTGTGACGTGTAAGGGTCAAGGTCTCCGTCGCGAATCGCATCACGGATCTCGGCATCGAGCAGAGAATAATAATCTGGCACGACAGCAGATCTCGGGGTCTCCATTGATGTTCTCCCGGTGAAGTTTAGTGTGGTTGGTATTCTCAACGCTCTCTTAAATCAAAAATTTCGCGTTGATGTCACAATATATCCACCGGAAAACATTCACCAAAACTACATATATTTTATGCGTAATGTTCCTCGAATAATTTCTGACTCTCCTGCTAAGACTTATAGGGCTGTTAATTAATGTCTTAGACGGGGTGAGGGGGAGAACAACCGTTACGGTTGTTCTCCCCCTCACCCCGTCTAAACATACTAGAAACCTAGGTGTACTAGCCACGAATCATCTTGACCGCATCCTTGATGTCCCCGTCGAAACTTAAATTACCGTGGTCAAGTACTACACCGCGATCACATATCTGCGACACTAGGTCGAGGTCATGACTTACGACAACCAGAGTCTTGCCCGCTTGGATGAGCTCTTGAATCCTTGCAATACATTTCTTCTGGAAAGGTTCATCGCCAACCGCCAGAATCTCATCCACCAAGAAAATATCTGGGTTAGTATGCACAGCCACCGAAAACGCAAGACGCAGGTACATACCGGATGAATAAAACTTCACCTCAGTATCAATAAATTCCTCAATTTCAGAGAATGCCACAATATCGTCAAAGGCATCTTCAATCTCTTTTTTGGTCATACCCAGAATAGCGCCATTGAGGAATACATTATCGCGCCCCGTGAGGTCGGGATGAAAGCCTGCACCCACCTCAATAAGGCCCGCGATTTTACCGCGGTTGAGAACCTGCCCGCCTTCAGGCTGCATCACACCGGAAATCAGCTTCAAAAGGGTTGATTTACCGGAACCATTGAGCCCCAAAAGTGCCACACGTTCACCCTGTTTTACATTCAGAGTAATACCATTGAGAGCGTTAAACTTCTCAGACAGGTCACCTTTACGCCCCTTCATAAGCCATACAAAGGCTTCTTTCATAGAACGCGTATGACGCAGCACAAAGCTTTTAACGAGCTCATCGACTTGAATAACAACCGGAGCATTCGGATCAATCTCAGGCAGATCTATTTTCTCAATCTTCACAAGAATCAGAGCTCCTGAGCGAAGTTGCCCTCAAACTTACGGAAGAGCAAATCGCCGATTAGAACGGTCAGTAAGGAAATACCAATACCTACTGGGGTCCAGAAACTAAACAGATGCGGAACAATCTCAGCAAAATGTCCCGACTTTTCGAGGTCTGCCGTAGGGCGCCAAAAACCGTAGTGGAAAAGTTCAACCGCAACGGTCAGCGGGTTCAACATAAACACGTTGAAAACCCACGGATATAGAGTGTCACGTACCATGGTCCAGGAGTACAACACCGGGGAGAACCATGTTGCTACCATCAGAAGCATATCAACGATATTCTCGGAGTCGCGGAAGAACACGTTTGCCACACCAAAGATGAGTCCCAGGCCGTAGGACAGAAGCATCACGATAGCCATCCCGGCAAAAATCGCGGCAATATTGCGCAGCCCAGGCCGCCACCCCGCAAAGAAGCAAGCGATGAGCATCACCACGATTTGGGGTATGAAATGTACTACCGCCACCCACACAGTTGAAAGTGAGAAGAGCTCCCTCGGAAGATAAATCTTCCGAATCAGGGCACTGTTAACCACCATCGTGCGGGCACCGTTCCCGAATCCTTCTGAGAAGAAGTTAATCACGATCATGCCCGAAAACAGGTAGATCGCATAGTTGTGCATTCCTCGTTCCAAGCCTAAGAATAAGCCCATGGCAACATAGAACACGCCGAACTGGACGCCCGGCTTAATGTAAGACCACAGGATCCCTAGAACCGAGCCACGGTAGCGAACCTGGATTTCCTTATCAACCAGTAGCCTCAAAAGGTACCGATTACGAATGGCATCCAGGATTCCCCGCCCGCGGCCGGGGGCTTTCAAAGGTTCATCGTGCAAAGTGCTCATCGCTTAAGTTCAGACTCCGTATGCTTTGCAAAAGTTTCTGCCCATGCATCATAGGAAGCGACATCGGCTGCAGCATCTTGATACCGCTTGCGCAACTGCTCCCAATCTTTAATGATCTTCGCGTGCAATCTGGTAGCGTGAATCAGCTTTGACCGCAGCTGCTGGGGATCACGGCGATACCAGAACAATCCGGTTCCCTCCGCGTTCGTGGCCAGTGCTGAATCAAACTTAGACAGCGTCCACCAGTTAGTTTCTCCGTAGTTAAGTTGAATCTGCGGGTGTTCTTTCGCTTCATCATCTACGGGTTTGAACAGCTGACGTGCAACCGTTCTTGCGGTCCACGGCACAAGTTTCTTATATCCCGGTGACTTGAAATTGCGGCGGCCGCGGAAAGGCGGCTTCTTCGATTTAACTGTGGGAAAGTCGTCCACATTCGGCTTCATCTGGGACTCCGGGTACTCCCCCGCCAACTGACGAATTACCGGTAAACGAGCCGAAAGCGACTCATGCAGGTGCTCCGGTCCGGCCAGCAAATCTTCCAGCGCCATGAGGCGGCCTGCTTGAGTGTAATACTGCATTGACAACGTGTGCTTGACGTCCAAGAACATGGAGTCAACCAGCACGCGGCCACCCTTATCGAAGGGAGAATGCAACAGCGCGGTAATTAGGCGGTTACGTTCATGATAGTAAGCCTGCCAGCCCACCGAGTCATCCTTATCGGTCCATGAAACGTGCCATACACCTGCTCCAGGGAAGGACACTGTAGGGATACCAGCAGCCTTCGCGCGCAAGCCATACTCAGCGTCATCCCATTTAAGGAAAAGCGGTAACGACAGGCCGATCTTGCGGATTACCGAAGTTGGGATAAGGCACATCCACCAACCGTTATAATCCACGTCCACACGACGATGCAGCCAGTGCGTGCTGCGCAGGTTGCTGCGGCCTAAGTCGTGACCCATCGCCATATCCTCGTGAGGCTTCGCGTAGAAGTTACGCCACGGATCAACGACTTCGCCGAATGCATGAAGTACCGAGCGATCGAACATATCGAACATGTGCGCACCCACGATTGTGGGGTCTTTGCAATAGTTCGCGAAAGTCACCATGCGCAAAATTGCTTCTGGCTCCACGATCACGTCGTCATCAAGCAGAAGCACATAATCGCTGCCGTTCTTGACTGCCTCGAACATACCGCGCGAAAAACCGCCAGAACCGCCTAGATTCCCCTGGTTAATGATGCGGAACTTACCGGCAAGGGGCTTAACGACCTCCTCGAATTCTTCGTGATCCTGCACCTTCGAACTGCCCTGATCAACAATTAGGAACTCGTGGACAGCATCAAAAATTTCGGGGCTGTTGCCAAGCGTACGAATGTTGTCAATACAATAATCGACCTTATTCATGGTCGTAATCTGAACCGTTGCTTGACCGGCCTGAACATCGGCACGGGGCTCAATATTACCTAGCCAATTAGCCTCAACCAGTTCAAGATCTTCAGTTCCAGAAAGATCAAACCAATACCAACCGCCATCGCCGAAAGGCGCTAGGGGCAGGGTAAAGATTGATGTTTCGTCCCCCGAAAGGAGCTTTGCATCCACACGCTGAATAACACCACGCCCGTTGGATTTGTATACGATCACCATGCCTTCGCCACGGGTTTGGACGCTCAGTACGACCTCTTTAAGATCGGTCCAACGGCGCCAATACGATGCTGGGAACGCATTGAAATAGGTGCCAAATGAGAGACTTTGCCCGGGATTAACGTTGATGGAGCGACGACCGATAAGGCCTTCAGCTGCGGTTCGGTTAGCAGCGATATTAGCGGCGCTTTGTTCCTGTACCTGCGCCGCCTCTGTAATACTCGTGGTAGCGTCACCATCAATACGGGTTGGCAGCTGAACGCCAGCGGCTACGCCAGCATCCACATACAGGGGTACCACGTCGGTTTCAACCGCGCTAGGGAAAATAACGCGCTGCAGGGTTTTCAGAGTTTGAGTTTCAGCCATAATTATGCGTCAACTCCACCAGATTCAATCTTGGCACCCTGTGCAAAGTGCGGACGAATCTTGTTATCAAACATCGACAGCGCCGCGCCGATCGCCATATGCATATCGAGGTACTTGTAGGTACCCAGACGGCCCCCAAAAAGAACGTTCTGCTCGCCCTTTGCCAGATCACGGTACTTCAAAAGTTTTTCACGGTCTACAGAGGTATTTACTGGGTAATAGGGCTCATCGCCCTTATTTGCAAAGCGTGAGTATTCGCGCATAATAACGGTTGCATCCTTCGTGTAATCACGCTCGGGATGGAAGTGACGGAACTCGTGAATACGGGTAAAAGGAACATCCGCATCAGGATAGTTCATCACGGAACAGCCCTGAAAATCTTCAATTGGCAGAACTTCTTCTTCCAGATCAATGGTGCGCCATGAGAGGTCGCCCTCTGCATAATCGAAGTAACGATCGACGGGACCGGTGTAAACCACAGGAATTTGCCCCAGAACTTTCTCACGAGAATACTCGTGATCATCCGAGAAGAAGTCCGTATTCAGACGAACTTCAATATTCGGATGCGCCGCCATGCGTTCCAGCCACGCTGCATACCCGTCGACCGGTAGACCTTCATACTTATCGTTGAAGTAACGGTTGTCGTAGGTGTACCGCACAGGCAGGCGCGAAATAATGGATGCAGGCAGTTCCTCCGGCGGGGTCTGCCATTGTTTGGCGGTGTAGTGTTTGATAAAGGCTTCGTACAGTGGGCGCCCGATGAGTGAAATACCTTTGTCGTTGAGGTTTTGCGGGTCGGTACCTGCCAGTTCGCCAGCTTGTTCTGCGATGAGCGCCTTTGCTTCCGCAGGAGAGTAAGCAGCGTTAAAGAACTGGTTAATGGTGCCCAGGTTGATAGGCATGGGGTACACAATACCGTTGTGACGAGTGTATACACGGTGCACGTAATTGGTGAACCCAGTAAATCGGTTTACATATTCCCAGACACGCTCGTTGGAGGTATGGAAAAGGTGAGCGCCATAGCGGTGCACCTCAATACCAGTCTGCTCTTCATTCTCGCTGTATGCATTACCGCCGATATGAGAACGACGATCCAGCAGAACGACCTTCAGGCCCAATTCGGTCGCTGCCTGTTCTGCAATGGTCAGACCGAAAAGGCCGGATCCGACAACCACGAGATCCGCAGTCATTATTTACTCCTGTATGTCATGGGAACTCGCGTTATATCAGCGAATTCACCTGCCGTAGACGCCCTGTGCAAGGGAGCCAATTTTGTTGTGTTTACGGCATACGCTGCCAATGACACAACGATTTTAGTCATTATCTAAAGTTACCCGATAACACCGTCAGTTGCATATTTTCCCGGTACAGCAGACTGGGGTTTACCCTACAACGCACACGGTATAAGTGATAATTCCGAAATTCGAGTGTACCAATCCTACCGAAGAACCGGGCTGAGATATACGGAGTGTCTCAACTTTTGGTTCAAACTGCACGTCTATGCAACCTCTCTCCGAGACAATCACGCGAGCCTGCACATCACGTAATATTTCCGGTTTTTCGCCGTTATTACCGGTAAATTTCCAAAATATCTGTGGATAACCTGCTCATCACGTCTGAATCTCACACGTTATCCACAGAACCACGACAAAGCGGTTGAAAGCACATGGCATACCGAACTGATATAGAAATATGAAACTTCGGCTTTTCCACACCCCTAATATCGCAGATGCGAGCGCCCAGGAGCGCTTGACTGATCACGGTTTCTATCCAAGCCTCTTATCTCTTGAATGTTCCGAACAGACCTCGGGGGCACAGGTACAACACATAATTTCGCCCGCTAAAAATGCATATAGTGTCTTTTCTCCTAGCGGTGATTCCGCTCGTTTAGAAGATTGCGTGGCTGCAGCCGCACCTATGGTACATGGATCCTGGCTCAAACCCGAGCAACCTTCCGATGAGAGACCAGCATCAGTTAGTACTCTTTGCGTACTTCGGGGACCGGATGCGGGCCGCTCCTTCTCACTCCCTCGTGGGTTAACCGTTCTAGGCCGCTCCGAAACGCGTAGCGGTATTTCACTCAATGATCCATATATCAAGCCACGCCACGCCGAATTTGATGCTTCTGGTTCAGGGGTGACTCTCAGGATTCTAGAGCCGGAGGGGACTGCGCAAAGAACCGGCTCCCGTGCGCGCCCAAAGCCTCAAATTCTACAGTGGAACAAACCTTTTATGGTAGGTACTTCACTGTGTGTCATCTGTCCTCCCGGAAAAACCCCGGAGCTTCCCACGCCCTCACACGATTCTTCGCCTTTTACTCCGGTTATTGTTAATCCGCCCGCTCCCCGAAAACTGGGCATGATGCTGATGACTATCCTGTTACCGCTTGTGGCGGGCGTGGCCTTCGCCCTTTTTACAGGTATGTGGATTTTCTTGCTCATGTCTGTGGCTTCTTCACTTTTTATGCTGATGCATTTTTTCGGGGGCAGAGCGGAAAACCGCAGTGCCGCTGCGTTGGTGAAGAGCAGCGCAAAGCAAGAGTTAGAACGAGCACAGGCATTGCCGACAGCAGGAACACTGTTGCACGCAGCGGCCCCTGACGCTGCACGGTCACCTGCTGTAGTCCTAGGATACGGTCCTCGTCTCCCCTATATTTCGGGGCGAAACGTACGATTTGAGAAGACTTCTCCGCATCCGCAGGCTCCACATTATATTCCGGTCCCAGTACCAGGCTTACCTCACGACGTATCGCTGCGTGCCGAACATCTTCATGCTTATTTAGTACAGCTTGTAGCCCATGCACGCGATACCATCACGGTCATAACCGATGCTGAGCATGCCGAAACACCGCTTTACGGTGCTTTGCGTTCCTTAGGTGTCTGCCCCCGTGTGTTTCTTTACGAGGGTGCGTCTCAGGCTCACCATATTCTCGAAAAGATATGTGATGCTGCAGAACGTCCAGGAACAGCCTTATCGACTTCACAGGAGGCTGGAGACGACCGGCTTTTCATCATTTCCGCATCACTAGTGCGTTCCATACCGGCTGCGTTGATTAAACGAGCCGCGCAGGGGGCAAGGTTATGCATTGTTCACATGCCTATCGCCCGTGGAACCATCGATTCACCTCGCTCTGCTTCGGTATTCACCCATATATCCCACCTGCAGGTACATACCCACGGCGATTACCTAGAATCTGTGCAATATCTGCTTCGCGGCAGCATCACTGATGATACAGCCCACAAAATCACCGGCTCTTCTCAGCACGCAGGACTTATGCCTCACGAAGGGATCGTTCAGAACCACCCCTTAGACCTGCACGATATATGTGCTATAGCAGATGGGCTCAGTACTAACACATACATTCGTACTTTGGGGGCTTTATCTGCGGTCCAGGCGTCATCTCCCGCAGGGTCAGGACACGGCGCCGGTTCGGTCCATGCACGCACGCTTGCTTTCTCTGAGCTTACCCAGCAGTCTACGAATCTCCTCTACGAGCAGTGCCTTCAGCGGTGGGAACACAACCGCTACGCAGAGGATATTCGTTGTCTCTTAGGGTCCACCACTGAAGGATTTTGCGATATTGGGTTCACAACGCACGGCCCACATTGGCTTCTGGGAGGCACCACCGGCGCAGGAAAATCTCAACTTTTGCGTTCGCTCATCCTCAGTGCAGCTCTGCGATATTCCCCAGAACGGCTGGGGCTTATTCTGGTAGATTTCAAGGGTTCCGCCGGGCTCGGTCCTCTGGCTGAGCTTCCCCATACCCTCAGTTTGCTGAGCGACTTCGATGTTGCCGCCGTTCGCCGCGCGCTTGAGTTTTTACGTGCCGATGTGAACCGACGTGAGCTTGATTTACGCAACTTAGGGGTAAATTCTTATCATGACTACCTGCGGTTGTGCGCTTCAACGGGCGAAATACCACAGTACCCGGAAGTTGTGATTGTGGTCGATGAGTTCCGTATGCTCGTTGAGTCTATGCCGGATGCTATGACCGAACTAATGCGCATCGCTACTATTGGTCGTTCCTTAGGTATTCACCTGCTCTTGGCAACTCAACGACCTCAGGGAAGTATTTCACAGGATATTCGGGCCAATATTGCTACAAATATCTGTTTGCGTGTGGCATCTGCGCAGGATTCATACAATCTCTTAGGGCATGAAAAGGCCGCGCATATTTCCGCGTCCTCTCCCGGAGCGGGATATGTCAGTCTTCCAGATGGTCGTATTCTAGCTTTCCGTGCCCCACTTGTGGACGCTCTTCCGCAGCAACATGCGGACTTCCAACAGATGTATCGGTGGGAGACTCCGGGATGGGTTCCCCTAAACAAGACACCCTCCGTACAACAAGTTCCAGCTGAAGGTGAGGATAAGCTCCTAACCCGTGCCGTGCACAGTATTCGTGACTTATACCTGTCTTCACACAAGAGCCCTGCGTTTGTTGATCATTCCGAGCAAAATTCGAGCAGTGTTACTTATACCTACGCACGGTATACCCCTATACCGCAAGCATTACCGGAGAATTTTCCTCTAACCCGTACCCTGCTTGATACCAGTCTTCATCAAATCCTCGGCTCAGACGGCGCACGTAGACGCGGTTACCTTTTGGGCACCGTCGAAATCCCACAGTACGGTAAACGGCAGCCTATCCGGCTGGATTTGGAGGCGCATCCGGGCGCCCTTGCCGTGCTAGGAACTGTTTCCGAACGCACCGCAATCACAAACGCGCTCATAGCCCAAGCTATTGAGCGGCAGAACCCTGTCTATGTTTTCACCTCAGATGCCGGGTATCATCGACGCCTGCACTCGTACGCAGATAGTCTTGCCGTACTCGTTGGCCCCCATGAGCCTCAGCATCTTCGATTCTGCCTCGAAAAAATACGTTCGAGCCATCATTCTGCTGACCAGAGCGCTCAGCAGCCTCTGCTAATCTGTGACGGAGTTGACGGATGGCTTGAAATGCTCATGAGAGACCCCCAGGCGGAATCATATCTCTACGATGTATTGGCTCAAAGCAACCGTGAGGGCTACCAGGTTGTTTTTACCTCAGCTCTTCCTCTGCGAGGCAGGTTCAATTCGGTCGCATATTCAACCCTTCTCAGCCGCAGGTTTGTGGAATCGGATTTACTGCGCAAGTCTTCTAAGAGCTATCCTCTACCGAACGCCACACATTTTGCGATCGAAGGCGGGCTCAATACCACCCTTGTGGGTGATGTTCCTCTGGAAGCATCAACGTTGTGCCCTGTCGTGACCTCATGTAAAAATATCATCGAGCTGCAATCGGGTAACTCCGACTTTTCATGCGATAAGTCGCTCTCACTCCGTCAGTTCCCGCGGACTTTTCCCATGCCACAGCTAGAGACAATCGTCATGTGGCATAGAGGCTACAACGCCCAGGGAACACATATATTGTGCGGCTACTCCCGTACGGGCACTCCTAGCTTTCTTCAGGCCAAGGAAGGCGTTTTTATACCCGTTGTGGGTTCCCGAGCCTCAGGTAAAACGCATTTTCTCTCTGCGCTTCGAATGATTAACCCGCATCTGGGAGCTCTCTACATCAATGGGAACACCCCACCCGACGCCCAGAAAATTCGCCAGATGTGCGAGTCGGTACAAGATCCCGAGAAAACTCTGATTCTCATCGATGATCTTGCCTATATACCGGCAGCCGCTCAGCAGGTGCTTCTTGAGCTCGGGCCGCGTTTCAGGGCTGTTTGGGTAGCATATACGCCATGGGCCCGGTGGCATTCATCCCCCATTTTGACGGCACTTTCTGGATGCTCGCGCGCGGTTCTTCTGGCTCCTGCCTCTATCTCTGATGGGGACATTTGTTCTTTGCATGAGATCCCACGCGATATGTATACCGAGGGGATGTTACCGGCTGGGCGCGGAGCACTTGTGGATGCGGGCCGTGTACAGGCTTTTCAGGTTCCCGATGGGGTGTATCAGTCTACACATGATGCCGTTCAGGCTTATCAAGAGTAAATTTATCGACCCGCATAACGGGATAATTCTCGTTCCTCTTCCTCAGTAACTTTGAGTGTATATTCTCGGGTTGCACGGGTGAAGAGGAGCGCGAATGCCGTTCCAGCTAAGAGAATTTCCACACAGTTAATCACTAAAAATGTTACGGCAGCAGCCTGTACTTCTGGGGTAAGACTAAAGTATATGGAGAGGTTAGAAGCACCTACAAAAGCAGCACACAGGCTGATGAGCATCACCCAGACACGAGCATGTCCCTGATAGAAACGAACAGCGCAGAACATGATGCCTACCCCCAAAGCAACTTGAATGAGACTGTTGACGATACGATCTGCGTTCCTCGCAGAGTCATTCATGATGAAGGGGGCGATAATTCCGCGGTACACAAGCACGACGGCAAAAAATCCTAATATACCGGAGGTTATTTTTACAGTAATCGGTACGGTGACGCGTGCTTTCATCATGTTGGTGGTCTTCCCCATCGTACTCTCCTTGCGGTGGGCTCAGATGCGAGGCTTATAGGCTTTTAATTCTAACTGGCAGTCGTTAAGCACGCATGGTCTGACGTTTTATGTCGTGCATTCGTAGAAGTTCACGTAATTTGCTCTTTTTTCATGATTTTTGAACATAGTTATAGGAGTTTCTTAAGTATTGAAACTTAGATACAAGGAGACCCTAAGTGATGCAAACCTCCAAAATTTTAAGATTTTTTTCGAAAAACCCCTTGTCAGAGAGGAATATCCATGCGAAAGTTGATAAGTCAAATTTTTGCACCACTCATTGACGTAAAGATTTGCCTACACGCACACAGAACAAGTTAAGTTATCGCTTGTTGTCAGCTACCGTGCAGTAGCGAAGCACGAGCAAACCATAAGATAGAAGGAGGTCCAGCTGTGGATTGGCGTAGCCGTGCTGCTTGCTTGGATAAGGATCCAGAACTATTTTTCCCTGTTGGAAACACCGGGCCTGCTCTCTTGCAGATTGAAGAGGCAAAAACTGTTTGCCGCTCGTGCGAGGTTATTGACGTATGCCTCAAATGGGCTATCGAAACCGGTCAAGATTCTGGCGTTTGGGGAGGGACCAGCGAGGATGAGCGTCGTGCGATGAAACGTCGCGCTGCTCGCGCCCGCCGTGCTTCCTAACTATAAGCGCGCATTCTCATAGTAGAAGCTCGGTGTCATTCCTACTTCCGGCAGGAGTGACACCGGGCTTCTGCTATTTTCTTCATACCAAAATGCGACATCGTACTAACTCAAGACGGCATTGATAATAACGCGCGTGCCCGAAGGCTCATTCGCTTCCCAACGGATCGAGCCGTTAAGCTCACTGGCAACTAGAGTACGTACGATCTGCATTCCTAATCCTTCATGCTCCGCTGTAGGCCGGTATGCATCCGCACCAGATTCTTCGATGGGGTCATCCCCCATACCTCTGCCGTTGTCCGTAATAATAACGGTCAGGGTATTATCCCCCTGCTCATTGATGTTTCGGCGCCCTTCAAGAGTCACACGCCCAGTTTCACCGTTCAGCCCATGCTCTACAGCATTTGCAACAACTTCGTTGATAACAAGGGCGAGCGGAGTGGCAAATTGACTAGGAAGTAGCCCAAAGTGCCCCAAGAGCTCTGTATCTACAGTCTGCCCGGGAGAAGCGAGCTCGGCAGCAATATGGAATTGCCGCTCGATAAGCTCGTCAAAATCTACACTCTGCGTTAACCCCTGTGACAGGGCTTCATGCACCGTTGCAATTGTAGCCACGCGTCGCATAGCTTGTTCCAGTCCCTGCTTTGCTTCAGGTGTTGTCATGCGCCGCGACTGCAACCGTAAAAGTGCCGAAACCGTTTGAAGATTATTCTTGACACGATGGTGGATCTCTCGGATTGTTGCATCTTTTGTCATAAGCTCCAGCTCGCGGCGACGCAGTTCCGTGACATCACGGCACAAAATAAGTGCACCAAGACGTTCCATCCGAAAAGTAGTGCTATGCACGAGCGGAATAGAACGCATCGTTACTCGGGTGCGGCCAATCGTAAGTTCAGTACGTATATCCGCACGGCCCGCTAAAACGAGCTGCAAAGTCTCATCAGCTTCCTCCCCAGAAGGAAGCATATCTCGGGTAACATCCGCCAGGTTGAGGTTCTCAAGATGGTCACCTAGCCCCAAGCGCGCATACATTGAGTTTGCATTGGGTGAGGCCAAAACAACCTGACCTTGTGGATTAATGACGATAATTCCATCAATAGCACGTGGATTACCACGAGTATTATTCTCCTGCGCCAGAGGATCAGGCCAAATACCAAGGTGAATCATCTCCAGCATATTCTCAGTAACCCAGTTATAGATTTCTTCAGCTTGAGACGATGCCCGCACTACAGTGGGAATCGTATGCATACTCAGAAGCGCAATAGTACGGCTATTACGCACTATCGGCACAAAGGTCACTTTCACTCCAGGGCGCATACTGGGCCCGGCTTCCATAACATGGTGAACAATCTTCTGGGTATGCCAAGATTTACGTGCTTCATCGCAGATATTATCGTCCATCGTGTGATCCACAATATCGTGATGAAACAGAGTGTGCACGTTAGACGGGCGTACATGCGCTATTGCTGAAAACCCGCTGGACGCCGACGGCCCAGAAACGCTATCCGGTCCGCTCCCATCAGCCACCACATAGTCAGTGGGGAACCATACAACAAGGTCGCTCTGAGCAATATCGGCAATAATCTGCCACTCCCCGATGATGAGGTGAATCCACTCGGTATCACCAGGGCCGAAACCACCAGGGTTGAGATTACTCTCTGTAAAAGACATTGGGCTCTCCCAAGAAGTTGAATACGTCTAACCTATTCTACGGTTCAACCATGTTTTCTGGATATATGACGTGGAGAGTTTATAGTTTTTACGCCGTATTCATGCGCTATAGACCCTATTGTTACTTTTCGGTTTCGTATCCCGAGAAAAGGATCACCTCAGTTTCCTAAGGCCCAACGATACGTATAGTTTACGAATCCCAACAACCAGCGGGCTTCTGGGGGCGTATTCCAGAAGAGTCTGCCCACGAAACCATGCCCGATCCACAGTTTTCCGGTCATACGGCAAAAACCCCGAAATAGGGTTTCGCGGTCCAAAACGTTGCCAGGTATTCGCCAGTTCTCGTTCCGCATCTCGTCCGGTTGCCTCAGCACGCACTTTGTTGAGCCAGATATGAACCTTGGCAGTATCACGAAGGGTGCAGGCGCCTTCACGCATCTGGTCGTACGCGCGGATCATTCGAGGAATACCGATAATATCGGCATTTCCCAATAAAACGATGTGATCCGCCATTTCAAGAGCCGTTATAGTAGCACCATTACGGCGAGGACCAGTCTGCGCAAAGCCTAGCTCGGCATCAGATTCAAGACATGCCGCTGTGTCAAGAATAATGACGTCGTAGCGATGCGCAAGCCACTTTAAACTATCGCAGAGTGCACGTGTCCGTAGCTCAGGCCAGCGATCGGGGCGGGTGATACCGCTCAAAAAATCAAGATAATATTTGCCCACCCGCAGAGTACTAATTGCTTCATCGCTGATCTGGGTGTCAAGCTGCCCACGTTCGGCAAAATGACACAGCTGTGCGATACCAGAATAATCGTCTAAAAGACCCAGCAGAGGGCTTAAAGAAGGGTCATAAGTATCCGCATCGACTAAACATACACGCATTCCTTCTGCGGCAGCGCAGTTTGCCAGGTTGAGTGCTAAAGTGCTACGCCCCGGAGCTCCCCCTGTACCCCACACGGCAACAATAGTTCCTCGGTTTTCAGCTTCTACAGCATCTATGTGAGGCCCAGAAAACTGTGGATGATGTTGCCTAGACTGATCTCTAAAATCATTCAGCGTCAGCTGCTGCATATTTTCAAGGTGGACGGAGGCTTTGTAAGCTTCCTGAAGCTGCGGCACTTCAAGCTGAGCCTGCGGAAGACGAGGCAGAGAAAAATCTATACTGTTTTGCTCGGTCTGGTTCCTATCAGGATTTACCAGAGCATAGCCGTATCCAGAAGTATCGGGATGCAGGTATTCTCCTGACCCGTTGTAGAGATTCTGCGTATCATATCCGTAGTGTCCGGAATATCCCGAGTCGTACCCATACCCGTTCTCCGCTTCTTGAGGAGTTATGCCGAGTTCCTGTTCAGGCTCAGCAGATGCCTCATCAAGTAATTTTTCCACTATTGCTGGCAGTTGATGCGGTTCCGTATCTGTTGCAAGAGGCATAACAAGATCCGGAAGCAGAGTATCTTCAGGAACCAAAGCAATAAATTTTACATCTGCTTCGTCCAGTTCGTGCAGAATAGATACGGTAGCTTCCTGAGGCAGACCCACGCTGAGAATAGCACACGCTATTCCGGCGTGGGCATAGCCTAAAGCATCCGCAAAAGTATGAGCGCTTCGAGCAACGCTAACACGCCCCCGTTGAGATTCGATAGCGTTCAGGATGGTACCGTCGTCTCCTAAAAGTACCAGAGGGATATTATGGATCACTTAGTTCCCCTCAGATTTATACTCAATAGGCACAAGGGTAATTTTTGTCTCTGATGACATGGCATGCAGAATATCCGGTAGCTTTTCGGATTCTATCCAAAGCTGTACATTGGCATGCCCGTTCGCACCCAAAACTCCTTCATCAACCGCAATAGTTGATATTTCTGCATTCTGAACAAGAGGTTTTTGTTCAGACTCATTATCCTCGTTTTTACCTTCGCCCTCAGGCACTTTCTGCTTTTCCTTGCCGGAGGAGATGACCCAGATATCCACACGCTCGCCAGCTTTAAGAGTAGAAGCTATTCCACGATCAAGGGTTACCGTAACAAGCCGTCTGCGCTCCTGGATATTCTCGTGTGCAGATGCCGAGCTAATAAGCTCCCCCGCAGGAATTTGCCGCACAGCAATATACTTTCCTGATTCAAGTTGCTCACGTGAAAGATAGCGATCTTTACTATCACCCAGATTAACCTGTTTTTCAATCAGCATATCTGGAGTAATCTTTTGCCCAATAGAAATATCATTCTTCGCAGTGTAATATGTATAAGTCTGATTATTAATTCTAATAATTCCAATAACTCCTGCTATTGAAATCAGAATTAAGATAAGACCAACAATAAGCTTCGGGTCTTTAAAACCCGGCTTGTGCATACGCATACTACTTTCTTCAGGTTGATGCATATTCGTTCTGGAGATTTTATTATGCTTCACTGCATAGACCTTTCATCCGGAAGTATCGCTACCCTAGTGGTTTGTAGCTGTTTTCTGCGCTTTCATCAGGGAACAAGCGTCTAAATTATATAGCACCACACTGCACACCTTGAAAGCAATTATTACAACTTTGAGCGCAATATCATCTCTTTGTGTGCATAATATCTAAACTACAAACCTATGAATATGAGATGTACAGCTAGATATTTTTTTCAGGCTTATGTGCATAAATAAGCTGGCATAAGCCTATTTAGTAGACTATACTGAAACTACACATTAGCTGCTCCTCAAGAGCACAAAGGGACCCAAAGACTCTGTAGCGGAAGGATTTTTACCATGTCTGCACCACGTTTTTTGACACTCAGCGATGTCGCCGAGGAGTTGCAGGTGTCGTTGAGCCAGGTACGAGCACTCGTTCGTAGCGGCGAACTACCAGCAATTCAAATTGGTGGTCGCAACCAATGGCGTATTGAGCGCACACGCTTCGAAGAGTACATTAACGAACGCCACGAACAAACACTAGAAGCCATCGCCTCCGGCAAAATGACGAAAATCAAAGCCAACTAATTGACCGTCACAATAGCGCATATACGGGATGTGGGGATTATCCTCACACCCCGTTCTTTATATGCCAGCGCATTGGAGTATGCGGAATAAGGTTCGCATGGAGATAACGTCATTTCGATAAAGTCTGCCCCAACTCGTGCGATAACACCTTCAAACATCGTGTTTACTGGCGAATCACAAGATACCCGCACTGGCTCTTGCGCCATCATCAAGGCGTAGCAAGCATCAGACGTGCTGAACCTATAGGCACGAGCCTGCACATCAACCTTGACCTTTGCCGCCTGATTCTCACATTCCCACCACAGGATGCTCGATTCTGGAATAAGGATATTCTCTCGTCCTGTGCTGAGCTGAATCCACCCCTGACCAATCGCTTCAAGACACCCTTCACGAACCGTCCCATCCGTGCCACAGACTTTTATCCTGCTCCCATGTTGAGCCGCACATCGCTCACGCATGGTCACCGCCAGATACTGCATGCGGGCACGTCGTTGTGCCTGGTTCTCAAGAGTCCGAAGCTGTTCCGCTTCAAACTGTATGTCTAAATCTCGGAATAATCGTTGCATTCTCATGCTATGAGCCTACTGTATTCTAAAGTCTTGAGGCATATTGCACCTCCACAAGCCCCGAAAAATCAGCATTTCTTCGAGAATTATTACTAAATGATTAAGATTCTCCCCTTCAGATTTACACCGACTATGTAGGCGGGGTAAATATAACATATAAGAACATCAACGACTACCAACGCCAAGGGGGAATACGATGAAGTCACAAGCTCAGATGAGCGTCCTCGATGGAGTGCTTAGCATCGGCGTTCCCACGCTATCCGTTCTCTCAGGGGTGCTAGCGCATAGTGTTCGCGTTATATCTGTATCTTTGACGGGTTTGGAAAACGCTATGATGATAAGCGTTGAAGTCCTCTCTGCAGCCGTCATGCTCTGGTGGGCTCTTGGCGTTATCCTCGGTGTTGGCTACCTTCTGAAAGTCAGAGCCGGTTCCATACGTCTGCATCACCGTGAGGATCGTGGAACTTTTCTGCTCCCCCGGTATATACGCAACACTATTCTTACTCTAGGCGGTGCAGCATTAGGTCTTAGCGCGGCATTTGCACCTGCACAGGCCGCAGATGCGCATCCGAATATCAGCAACCCTGCAATATCTGCGCCGTCTCAGCTTTCAGCCTCCCCTGCTGCCCACTCGGCTTCATCGTCGCCAGAGGCATCTGTGGAAAATTCTACGCCCAGCACGGCAGCGGATGCTTCACCGCAGGAGTCAGCTGCAGGAACCCCTCAAGGGGTACCGTCTCAGAACTCTCCGTTCTACCAGGCTGCTGCCTCATCTCCGCAGGCTACTGGAGCCTCCGCTTCTCCTCATGAGTCTTCTGAGAGCCCGGCAGTACCCGTCCAGCAGCAACGTCCAAGTCTTTCACCCTACGCGCAGCCCTATGGTACGCCTCCGCCAAACATATCTGCCGAACCGGCGGTTACCCCGACAATCCAGCCTCAAGCAGAACATCAGAGTTTGAGCCCGTTCTTCGGCGGCCAACGAGAAGGCGCACCTTCCAGAGAAGTATCACCAGCATCTCGAAACCACGCTACGCGTTCCAGCCACCAAGTTGTTGTGGGTGATTCTCTCTGGTCCATTGCCTCTCACGAGCTGAGCGACGATGCCTCTCCTCCGGAGATTCTGGAATACTCCCTGAGAATCCACTCCGCCAACCTGGACGTTATGGGGGGTAACCCCAATATTCTGTATCCAGGTCAAACTCTCACATTGCCTGACCGATAAGTACGCTATTTTTCTTCTCGACCGATATGTCCAACCACTATGCAAAGGAGCTAAATCATGACCGCTATCAATATTTCTCTTCACGATCTCTCCAAGAAGATCGAGAGCCATTTTCTCAAAGAAGCAGCCGCCAGAGCGCAACAGGGTGATATTCCCGATGTACCACCATCGACCGCGCCAGGAAATCTTGTCCAATCACAATATGGAGTAGTCCTCTCCCCGATCAATATGTACGCTCAAGATCAACAGAATAGAGAAGCTCACCATATGTTGCCGCAGAACACCGCTGTTAGGGCACGCATTCGTTCCCGGAAAAGTGCATCTCACGGGCGACCTCTTAAGCGTTCCGATTCTGGAACCCTACGCATTGAGTCGCTTTGCGCAGGCATAGGTTTAGCGGTTCTTGAGGTTCTTATGAAAAAGCGATCCGCACAGCAGTTCAAACACTGGCTATCACCCGAATGCTTCACGGCGTTGGAACAGCGCCGTTCCTCGCAAGAGCAACATGCTAGTTATCTCGCTTTTACCAAGACCCCGCACGTAGCGCGGAGCCGTGCTCAAAGACTTAATGACGAGACATATGAGGCATGTATTATTCTCACGGACGGTTTTGTAACCAGGGCTATGGCAATGCGGGTGCAGGCTCGCTACGGCGGGTGGTATATTACTGCACTGCACTTTATCTAAACCGCATAACCAGATGTGGGCACCCCAAGATTTTGGGAGTGCCCACATGCATGATGAAAATAGTGATGAAGCTGCTAGTCAGCGTTCTCTACGCGAACATCGGTGCCACCTTCTTCATTGGGTGCAGAGTACTGCAAGAACTTTGGGCGGCTCGGAGACTGAAGCTGCACCGCCGAGGCTTTGGTTCGCTGCTTCGACAAATCCAAATTGAAGAGGTAACTAACGGTCTCTTCGCGAATAGCGTCAAGCATAGCCTGGTACATGCTGTAGCCCTCACGCTGGTATTCCACTAGGGGGTCGCGTTGTGCCATCGCACGTAGTCCGATACCTTCTTTCAGGTAGTCCATCTCGTACAGATGTTCAGGCCAGCGTTCTCCAATAGTCGAGAGCATTACACGACGCTCAATCTCACGCATAGAATCTTCGCCTACAGAATCTTCGCGTTCATCGTAGACAAGATGCGCATCTGCAAGGATCTCTTTGACTATCTGGTCACGAGTAATCTGGGTTCGATCCCCGGCATCTTCCGCCAGGTCGTCGGCGGTAATACTGACGGGATAGATGCTCTCAAGAGCCTCCCACAAGTCGTCAAGGTCCCAATCTTCTGCGTGCCCTTCGCTAACACGTTCGTCAATGGCGGTCGTCAAGACCTCGTCCACAAAACCAGAGATCTGTTCCTTGAGATCGTCGCCGTGCAGAATCAGAGAACGGTCCTTATAGATGGCTTCACGCTGGCGGTTAAGAACATCATCGTATTTCAGCACGTTCTTACGCTGTTCTGCGTTACGTGACTCAACGTTTGACTGCGCAGTCGCGATAGCGCGTGTCACCAACTTCGAATCTAGAGAAGAATCTTCCGGAGCCATCGCCATGAGGCGGGTTGCAGCGCCGGTATTAAACAGACGCATAAGTTCGTCAGTGAGTGAAAGGTAGAATCGGGACTCGCCGGGGTCACCCTGACGACCAGAACGACCACGCAGCTGGTTATCGATGCGGCGCGACTCATGGCGTTCGGTACCTAGCACATAAAGACCACCAAGTTCCGTTACCTCATCGTGCTCGGTCGCTGCTTCTTCCTCGCACTGTTCCAGAATGTCGGGCCAGCGTTTCTCATATGCTTCAGAATCGCGGTTCGGGTCAAGACCCAATTCAGCCATCTTGGCGACAGCCTCGAATTCTGGGTTACCACCAAGCATAATATCGGTACCACGACCTGCCATGTTGGTAGCCACCGTTACGGCACCCTTGCGCCCTGCCTGAGCCACGATGTGAGCCTCACGCTCATTGTTCTTGGCGTTCAATACCTCATGGCGCACGCCTTCTTTTGCAAGTTGACGCGAGAGGTACTCCGACTTCTCAACGCTCGTCGTACCCACCAGAATAGGCTGTCCCTTTTCATGGCGTTTCTTAATGTCTTTAACAACGGCTTTGAACTTGGCTACCTCGTTACGGTACACCTTATCCGGGTTGTCAATACGCTGCACATCCTTATTCGTGGGAATAGCAACAACACCCAGCTCGTAGGTGCTCATAAATTCAGAAGCTTCAGTCTCCGCAGTACCAGTCATGCCGGAAAGCTTATCGTACATGCGGAAATAGTTCTGCAAGGTTACGGTTGCCATCGTCTGGTTTTCAGGCTTAATTTCGACGCCTTCTTTAGCCTCAATAGCCTGATGGATACCATCGTTATAGCGGCGTCCAGGAAGAATACGACCAGTGTGCTCATCCACGATCAGGACTTCACCGTCGATCACCACATAGTCTTTATTATTGGTAAACAGCTCTTTCGCTTTGATGGAGTTATTCAAGAAACCTATAAGCGGAGTATTCCTGGATTCGTACAGGTTCTTAATACCCAAATGGTCTTCAACTTTATCGATGCCAGATTCGAGAATACCGACGGTGCGTTTTTTCTCGTCTACCTCGTAATCTTCATCTTCTTTAAGAACGTTTTTTGCGATGCGCGCGAATTCACCGTACCAACGGTTCGCTTCACCTGCAGCTGGCCCCGAGATAATAAGAGGGGTACGCGCCTCGTCAATCAAGATCGAATCGACCTCATCAATAATGGCAAAGTTATGCCCGCGCTGTACCTGCTCGTCAACGGTCCATGCCATATTGTCACGCAGGTAATCGAAGCCAAACTCGTTATTCGTACCGTAGGTAATATCGGCTTCATACTGTTTACGGCGTTGGTCCGGGTCCATCGACGAGAGAATCACGCCAGATTCCATACCAAGGAACCGGTAGACACGACCCATCAGATTCGCCTGGTATTCGGCAAGGTAATCATTCACCGTCACCACGTGCACGCCTTTGCCACTGAGTGCGTTTAGGTATGCGGGCAGAGTTGCGACAAGAGTTTTACCCTCACCGGTTTTCATCTCAGCGATATTTCCCAAATGCAGGGCAGCTCCGCCCATAACCTGAACCTTGTAGTGACGTTTTCCAAGGGTACGCTTAGATGCTTCCCGGACAACAGCGAAGGCTTCAGGAAGCATAATATCCAGGGATTCGCCGTCCTCAATTCGGGCACGGAACTTATCGGTCTCGCCGCGAAGCTCGGCATCGGTCATAGACGCGAAACTATCCTCAAGCGAATCGACCGCCGCGCTATACGCTTCTAACTGTCGAAGAATTTTTTTATCGCCAGTGCGGAGGATGTTCTCTAAGAAAGATGCCACTGAGCTTCTACTCCTTGTTGTCTTCGTCCCCTCATGAGGGCGACACAAAATGCGCCCACGGCTTGAGGCTTTCCTAACTATTGTAGGGCAGAGGTATCCATCTGACAGTCACAGTCCTCATTTTTACGCTCTGCGCGGGTAGAAATAATAATTATTTTCCTCACAGGAATATAGCAGAACCCGAAACACTCGCTTGAAAGAAAGCATTTCGGGTTCTAAATCTAAATGAGTATTAATAATGAGGAGTGTCGTCTACTCTTCGGTGAGAATGATAATACCGTAGCTCCATCCTTTACGGCGATATGCGGCTGCCGGTGCTCCTGTTTCTTTGTCAATATAAAGGTAGAAGTCATGACCAACGAGCTCCATACGATCCACGGCTTCTGCCGGAGTCAGCTTTTCACCTACAAAACTCTTGTGACGAATCTCAATTGGTGAAGCTGCTTCATCGACGAGGGTAACTTCGCTATTGTCGAAGGCTGCTTCTTCAACAGGAACATCGGGTAGCAAAATTTCCGTAATCGTCTCGGTAACCGTAGGAAGCGATCCTGTAGCATCTGCGACAGAAACAGGATGCTTACCACCATGTTTGCGTAGCTTACGACGATCACGTGCTCGACGCAGGCGTTCCAAGAGCTTTCCATAAGTCTCATCAAAGACCGCAAATTTATCATGTCCTTGGGCTTCTGCACGAAGCACCGGTCCACGTCCAACAACGGTAATCTCAACACGAATTGACTCGCCACCAAGATGGCCATCTTTAGTAACTTTGACGTCGATATCGCTCACGTTGTCGCCAAGCTGCTCGAACTTTTCGACCTTCTCTTCGACATATTCACGAAGACGATCCGAAATCTTGATATTACGTCCGTAGATGTTGACTTCCACGATATTTCCCTCCAAAGTGTGGGGGTTATGCACCGTACTCGGTTGAGTTCGATACCGGGAGCCCGTCCTTGAGGCTCCTTGTCATTATTTTATTACATTCTTATGGTGCATGTCACCGGAAATGACAATTATTTTCGTAGTACTAACACTGTGTATCAAAACGCAGAATAGCCTTAGTCAGGGTGTACCATAAGGGCTTCCTCGTCCACTTTTTTCCGCATCGACACAGCGGCTACACAGGCTGCTCCCAGAACTCTCGCGCCACCCTGGCGCAAGACTCGTGATGCTTCAAACACGGTGGCACCGGTAGTCATCACATCATCGCATACAATGCACAGTGCCCCAGCTACACTTGCTCTGGGTGACACCCGCATCGCTCCCTCCATACGCTGGGCTCGCGCGCTAGCTCCGAGCGTTTTCTGTCCTGCTGTATTCGGTCTTATTAAACGCTGGTATATGTTTTCTTTTTCTAAACTCAAGATATGATGTGTCTTCACCCGCACTTTACGTCTGTGCAGAGCTACAGAACGATTGAGCTCGTGTTCTACCTGTCGCACAAGCAACTCAGCCGGTACGTAACCACGACGCTGCACGCTACGTTGTGATGAAGGGACGGGTATCAATAAGATGCGCGTTCCTGCGGGAACCTGCGCACGGTCAATAATCGTTGCCACGGCCCTGCCCAATCCACGCGCTAGCTCAGGAACCGCATCAGTACGACCCGCATTCTTCATGGAGAGGATTACATGCGCGAGTGTTTTCTCATAGATACCTGCTGCAACCGCTCCCGGTACGGGGTGCTGCAGCACAGGAGTATGTACGGCAAAGGTTTGTTTTCTCAGTGAAGTCTCGCACCGAGAGCACAAAGCCCGGCGAGTACCGGCAGCATCTAAAAGTGCCGTACCGCCTACACCGCATCCGACACATGTTGCCGGAAAGAACAGCTCCCACGCCGCGTAAAGAGCCTTTTTACCTCTCATTCGAGGTGTTTTATCCATTGCTCTTTTACCCTGCGTACGTAATCTCACTCAGCGGACCACTTATGGGTTTCCAGCCGCGCTCTTCCAGAAGATAGCACTCTCCCGTATCAACGTGCCCAATAATATGACCGCTGTCCCCTGCCGCAGACATAGAGCGCAGTCCCTCCAACCGGTCCAGCTTTGTCTCCTCGCTATTGAGAGAGGTTAGTTCTGCTTCCCCTGTGGTTGTATTGACGACGGCAAGGGTCTGTTCCCCCGCCCAATCTACACAATGGGGAGATACAGAGGCGTTAACCCGCACTAATTCGGTAAAACTACGCGGTTTACCGCTCTCATCACGTATAATCCCCGAGATAATCAGCATCGACGTATCATCTCGGGAGGCGATGAATGCACCACGTGTACCATCCCGCGAAATTTTAAGAGAGTTAAAAACAAGGCCATTTCGCCAGGGCACAGAGATATTAAGACCTTTTTCTCTTTCCTCAACGCTATCGGATGCAGGGTTAAAGGCGCGCACCGTTCCGCTATGATCGGTAGCCCATACCCATCCATAATGGTCAATGCTGGGGCGAGATAGGTCGCGTGTTTCCCAAACTTTTGAGGAATTTGTATCGCGCACTGTATAAAGCTTTTTACGCCCCTCACTTAAATAAGCGTAGGTAGTGCCGTCATATCCGATAGTTGGTGCCGAAGGATCCTTGATTTTTTCCACTAGCGTGCGCTGCGAATCTCCAGCGTCAAAATCACGCTGTGTTACTAAACGGTCCTCATTAAGCGCCACAACTTTGGTATTAGGCTGCGTTACCAAAGATATTTCATGGAATCCTCCTGGCTTATCTGATGATGAAATTTCGTGACCGTTATAACAGAAAACTACAGTCTCAACATCCCTAAAATTGCTGACAAGATGCACAATCTGTTGGCGTAAACGAGCTAACTGAAGTTCACCTATAGATTCGCCTCCGAAATCAATCTTTATCGTATGCTTTTCAGCGTTAAAGTTGAACTCGTTAATTTTCATGGACTCCTGGGTCGCCGAGAACACAGATTCTTTGAGATACTTTGCTGGTCCCGCTATTAGGGTCTGGGCCAACGTTTTAAAAATCTCATCGCGATGTGCGAACCAGCGTAAATCTGGCACCGCGTAGGTATAACTGGGATCATAATAATACAGACGGTAAGCTTTGAAAGATCGATAAAATTCACTGGTGTCAAGCCACAGCCCTGAGGGACAATTCTTGATACGCCATTCACCGTTTTCCTGCACCATTTCAAATGTTTCCGGTTCTGAGTTAGGAGTATCAGTTGAGAAAGAGGTACTGGTCAAGCCTCGGTCATCTACAAGACCGCTTTGCGTAACAGACACCTTATAAATATCGTTTTCACCGCGCGTAATACGTGCAGTTTCAAAATATACACGAGTCCATTCCAGTGGATTCCATCGTTGTGCGAACTCGGTCGTTAGATACTCTCGTGCTATTCCATAATTATCGGAACTATCGACCCCGGCGCGTAAAAATCCTTCAATAATACTTTCCGGAGTGCCACCAGCCTGTGGACTGATAGCCCGCGCTGCAGCCCTCCTCTCTTCTCTGCTGTTGAGATTATCAGAGTGCCGATGAATTCCCTCTGAAGCAGGTAGACCGGAACAAGCCTGCATCAATAAAGCAATACTTCCGACTCCGCCCAGAAGCATCGTGCGGCGTGAAAGAGTGGGCAGGGTCTCTGACAGCATTTGTTTGTGCGAAGAGTTTTGAAATATCCTGCGCATTATACCTGTCCTTCAGATGCATCATCTTGAGTTGCATGACGGGTTTTACGCAATGATGTCGAGAGAGTATCGCCCGCAAGAGCGCTGTGAGCATATGCCTCTGGCTCAGGTTCTCCGGTAATCAAGACCGGGGAAGGACCGAGCTCTCCCCCATGAACAAGTGGCAGGTTCATCGTGAAGCAAGCACCTTTTCCTTTCATACCCCAAGCCTCAATACGCCCGCCATGCAAACGTACATCCTCGGCGGTAATAGACAAGCCCAATCCGGTACCCCCTAGAGTGCGTTTGCGTGAGGTATCTGCACGCCAGAAACGGTTGAAGACCTGTGCTGCTTCCTCCTCACTCAAGCCGATGCCATGATCGCGTACCGCCACACCCAAGTTTGTTGCATTGGTAGCGATGTAAATATCGACGGGCTTGGATTCACCGTGCTCAATAGCGTTAAAGAGGAGATTACGCAAAACACGTTCAATGCGAACCCTATCGATATCAATATCAATATGCGCCTGCTCAGAATGCACAATAAGCCTGGTTCCGGTACGTTCCAGATGCGGGATAACCTCGACCAAAACATCGTTAAGAACACTCATAAAGTCTTCAGCGTCGATGTTCAAAACGGCGCTGCCAGCATCAAAGCGCGAAATTTCCAGAAGGTCAGAAAGCAAGGCTTGGAAGCGATCCACCTGGTTATGCATAAGCTCCACACTGCGCGACTGCACAGGATTGAGGGTGTCACGCGAGTCATAAAGGAGTTCGCTGCTCAGCCGTACCGTCGACAACGGTGTACGCAGCTCATGCGACACATCCGAGACGAATCGCTGCTGCAGCGTCGATAGTCTCTCCAGCTGTGTAATCTGATCCTGCAGACTATCCGCCATTTTATTAAAGGAAATTCCTAATCGCGCAGCCTGATGTTTACCGCGAACACTAACGCGTCGATTCAGGTCACCGGCAGCAAGTTTCTCTGCCGTGATCGCAGTCAGGGTAATCGGTCGCACCGCTAAACGGGTTACAAACCACACAATTGAAAGCACCAGAATCAACAGCACTGTAAACCCTGTACCAAGCACAACGTTGATATATGTAATGGTGGAGGATGATTCGCTAAGATCATAAACCACAAACAACCCGTAATCAGGGTTCTGAGGTATAGAAACACTTGTACCAATAATCAGAGCGGGATAGGGTTCACCATTAGATTTTTCCGGTTCTGATAGGTCTTTCTTCTCCCAAAATACTCCACCTGGAGAATCTCGCACAGTTGATTTAAAATCCTCAGGTATCGTCGCGGCATCTAACGCATTGTCACCGCTTTGTTCAGGGATAAATCCTTTCTTGGACTGTTGGTCTAAAGGCACCAAAACCCAACGCCTCTGGGTATCGCCGCTCGCGTCCAAAAGGGTAAGTGCACGGGTGACGTTACGGCGGATTTCACTATCGGTACGTGCTTCCGAAGAACCATCAAAAACGCTTTGAACATTGTCGAATCCCTTAATAGATTCTTCTAACGCCTGGTTCTTTTTATTCTCAAAAAGCGATGTTGCAATCTGGTTAGACAGCGAGGTTCCTACCGCAATAAAAGCAATAAGCATCATGATGCCCGCGCTGGTCACGGACCGAAATTGCAGAGAATGAACCCACAACCGGTGAATTGCACGGAAGGGGTTGAGGGTTCGTTTTTTCCGGGGCTTAGACTTAGCGTCCAAGTCCCGACTATCGGGGGCTCCAGAGGTTGCGTCAGGTGTGGGCATAGGCAAAGTTACTTTCCAGACATGAAGATGCGCATAGCGGACTGAAATATCACGTTAGGCGGCACCTCCAACGTTCTCTAGGGGTACTTTATATCCGACGCCGCGCACCGTTTGGATAACCTGTTCAGCACCAATATCCGTAAACTTCGCGCGAAGACGCTGCACGTGAACGTTTACCAAAGAATCGCTCACATCGCTATAGCCCCAGACAGTCTCTAACAGCTCTTGACGGCTCATGGCCTGCCCCGGACGGCGAACCAAAGCTGCAAGAAGGTCGAATTCCAAAGGTGTCATAGGCACTTCAACACCTTTATACTTGAGGGTTCGGCCATCCATATCCATGATGGTATCTCCCACCCGCACCACCAACTGGCGGCTCTCACGCGGGCGCAAACGAGCACGGATACGAGCCATAAGCTCAAGATGTTTGAAGGGCTTCGCGATGTAATCGTCAGCGCCAGCTTCCAGCCCTTTTACCACATCTTCAGTATCGCTTTTAGCAGTCAGCATGATGATAGGCACGTTAGATGACGAACGGATCTGCTCACAGACTTCGATACCGCTCTTCCCCGGAAGCATGAGGTCCAGCAATACCAAATCTGGTGAATGCCGCATAAACGTCTCAAAGGCGCGAGAGCCGTTTTCGCAAAAAACTGCGTTATATCCTTCCTGTGCCAGGACAATGCCGATCATTTCTGCAAGAGCGTCATCATCATCAACGACCAGGACGGTCGAGGTGGTGGTGGTCATGGCGTCTCTCCTCTATATTATTCGGTGATTATAGTAATTATCCTAAGCCCTCAGCCACCATTTCTGCGACTATTCGCGCATACTCTGTGGTTCTCGCCATCTGAAGTGTGGCCTCATGCGGGTTTATATGTGTAATATTTGCACGATGTGTTAGCCCAACCGAACGTATCTCGGCTCTCTGCAGTCCAACATCATTCCACAGTCTCCACAATCTCTGTGCTTGCTGCGGTATAGCATCCGATTCTACGATGGGCAGCCAAAGCCTTGCTCCGGATTCTAGTACGGCCGCCGCTATTTCCCAGCGATGCGGGTCGCTAAGAGGCTGTGCCTGAATCAGATTCTGGCTTGCCTCGTCCGGATCAAAAAGCAGTTCGGCAGGATTATCTGCCGTTGAAAACGTACGGGCTATAGCGCAAGCATCTGCCACAGAGCTGAGGTTCGACGTGCGATCATCAGGATACGTCAAAGGAACCTTGGTGAGGTTCAGCATAGGCGTTATGGTAAGTTCGGCAAAAGTATTGGCGCAGATACGGTAACTTTCGTAGATTTCGCTAACCGGTACCGCTGGGATAGTGCGAAAACCACTCACCGTAGGGATAGTACCCGAAATAAGGCGCCCAAGTTCCGGCTCGTCCAGTTGTACCGTAAGACGGGCTTCGGGCTGGTTGAGGGCTTGACGGATAAGAGAGATGCTCTCCCCTAGCCCTTCTAGAAAGGCATCCCGTATATCGCGTGCCGCCCCCACATCACTGATGGCACGCTCGCCATTAGGCGCATAGACCCGCGCAGCAAGGGTGTATGGTCCGCACAGCTGAATTTTGAAACTGGGCGCAGCGTCCTCAGACGCTGAAGCTCCAGAAGACTCACCGCCTACGACATCGGCGAGTGCGTTAATATCTGAGACATAACGGGATCGCGCACGCGCACTTTCGCGGGTACCGCCGCCTCTAGCGTGAACTAATCGCCATCCATAGGACGCGCCTTCAAGTTCCATTCCAGAGAGTGTGGCAATGGTGCGAGCAAGAGTAGTGCTCTGCCAGCCACACTCTGGAAGCTCCGGTAAGAATGGAAGATGCGGATGCCCCAACTCACCGCGCACACGATGCAGGGCATCTATTATCTGCGTGCCGGGGAATTCGCCTAGTCCGCTGGCTCGTACCGCAACAGTATCGCGCTCAGCAAGCTCGGTAGCGAACTCACGTTCGGGTGCACGATAATCACCCGGTAGCAGCAGGCGCTCGGGCACATACTGTTTTCGGGTGTTTTCGTCCGCAAATCTGGTAGAGAACGAGGTCATCAAATCTACGCTAGCATCTAATCCGTCTGACGGTCGAGAAAATCATCGTTTTGAGCCAGCTCGTCCTTATGCTCGTGCGCTATTTTTTCGTGGTGTCGAATAACCTCGGAAATAATGAAGTTCAAAAATTTCTCCGCAAATTCGGGATCGAGACTAGACTCTTTCGCCATAGCCCTCAGACGAGCTATCTGGGCTTCTTCTCTTCCTGGATCACCCGCAGGCAGGTTATGCTGTGCTTTAAGAACCCCAACGCGCTGGGTGGCTCGAAAACGCTCCGCAAGAATATGAACCAACGCGGCATCGAAATTATCAATAGAGCGCCGCATCGCGAAGAGTTCTTCGTAAACCTCGGCGGAAACTTCGTCTCCCATGGAGGTGGCACGCGGATCAAATTCTTGCTGGGTCATTATAGGTCCTTAGGGGTACGAGCATTACACGGCTGCGTTTTCACGAAGATCATCAAGGTCTTCACGAGCGAGTGAGTAAGCACGGGCTATAGTGGACTGTCCTAAAACTCGTGTGCCCTGATAAAGCACCATAGTTTGCCCGGGTGCTACACCAAAGAGCCCATCGTGCAGACGCACCACGGTCTCTACACGAAGTTTTCCGGGGGTTTCGGCATCGGTATCTTCTGCCCATTCAAGATGCGCGGTACCGCGTACCGGGTCTGCATGTGCACGCACTTGGGCGGTAACATCAAAGGTCTCGCTGCGCACGCCGAGTTTTGGCTCCTGCGCAAGAAAATGTTCTGCTTCCGGAACAGGAATTCCAGCCCAGGTGGCCCGAATTCCGCGGATTTCATCGATAGAAAGTAACTCACGAGAACCGACAATAACTTCATTCGTTTTTGGTCGGATTTCTAGAACAAAGCGGGGCTTCCCGTCAGGCGCCGGAGTTCCTAAGGCTAGTCCCTTACGTTGCCCAACTGTAAATCCTTGAGCACCAGGGTGTTCCCCCACCACATTGCCGGAGGTATCTTTAATCATGCCGGGACGCATTTGAATGTGCTCACCTAGCCAGGCACGGGTATCACCCTCGGGAATAAAGCAAATATCGTAAGAGTCCGGTTTCTTGGCAACCGAAAAACCACGCCGTTCGGCCTCCGCGCGAACCTCCGCCTTCGAAGGCGTGGTTGCTAGAGGAAACCAGGCGTGTTTGAGCTGTTCGTGGGTAAGGACGCCCAACACATAGGACTGATCTTTTGCCCAGTCGGCGGCTCGATGCAGTTCTCGGTTACCGTCGTCATTGGTGATAACGCGGGCGTAATGACCGGTGACTACCGCATCAAACCCCAGGGAGACGGCACGTTCCAAAAGCGCGGCAAATTTGATTTTCTCGTTACAGCGCATGCAGGGATTGGGGGTTCGTCCCGCTTCGTATTCGGCGATAAAATCATCGACCACATCTTCCTTGAAACGCTCCGAGAAGTCCCACACGAAGAAGGGTATGCCCAACTGGGCGCATACGCGGCGTGCATCCATAGAATCTTCAAGGGTGCAGCACCCACGAGAACCGGTGCGGAGCGTTCCGGGCATACGAGAAAGCGCCAAATGCACGCCAACCACCTCATGCCCCTCCTCAACGGCACGGGCGGCAGCAACAGCTGAATCGACACCGCCACTCATAGCAGCCAAAATCTTCACAGAGTTTCCTTATAAACGTTGGGTACGGTTTCGTGGTGAGAATAAATGTGAGGTTCTATTGTACGCTTCTTATTGCATGTGCGCAGGTTCGCCGCAATTATCCGCCGTACCAGCGTTGAGCGTCAGGCAGATGTGAGGAAAGACCCGCTTTTGCCGCCTGTGCATAGGCTTCGGGCAGGGCCGTGAGCAACCGAGCAATGTCTTCGCCGGTGCTGGAATGCCCAAGAGTAAATCGTTGCGCACTGCGGGCGGTGTCTTCGTCCAGCCCCATGGCGAGAAGCACATGGGATGGTCTTGTTACTCCCGCGTTACAGGCCGAACCGGTTGAGGTTTGAATCCCCTGCATGTCGAGCAGAAAGAGGATGGTGTCTCCTTCTGCGCCTTCAAAAGTAAAGTGAGCATTTGCAGGCAGCCTTTTTTCACCAGGAAAGGCCTCGGTTGTTGGGTCGATGCCGCTCAGGTGAGCTTGTGGAATAACCGCCTGTACCGCCGCTATTAGCTCATTGCGAAGTGCTGCAATACGGATGGATTCTTCTTCAAGATGCTCAATCACGTGCACGGCGGCCTCGGCAAATCCCGCGATCGCAGGGGCATCTATAGTGCCGGAACGCACGGAACGCTCTTGCCCGCCCCCGTGCAAAACCGGGGTGAGCTGCGCTGTTCGTGTGGCGATAAGCGCACCGATGCCCATGGGACCGCCAATTTTATGCCCGGAAATCGCCATCGTATCAACCCCACTGTTACGGAAATTAACGGGCACCGCGCCGAAAGCCTGCACCGCATCCGTATGCATGGGAATACCGTATTCAGAGGCTATGGCGGCAATATCTTGAATGGGCTGTACAGTGCCAACTTCATTATTTGCCCACATAACGGTAACTAACGCAACATCCGCAGGGTTCTGGGCGATCAGTTCCCGCACGCTTTCGGGATCTACCAGCCCTTGCGAATCCACTGGAATCCAGTCGATAACCGCGCCCTCGGCCTTCTGCAGCCATTCGCAGGTTTCTTCCACCGCATGATGCTCAATACTTGATACCAGGATGCGCCGCCGCGCCGGGTCTGTTTCCCTGCGTTTCCAGTACATCCCCTTAACCGCAAGGTTGTCTGCCTCTGTTCCTCCAGAAGTAAAAATAACCTCGGCGGCATCGCATCCTATGGCTCGGGCAATACGTTCGCGTGCATATTCAACGGTGGCACGGGCATCGCGTCCGGTAGCGTGCAGCGAGGAGGGGTTACCGCCCGCACGCATCTGCTGTACCATTGCGTCTATAGCAGCTGGCAGGACATCGGTAGTCGCTGCGTGATCTAGGTAGACCCGGTTCACTATTTCCTCCTCTGGCGTATTGCCCTTATTCTATCGTTGTTCCTCGAACTTTCGGGAGGAATTCGTCATAAATGCGCCGCAGGCTAAACCTGCGAAGAGTCACGTTCGGTGGAAACATGCGCGGTACACTGGGGTACGTGTTCAAGATTCTTTTCTATACCCCCGAAATTCCGGGGAATACGGGTAACGCCATTCGTCTGGCCGCAGTAACCGGCGCTGAACTTCACCTCGTCGAGCCTCTAGGATTCAATTTTGAAGATGCGCATCTGCGCCGTGCCGGGCTGGATTATCACGATCTTGCGGTCGTAACGGTTCATAAGACCCTGCAGGATGCTTGGAAAGCCATGATGCCTGCGCGTGTTTTCGCCTTTACCACCACGGCAGCAACCTCGTATGCGGATCTTGAATATCGTGATGGCGATGTGCTTATGTTTGGTCCGGAGTCCGTGGGCTTACCAGCCGATGTACAGCAGGATGAGCATATTACAGAACGCGTAAAAATCCCCATGATTCCTGGGCGCCGCTCTCTTAATCTAGCGAACTCCGCGTCCATCGCAATTTTTGAGGCATGGCGCCAACACGGATTCACGGGAGGAAAGATTTAGTTGTATGTGTGCCAACCGCCAGGTTCCCCTACTTTTTGAGGATATAGCCGCCGACCCGATGAACGCCGAGTACACGTCACGCGGGTGGGAGCCCGTATATTCGGCGAGCGCTCGATCACGCATTATTCTGGTGGGTCAGGCACCCGGGCGTATTGCACAAGAGACTCGTATTCCATGGAATGATGTGAGTGGTCGGTTACTTCGTACATGGTTGAGCGTAAGCGATGACGAGTTTTATAACCCAGAGCTGTTTGCCCTGATGCCGATGGATTTTTATTATCCGGGAAAAGGTAAGCACGGTGATTTACCACCGCGTAAGGATTTTGCGCCGCGTTGGCATCCGCGGCTGCGCGCCATGATGCCGCATGCACAATTAACCATTCTGGTAGGTGCCTATGCGCAAAAGTACTATCTCGATGGAGTTTCTGCTCCGCGGCTTCGCAGTAACCTTACGGAAACGGTGGCACACGCAGAGGATTATCTGCCGGGTTTTGTGCCTCTGGTGCACCCTTCTCCGCTCAATATTGGCTGGCGCAAGCGTAATCCCTGGTTTGAGGCCGAGAATATACCCGATCTGCGTGAGCGGGTACGTAAAATCTTGGGTGCATAGCCTAATCTTGTGAAAGCGTCCTGAAAACCTAGTCTAGGTTTCCAGGACGCTGACCTGTTAGAAACTAGGCGTTGCGGCGCCTCTTAATTTCTTCAACAGCCTGCGGGATGACAGTGAAAAGATCCCCAATGACGCCAAAGTCGGCAATCTCGAATATGGGCGCATCCGCATCCCTGTTGATGGCGACAATAGTCTTTGAAGTATCCATGCCGACCTTCTGCTGAAGAGCCCCCGAAATACCCACGGAAACGTATAGTTCGGGAGAAACGCTCTTGCCGGTTTGCCCAATCTGAGTAGAGTGATCCAGCCAGCCTGCGTCTGTGACGGCGCGGGTCGAACCGATCGCGGCGCCGAGCGCATCCGCCAGATCCTCAATGGGGGCTAACTTGCCGCCGATACCGCGGCCAGCCGCCACAACGGTAGCTGCTTCTTCAAGGTTGGGGCGAGCAGATGTAGGCTTCTCGGTTATTTCGGTGATACGCACCATATCGTACCCGGGCAGAGTATAGGTGGTGAGTACACCCTCCCCCACCGCAGTGGGTGCCGCCGCCGTATCTACCGAGTTGGGGCGTAGGGTTACCAACGGCAGACCTTCAACCCGCACGGTGCTGTCGTACTCGCCCGCCAAAACATTCTTACGAATATTGAGCGCATCATCCACGTCATGAGCGCCCGTCACAACGCCTACGGAACGAGATCCCGCCTCGGAATTCCCGAGGCGCACGGCCACGCGCCCCAGAAGCTCAATCGAGTCAATATCATGCGGGGCAAGAACCACATCAGGACCAAACTCAGTAATAGCCTGTACGGCGAGTTCCACGCGGGCAGCAGACAAAGTATCTGTCATGGATTGCGCTGGGGCAAAGACACGTGCCGCGCCCTGTTTAGCGTAAACCTGCGCAATATCGGCGGAGCCTTGGGCGAATGTCAATACTCCCAACTGTGTTCCGCCCTGTCCAATACCGGCGCGCAGTCGTGCCAACGCTAAAAGTTCTCGGTCCACACCGCTGGGTTCGGTCGCAAAATTCGTTGTGCTGCCTATAACCAGCACACGGTATGCAGTCGTCATCGTTATCTCCTGTACTGGTTAAATGAGGTTTCGGGATGCCAAGAATTCGACCAGCTGTATGCCGCCGTCGCCTTCATCCACGATGGTTTCACCTGCGGTGCGTTCTTCCCGCGCCTGCGCTTCGGTCACGGTAACGGTCGATGCGCTGCCGCCGAACTTAGCAAGCTCATCCGCAATATCCGCTGCGTTCACGGTCGTAATAGGCTTCTTTTTTGCTGCCATAAGCGCCTTAAAGTTGGGGTATCGCGGAGTGTTCACCTGGTCGGTCACCGAAATTAAAGCTGGCAATTCAGTTTCACAATGCTGCGAGCGAGTATCCAGATCCCGGCGTGCCCTAACAGTTCGGCCCGCAACGGTCAGCGATGCCACCTGAGAGATTCCGGTGCGCCCCAAAAGTTCGCTCACCTGAACGGGCACCAACGAAGTCTCACCTTCGGTTGATGCCATACCCGTCAGAATCAGGTCGAAGGTGCCGTGTTCCTGCTCATAGGTGGAGAGTGCAGCGGCTATGATGCGTGAGGTCGCCAGAGCATCAGCCCCTGCGAAAGCATCGTCGAGAATGTGTACGCCTGCGTGTGCACCCAGCTGCAGCGCACGGCGCAGCCCCTTAGAGGCATCCGCTGCGCCTAACGTAAAAGCGATAACTGCAGAATTCGCTGCATCGGTATCTTCCGCTTCGACGATCTGCATGGCGGCTTCTACAGCGTATTCGTCAAGCTCACTCATCACTGATTCGCTGCGGTCTACCCGCAAAGTATCGTCAAGTTTTTGTTCAAATTGGGTGTCTGGCACGTACTTGGTAAGTACGGCGATGCGATATGCGTTTTCGCTCACGCTCATCCTCCTGCGCCTCATGTGTGTGCGGCGCGTTTGTGGGGTTTAGTTAGGTTTGGCTATATTCTACCTTGCCGTGAAATCTTCAGTCAGGAAAACCCGGATATGAGAGCGGTATATTCCTGAACACAGCAGGCAAAGGAGAGGCGGCGTTTCTTCATGTGAAACGCCGCCTCGGGCAGTTTTATAGCTCTGTTAATGCTGATTATCGGCGTCGCCGAGCGTCACCTTGATGTTCTTTGTCTCTGACCCCCGTTTAATCTTCATATCCACTGTGGCACCTGCTGCTTGTGCACGCACCACGCCGTTGAGGGTCTTACTCTGTTCGATGCGGTGGCCATCCGCCTCGACGATAACATCTCCCTTCTGCAGACCAGCCTTTTCTGCAGGGCTTCCGCTAGAGATATTGGTGACCCGCACACCATCCGGGAAGAACCGAGATTCTCCCTCGTTGGTCTGCCCAGGGGCGCTTTCAATATTCGCGCCTAGGTACCCATGGGTTGCTTTGCCTTTGCTAATAATTTCGTCAGAAATACGCTTAGCGTAGTTCGAGGGAATGGCGTACGCGATGCCCTCATTGCCGCCGCCTTCAGACTCGATCTGAGAGTTGATGCCCACGAGCGCCCCGCTAGAGTTCACCAAAGGACCGCCCGAGTTACCATGGTTCACCGGCGCATCGGTCTGAATCATGGGAATATATACGCCGTCTTTTTCTGCTTCTGCAGCACGGTCGGTGTTAGAGATAACACCCGCAGTCACGGTATCCTGCAGATTATGTGGCGAGCCAAGCGCCACCACGGTTTCACCAGGAACGACCTTCGAGGAGTCGCCAAAGGTAATGGGTTTAAGGTCTAGCCCACTGGGGTCAATCTTAATGACCGCAAGATCCGAGGTTACATCGGTACCCACGATCTTTGCCACGCGAATACTTCCGTCATGCAAACGCACTTCGACTCTAGAGGACTGCTGGGTACCGTTTGTAGAGACTACGTGATTATTGGTGAGAATATGTCCCTGGTTATCGAGAACTTCACCTGTACCAACGCCGTTACCGTCGGTCAGCTTTGATCCTACAGTGACGGTCGAAGGAAGCACCTTCTTAGCTGTATCGGTTACGACTGTGGGATTTGTTGCACTGCCTCCAGCATTTCTACCGGTGACAGATGAACTATTGCTGCTTGTAGATGCGGCAATACCGCCTCCAACACCAGCACCTACGCCGCCGCCCACAAGGGCTGCAAGCAAAGCCGCGGTAAGCACAACACCGGTTCCATATTTCTTCTTGGGCTCTTGCTGAGGGTTCTGCCCCTGCCCGGAGTACTGGTTCTGATATCCATTCTGGGAGCTCTGTTGATACCCGGAAGTTTGATAATTTTGCTGGTAACCCTGCTGTTGATAACCCGTACTCTGGTAGTCCTGTTGAGCATAGGATCCGGGTGCAGACTGCTGCATTGGACGGGTTGCATCGTTATAACCGTTAGCGCCAGAATCTTGGTTCCAGCCACCAGGGTATTGGGTCATTGTGGTCTCTCCTTGAGGGGCTCTCAATAAATCTTAGGTGATATCTGAATAACCATATTGGCGACAGCGCCAACAGGCACGCGTCTTTTTCTACTGTAAACGCAGTTCTTGTTTTATACCTCCGTTTTCTCTGAGGTTGCACCCGGAATTTCCTGGGAGTTTGCTGAGAACCCTCAAATTCCGAGGTAACTCCACAAAAATATTTCAAGAGGTACAGCCTTCCAGAGTCAATTTCACAGCCTACGCTTAAAGACGGGCTCTAAGGTTTAACGAGATCGCTTCAAGAAAGGAACAGACATGCTGACAGCACTCATTATTAGTACCATGCTGGCCGTTATTCTTGGCTTTGGTACCGGCCTGGTAGCCTGCTGTGCAGGTATAGTGCATCGTCGTTTGGCGCGTGCTCAGTCTTGTTCTTCTGCGCTTGAGCAGCAGCTTAGCTCGGCGACCAGCTTATAAAAATCACGAAGATCTTAGTATTACACGCACCAACGACGAAAGCTCGTAATACAAGCTAAGAGGTGCCGTCTACTAAGTAGGGTAACGGTCACCTTTTCTTAAGCTTCGTAGAGTCTCTAACAACTCGTGGTGCAGCTGAGTCATATCGCAAGGTGATATTTCTTCAGAAAAATTCCCTTAAGCCGCTCTAAAACAGGGTATGTTTATTGGTATGACTATTCATCGCCGAAACACTGTCTCCCAAAATTTTTATGGTGCCACATCTAGACCCCATTCGTCTCAAAGATCTCTGACCCGTATTATGGTCACCCTCATGCTGTCTTTCATCTGCGCGTTGACCGGTATCGGCGCTAGTTTCATTGCTTACCCGACGGCGGCCCACGCTCAAGCACCTTTCGAGGTCACGCTAAATCCGCAAACCCCTATTATTGACCGGGACGGAACTCTTAATGCCTTATCGGATGGACTTGAAGACGAGCTCACCGAAGGTTTGAGTACCAGTAATGCCCTTCACTCGGTAGAAGCCTATATGGTGTTGGTCTCTGGGACCAATGGCAAACCGCTCAAGGAGTGGGGTCAAGAATTCCTGAGTCTCAACCATGCTCGCCCACGTACAGTAATTTTGCTTATCGATACGTCTAAGAACCAAGGCACTATTATCAGCAATGACCAGAGTTTTATGAGCGATGCATGGGCACACGCCCTGTACGTTAAAGACAATTCGAGCTCCCAAAACAGCAGTATCAAGCGTGTTATCGCGGATCATGGTCTTTACGGTACCGCCGGACGCATGTTCACTGATATCTTTATCGGGGACCATGACTACTCCGCGAGCAATGACGGAAATATCCCTCAGGGACTAAGCGATATTTCCGAAGCCGATGGCTGGTTCGAAAATTTTCTTGTTGCCGCAGGCGTGTTGGTTTTTATCCTGTTTATTCTGCTTGGAATTCCTGTCCTCATCATCCGCGTCGTACGTAAAAACCGTCGAAAAACGGCAGAATTACAAAAATGGCAGAACGACCTGCCGCTCCGCGATCCTTCGCAGGTACAAGTTCCCCAGCAGTATCAAATGCCGAATCGTCCCGGGCACCATATGGTGACGGATACGGAATATATGAAGAACCGCGGCTACGATCTGAATTAGCCAATATTATTCATCCAATGAGTACCGCATCGTGAACAAAAGCGGTACTCCTGGAGTAAACAGTCGACGATCGTATCCTGAGAATTAGTCCGGAATTTCTTCAGATGTGTACGCTCTGTGATGACTACAGCTCATGACAGGGAGGTGACCGGTAAGATGGAAGTACGTGTGGGTTTATTCCTCCCACGCCGTGGATAATCACCGCGCGGCATATGCGAAAGAATGGGAGTCTTCCTTTGAGTAATATCACGAATGCTGACCGTCCGTTTGGTTCTCGGCGCATCCGACGTGCCCTCAGCGTAGGTGCTTTAGCTTTTGGCACCACTATGCTTTCAGTCGCGCTACCGGCGGCGGGCTCTTCGTTCTTGACACCCGGTATCAGTACCGCGCAAGCCCAAACTCCCATGACTATCACAGGTAGAGTACAAGACACGACCAATGTCTTGGGCGATACCTCAGAACTTAACTCTAAAATCAGCGAACTCTCTAAAAACCACAATATTGATCTGCATGTGCTGACTATTGATAAGTTTGAGAGCCCTGAAGAGGCTAAAGCGTGGACTGAAGAGACAGCGAAAAAGAACAGCTACGGTAATGCGGATGCCATTCTTGTCATAGCGACAGAAAGCCGCCGTGCTTACTTCGCTGCTGGAAGTAATAAGGCGCTCAGTTCTGATCAGCAGTCGGAGGTGTACCAAAAATACATCAAGCCAAAACTGCAAAGCGGGGATTACAAAGGTGCAGCTCTTGAGGCGGTCAACGGTATTAACGCCCAAAAAGGGGGCATTAGCCCCGCTGTCGCTATAGGCGGCGGCGCCATAGGCGTAGCGGGTGTAGCGGGCGCTGGGTACTACATTATGAAACGCCGTCGCTCCAAAAACGAGCCGGGAAGTACGCCTGCATACTCAACATCTAAAGTACCTGAAGTTTCGTTGGAGGAGCTGCGCACCAGTGCCGGTGCCGCACTTGTTCAGGCAGATAACTCTGTGGTGCAGTCGAAGCAGGAACTTGAATTTGCCCGCGCCCAATACGGTAATGAACACGTCAAGCCTTTTGAAGAGGAACTAACGCGCGCCCAAGAGCTCATGCAGGCATCATTCCACCGCCAGAAACTTCTCAACGATGATGTTCCGGATACTGTTGCGGAACAGCGCGCTTGGTTGAGTGAAATTATCGATAATTCTCAGAAGATTTCGGATATTTCCCGTGATCAAGCACAGAAGCTCTCTGAAATGCGCAATCTGGAACACGAAGCTCCACAGGCTATTGCTAAGCTCCAGGGGCGTATACCGGAACTTCAGCAGATAGTCGAAACCGCGCAGCATACATACGCGCGACTCAAGGACCAGTACTTGCCGAGTGCGTTAGAACCGATCAATAAATCTGCAGCTCTGTTGGAATCACACCAAAGCCTGGTGGTTCAGGAACTTCAGGAGGCATCTCGTTTGGTGGATGTTTCCCGGTCCGAAGCTGTTGTACACCTGCGCAACGCCGAAGAATCTGCGGCTCAGATTACCTCGCTGGCAGAAGCAGTCAGCAATCACGCCTCAGCTTTGGAATCTGCGCAGTCCAGCCTTAGCACCGACATTTTGAGTATTCAACGTGACGTGGCTGAGGCTAAGAGCCTCGCGGAGTCTCAGAACCGTGCCGAACTCGCCGCGACGGCAGCCGGTATGGAGGCTATTCTTGGGCAGGTTTCACAACAGGCACAAGAACGTCCGAATGATCCTATTGCCCTCACGGAACAACTGCATCAGCTCACAAGCGAGCTGAATCGTTCCATGTCATCGCTTCGCGCCGACCGTGAGCGTGAGCAGGCGGCTAAAGAAAGTCTGTCTCGTACCTTACGTTCTGCAGAGGCTCAGGTACGCAGTGCATCGGACTTCATTAACAACCGTCGACGCGGTGTCGGATCACAGGCTCGTACCTACCTATCGGAGGCGCAAACTGCCCTGAGCGATGCACACCGTTTGCGGGAGTCCGACCCGGTAAATTCGCTCAACAGGGCATATGAAGCTATTTCTTTGGCGAGCGATGCGCAGAACTCCGCAAATCAAGACGTCAACAACTACTGGGATGATAACCGTTATGGTCAAAGCTACGGCGGCGATTCCCTAGCGCAAGGCATGCTCTTAGGTGCTATTTTTAGCGCGATGGGCTCACACTCTGCTTCAGCATCCACCGGTCATCACTGGGGCGGCGGTGACTCCGGTGGAGGCTGGGACTTCGGAGGCGGTGGCGGCGACTTCGGCGGTGGAGACGGCGGCAGCTTCTAACCTACAAGAACATAGGTGTGTCAGAAACGTGTTAGGGTTCTCGTTAACCTCATGTTCTTGTACTCGTCACCTTATAGGCGATATTTTCCCAGTAATTTTTCAGGCTGACCCACGATAATAAGAAAAGTTGCGGCACTGTACGGGCGAATAAGCTCCTTCCCGGTGCCGCGTGAAAGAAAAGGATATAACATGGTAAAACAGTCCATTTTCGGTCGTATCGCACAGCTAGCAAAGGCTAATATTAACGCCCTCATTGATGCGGCAGAAGACCCGCAGAAAATGTTAGATCAGATGGTTCGTGACTATACAAATAACATTGTAGAAGCAGAAGCAGCTGTGGCTCAGACTATTGGTAACCTGCGTCTTCTGGAGCAGGATCATGCCGAAGACCTGCGCGACGCCGATGAGTGGGGTTCTAAGGCTCTGGCTGCCTCCAATAAAGCCGATGAGTTCCGTGCTGCAGGCGACACCGCTAACGCGGATAAGTTCGATAATCTCGCAAAGATTGCTCTGGGCAAGCAGATGCAGGCTGAACGTGAGGCAAAGGCCGCAGAACCGCAGATCGCATCGCAGACCCAGGTGGTGGAGCAGCTCAAAGACGGTCTCACCAAGATGCGTGCAAAGCTGGATGAGCTTAAGTCCAAACGCGATGAGCTTAACGCCCGCCAGAAGACCGCTGCCGCTCAGTCTCAGGTAAATGATGCGCTCAAGGCATTCGATGTTATGGATCCCACGAGCGAGGTCTCGCGCTTTGAAGAGAAGGTTCGCCGCGAAGAGGCTCGCGTGCAGGGTCAGCAGGAACTTGCAGCTTCCTCCCTGGACGCTCAGTTCAATGACCTTGAAGAGCTTGGTCGTCAGTCTGAACTTGACGCGCGTCTTGCGGCTCTCAAGAACAAGAACGCATAGTCTTAGCCTGATCGGCTGTTAGATTACGCAGATGCTCCCCAGCCTTAGGTTGGGGAGCATCTGCGTTTTATGTTCTATGCTGAAAACCTGACTCTAGAGCTTAGAGACACGGTACAGGAACGCCGCCATAGCTTCACGTGAGGTAGCTTCGCCAGGTCGAAAAGTGCTGTCAGGCCAACCAGTAGTAATACCCTGATCTGCCATCCATGAGATTTCCTTATAGAACATAGTAGAGGGGTTTACATCAGCAAACTGCTGTGCACCCGGTGCATACGCGGGAGAACCGTTGAAACGGTAGAAAAACGCCGCCAGTGCCTCACGGCTGATAGCATCATGTGGACGGAAGGTACCGTCAGACCATCCGGTCGTAATTCCCTGCTGTTTAAGCCACACGATTTCCTTATATGCCGGGTGGTTCGGCGTAACATCTGGGAAAGGAGAAGTCGCGGGAAGGTCCACGGCAGGGCTACCCGCAAGACGGTAGAGATATGTTGCCACCTGGGCGCGATTCACAGCGCTGTACGGACGGAAAGTGCGATCGGCAAAACCGGTCATAATACGGCGATCCGAGTTCCAACTAATCTCTGTGTAGAACGGATTCGTGGTCGGAAGGTCGCTGTACCCCGCACCAAAACGGTGACCGCCTGCATCTAGGGATTGTGCCATGATCAGCGGCAGGTCATAATCTTGGTGGCTAAAACCTGGGATCAGTTTCATCTGGGTATTGGTAAAGCCGCTGTTGCGGTACGCAGTGTAGCCCTGTTCAACAGCACTTCGGGCGCTCCACGTTGGAGGGTTCGTTGTACCAGAAGTATCGGCGGCGCCGACCCACCAGTACATAGGCTGGTTCTTAATGTTCTGCGGCGCCTCGGTCTGCATGCGCTCATAACCGCCGCCCGCAACGAGGATAGAACCGCCGCCAGAGCGCCATGTGCCCTGACGATCCGCATTCAGTTCATAGGTGATGAACTCGGCGCCTCCGGAATAACCCATCGTCCACACCTGTGAGGGGTCGATGCCGTTACTCGAAATAAATTGCTGCGCAAAGGAGCGGAAATAGTCGCCGTTGGCGTCAAGGTTTTCCCACCAGGTAATGCCGTTGCCGGATGCATTTTTATCTGGAGACACGACGGGTACAAAAACCATGTTGCGGGCATTTGCGATACGGCCCATAGCGGGGAGCATGCCCTGCTCGGGGCTGTGAATCTTAGACTGGTCGTTACGCCAATAGTCGCCGTCAATGTAGAAGACTACGCCCACGGGTTTTGACCAGTCAATACCGTTTGCATACACGTGGTACTGAGAGTTAAGGCCGTTCGGCGCGGTGTAGCTGCGGTATGTGCCGGATGCGACGGTTGCATGGGCGGGTGCAGTAAGGGTAGCGCCCACAATAGCGGGTACGGTAAGTGCGGCCAGGGTTCCGGCACGCATCTTTCTGATGCGGGTCATAGTAAGTCCTCGGTTCTCGATTTTCTTGTCGCTATGTGCTGAATAATGTGCGCTGAATTCAGCCGCTATGTTTGTGTTGTGAGTGATAGACTCCGGTAGGGCTAATTTCGCCTACGGAGCAGTGATAATCTGCTGGGACTTGAGATTAGTGCCCTCAGATTTGGGAGCTTTACGAAGTCTGCAATAGCGGAGTAAAGCATTCAATAGAGTTAAATTACCAGTTAAATAATATTAAATAAAAACATAGGTTAAATTTTCGGTATGGTATGCCGATCAAGAGGTTCTTAAGAATTGACGTTTGGCAAGAACATACATGAGAGACAATGTGCACCTACCGCCACAGCAGAATCGCACCATATCGCGGTTTGTAGCTTTTTCTAATTCTCAATAGATTTTTAAAGTAAAGATGTCCTGCTTCTATTCTTATACCATTGCGATAATAGTCACATGGTTATAGAGAATCTACCTCTGGGACGCCCTGAAGGGTTCGCCCAGAAGCTCACGGAAAAATATTTATTCTTTCGTGAACCCCTGAGTTTTACATGTTGGGCCAGGTCGGGTGCAACCGACCCTCACTATCCCCCACCCCCACATCATCCAAATGCCACCGCTGACCCGTATACACATCCACCTTACGCAACTGCGGATTCGGATTCCCCACATCAGGCTCCTTCGCATGCCCCGGACACCCCAGTGCTCCCGGGTCCTCAGTACAGGTCTTGCCCACCGAGTGCACCTCAGACTCCCACACCCGCACCAGCACCGGCTCACTAATACGGATGATCTCGGTCCCGAAAAACTGCCACGAACCACCATCAATACTGTACTGACCCGCATACCTCACCGTAACGTAGGCATGAAAATTCCCCACCATCGGATACACATAACTCGTCGACGTCTCAAGCGAGGATTGACCAGAATACTGTGAAGACACCGGGCTACCAGCACTATGTGTTTTTAGGTCGTGCCCGTCTCCATACTCATACCGATACGCCACCGGCACCGCCCGAATCCTGGTATGCCCAATCGGCAAGTCCCCTTCAAAAATATTAGAACTTCCTTCTAGAGTGGTGTAGAAATTCGTTTCCTCACCCTTACTCGTATGTGGTGGATGCGCACTATCCAAAGTCAGGTGTGGGTGCGCCGGGATCAACTCCAGCAAATGGGTGCGCATCTCGGTGATAATCCGCTCGTACTCGCTTTGGGCTTGCTGTGCTGCTTCCGGGTCGTTCAGGGTGCATTTGTTTCCATAGAGCTCATTGATCATGTCCGGGATAGCACGCCCGGTCTTTGGGGCTTTTTCAAACGTGCCAGCCTGACCATCACGACTGAGGCAGTACGAGCCGTCATTAGCGACATCAAACCCGAACGACTTATCAGTACCATTCTTATCCTGGGTAAACCCAAACTCACCATGATGATGCTCCACATACCACCTCCTATAAGCCTCTTGCCGTGCCCGTATTTCGTCCAGTGTTTCTGGTGAGCTCTCTATATTGGGAGAGCTTTGATTTTGAGAGTTATCGGGATCTTTCCTCTCAGATTGACGCAGCTGAGTCTCTGTTTGCTGCATACATTGAAAACTGTCAGAGGTATTCACGCATGATATAGAAAGAGCACTGGGAACATAATATAGCGGCGAAAGTATCAGGCAGGCAGAAAGTCCACCAGAAAAGTACTTCTTCATTCTCATAATTACTTATTTCCCTGCACATTTAGAAAACGAGTGCCATCGATAAACCAGCGATTCCCATCATGGTGAAGGGTCATCATGTACCAGTTATTCTCATAGTCATCGTTATATACCTTGTTGACTCTTCCATCAGCCGCTATATAGATCCGATAAGGCCAGAGCAGAAGATATTTCCATTCGTATTTTCCATTGCCCTGGTTAATAGGTTCGCCATGAAACTCATACTGATGAAGATCACCACCTACAATCCACCCTCCATCTTTATAGAACCTCGAAGTATTTTGATAGAGCTCTAGCTCATCAGTGTACTGTTTATCTACAAACTTCATGGCATCTTTGAAGTCCCCGGTCTGAAGCCCATAGTTACGCCATTCCGTCCACGCTTGCACCGTCTTACGCATCCCCTCTAAGGAAGCATTCGTATACCCCTCCTCCGTCTTGGGCTTCGGAACATTCTGCGCAGGACCATACACATCAGCGGCACGAAATTCTCCATCTGGTGCTTTCGAGTTCCCCGAATAATGCTGTGGCGCACTCGACGACGGCGAAGGGCTCTCGCTTGAAGAAACAGAAGCAGAACTGGAAGCACCAGCACCTTCCGCACTAGAAGAACTCGAACTCTCAACAGACGCTCCAGCAGGCTTCGAGTCCTCCCCACAGGCAGACAACAGCACAGCAAACCCAG
>NZ_KV802317.1:827040-906978 GCF_001810635.1 Rothia sp. HMSC067H10
CCACAGGCAGACAACAGCACAGCAAACCCAGAAACACCCAAAGCGCTCATAAGGGCACGACGAGACAAAGTAAGGGTACGAGTATTCATCGGTGAACACATCCTCAAAAAAAATTGTGGCTGGGTGAATAAAATACGGAAACACGATTCGCCCCCACACACTCCTACTGGCTTATGTATTTCAGGTTTCCAGCGGCGGAACCCCAGAGTAAGCCCTGAGTGAGAGTGGCGAGAATTTATCGCTTAGTAGCTACTCTACGATGATTCAAAATATTTAGCGATTCACCCGCGACATATATAACCATTTATTAATAAATAGTCCCGATATATTTATCTTATACATCAAAGGAAACAGAGCATAAGCTTTACCTTTAAACAGTATCCGCCTACGTTTTAGACAAACCCAGATATAGGATTATCCTATTCTGTTTAGTTTGCACGTTTCTTCTGGCAGCTACAGATATAACTAGGCACAGCACATTGAATCAGCAATACAAAAATAAAAACTCCCGAAATCATAATTATGACTTCGGGAGTATTCCGTTGCGGGGGCAGGATTTGAACCTGCGACCTCCGGGTTATGAGCCCGGCGAGCTACCGAACTGCTCCACCCCGCGGCGACTCATACAACTATACATACCGCTCTGCAACATCTCAACTTGAAGCTGTCTGCTGAGATAAACACCACAGAAAATCCCAAAACTGGATGTCTGAACACCCCTTATTGCTCTCATAGACAGCCCGAATCAATAATTTAAGATGACGAAGCGGGGCGCCACCCGAATGTGATGGCACCCCGCTATAACCGTCAGACCGCAAGCACTACTACATCTTATTTAGAGGTAGCTTCCCCAGAAGGACTCTGCGATGCTGAGGATGAACCGCTCGGCTGCTGCTCACTTCCCTGCTGATCCCCGCCCTGTTTCTGATCCTGCTGTTGTTTATTTTCGGCTTCAATAGCCTTCTGCAAAGAATCGTTCAGACGCTTCTGGGCCTCACCATATGCTGCCCAATCGCCCTTCTTGAGAGCGGCATCCGAATCCTGCATAGCCTTGGATGCATCCGCCAAATGCTGTTTCAGGCTAGCGGACTGGTCTGAGCCAGAGGCTCCAGAAGAGTTGGACGAAGATCCAGACGTCTTCTCACCGTTGCCTTCAGTGCCAGCTCCCGAGGGTCCCGACTGAGCATCCATCTTGGCACCGGAAGAACCGTTGAAGACCTGGTTGAGTGCTTCCTCCAGTGTGGGGGCAAACCCGACCTTGTCACCGAAGCTGACCAACACTCGCTGCAAACGCGGGTACCGTGCGTCGCCGCTAGACTGCACGTAGACCGGTTGAACATACAGGATGCCGCCCGCCACCGGCAGAGTAAGCATATTGCCGTTAATGACCTCGGAGGACCCGCGCCGCAGGAGGTTCAGCTGGTTCGAGACCTCAGCATCAGAGTTGAAGATATTCTGCGCCTGGCCAGGTCCCGGAACCACCGATGAACGCGGCAGTTCGAGCAGTCGCAGCTTACCGTAATCCGCGCTGCGTTCGCCGTCCTTGCCGGTACCGGCGTCACCATTTGCAGCGAGGAATCCGTACATCACGTTACGCGAGTTTGAATCACTCTGCTGAGGAATAAAGGTCGACGTCAGCGAGAAATGAGCCTTCCTATCCCCAGGCATCTGGAGCGAGAGGTAATAAGGCGGAATCTGGCGACCGCTATCATTCGTAGGGTCGTTTGGAATCGACCAGACGTCATCGCCCGCGTAGAGGCTGTTCGAGTTCGTCACATGATACTTATTCAGCATCGAGCGCTGAATAGTAAACATATCCGAGGGGTAGCGCACATGGTTAAGAAGCTCGGCGCTCATCTCTTTATAGCTCTTCACGGTTCCGGGGAATACGCCCTGCCATGCCTTCAAAATAGGATCATTTTCATCCCATGCATAAAGGGTGACCGAACCGTCGTAGGCATCCACGGTGGCTTTCACCGAGTTGCGAATGTAGTTCATCGAATTCGTGCGCGGATTCTGATTATTCTCCTGGCTTACACCCTGCGCATATGGGAACTGGTTTGTGGTCGTATAAGCATCCACAATCCACTGGACCCGATTATTGATAATAGCGGGGTACGCTTTGGAATCCACCTTCAAATACGGCGCAGCCTTCTGAACGCGGTCTACCGGGTTACGTTCGTACAGGATCTGCGAACCATCACGAACCGCATCCGAAAGCAAAATATCGGATGACTGGAACTTAATCGCGTAAGAGAGACGGTTCAGCGTGGAATCCAACCGGGGACCACCGTTGCCGTTGAATGTGTATTTTGCATCCGAAGAATTCGTTTCATCGGCGGACTGCGGACGGTCGAGCTCCAGCTGATCACCGCTGCCGCCCACAATGGAATACTGCGGAGAGCTCATACCGAAGTAAATACGAGGCTCATAGTTTTCAGAAATAACGCCATTCGCCTTGATACCGGACTGCATGAACTTGGGGTTACCCGCACCGTCAACCTGGTTACCGTAAGCTGCAATCACGCCGTACCCGTGAGTGTAAACCACGTGGCGGTTATACCAGGAATCATCCGAAGTCTGGGAAGGATTCAGCTCACGGGCGGCAATCACCGTGTCCTGAGTCTTATTGTCTACGGAATAGCGGTCCACCGAGAGATTCGAGTCGAACCGATAGTATGGACGGAACTGCTGCATCTGCGCGAATGCTGAGCTTACCACGTTCGGGTCCAAAAGACGGATGTTCGCAATAGTCTCACTAGAGTTCCCCAAAGCGCCTTGACGAGTATCGATCGTGGCGTCATAGGGAGTAGTCTCTACCTTATCGAGACCGTAGGCGTACCGTGTTGCGTCGATATTGCGTTGGATAAACTGCGACTGTGCAGCCTGTTCATTCGGCACAACCTGGAAACGCTGTACGATCCAGGGGTACAGCCCGCCAGCGACGAGAGCTACAACCACCAGCATCGCGGTTCCCACTAGAGGCAAACGCCAACGATGCGCGGAAGCCGTAGCCAAGAACAACACAGCCACCAGAACTGCGGAAATCGCCAAAATAGAACGTACGGGAATAATAGCGTTCGTATCGGTGTACATAGCACCGGCCCAGCGCCCCGACTGCTGCTGAACTGCGGTGTACCGTTCCAGCCAGAACGCAGCACCGCGCACCAGAAGGAAGGCGCATGCCAAAACCGCAGCATGACGGCGGAACGCGGCGGAAGTTCCTACACCGCCTGGGCGAACCTTAATACCACCGTAGAAGTAGTGCATAATAGCACCGCCAATAGCGCAGAGCACGATAACAGCGGTCAAAAGATTAACCACCAGATTGAGGAACGGAAGAGTGAAAACGAAGAATCCAACATCCAACCCAAATTCGGGGTCTTGAACGCCAAAGTCCTGGCGGTTCAAGAAAAGCGCCACGGTTTGCCACTGGCTAATTCCGGCACTCCCAATAAAGAACCCTAAAGCAACTGGTAGAATCACCAAGAGAATCTTGCGGATGCGTTCCATACCCCGACGGTACCGCGCCATACTATCGGTGAAATCACGCCCGCCAAACATGTCACGCAGAAGGTCTTCAGCATCCATATGCTCATGCTCGGTCGTATGGCGCTCATGCGGACCGGCTTTAGAAGTCTCGTGATGAGCCTGTTCCTCAGATTTATCCGCGTTTTTGGCGTCTTTCTTCGCCTGAGAATCATCGTGGTCAGCATGTTTGATGGCGTAAGACATCGAAGCCCAGAACGGTACCGCTACGACGAGTGCGGTTACAACAAAGATAGAGCTCTGAAGCAAGATTTCGGTGGTGAAGACGCTGCCAAAACCAAGCTGATTGAACCATAGCCAATCCGTATACACCTGTGTGGCATACACAAACGCCATAATCAAGACTATGACCACCGCGATGGTAATACCCAAAGGACCCGGATAGCGCCGCTTTTTCTTTTTCTGGTCTGCTCCCGCGCGACGGGGAGGCTGAGGAGGTTGATGTTCGTTATCAGATGCCGTCACGGATTCCTCACTTCGTTGGTGGCTGGAACATAGTTAATAAACATTATCTCAAATGTGGCGCTCTGACACAGACAGGAGCGTAGGCAAACACGCGGAGATTTACCGTATGTTTGCCCATAACCCGACGTGCACGCCTAGATTGCCGAAAACCTTTTACCCGCAGGTGGGGAACTGATCGGGGGCGGCTCCGTTCTTAATCTTGGTGAGGGTATCCACAGCTTCATCAACGTTATCGACCGGGATTACCTGCATATCACCTGCTGGTGTTTCCCCACGATAGTATTTGAAAACATTGGGGTCGGTTCTGCGGATTTCTTGAAGATCGTCACAGTTTTCGCGCGGTGCCAAAAAGTAGTGGGCACCGTGGCGTCCGGAAGCGATAATCTTATATTTAATGCCGCCGATGGCACCGACTTTACCGCTGGCATCTATGGTTCCGGTACCGGCTACATAGCTTCGGGCTGAATCTTCGTTTCCTGCGCCTTCGGGGGCAAGCAGGCTTTGCTCGGTGAGCTTATCGATGGTACCGAGAGTGAGCATGAGACCCGCGCTGGGGCCGCCAACACCGTCAAGGTTGTAGGTTGCCTCAAAGGGAAGATCAAAGTCCTGTTTAAGCACAATTCCAACAAGCCAGCGCCCCGATTTATCGTCACGCCGCGGCGTGAGAGTAACGTTCTTGTTCTCGCCATTCCGGCTGATTTCGAAGGTGACGGGACGTCCTTCTGAAGCTTGCACAGTTTCGGTGACATCTTTGAGAGTATTGATCTGTTTATCCCCCACTTTGAGGATGCGGTCCCCACCCTGCACCTGCCCCTCAGCGGGTGAGCCGGAGGCGGTTTGGAGAACGCTGATCTTCTCGGTCACCGGCAGTTTAAGGTAACGCGCCGCAGCAACTTTCGCCTGGGTTTGAGAATCCGCCATTTGTGCGCTGCTGACCTGGTTAGCTTGCTGGTGGGTAACGTGCGGATAAGTAATTTCGGAGGGAACCACAAGGTAACGGTTGCCGTCCGCAGCCAGCCAACTGTAGAACGCATCCGCTCCGGGGAGAATGGTGTAGGGTCCGCCGGAGACAGATACCGTGGTCATATTCAACTTCCCAGTGGTGGGATAAGTTTGCGTGCCGTTGATCTGGATAATATCTTGATCCTGGTACTGCCCGAGAATATCGAAGAGAGGTCCGGGCCCTTCTTTGCTATATGAGCTGGGCAGCACAAAAGCACCGAGCATCAGCAAACAGGTTGCGGAAGCAGTTAGAAAGCGCAGATTCAGGGGACGTCGTTCTAATAGTGGAAGAGATTCATCGCTCTGCTGATGGGATTTTCTCAAGAAAAATGCACGCTTAGCCATGCTTCTTAGAGTACCCGATATTTTTGTTGGGAACACCACATGATGAGCCGGGGTACACCGCGGCGTCAGCATTGTACGCCGCCAAGGTCATAAGATGGGCTGTGCCTAGAGCGAATACCGCGAAATCACGGCAAACTCACAGGTTTACCAGGTACCCTTTACTAGACGGGTAGGGGCAGACTGTGCCCGCCCTCAATACTGAAAGGTATGTGACATGGCTGAGAACCCCACCAACGATAATTCAAATGACCGCGATCCCCTTGAGGAGTTCCTGAAAAAGATGCAGGAACAGGGTTTTGATCCTAACGCCGAGCAGAACGGCAACGGCACAGCGGATAACCCGTTTGCTTTTCTGAACGGAAATATAAACCCTGAAGATATGAACGCTATGGGTATGTCTTTTGACCCCTCTATGCTCCAGGGTATTTTTGCGCAGGTACAGTCAATGTTTACTGCTGGGGCTAGTGAAAACGGGATTAACTGGCAGGGTGTGAAAGACCAGGCTCGTCAGCTCTTAGCGACCACCGGGGAGGATCCTGCCATCACCGAGTCTTTGAGGGCGGCAACGCGCGATGCCTCTAACCTCGCCGATCTGTGGTTAGACAGCGTCACCATTTTTGAGCGTCACAATATTTCTGTTGAGGCCTGGTCCAAGGCTGAATGGCTCGATTCTTCCTTCGAATCTTGGCGTGATATGGTACAGCCCGTAGCGGCTGAGGTAACTCAGGCGATGGTGCTCCCCTCCACCGAAGATGTTCCCGAAGAGCTGGCTCAACTTTTGGGCGGCACCGGATTCTTGAACAATATTGGTTCCATGATTTTTGGGGCTCAGATGGCGCAGGCGCTGACCGAGCTTGCCGGTGAGGTATATTCTTCTACCGATATTGGATTCCCCCTCGCGCCAGGGCGCAGTGCGCTTTTGCCCGCCGGTTACACTCAGCTTGCTGAAGATATTGAGGTGCCCGCACAGGAAATTCTGCTGTACCTGGCGGTGCGTGAGGCAGCGCTGATTCGTCTGCACCGCACAAACCCGTGGCTGCGTGAAGATATTTTGGAGCTGGTAAGCCGTTATGCTCGTGGTATCCGTGTGGATATGAATCGTATTCAGGATGCCGCATCCCAGGTAGATTTGAGCAACCCCGAGGCCGTACAGGATGCCTTTGACGGCGGCTTGTTCAACCCGCAGCGCACCGAAGACCAAGAACTTGCAGTTGAGCGCCTGGAAGCTCTTCTTGCCCTAGTCGAGGGCTGGGTATCGCTGGTGGCTGAGCAGGCAACCCAAAACCTGCCCACAGCCCCGCAGCTGGCGGAAACACTGGTACGTCGCCGTATCGAAGGCGGCCCGACCGAGCGCGTGTTCGAGACTCTGGTCGGCTTGGAGATTCGCCCTCGTCTGGTGCGTGAGGCACAGAATTTCTGGCGCACCTATGAGGAGAAGCACGGATATGAGGCCCGCGATGAACTGTGGGCAGCGCCGGAGACTCTGCCGACCGCCGCTGAGCTTGAAGACCCCGATGCCTATGAAGCACGCCAGGATGAGTTCAAGGTTGAGGATATTGACTTTGACACCGAGCTGCAGAAACTTCTGGACGGTGGTTTTGATGAAGGCGAGTCCGACGGCGGTGAATCTTCCACCGGCGACGAACCTAATACATAACACGCCACGCTTCGTAATCGCGCATTAGACGCTGTGGGCGATCGAGGGATGCGCACCGCATCTCATGCGTGATACCAGCCGATGAAATGCTCTGTGGGTTCCGAAGGTTTTCTGCCTTCGGGGCCCACATTTGTTGTGGATCATCGCGGTTCTTAGTTGGTGGCTTGCGCGCTTATAAATTCCATACCCGCCAGGAATGCCCGTGCTTTATCAAGGTCAGGGAACCGGGCTTCTAAAGTGCGAAAACGGGCGTTATGGTGAAGTTCCACGAAGTGACAAAGTTCGTGGTAGATCACGGAGTCCACCACGTATTCGGGGGCTCCTTGAAGATCATCGGAAATACGGATGGTACCCTGAGTCGGTGTGGCGGATCCCCACCGTTTACGCTGATTCGAGACCCAACGGATAGAATTGGGAAATTTCTCGGGCACGAGCTCGGGCAGATGCCTTGCAGCCAGAGCACGAGCACGCTCCGTTAAGTAATCATCAGACGCAAAAATGCGGCGCCGCCGAGAAGTCTCCCGTTGCTTCCTTTGCACACGGGGAATCAGGTTTTCCAGATATTCGCGAATTTGCGCATCCGTACTCGCCCCGGGAACCAACAGGCGAATACTTCCATCTTCCTGTGGCTGGGCACTGACGGTTCTGCGGCGGCGAGACGAACGCACCACCAGGATTTCCGGGGCGGATACGGTCGCCGGAATAACTTCGTGGTGCTGTCGGACTTTCTGTCGTGCCATCATATGCTGCCCTATCATGAGCGTTAGGTACGGTGTCTTATGATCGTAATTCTCCGCGAGTGCGCAGGTATTATTTAGCTGTGTCAGGTGGATTGACGGGACGGGTCAATATCATCCAGGAAGCGGGAACGACGGCGTTTTCCCCGCCCACCGGCGGTCCGTGAATCCGACCATGTGAACCACAGGTATTTGCGGGCACGTGTAATCCCCACATAAAGCAGGCGGCGTTCTTCATCGATCTCGTCGGAGGTTTGAGCAAAGGTAATGGGCATAAGTCCCTCATTTAAACCGCAGAGGAAGACCGCATCCCATTCCAGCCCCTTTGCAGAGTGCAAAGAGGCTAGCGTGACGCCTTCCATGACGGGAGCATCCTGGGTGGCAAGACGGTGCGCAAGCGTTGCAACGATATCGTGTACGGTAAGTCGATGCGGAACCGGAGCCCCTGAGGCCTCCGCTTGAGCGATGTCTTCGATGCGGGTAGCTTCCAGATGATCAACCATTGAGACGATCGCGGCAAGAGACTCCCATTTTTGGCGTACAGCTCCAGCGGACTGGGGCGCTTTTTCGGTGTATCCCAAAGGTTCCAGCACTTCACGCACATAACGGGGCACGTTCTCGGAACCGTCCGTTGATTTTGCCGACGCTCGCAGGGCAAGCATCGCTTGCTTGATCTCGGGACGATCGAAGAATTGCTCAGCTCCGCGTAACTGATACGGAATACCGCGATCGGCGAGCGCCGCCTCCAGAAGCCCGGACTGCCCGTTAGTGCGGAAAAGTACCGCGATTTCTGATGCCGGAACGCCATCTTTTTCGAGGAGATCCTGGATGTCTTCAGCGATACCCTCGGCTTCACGTTCGTCATCCGTATATCCGAACCATTGGCTTTCAACTCCCGGTCCGCGCTGGGAAATGAGTTTGAGCGGGGGTGCCCAGGAGAATTCGGTGGAATCCGGGCGTGGACGCCGTGCTGCTAGGAGTCGGTTTGCCAGTTCGACCACTTGACTGTGCGAGCGGTAATCTCGGGTGAGCCGTACTGTGTGTGCGCCCCGGTACCGTCGCGGAAATTCCAGAAGGTGCCGACTGGTGGCGCCGGTAAACGAGTATATGGTCTGCGAGGCATCGCCCACGACGCATAAATCGTCGCGCTCCCCCAGCCAGGCGCCGAGAAGGCGCTGTTGGAGGGGCGAGACATCTTGATATTCGTCTACCACGAAATGGCGGTACTGTTCACGGATGGTGGCAGCGAGCGCATCGTCATCTTCGATGATGCCGACGGTCAGAAGCAGAACGTCCTCAAAGTCGATGAGGTTCCTTTCGTCTTTGAGGTCTTCGTAGGCGCGGAAGAGCCGCACCATGTTCTGCGGGGTTATTCCGGAGGGCAAGTTGCGCTGGTGCAGGTGCGGCGTGAGGGTGTCGGGGGTGAACAGGCTGACTTTTGCCCACTCGATTTCTGCCGCAATGTCGCGTACAAGTGCCCGGTCGACGCTCATGCGCAGGCGCTGGGCGGCTTCGGTGATTAAACCGGCCTTATGTTTGACGATATCGGGGAATGAACCGCCGATAGCGCTGGGCCAAAAATACCTGAGTTGGCGCAGCGCTGCGGAGTGAAAGGTTCGGGTTTGGACTCCTACGGCGCCGAGGGATCGCAGTCGAAGGCGCATTTCTTCTGCCGCGCGGGTGGTGAAGGTAAGAGCCATAACGCGTTGGGGAACGTATTTTCCGCAGGCGATTCCGTAGGCGATTCGGTGGGTGATAGCGCGGGTTTTGCCGGTTCCGGCGCCTGCGAGTACGCGCATCGCGCCGTTGAGTTCGGAGGCGACCCGGCGTTGGTCTTCGTCGAGACCCGCGAGAATGTCTTCGGGGGAAAGCTGGGGCGTAGCGTGATTTTGTTGGGGGGCTGCTAGTGAGGGGACCGGTCGTGCCGGTACCTGTGGAGTTTGGGAACGAGTCGGGGATGATTTTTGGGCGGGTATGCCGAAGAGAGCTTGCTGTTTGGATGCTCCGGCGCCCTGTGCTGGCATAACGCCCCTCTCCTGGTGCTCTGCGGGTGTTCACACGCTGGTTACTATTGTACCTTTACCTCAGGTGGGGTCTGTCTGCGGCGGTTAGTATAAGCATGCCCAAGGTAGGAGTATCTTTATTCCGTGTTTATTGCTGCGTGACCCAAGTTTTCAAGGGATCGTACGCGAAAATGTGTGCGAGGGGCGAACGTGCCGAACCTCATGAGGCTCATTTGATACCCTAAGAGGGTGACTTTAACGCCTCTTCAGCTTGCCGCCATTGTGTCAGCGGGTGTGCCGGGAATTTACCCTGTGGGCGCATCCGCCGTTCTTGACGACACCGCCGATTTTGACTCAGCTATTATTGTGGATTCGACCAATCGTCGCTGGCGTGTACGTGCTCCTCGTCGCCCCGATGCCAGCATGCGGCTTGAGGCGGAGCACCTTATTCTTCAGTCTTTTACCCCCGGTCTGCGTGCTCGCCTGCCTTTCCAGGTGCCGACTGTGGTGGGTACTGTGCCTTATCAGGACGGCAGCGTTTTCATTTACACGCATATTCCCGGTACCTCTTATGAGGTTGATGATCTTGCGGCGCAGAACGGGCATATGGCAGATGGTCAAGATAACCTGGCCGTTTCTCTCGGTAAAATTTTGGCGACTCTGCACACGATGCCGCACGATCTGGTGTTTGAGGCGGGCCTGCCCTCGTATAATTCTGAGGAGATTCGCCGCCGCCGCAGTGTTGAGCTTGAGCGTGTGGCGCAAACCGGCAAGATTCCTGCGGATCTGTTAGCACATTGGCGTTCGGTGCTCTCCCCCGGTCCCACATGGCAGTTCCAGGCTCACGTGATTCATGGTGACATGAACTCCGATAACCTGGTACTTGACGGCGCGAAGATTGTTGAAGTGACCGGTTGGTCTGATGTTCAGGTGGGAGATCCCGCCCAAGATTTTGCGTGGCTGTTCTCTTGTTCCGATCAGGGCTTTACCGACAGCGTATTGGATGCTTACCAACGGCAGATGCGCCCCGAACCGGATGAGCATTTGATTCAGCGAGCGCACTTCTATGCAGAATTTGCGATTGCTCAGTGGTTGGCGCACGGTGCTGAGATCGGCGATGACGATATTGTGCAGCATGCCGTCGCCATGCTTTTAGATGTGCAGGATGGTCTGCGCGCGACCGGTGGGTTACTCGGGCAAGAAGAGGAAGAAGATATTCCACAGGTTATTGACGACGAAGATTAGAGTAGAAAACGATAGGTTTAAAGGCTGAGACGCCACCCTGTTGGGTAGCGTCTCAGCCTTTATTTTGTTGCGACTAAGGATATATTCCGGTTGCGCTATCTACCTCTACCATGATGCATGGACCAGGCTACCGCGGCCGCCCCGGAAGTTCTTCGCCCCATCCGGCGCGGGAGATAATGCGTTCAAGCTGCTGTTCGTTCTGCAGACCACCGGCAATATCGGTGTCCCACACGGTCTGGTCGGAGCCCACATAGTAGAACGCCGCGTGTACACGTTCAGGGTCTATCCCCTGTATCTTAGCGAAGGCGAGCCGGTACAATGCCAGCTGGATGCGTTTATGCCGCATCGCGTGTGCGGAGGGTTTACGCCCGGTTTTCCAGTCCACGAGATCCCAGTGTTCCTGCTCCTGGAGGGTGCCGTCGGCGTTAGTGATCTGTTCGGTGCGGCGGAAGACCGCATCAATACGCCCGCGGATGTTCACGCCCGCCACGTGAGTTTCTACCGGATATTCGGCGCGCCATATGGTACGGGAAGCCCATTCACTCTCAAGGAATGTCGCGCGCAGTTTATCAAGGTCGAAACTGCCGTCAAGATCATCATCGCTATAAAGTTCGTCCTGTATATCGAGCATAGGTTCGTCCCCGAAGTACTCCTCAACCCAGGCGTGGAAAAGTGTACCCTGCCGCGCCGCCGCAGATGGCTGCATCGGTACCGGACGCACCAGGCGACTCAGAACCGTCTCTTTATCCTCCGACAAAGCAATGAGGGTGGATGCCGACATATGCTCGGGTTTCGCAGGAACCGCTGGGGTAACGGCGCGCTGTGCCAAGGCAAGAAGCAGATCGACCTCATGCTCCCAATCTTGAATCTGCTGAGCTTCCGCTTCGGTAGGGTTGGCAAGTTTATCGAGATCGTCAAGGCTTAACGATCCGCGTGCCACGTTAAGAGCGGCACGCTCCACCCGTGCACGCCGCTGACCGGGTACCGCAATAATGTCACGATTCTCGGTGCGTTCGGCGAGGTCTTTCTCGGATGCCCAGCGGATCACCTGAGCGCCGTCAAAGGGGTCAAAAGGCCAGTCGGCGGTCAGCACGGAGCCCTGCTGCGGGTTATCTTTCACCCACGCCGCCGGTTCCAAGAAACGGTGCACAATCTGCGGTCGAACCCCCGGCTGCTCAGGGCCTTGTTTTCCCTGAGCAAGCTGCGCTAAAGGTTCGCGGGCGTAGCGGAAATTCTCGACCGCATCCAGCCCGTAATGCTTTTTGAGCTGTTCCAGATTTTCATCGTATGCCCCTTTGGACTCCTGCGGATCGGGCAGGTCGGGCTCCTGTACGCCGCCCATCAGCGCCTGCTTCACCCGGTGCACCTCAGGCAGATTCAGTACCTCGGCATTTGTGATCGGGTTTCCGTCGTCGTGCACAAGCGCATGCGCAATCTGCTCATAGACCGCGCTTGTATAGCACTGAGAAGCCGCCGCATCTTCGGGGTCATCAGGAGCGGGAATAACCGGTACAGACGTACCATTTTCCAGGCGTATGCCCTGGGGAATACTGTAATTCTCAAGCCACAAGCAGCGCCCAAAAAGTACCTCAATGCTGGCGTCACGATGCTCAATCGCCCACCCAGAGGTGTAAAAACCGGTGCCCAGATAGCTCGGGTAAAGCCAGGGTGCCACCTGAATACCTTCGTAAGGTTCCTCAGCATCACCCTGCGCGAATTGCACCAGCTCGTTCCAATAGGGCTCGGGCTGATAGGGGTTTACATTCGGACCCACCCATCGGCAATTACTGATGTGCAGCAGCGAGCGGGCGCGGGTCATCGCCACATAAACCAGCCTCCGTCCCTCAAAGCCCACATAGTCATTCGCCATATCTTCGCCGTCTTCAAGACGCGCATTGAGCTCTTTATAGTTCTCTAGGGCGCTCACCTCTTCAGCCCGTTCCAAAGCGGACGGCAGATAGTCGCGGTCACCTCGTAGAGGCCAGGGCAGGCTTCCAGGTTCCAGGCGGTGCCAGGTGTGTGGGCGAGTGGGATATTTATCGCACATGCGTGGCAGATACACGTGATCCCATTCCAGACCTTTCGACGCGTGCATCGTAAGGATTTGCACCGCATCGCGCCGAGGTTCCTCTTCGGCGGGAGTTAGCCCCCGCTCGTGGTTTTGGGCCTGTTCCAGCCAGGAGAGAAAACCCAGCAGATAGCTAATACCGTTGGCAGAGAGCACAAACCGCCGGGCGGTGGGGGCGTCCTCATCAACCTCGGTTCCGTCTGCGCCAGCATAGAGCATCGCGTTGATGCGCGGTGAACTCGCAGCGTAACTTGCGGCGACCTCATGAAAAGCATCCAGATGCGCGCGCGATCCGTAGGCGTCCCCGCCGGGGCGGGCGGCAAGCTCGATATCCAGGAGCATCACACGCTCAATCTCATAGAGCAGGGTGCCAATATCCTCGGTGGTGAACTGGCGCAGATACTCAACCTCGGCGGTGAAAGCGTGCAGACGGCGCAAACCTTCAACGCTCAGACGGCGCCGGGATTCGGGGTAATCCGCAGGGTAAATGGGGTTACCGGCCTCATCCGCTGTGGGAAGATGCTCGATCGCTTCAATAAGCGAACCGTATTCGACGAGGTCTTCCACAGCGTTTTTATGGGCCCGCTCAAATTCTTCGTGGACGGCACGCAGATTGGCATCGGTATCAGTTTGAGGGCTCGAAGGTACATCTCCGCTCGTCTCCTCAGAGGACTGCTCGCCAAAGGTTCGTCCCATATTTTTCTCGCGCGTGGTCGTCAGGTAATTCGACCAATCCCCCAGCGCAAGCAGATCCGCTGTGCCCAACCGCCAACGTGCGCCAGCGAGCAGACGCATCAGGGCGTCCGAACGGTTCGGGTCTGCTAAAACCCGCAGCAACGAGACCATATCAATAATTTCGGGACGTTCCAGAAGCCCGCCCAGACCAACCACCTGCACGGGAACACCCAGGCTCTCGCAGGCCTGGCGAATGGGTTCCATCTGCGCCCGGGTACGGGTAAGCACCGCCATCGTGGGCATCTGCGCCGGAGTACCGGCGTAGCGGGCGCGTTCCTGCACGATACATTCGGCAATGCCCTGTGCTTCCTCGGTCTCAGACCCGTAGCGTGCCAACTGCACTGAGCCGAGCATAGCGCGGTAACCTGATTCATCGGGATTGAGGATCACCGAGCGAGGCCGCAGATCGGGCACGTGAGGCGGAGCAGGGGCACGCACCCAATCGGGAATATTCTTGAGTTTAGCGGCGATCAGGTTTGCGGCATCCAAAATAGCGACGTCATTACGCCACGCAACTGTCAAATAAAGAGGCGTTTCATCGCGTGTTGGGAAGTATTGATAAAAACTAAACAGCTGACCGTCGGAAGCACCGCGGAACCCGTAAATAGACTGTTTCGGGTCTCCCACCGCCATGACCGGATGCTCAGGCTGACCGGGACACCCATCATGCCCGTCGCGAGCGCCATATAAATCAGCGAAGAGCCGCAGCTGGGCGTGCGATGTATCCTGAAATTCGTCAAGAAGCACAACCTTATAGCGTTCCCGCTCCAGCTGTGCGGCGGCTGGCACCTCACGGGCGATCCGCGCTGCCAACGCTATCAAGTCGCCGTAATCGAGCACCTGCATACGCGCTTTCACTCGCGCATACCGCTGCACAAGCTGCGCCAAAATAATTTTGGCTTTCAGCCTCTCTATGACCTTTTTTGCGTTGGCACTGGGACCGGGCGAACTGAGTGATTCGTACGCCGCCAGGTGTGCGGAACAAAATTCGATAACCTGCTGCGGGCTTACCAGATGTTCGGCGCACTCCCCCGACAGCTGCAAAAGGCTCTGCACGATCGTACTTTTTGAGGCAACTCCCGAGGCTGAGCTGGCGGCGGGCAAGTCACCGTCCCAGTACTGCACGATCTGCGCGGCGAGCTGCCAGGCTTGAGCATCGCCAAGCATTTGTGCATCCTGCTCAACGCCCAGGCGCAGACCGTATTCTTTGACGAGATTATTCGCGTATGAGTGGTAGGTAGAGACGGTGGGCTCGGAAGAGCCTGCAAGAAGTTCTTCTTCGCTCAGCTCAATCAGGTTACGTTCGCGCAGAATATTTAGGCGGGTGCGCATGCGATCGCGCAGCTCTCCTGCGGCCTTGCGGGTAAAGGTAACGCCCAGAACTTCATCGGCGCGCACGATTTTATTGGCCACAAGCCACACCACACGATCGACCATCGTCGCGGTCTTTCCCGAGCCCGCGCCAGCGATCACAAGCCGCGGTTCAAGCGGCGACTCAATGATGCGAACCTGTTCATCGGTGGGCGGATTCAACCCCAGCGCATGCGCGATCTCGCGGGCGCTAAGTCGAGCAGGTTGGTGTGCTGTTCCCCCGGATACTCCGGATGCGCCACGGTCGCCGTCATGCTTGTGCGGCTGAGCCGGTTCAGAGGTAGTCATACGGTACGTATCCATTCCTGACGGGGTGATAGTGTCAGCTGTATCAGATGTGATACAGCCACAGGATGCAGTTTACCACCGACGCAGTTCAGAATAGAGGCCGCACGTCACCCTCTAGGAACCACTGGTGTCCTGTGAGAATCTGTCGTTTCTGCTGGGGTTGCCTGCTCGGCACACCAGCAAGCAAAAGCCCCGTTGTCGGGCTAATCCTGAGTGATCTGGCGTCCCTGCGGGCATAGGGGGCAAATTTCCGGCAGTCGGCAGGTTTCTCCGGGCCGGTGCCGTGCCTGCATGACGGCACCGGCAATCAGCTCCGCCGCACGCTGAACCAGCTGAACCGCCCAGATACCGGTTTCGGGGTCGAGCGCATCCTGCTCTTGGGGACGATTTCGGGAAGAAGCTGCTGTGCCGTCGCCCAGCTGCACGAGCGCGGCTCCCCCAGATTTGCGCGTGAAAACCTCGAAACGCTGGGGCGCCGCCTCACGGTGCTCAAACCCGGCAGGAATATCAAGACCGTCAGGCTCAACGCCGAAATCACGGCTCATGGCATCCCCGGCGCCCGCCTCTACCGCTACCTGATAGGCAGCAAGCTGGGCGTGCTCGGCGATCTGGTTTTTATTGGGTTTGGTTTTACCCGTCTTCAAATCGACGATGACGTATCGACCGTCCTCGGTTTTCTCCAGCCTATCGACTCGCCCAGAAATCTGGGCGTTCACAGTATCGCCAGGAACCAAAACCCGGAAGGCCCCCTCCACGCCCACGAGTTCGCGGTGATCACCCGGCATAATCTCGTTGATATACGCCGCGAGTTTATCCACCATTTTCTCTGCACGTTCACGTATCTGCTGCCCCTCCCAAGTATCAGGCAGAGCAAGCGTGCTCAGGCGTTCTTCAAGCTGACCGCGCAGGGTCATATAGTCGGCGTCCGGGTACTCTTCTGCGATCGCGTGAATGAGCGTTCCCAGCGAGCGTGATGTATCGGTCTGCGCCTCGGCACGAGCCGCCGATACGAACCAGTCCAGGGGCGACTTATGAATCGTCTCGATACGCGAGGGCGATACCGGAACTGTGAGTTTTTCGGGGTCACCAGAGTCAGTCGACAAGCTGTCGCGATGCGGATGCGGTGTAAACGCATTCTGTTCGGTCGAGAGAGGCAAAAGTCCCCACCACTGTTCCGGGGCTGCCCCCGGTGCCCCGGCCTGCGCCAGCCTGTTGAGCTGTGCTGCCGCAGCATTTGCCAAGGTGGGGTCTGTATCTTGAGCCTGCGCATACCGCCTCAGTTCCGCGACAAGGGCGCGCAGGGTCATGGGGCGGCGCACGTGGGTGATGTCGGCGGTGCGCGCATCCGGCACGAGAATATCGAAAAATTCGCTGGGTGCGTCTTCCGTTGAGCTCACGGCGGTGACAACGAGCCTTTCGTTCGCCCGCGATATTGCCGTGGAGAACATGCGTAATTCGTCGTGCCGCACCGCCCGCACACGGTCGCTCATGCGCACCTGCTGAGCTGCGGCAATACCCATATCGCAGATGTCGGTCAGCTCACCAGCTTTGAGGAGCGAGCCGCGCACCGTCGTATTCGGCCAGGTTCCATCCTGTAGCCCACAGACGTAGACGGTCTGCCAGTGCCTGCCCGCTGCGAGTGCCGGGGTGAGGATTTCAACCGCATCGTAGCGTTTGCCGCGCGCCGCGAGAGTATCCATGGGAAGGTCTTGGGCATCGATATAGTCGAGGAACAGCTCAGCGGAGGAACCGGGCATCTGGTCGACGAAACGAGTAGCCGCCTCAAAAAGCCCTATCATGGCGTCAAGATTTCGATGCGCCCGCTCGGCTTCCGGCCCGGTCTGCGCGCTTTCGGTCACCCAAATTTTTTCGAGTCCGCTTGCCTGCCACAGCGCCCAAAGTACGGTTTCGGCGTTGGCGCCGCGTTCGGTGAGAGCCTTATGCCCGGCGGCAAGTACACGTGCCACGCGGCGTACCGCCGCACCGATACCTTGCGCCGGAAGTGCCTGCGGGTTCAAGAGGGCGCCCAGCAGAAGATCGTCGCTACAACGGTGCCCGCCCGCTCGCAGTTCTGCGGCGCGAAGCTGCTGACGTAGACGGCGCACTTCCATGCTGGATGCGCCCCCAAGCCGCGAAGTCAGCAGGGTAATCGCATTGTGGGCACCGCTGCCGGGGTTTGTGCGATTTTCTTCGGCGAGAACATCGGCTAGGCTTTGCCGCGCAAGCTTTTCGGCCTCATCATCGGCAGAACGTGTGCCCGCCTCCGTGACAGCTTCGGGGGGTATATTCTCCGTGAGGCTCCCGTCAAAATCGTTATGATCCGGCAGTTTCAGGTAGTCGGCGCTTTGCTGACGGGCATAAACCAGCAGAGAAAGCGCATCCAGGAAAGGGCGTACAGCGGGTTCATCACGCACCGGAACTAGCGCTGTACCCGTCACGGTGGGGATGCCGGATGCCGCCAAGACACGCCGGAACCGCGCAACTTCGGTGCCGCTTCGCACGATAATCGCCGAACGCGCATACGCCGCTCCCCGGTACAGATAGTCCTCAAGAAGGAGTTGTGCTACCTGGTTCGCCTCGTCCTGAGGTGAACCCAGAAGGTACCCGAAAACCCCCTCGGGAAGTTCATCAGAGTGCCGCGGGTCAAGCAGGTCACCATCATCGCTGAGGCGCAGGAGCGCAGATTCCTCATATTTACTCGGTGCGGTCTGCGGTTCGCGCGGCGTAGGTGCATTCGCAATAACGGGGAGCCGACGCGCGATATTTCTCCAAGCCAGGGTGATGGGCGCATTCATGCAGTACGAAGTCTTCAGTTCTTCTCGCTGCAATTCCGGGAAAATCTGGGGTAAAGTCGCCGCTAGATCGGGGCGCGCACCGCGGAACCCCTGCACCACGGTTTCAGTGCAGCAGGTTATTAGTACCCGTGCGGACGGCGCAAATGCAGCCTCCACCGCATCACGCTGATCACCCGTGTATGTGGCAAGAACCTGCCCCGGCTCGCGCCCTACTAGGATGCGCATCAGCCGGTACACGGAGGGGCTCAGTTCCTGCACATCGTCAATCAGGATCAGGTCGAAGCGCGCGCGTTCTTCCCGCAAATATTCGGGGTTTGCCAGCAGGAAGGCGCACGCTTCATGGATTAACGCGGCGGGATCGTAAGCGTTTGGGGCACGCAGACGACGAATCTGCTGGTACTCGGTATAGAGCTGCGCCACCGAATGCCAGGCTGGGCGGTCCAGGGTTTGCGCCAGGTTTTCAAGTTCTTCGGCGGTCAGCGCATATTCGGCAATACGGTCAAAAAAGTCACGAATCTCCTGGCGGAAACCGCGAGTACCTAGAGCCTCATGCAAATCGGCGGGCCAACGCACCGCCGCGCCCTTGCCTTCGCGGTGCCCCGCCAGGATTTCGCCGATCATCACATCCTGCTCGGGCCCGGAAAGCAGCTTCGGAGCGAACTCCACCCCGGGCAAAAGTCCCGACACATGCGCGCGACGCAGCAGATCGAAGGCATACGCAGCCCACGCGCGAGTGGGCGCGGTAGACATGCTGCGGTCGATACGCCGTGCCAGCTCATCGCGCACACGAGTAGCACCCGCGCGGGTAGGGGTCAGCACCAAAAGCCGCGCGGGATCGCCCCCGGCGTTCAGAAAATCTACCGCCGCCGTAATCACGCGCTCAGTCTTGCCCGTACCGGGCGCCCCCAGGATGAGTGTAGCCGTCATGGCTTTAAGTTTATCGGGGTTTCTCGGCGCTACGCAGATGTGTCCTCTGCCTGAGAACGTCACGAAGCATCGGGCATTTACACGCGAACTCCGCTAGGCTTGAGCTATGAGCTGGATAGATGCCCCTCGCGCAACCTTCGATTTAGAGACCACCGGTGTCGATGTAACGACCGCCCGCATCGTGACCGCTTCGCTGCTTCTGCTGAACCCGGATGGGAGCGTGCAGCGAGCTGGCGAGTGGCTGGCTAACCCCGGCATTGAGATTCCCGAAGGTGCCGCATCCGTGCACGGTATCACAACCGAATATGCGCGCTCCCACGGGCAACCTGCCCAACAGGTGATCTGGGAGGTCGCGGGTGCGATCGGTTCGCTCTTCCTAGACGGCATACCCGTCATCGCGTTTAACGCCGCCTACGATTTTTCGGTGCTTCACCACGAAATGCTCCGCTATAACATCGCCCACGGCGAGCTTCCCGCCGGGCACATTCTTGACCCGTACGTGATTCATAAGCACGTTATTCCCCGCAAACGCGGCAACCGCAAGCTCGAAACCCTCACCGCCGAACACGGTGTGGTTCTAGAGAACGCCCACACATCTAAGGCGGATGCGCTCGCCGCCGAGCGGCTACTCGTTAAGCTCGCCGAGCGTTTCCCCGAGGTCGCCACGGATGCCGCTGCCCTCCACACGCATCAGGTTCAGTGGTCGCTTGATCAGGCGCGCGATTTCCAGGACTGGCTGCGCACCAAGCCGGGTAAAGAGAACGAGGTTATCGACGGTCGGTGGCCAATACGCCGTTAATTCTCTATCAGCCTCGTTGATTTCGTCACGTTGAACAGACTCTGTTGAGGCCGCTTCGCTCCCCTATTCACTATGTATCGCGAAGGTTATCTCGCCGGTTTGCAAAGCGTCCGGCACTATACCTGCGCGCCGCTAACGCCTATGCTAAAGAGGTAGGGCTTCTCGCCCCAAGGTGCAGTGCAGCGCGCCGGTTATGTATCACATCAGCATTCAGAATTGTCATGGAATATCAAGACACCAACACGTACAGTATCTACCTCGGTTCCTCCCGCGAACAGCACAAATATATCGTGTCGCAATCGCAGGTGGTCCTCAAGCTTGGCAGAATCCTCATGAAATCGGGGGCAAGCGCCTACCGTATCAAGGCATCAATGGCGCGTTTAGCGAAGGCCGTGGGGCTACAGGAACATCATGCGCAAGTGACCTTCACAGAGATCGCCACCTCATCATATACAGACGGTAATTTCCGTACTGAAGTTGCCGAGCAGCGCACGATGGGCATTAACTCCTACAAGATTGACCTGCTGGGTAAGTTCATTTCTGAACTTCCCGATCGCATATCTCCATCTGAGGCTGATGCCGAGATTACCCGCATCGATTCCATGCCGCATCTCTACAAACGCTGGATGCTCTCCCTCGCCTCCGCCATAGCCTGCACCGGGTTCGCCTTCCTGAACAGGGGCGGTCTGGTGGAATGCCTCGTCGTGTTTATTGCCGCTGGCGCCGGGCAATTTTTGCGTTCTACCCTGATGAAGCGCGGCACAAGCCATATGGCGATCTGGATGGCGTGCGGATTTCTTGGGGCAGGAACCTATATTGGAATTATTAGGCTTCTGGTGGCTCTGAACCTCGTGGGAAGCGACCATATGGTGGGGTTCATCTCCTCAATTCTGTTCTTGGTGCCAGGCTTCCCTATGGTGACCGGCATGCTCGATATTTCCCGCATGGATTTCCTGGCCGGTGTTTCACGCCTGACCTATGTGGCGGTGCTTTTGGTGAGCGGGTCTTTCGCGGTGTGGGTTCTTGCCTCGCTCTTCGAGATTCCGCTTCTGCAAAATATTCGCCCGGATATTCCGGTGGGGTTATATATCCTGCTGCAGGTTATCTCATCGGGGGTTGCCGCCGCCGGGTTCGCCATGCTCTTTGCCGCATCTCCTGTGGCGTGTGTATGGGGCGGCGTCATTGCTGCTGTCGCTAACCCGGCGCGTATCTGGCTTGTGGAGGCGGGTTGGGCTCCCCATATGGCGGCGACGGTCGCGGTGTTCGGGGTCGGCATTATGGCGGAGATCGTAGCGCCGCTGCACGGGCGTAAATATTCGCGTATCTCCCTGTCGGTTCCTGCCGTGGTGACAATGGTTCCGGGTGTGCCGTTTTATCTGTCAATGTCGTATTTTTCGGGCGGGAATATGTACGCGGCTACCAACGGTTTCGTGCAGTCGCTCCTCACCTTCTTGGCCCTGGGGCTGGGGCTGGCTTTTGTGCGCCTTCTTTTCGATAAGAATTGGCTCTTTGATCAGGATACTCAGGTGATGAAAAAGCTCGATAGCGCATCACATATGCGGTAGATCTTCTGCAATGAATGCGTGACGGCTCGTCGTTTAGGTGGCGGATTCTGCAAGCTTCCGTGACGAGTCAGCCAACCTGTGCCCTATCTCATGTGCTACGTTTGTATTGTTTCAGGGGTTTTGTGCCGCTCACACTCACCAACCAAGCGACTACTCTTCCGGTGTCGCTCGTTTGCACGGCGTATTTTCCTCTCAACCCATTACCGAACGAGAAAGATCACCGTCATGCTACACCGCATTATCCAGCGCCCTCTGAATACTGCCTTTGATAAACTTTATGCACGCCGTGCCGCCAAGTTCCCTATAAATCCAGATGGTGTTTTGCGCGTCAGACATCCGGCCTTGATCCTTATTTCGGTCTTCATCTCGGCTTTGGTGGGCACTCTGCTCACAGCTCTTATCGTGTATATGGTGCTGCATCCAAACACAACGCAAACGCCCCAACAATCACTCTCAATCCTGGGATCTTTTATCCTGTGTGTTGTTATCTTTTATGGCTTAGCCGTTTGGGCGTACCTCAACTATAGAAATATCTACGTTGAGACAGCGCGTGACTATGTAGAGCAACGAAATGCTTTCGGCCGAATCACCCGCATCTATTACAGCGAGGTAAGCGCTTACAGCTATTGGTATGAGTACAACAACAAAATACTGACACTGTTCTCCTCTGATGGTCGTCAAGTTTCTTTCCGACCCAAAATATACCGTGGGGAGCGTGTGCTCGCGGTTTTGGCGTTTAGGATGTATAACTCCCGCTGGCCTGACCCGCGAAACAGCAGCGATCAGTACATTGTCGAAACTCAGGCAGCAAACGGTATCGCCGAAAAAGCTCTCTGGAATGAGCATCCGGTCGGTAAGAACCTGTTGATGCCGCAGGATGTTCAGTAATTCCACAGTAGACAGTGGGAGCAGAAATCATCTGGGTTGTTTCTGCTCCCACCGTTTATTGTTAGGGGCTATATTTCGGGTGAAATTATCTGAGGTTTGCAGGTTTTAAGATGCGCTCCCCTGCGGTGGGTTTTGATTCTGCTGATAGTTGTGGGGCTGCTGCAGGTATCCATAGGGGCTCATCTGCTGGTTCGAGGGCTGCTGACCTGAATTCAGATAGCCATCTTGAGGGTACGCGTTCTGCGGGTATTGTGGCGGCATTGGTTGTTGTGGGACAGCAGTCTGTTCGGGCGTTATAAATCCATTTACTTGAGGGTATTCCATCAAGAAATCGGTTACTTCATATTTGGAGTCTGCTAGTTTCATGATCACAAGTTCATCTTCAGGGTTCTCAAGGTCAGGCCAACGGCCAGAACGTGCCCGCGCATAGAGCAAGGCGCCAAAGATTCTTTCTTGAGGTTTGGCCGGAATACACGAGAAAACTGTGTTTCCCCAGGGATCTATCAGATAAAGATCATCGCTAAGGTCTTGAGTAATTTTCCAATGCTGTCCATCTAAGGTTTGACGTTTCCTTTTGGGACTGTATATATACCCGTCAATAGCTGCAAAGGGAGTAAATTTTTCTTTCCCGAAGACGGTCTGAGTCAGGAACCCTTCAGAGGTTATATCGATATAACTCATATCATGCTGAGCAACGAGGAAAAATAAACCTAATATCAGGATGGGTCCACCATATGCAAAGATTGTTATCTTAATGGTATGCGACCCATCATATTCTCCTGAAAATATGAGTGGAGCAAAATACAGATATCCAATAACTAAAATATAGAGAATATAGTTAGCTCCATGAAAGCGCCGTACGCGGTACGGATGTTTTTTAGACTCCACCCAAGATTGTACCAGCGAGAAAATAAGGTGAATAGAACATAGCACTGCCACGGCAATCCAGGCAAAAACCATTATAGAAACTCCATATCATCGGTGATATTTCCCTACCAGGATACCCTGAGAGGTACCCAGGTCTCATGCACAGTTCCTCCCTTAAAAATCCTGTCGCCATCGATTAACGGTTAGATACCTGACAACCACATCTTTCGTGTACTCCGCCAGAATTTTTTCATCCTCTGAGTACCCCAGCTGAGGCCATCGTTCCTGCATACCGCGAAACATCAAGCACTGTCCCACATAATCCGGCATGGCCGAATGACGTACCTGTGTCTGAAGAATTTTTTTACCTTCGTGATTGATCACGCGGAGCCTATCGCCGCGGGAAGTATTCACAGCGTGTCGATCTCCCATGGACACGCGAAGGGTTCCTTCGAAATCAAATCGAGCTGGGCGATAATCGTACCCTTTGATATCAGAAAAAGGAATATTATGCACTCGCCCAAAACCACTACGAAAGACAAACCCCGAAGGAACAAGCTCGATATACCGAATCGTGAGACCACGTATAAGGAGAATAATAAAAATAAAGAATGCGAATATTAGGCACATCGGTACAGCAAAAAGTACTATGACTATAGGAGTCCCTGCGCTTGGCGTCAGAATGACAGAAAGAACAAATGCAAAGAAACTGCCAAAGCCCACCAGAAAAATATCAACAATCACTAGAATCCACCACGGGTATCGTGCCCGCCGAAGCATTGCTTCGCTCTCACGTTTAGCTCTCATCCCCAAATAGGTAATATGTAACGCTGCACAGGTAAGCAACACACCACCAGCAATACCTGCACTCACAAAAACTGATGTATTCACAGGTGTACATCCTCCCACGGTCCTTGACGTTCTATAGATTATTTAAATAATTCTTTGGTGAGTGTCTAAATATTCTGATTCTCGCAACTGGTGCCAGAGTCCCCCATTCTGTTCTTTATTGGCATTTCAAGGCTAGCATTACATCTCCTCCAATACGGGATATTTAAGTCTTAGAGGAAAGATTTTGCTCCTCCTTGCATCAGGTCTTTGACCCTCCAGCGTGCAGCCCTTCAATACAGATCGTCAGCAAATCCCATAATTCTTGCCGTTTCGCATCACTGAGTCCACCCACCATGTGCTGCTCAACATCGCAGATGCGCCCGGTCGCCTGATCGAGCACACGCTCCCCTTCCGCTGTGAGTATGGTCGGTAGCACTGTTAGCCCCGGACTCTTGGTACTCTTCACAGTTTTAGGAGGTTCTTATGCGCTACTGGGTTGGAGTAGCCTCACGCGAGCATGTTTTACTCGGCGTTGCGGGCGGATTCTGCCAGGTTTGCCACGGCAAACAGGCACCGCTGGCACGTATGAAACGGGGCGATTGGATTCTGTATTACAGCCCTAAAACCGGCATGAACTCTGGTGAAAAAGTTCAGGCCTTTACCGCCGTGGGGCAGATTGTGGACGGCCGAGTCTACCAGTTCCGCATGGCTGAAAATTTTGAGCCATTCAGGCGTGACGTTGTGTTTCAGGATGCGCCGCATCCGTGCCCGATTGAGGTAGCACGCGAGCACCCCGAATGGCGAAGTTATGCGAAGCAGCTGCGGTACGGACATTTTGAGGTCTCGCACGATTTCTTCGAGCACATTTACCGTTACATGATGGCGAGCAAGCACGAGATAACACCCGATAGGTGTTAGGCAGCCAGCCATATGGCAGCACGCAGAGCTTTACGGTATAGAAGCAAGGTGTGGCGGTCGGTTCATCGAGAACCACGCCACTCAATCCTTTGTAATCGGACGGATGCTCGCCCAAACTCGTAGGTATTGACGCAGCGTCGCTGTCCGACGACCGATAACCGCCTATCATGGGATAAGAGACTTCCAAGCGCCACACACGAAAGGTTACCCATGAGCTTATCAGCCGAACACCACCTCGCACACCAGTACAGCGAAGAGCTTTTTGAACGCTCCCGTTCCGTCATTCCCGGCGGGGTAAACTCCCCCGTGCGTGCTTTCAACTCCGTAGGCGGCACGCCCGCCTTTGTGACCCGTGCATCCGGCCCCTACATCTATGATGCTGACGGCAACGAATACGTGGACCTCGTCTGTTCGTGGGGTCCGGCGATTCTTGGGCACGCGCATCCGCAGGTTGTTGCGGCGGTTCAAGAGGCTGCCTCACGCGGACTGTCGTTCGGCGCTGCATCCGCGCCCGAGGCAGAGCTCGCAGAGCTTGTGGTCGATCGCGTCAACACCGCGATCCCCGGCGCAATCGAGCAGGTACGTATGGTATCTACCGGCACCGAAGCCACCATGACTGCTATTCGCCTTGCACGCGGCATCACCGGGCGCGATAAAATTATCAAATTCTCGGGCTGCTATCACGGGCATGTGGATGCACTGCTCTCTGAAGCAGGCTCCGGCGTGGCGACTCTCGCCCTACCCGGCTCGGCGGGCGTGACCGCGGCGACCGCATCCGAAACTATCGTGCTCCCCTACAACGATCTTGACGCCGTGCGCGAGGCTTTCGCCGCGCATCCGGGAGAAATTGCCGCCGTCATTACCGAAGCTGCCCCCTGCAATATGGGCGTGGTGACTCCCGAACCGGGCTTTAACCGTGGTCTGCGTGAAATTACTCAGAGCAATAATGCCCTGCTGATTTTTGATGAGGTGCTGACCGGTTTCCGTGTCTCATCCGCCGGGTACTGGGGTAAGTTCGCCCCCGAAGATAACGGTTGGGTTCCCGATATTTTCACTTTCGGTAAAGTGATCGGCGGCGGTATGCCGATCGCCGCACTCGCCGGTAAACGTGAGGTGATGGAACATCTGGCACCGACCGGCCCCGTCTACCAGGCAGGCACGCTCTCGGGTAATCCGCTCTCGGTGGCGTCCGGCATTACGACCCTCAAACTCGCCGATGATGCCCTCTACCGCACGCTCGATACACGTTCGGACCAGTTGCAGGCTGCGCTGACGCAGGCGCTTACCGATGCCGGGGTGGATCATTCAATTCAGACGGCGGGCAACCTGTTCTCGGTTGCCTTTGGTACCGGCGAGCACGGCGTGCACAACTACGCCGATATTAAGAGCTCTGCTACCGCCAAATACACGGCTTTTTTCCACGCCATGCTTGATGCCGGCGTATACCTTCCCCCGAGTGCTTTTGAGGCGTGGTTCCTCTCCGGGGCGCACGACGATACCGCGATGGAACGCATCATTGAGGCGCTGCCGGGCGCGGCACGTGCGGCGGCTAAGGCGTAACGCAGACTGCCCCCCATACTCTGACCTCGTGGTTTCCCACGAAATCACGGCATAAATCCCGGACTCTGCCCGCCGCCAGCAGCAGCTTCTCAGCTTTGCTGGCGGCGGGTATTTTCTGAGATGTTCATCCATACTGTGAGCATCGCAAAAGCGAACAACGTAGAATGCTGTTATGGACTTTCGGGATATTTGGCTTATAGCATTCATCGTATATTTGGGGCTATGCCTGCTTATTGAGGCGGTCTATCCGGTGCGGGTACGTAAAAAGTATGCGCTCAAAACCGAGCACGCTAAGTGGTTTTGGTCGTATAAACACTTTTTCCTGTACCTTTGGGCATGGATTGTTAACGCGTCCCTTTTCATGCTGTTCTGGGAGTTTAATGAAATACTCCGCCCCATAGCCCTATCTCTCCCGTTCCTGATGGTATATGCGGCGGCACGTATTGGGCGGCGCAACTACCGCATCTTCCACGGCGCTTCTCCAGACGACCGCGCTGTGGGTATGCCCAAAATCTACAGCGCTACCCTGGGTAAGCTCAGCAAGCCCCTGCGTACGACGGGTCATCAATCTGGACTAACGCTAGATCATGATCTGAGCACTACCGCGCTGATAAGCAGCCTTATCTTTTTCGCGTCCACTGCCCTGTTTTTGCTTCGGCTGACCGATATCGATTTTGAATACGCGCCGCCGGTTCCCTATAACGCTATTATTCTGGGAATCGGATATATTGCCGGTATCGTCGCGCTCGTCTCGTATACGAACTCGTACCTTGTCTCCACCCCCACTCTTCTGCAGGTTGGCCGGGGACCTTTCCGCAACCCGCGCGATATTCCATACCGCCAGCTGAGGAGTTACCGCGTGGTGCCTCAAGACCCAGATGCCACTGACCCTGATACCAAAGATTTATCGCAGTGGAATCTGGAATTTAAGGTACCTCGGGCCAACAAATATACGAAAGAGCTGCGCGACCCCAATCTTGAGTATTTGGTTCGGCAGATTGCCTTCCGCGTGGAGCAAGAACGCTGGGCTGACGATAACTCCCCTGCCGACCGAGAACGGCTCGAAGAATATGGCCGGGATGCGCGCCTCGTGTGCATCACTAAGGGCTATATTCCGGCCGGTAAACACGCGCAGGAGGCGGCAAACCGCGCATCCTTCAAACAGACGCATTAGAGTTTTCCTCGCTCTGCTGCACAGGCACAAAGATGGGTTCTCTATTGTCGTGACGCTATCGCAGAAATGCTGGTTTCACGTTTTATGGAGAGCCTATCTTTGAATATTCTTCGCTTTTTACCGATATCTCCTCAATCCGGCACTAAAAGTTATGACAGTAAAGTAAATCTTCTACATTTCTTCAACGGTTTTCTGAGAATATTCTATTAAATTAAATATTTTTTACGTAAACTTTGTGATTGGTTCGCACAAAACGCTTATTCGTCGTACAGTTGCACTAGAGGTACTCTTTTGAGGATCTTCTGCCCTGTATCGTGCGTACCGTTTTGCGCATCCGCACCATGAAATACGGATATAAGACGCGGCTCTCGCAAGGTACTTGGCGAATCCTCAAAGATTGCCTTGACCTTCCCCAAAGAAGATCACAACGTTCTGCGGCTGGGCGCAAACCTTCCGGATCGGCTAATTCAGGCCGGGAGTATGCGTCACACCATCGTCGGTTAGCTCGCCTGCTGTGCAGCGCTGAGGTTCTTCTGTGGGGGTACATATCACTTCCGACTATTCACCAACCACTACAACTCAGAAAGCCAATTCACCGATGAGCATCAGCAATAACTTCACCACCTGTACACGCCGAGCCGCGTTCGGTTTTCTAGGAGCTTCGTCTCTGGTAGCGCTCTTGACCGCCTGCGACGACGAGGACAAGCCCGGGGCCCGGCCCAGCACGACAACCAGCAGCGCCGCCGCGCCTGATACCGAGCCCCCAGAACCTGCCGATTCACCCAGTGCCGCGCCCAGCTCATCCGGCCCCAAGTATTCCGGCAAGTCTAAAGCTCCTGCGGGAGAGTTCCGGGCGGCCGATATTTACGGTCCGGCACAGAATGTTCCTAAACCCACAAATCCTCCTGGCTACACCGAACCCACTCTTGACGGCATGATGAAAAGCATGAAGGCATGGACGCAATGGCGCAATTACGGCATGCAGACAGGTGATTACACCGAGGCATATAAGTTTGTGTCTAAAAACCTCGTCGAAGAGATTAATGCTTACAACGCAGATGCAAAACTGTACCACGACGGTGGCTGGATTATCGGCGGTGAGCAGCGCTCTTATGATTTCAGAAATGACCCCGTTCACCAGGGTAACGGCGTGTATTCCTGGGATTTCTTCGTGGGATGGTCCTATATCATCACCGTAGGCGCAGATGGGCGGCACAAACGCAGCAGGAATACCAACTATGCCGATAATCTTTACACGCTCACCGTTCATTATGAAGAAACAGGGTGGATTATCGACAGCATTACCCGCAAGCAAGCCCAGAAATAATTCTTAGATTTTGCTTTCCTAGCCGTGTTAATCCCCGCCGGTACATTCATGATGAATGCGCTGGCGGGGATTTACCGAAACTGTAGGCTAATACATATACCTAAAAAAGGAACTCGATGGAAATCTCCAAATTGTTGCGCCAGGGCATTTTAGAAGACGGTATTACCTGGAGTTCCGAGCTACTTATAGAAAGATTCCATAGATACCGCTATAGAATTGACAACACTCACGGAACCGGTGAACCCGCTATTTTCATTGGGTTAAACCCAAGTTTAGCCGGAAGCTTTAGAGCCTCCGATCCTACGGTAAAAGCTCTAACTCAGGCTATGCTGGGAACCTGTCGTTTTCTCGATCCCGCGCATTCTGCACCATTGCTGCACGCCCGTACAGTGCTACTTATTAATCTATTTACCTTCGTAGAACCAAATGCACACAATATAGATTATTCCCTAGACCAGCATGCGGTTGCCGAATTAGAGACAGTACTTACCGAGTTCCCGCACGCGCCAATTGTCTGTGGCTGGGGCAAAGAGAATAATTCACCTGAGAGCCGGGAAGTGTGGCATCAGCAGATAAGCGAGTTTATCCGGCGGCTCGCAGATCGTGCCTGCTACCGTCTGGAGCTACCATATTCCCATGTTCCTGATGGTTCATTGGATGCGCGTTCCTGGTCACCGCGAGGTATCAACAGTGCCCTCAGGAACTTGCCGTCTGGTACCCGCATGGTCCTTGCCCGGTTTACTCCCCAATAAAGTATCCCTAGGGTTAGCCTTCACGCAGCCAGCGGGCGGCTTCGGTTGCATAGTAGGTGAGAATCATGTCTGCGCCCGCGCGGTGAATCGAACGCAGTGCCTCTAACGCCACGGCGCGGCGGTCGATCCAGCCGTTTGCCGCGGCGGCCTCAATCATGGCGTACTCCCCCGACACCTGGTACGCCGCCACCGGAACAGGCGAAAATTCGGCGACCTCACGCACAATATCGAGATAGCTTCCGGCGGGCTTGACCATCACCATATCGGCGCCCTCGTCAATATCGGTCTGCACCTCTAGGAGAGATTCGCGGCGATTCGCCGGATCCTGCTGATACGTTTTGCGGTTCCCGGTAAAGCTAGACTCCACCGCATCGCGGAACGGGCCAAAGAACGCGGAGGCATACTTCGCCGAATACGCCATGATAGAGACGTTCTGGAACCCGGCCTCGTCCAGCGCGGCGCGCATCGCGGCAATCTGCCCGTCCATCATGCCTGAAGGAGAGACCGTGTGCGCCCCGGCGCGTGCCTGGGAAACCGCCATCTTGCAGTACAGTTCCACGGTTGCATCGTTATCGACAATCATGGTGCCGTAACCGTCATCAACAAGCACGCCGCAGTGCCCGTGAGAGGTGAATTCATCCAGGCAGGTATCGGCCATAATAACAATCTCGTCGCCAAACTCGGCACGGCAGGCAGCGATAGCCCGGTTCAAAATGCCGTTGTTATCCCAGGCCGCCGAGCCTACTTCGTCCTTATCATCATCCAGCGGAACCCCGAAGAGGTCGATGCATTTAATGCCCGCCTCCGCGGCCTGACGCACAGCAGGAATTAGGGACTCCAGAGTGTGCTGGTACTGCCCGGGCATGGACGAAATCGGCTGTGGTTCGCTAATGCCGTCGCGCACGAAAAACACCTGAATCAGCTGCTCGGGACGCAGCGCGGTCTCGGCGGTGAGGGCGCGCATCGCGGCGGTGGTGCGCAGTCGGCGGGGTCGTCGGGTAAGATTCATCGACATAACCTTTCACAAAATACTTCTATTATTTAGCGCCTAGGCTGAATGCAGCAGTTCAACGGTTGCTAGAGCCAGGGCCTCCGGGGTGGGAGAATCGGCCATCCTATGGCGCAGCCCCAGTTCCTCGCAGGTGCGGGCTGTTGTGCGGCCGATAGCCGCCACCGGCGGGATTCGTTCGGGGTTTGGGTTCTCCCCCACCAGCTCTTTGAGCCTTGACGGGGCGGTGGCAACAATAACGTCTACCGCGGCGGAATTCGAGCCAATACCGGCAATAAGTTCACGCGCATTCACCCAAGAGAGCTCTCCCGCCTCAAGTGCGGAAGCGGTCGCCGACACCATCTCGTATACCACCACACGCACAGCACGGAAGCCTAACCCCACCAGCCCTTCACGCAGAGTTGGGCGGGCGTTTGCCCCTTCAAAGACGAGTACATTCGCCTGCGCAGAATGCATATCGTCCCAGCCCAATGCAGCAGATTCCGGGGTATTCTGCGGCTTACGCAGGCTCTCAGGGATGCCCAGCTCAGGATTGGCACCCTCGGTAGGAAATTCTGCGAGCATACCCAGAGCATCCTGCTTTTCGGGCATGAAATGGGGTTCCAAACCGATCTCACGTAGCGCCCGTGCCGTTGCGGACCCCACACAAGCGATCCGGGTTCCGCCATCGCGCAGCGCCCACGCAAAGGAGGTGCCAAAGAGCTCGGCGCAGGAACGCACTGCATTCGCGCTCGTGAAAGTAGCCCAAAGAAAGGCTCCCTCCGCCGCTAAGCTCACCAAGGAAAACAGCGAATACTCGGGCGCAACTGTACGAGGCAGCTGCATGGGCGCAAAATCCACCTGAATCTTCGGAATGCCTCGCTCCGCAGCCAGATCGTTCAAAGCACGCTCAAAAGGCGCGCCTTGAGCCGCTGTGCGGGTCAGCAGAACACGAGCCACGCTCTATTTCACCTCAAGACCGGCAAGGGCTGCGGCGCCCATCTGAAGCAGGTCTTCGGCAACACGAATACCCAGTCGTTCAGCGCCGGGAACATCAAGCTCACCGGTGGCGGACGTGTGGCGCAAGCTTTTGGTACCGTCAGGCGATGCGACAACTGCTGTGAGCACAAGATCGCCGTCTTTGACGGTGGCATAGGCGCCAATGGGGGCGGCGCATCCAGCTTCAAGACGGCGCAGAAGACGACGTTCGGCGGTGACCTCAAGGTGGGTTTCAAAGTGGTCGGCAGCAATAAGCGCTTCCCCCAGGGTGCGCACAGGCTGGGAAATTTCAGGGTCGAATAAAGTCGCGGTATCGGGGTTAACAAATTCTGTTTCGCGTACCTCAATAGCGAGCGCGCCCTGCCCGGGGGCCGGGAGCATGCGGGAGGGGTCAAGGTATTCGGTAATAACGGATTCTTTGCCGAGACGTTTGAGTCCCGAAACGGCGAGGATGACGGCATCGCAGTCACCGGTGTTTTCGGTACCGATTCCGCGGTGTGCGGCTTCGTCGGTTTCGGTGTTGTCACGCACGACGACTTGGCGGTTTCCGTGTTCTTCGAGCCCTTTCACGCGGGCTATGCGAGTGCCCACGTTGCCGCGGATATCGACGATTTCAAGGTCGGGGCGCAGAGCACGTACTTGTGCGGCGCGACGCGGTGATCCGGTACCGACGCGAGCGCCCGTAGGCAGGGTATCGAGGGTGAGGTTATCGCGCGCTACCAGGGCATCGCGCGGGTCTTCGCGTTCAAGAATTGCCGCGATGACGAGCCCGGGGCACGGTTCGGCAGGTAAGTCTTTGAGGGAGTGCACCGCAACATCGACTCCGTCGGGGGTATCGCCGTCGAGAAGGCGCTGGCGCAGTGCGGCGGCGAAGACTCCGGTGCCGCCGAGGGTTGCGAGCGGTCCGGTGAGCACATCCCCGTCGGTTTTGACGGTGGTGATGTCAAAGGATAGGGTGCGTTCGGCGCCGTGTTCGCGGGAGTGAGTGTTGAACACCTGAACGATGTGTTCGGCGGCAAGGGTGCTCTGGGTGAGCGCCAAAGCTGAGCCTCGGGTGCCGAGAATATAGGGGTCGCTCATGGTTCTCCTCAGGTTTCATGGGTAACGTATGTGCGGACTCATCAATACGGTTGGGATGAACCCGCACATACGGCAGCGCTTATACGCGCTCATGACAGCAGGCACAGGTTTTCTTAGGGGTATACTCCGCAATTACAGGCTTTTCTTGATCGCGCAGGGGTTTACAGCAGTCAGGGTCGCATTCGTCGAACCAACCGAGTTCGCCGGATATGGACTCGCCGAAAACGCTTTCACGCCTGTCGTGATCGGATTCTGCGGGCTCGGCCATACGCTCGACAATCAGGCGGCGCAGCGATTCCACATAGGCGGGGTGCACGCCGGGAGTGGGGGTGCGCACCGCCACGATACCGTGGTTGCGGCAGGTCTCCATCGCCTCGGTATCGAGGTCCCAGAGGACTTCCATATGGTCAGAGACGAATCCCAGCGGAACCATAACGATGCCGTCTACGTCACCAGCGATTTTATCGATGGCATCGTTAACATCGGGCTCTAGCCAGGGGGTGGAGGGTGAGCCGGAACGCGACTGATAGACGAGCTCCCAGTCGGTACTGTCCAAAAGGCTCTCGTCCTGTTCACGGATCTTTGCAAGAATAGCGCGCGCCACCTGCAGGTGTTTCTCTACGTAGGCAGAACCGCCCTCGTAGTCGATTCCGCGCGGGCCCGCCTCATTAGCAGCAGAGGTCGGCACCGAGTGGGTGCAGAACATAATGCGAATACGCCTATTCCCTGCGGCCGCCGTTCCGTCAGCAATGCGCTCCGCCACGGTATTGCGAACCTGTTTCAGCCCGTTCTCTAAGCCCTCAGTAAAGGCCTCAACGAACCCGGGGGCATCGAAAAATTGGCGAATCTTATCGATGCGCATGCGGTCTTGAAGACCGAGTTTCTCCAACGCCACGCCGTAGTCTTCGCGGTATTGGCGGCAGCTGGAGTACCCGGGGTAGGCGCTGGTGGCGAGCACCAGAATATTGCGGTGCCCTTCCTCATAAGCCTGCTGTACTACGTCGGTCACATAGGGTTTCCAATTGCGGTTTGCCCACACGATCGGAATATGCGGCCCGCGTTCCTGCATGACTTCTCGAAGTGCTACCAAAAGCGCACGATTCTGCTCGTTAATAGGTGAAATACCACCGTTTGCGCGGTAGTGGGTGGCGACTTCTTCCAGACGTTCATCGGGTATGCCGCGCCCCGCCGTAACGTTGCGCAGGAAGGGAATCACGTCTTCCTGTCCTTCGGGCCCGCCGAAGGAGGAAAGAATCACCAGGTCATAGGGGGCAGGCACGGCGGTGCGAGAACGGGTAATACCGCACTCCCCCCGGTACGACTTTAGCGTCTCGGGGGTAAGCACTGCTGGCCCGTTAGAAGCGGTATTCGCGGGGTCTGTAGCGTTCGGGCAAACATCGTCCGGGATGTTCCCGCAGCACCCTGCGCGTACGGTCTCACTCACGCGAGAACCTCGGCGACATCGGCGGCGTTCACACGACGACCGGTGTAGAAGGGAATTTCTTCACGCACATGCAGGCGTGCCTCGGTATTGCGGAAGTGGCGCATCATATCGACCAGATCGACAAGTTCGGGAGCCTCAAGGGCAAGTACCCATTCGTAGTCGTTCAGACCGAAAGTTGCCACGGTATTCGCGAGTACCTGCGGGAAGTCGACAGCCTTCATACCGTGGTTCTTGAGCATTTCGGCGCGGCGTTCGGGATTCATGTAATACCAGTCGTAGGAACGCACGAAGGGGTAAACGCATACCCATGCCTCGGGTGCCTTCTGGCGCGCATAGGCGGGTGCATGGTTGCGGGTGAATTCTGCCTCGCGGTGCACGCCCATAGTCGACCAAACGATGGTGGTCGCGCTGAAGAGCGCGGTACGGCGAATCTTGCGCACGGCTGCCTGCAGCTTTTCGGGAGTCGGCCCGTGGGTCCACACCATAACATCGGCGTTATCGCGCATAGCGGAAACATCATAGAGTCCGCGCAGCGTTACGCCGTCCGCTTTGAGCTCTTCGATGAGCTGCTCGAACTCTGCGATAGCTTCCGCCGAGGATGCGCTTTCGGCACGCTGCCCGGCACGGGCGAAGACGGTGTATAGGGTATAGTGCAGGGTTTCGCCTTCTTCACGGCCGCGTTTATTCTCATCGGCCGGGGAATGCTGCACAGTATATCCTTTAGGCGCGCCCCCGTACCCGCTTCCATGAGAGCCGTGAGCCGCATTCTGATGTTCTTCGTGAGACATTTTCTTCCTTTCGGTGAAAACCGCCCAAGATTCGCTGAATGTTTCCTGTTCACCTGCGAGTCTCAGCCAAACAGATCTTAGTCTGTCTGCGGTTTATGCTCCTCACTCGTGAGGTTTTGTCTTCTGCTTTCTTTGGTTAACACGGTGCCTGCACTGCGCGGGCAGCCGCAAGTATCTTCGTCACTTCGAGACATGCTTTTGCGTTATGTGTGCAATGAATTGATCCAGTTGTTCCTGGGTATCGCGCACCACAGCGGCGAGCCCGGAGCCTGCGGCCCACGAACCAACCGTGCAGACAGTATCGAGTTCAGCCGCGCGTTCGCGGAAAAGCTGCACCCGCTCGCGGTACCCGGGCGTTGAGAGAGGCAGCACGCCGTTCCAGCGAACCACATCTGCATCCACAAGATTTTGGGCGGTAATGGGTACATCGAGCAATTTCGAGGCGTCGCGCAAGGCGAGGGTGATCAGCTGGTCTTCGTCAAGAGAAACGTCGGAGAAGGTACTCTGTTCTCCCCCGCGGCCGTAGGAAAGCCGCACCACGTGGCGGTTCTTACCCGCCTCTTCGGCTACCCACGCCCATTTAGCGGTGGCATGGGTGAGCGCTTTGGCGCGCACGTTTGTCACGGCTTCGGAAACCAGCAGACCCGTACCACGCGGGTTCGAGTTAAGCGCGGGCTGATCGACGACGAGCGTTACGAGAGCAACCTCGGGGCCAGGGTCAATATTAGGCAGAGAACTTCCCTTAATATGCGGTCCGAGCAGACGCGCAGCGGTGGAACCATCGGTAGCAATCACCAAATAATCGGCACCCACCGAGGCAGCTTTCTCACCATCGCTGCGGCGGCGAATTACCACCCATTCATTGGTGATGGGGTCACGATCCACCGCAATCACGCCGCATTCGGGAATGTACCGCACGGGTGCGGGCATCTTCTCGATAAGCTGTTCGATCAGCAGGTGCATGCCCCCAGAAAGTCCAGCGACCTGCGAGCCCGCGGGTGCTTGAGCGCGTATCGCGGCGGAAGCGGCAGCTAGGGACTTATGTTTTTTCAGCCCTTCGCGTAAGCCGGGGATAACGGCATCAATATCGAGCATATCCGGGTGGGTCGAGTACACCCCGGAGACCACGGGCGCAACCAGGTTATCGAGTACTTTTTTACCCATACGGGCACGTACCAGTTCGCCCAGTGTCTTTGCGTTTGCCCCAACCGAAGCAGGCAGCACCTTATCCATACGGGCGCGGCGCAAACCGCTTTTACCGAGCACACCGGCCAAAGATTTATCAGAAAGATCACCGGGAATGCCCATAATTCCAGTGCTCGGGGTCTTTCGGGCACCCTGAGGCAGATACAACCATGAACCGTGGGAGTTAGGATGCACAATCTGGTCGTCTAGACCAAGCTCTTTGACGAGGTTTGTCACGGTTGGGGTTCGGGTCGCATAGGATTCCGCACCGGAATCTAGCACCAAACCGGCGACCTTATGCGCGCCGAGGGCGCCTCCCAGATAATCATTCTGGTCTAGGACGGTCACGTTCACTCCGGCATCGGTAAGACGACGCGCCGCCAACAACCCAGAAATGCCGCCGCCGACTACGATGGCGCTTGGTGCATGATGATTCTTGTGCTGATGTACCATATTCATCCCCGTTAATGTTTCGGTTCTAACTGCCTCTCTTAAGAGTATCCGTTTTATGGGCGTCGAGTGCGTTCGTGAAGATATGTCACTAGATCGGTGAGCACCTGCGGATCCGTTGTAGGCGGTACCCCGTGCCCCAGGTTCACGATATGGGCGGGGGCGCTCGCCCCGGCGGCGAGTACCTCATCCGCGTGAGCATATAGAGTCTCACGCCCTGCAGCTAAAAGCGCGGGGTCAATATTCCCCTGAAGCGGCACCGCACCGTTGAGCCTGCGGTTTGCCTCATCAAGGGGCAGGCGGTAGTCCACCCCGATCACATCGGCACCGGCCTCATGCATGGCGGGCAGCAGGTCGGCGGTCCCGGTACCAAAGTGGATGCGCGGCACCCCAAATTCTTCGACCATGCTCAAGGCGGCGGCGGAGTGTTCCTGCACATACCGGCGGTAGTCAGCTTCACCCAATGAGCCAGCCCATGAGTCGAAGAGCTGTACGGCGGATGCACCCGCCTCAATCTGAGCCCGCAAAAACTGCCCCGAGGTGCGCGCGGCCCACTGCGCCAACTCGCGCCAGGCAACGGGGTCAGCATGCATCATGGTGCGGGGGCGCAGGTGATCGCGGGAGGGACCACCCTCAACCATATAGGCGGCAACGGTGAAAGGTGCACCCGCAAAACCGATAAGAGGGGTGGAACCGAGCATCTCGACGGTTGCCTCAACTGCCTCACGAATGGGGTCAAGTGCCGCATCGGTCAGCTCCGGCAGGGAACGCACTTCATCAAGCGTGCGCACGGGATGTTCGAGTACGGGACCTCGGCCGGGCACAATATCGACGTTCACACCCGCGAGTTTCATGGGGATAACGATATCCGAGAAGAAAATACCGGCATCGACTTTGTGACGGCGCACCGGCTGCACGGTAATCTCGGCGGCAAGTTCGGGTGTCAAACAGGCGTCCAGCATGGGAATTCCCTCGCGCGCCTTGCGATACTCGGGCAGCGAACGCCCCGCTTGGCGCATAAACCAGACCGGACGATGCTCAGATGCGCGCCCGGTGAGCGCCTGCAGCATCGGAGAATCTGCGGTTTGAGCGGCACGCAGCGGGTGAGATGCGCTCAGGCGCGACAGCTGCGCCTCGGTCAGCAAATCGCGCTGACGATCTCTCGGGTGAGCACCCACTATAGAGCGCGACTGCTGAGAATCTGCACCATTGGCGGCTCGCTGGGGCTGCTGGATTTCGGTCATACCCTCTAGTCTGACAGGTTTTCGCGCCTGTTTTTATGACACGGTGTCATAAAGTGCTGCTTCATAACCCATGTAAATTTTGGTGTAGGGTTACCTTATTTTTAAACCTGTTTTAGCTATCTCAAAATTTATTTACCCTAAGTTTTTATACACCGGTCCTTTGCTGGGCCTTGTTGGGCATAGTTTCGGACCTTTTCACACAAACTCACACTATTGGGAGCCAGCTCACGTTAGGTTACACTCACCGACTAAAAATGTGTTTATGATTATTGTCTAGTGGCTACGTACTCATTTGTTGCATCACACAGGATCATCGATCTCACCACCGTCGCTCTACTGAGCAACGGTGCAGCTGGCATACCCGAGCTTTTTCGTACCGAAACCGCGCAAAACTTGGGCGTTACCGGCACTATTGTGCTGGCAACCTGCAACCGCCTCGAAATTTATGTGCAGCTCTCAGTGGCCGAGCATTTAGGTCCCGTTAGCGATATGCTCTACGCCGAGATTGCGCAAAAATCTGAGCTCGATGCAGAGCTTATTGCGGGCAGTTTTGAAATCTACGAAAACCTTGAGGCCGCCAAACATCTCTTTACAGTGGCATCAGGGCTGGAGTCCGCCGTGGTCGGCGAGCGCGAAATCGCCGGGCAGGTGCGCCGTGCACTTGCCTACGCCCAAGAAGAAGGCACGGTTCCTGGGGAGCTTGTACAGCTTTTCGAGCATGCGGCACACACTGCCCGTCAGGTTGGGCAGCACACCACTATCGGATCACAGGGACGCTCAATCGTCTCGGTCGCCCTGGATTTGGCGGATGAGGTCGCTGAGAAAGACTGGAAAACCCGCCGTGCTCTCGTCTTTGGAACGGGTGCCTACGCGGGTGCTACTATTGCAGCCCTGCGTGAACGCGGGTGCGAAGACATTTGGGTTAACTCCCGTTCGGGCCGTGCCCCGGAGTTTGCCGCAAAACGCGATGTTCGCGCGGTTCCCAAAGGTGAAACGTATAAGGCCATGGAACAGGCGGATGTGATTGTTGGCTGCTCGGGCGGGTCTGAACCGCTCTCCCCCGCCGAAATTCCACCGGGGCATCATACGATCCTTGATTTGGCGCTCTCCCGAGATTTTGACCCCGCTATTGCGGATCTGCCGCAGGTGGAGCTTATTACCTTAGAGTCAGTGCGCTTGGCAGCCCCCGAAGAAACTGAGGAGGCGGTCGCTACCGCCGAGCGCATCGTCGAGTCTGAGACTCAGGCCTTTGCTGCACGGCAAAAGACCCGCAATATTGATTCGGCGATCGTGGCGCTTCGTTCTCATACTATGGAGGTGCTGGACGAAGAGCTCGATAAGGTACGCAGCCAATTCGGTTGTACCGCCGCCACCGAGCAGCTCGAACTCGCAATGCGCCGCATGGTGAAGTCCCTTTTGCACACCCCCACGATACGCGCGAAACAGCTCGCAACCCAGGGGCGAACCTCCGACTACATTGCGGCGCTCGAAACGCTCTACGGAATCACCATCGACGACCGCTAATTGCGGGATAATCTTCTGCACGCCGCGCTTTATTCCACCGCAGCCCTAAGCCACAGGCGAATCATGCGCGCATCCTTACGGCATCCGCCTGGCAGGCACGGTACACTAAATCCAGAAGAAAACACCGCTGACGGCTTGAAGGGTCATCATGGAAATCAAAATTGGTATTCGTCACATTAGCCGCGAAGTTACGCTCGAAACCAAGGAAAGCGTAGAGACTATCCGCACCAAGGTAGCCGACGCCATTACGAACGGTTCCCTCCTTGAAATCACCGACGATAAGGGAGCAACCACCCTCGTACCCGGTGAGCAGATCGGTTATGTTGAGCTCGGCTCCGAAGACAAGCGCCGCGTTGGGTTCGGTGTCGGCGCCTAACAGCAGGGGGTACACCCAATAATTTTTACGAAGCCCGCATTTCACGGTTTTACCGTATGAATGCGGGCTTCGAGCGTTCCTATGGCAGTACGCATACTCGACATATCGACCTGTAAGGGTGCATCTGACGCCAAGACGGGTTAAGATTTAAGGGTTAAGTGGATGCCCGGTCGTTCTTGATATACCAGACACCGCGTCTTTCCGGGAGCCTGAGTTCTTTTACAGCAGGTACATCTTCAAGAGCTCGACTTCGGAACATGAATTTCCCGCGATCGGCTTCCTTCACCTCGCGCCAGCCCGGCGTTGTGAATACACCGTGCTCCCCGCAGTACTCGGGCAGCTACACGGCATAACACCTGTGCACACTCACGCACAGGTACGGGTGCGGCGCAAACCGCCCGATCAGGGCAGGAAGATATGAGATGACCGACGCTCAAAACGCGACGACCGATGAGGCCCAGCCTTCCTCAACACCACAGTCTTCCCCCAAGTCCTTTGCCGATTTTGGGGTTCGCCAAGATATTAGCGATGCACTCGCCGCTGTGGGCATTGTGAGCCCCTTCCCCATCCAGGAAATGACCCTGCCGGTCGCACTCGCCGGGCATGACATTATTGGGCAGGCAAAAACCGGTACCGGTAAAACCCTCGGGTTCGGTCTCCCCACGATTCAGCGTGTGGTGGGCCGTGACGACGGTCAGTGGGGTTCACTGCAGAAGCCGGGGGCACCTCAGGCACTTATCTTGGTACCCACCCGCGAGCTTGCAATTCAGGTGGGTAACGATTTAGCGGTAGCCTCTAAACTGCGCAATGCTCGCGTGGCAACCCTGTACGGCGGTGTTCCCTACGAGCCTCAGGTCGAGCAACTCACCAAGGGACTGGAAGTTGTGGTCGGCACTCCCGGACGTCTGATCGACCTGTACCAGCACGGTGCGCTCACCCTCACCCAGGTTAAGACGGTGGTGTTAGATGAGGCCGATGAGATGCTCGACCTAGGCTTTTTACCTTCCGTCGAAAAAATTATGGGATACCTACCCACCGACCGCCAGACCATGCTGTTCTCCGCGACAATGCCTGGCCCGGTGATCACGATGGCGCGCAAATACATGACTAAGCCCATGCATATCAGTGCGGCAGACCCGGAAGATCACGCCAAGACCAAGGCCTCGATTCGTCAGGTGGTTTACCGCGTGCACCATATGGATAAGGACGAAATGCTCGGCCGCATCCTGCGTGCTCATGGGCGGGGACGCACCGTGATCTTCACGAAGACTAAGCGCGATGCTGCGCGTGTTGCCGATGAGCTTATTGCGCGCGGATTCGCCGCCGCTCCCCTGCACGGCGACCTCAACCAGGGCGCTCGCGAGCAGGCTTTGCGTGCTTTCCGCAACGGCAAGGTAGATATTCTGGTGGCAACCGATGTTGCGGCCCGCGGTATTGATGTGGAAGACGTGACCCATGTGATTAACCACCGCGTGCCCGAAGACGAGAAAACCTATCTGCACCGCACCGGGCGTACCGGTCGTGCGGGCCACGAGGGTACCGCCGTAACCTTCGTGGATTGGGAGGATATTTCCCGGTGGCGCCTCATTAACGATGCGCTCGATCTGGGCGTTTCCGATCCTGTGGAAACTTATTCTTCTTCTGAGCATCTGTTCTACGACCTGGATATTCCGCCGGGCGCCAAGGGTCGCCTGCCGCGTTCCGAGCAGACCCTCGAAGGTTTGGATGCGGAGCACCTTGATGATTATGGCGAATCGCGCTCTTCACGGGGTAGCTCCCGTTCCTCTCGGGGTTCGCGTTCAGGTTCGCGCGGTTCTAAATCCCGCGGCTCCCGCGGCGGTTCTCGCAAGGCAAAGTCCGAAAAGCGCGGGGAGGCTTCATCTTCGAAGGATACTGCGCCGAAACGTGAACGCCGCCCGCGCCGCCGCACCCGACGCGTTGAGGGTGAAGCCGTTGAGACGCGTACCGAGAAAACCGCGGGGAAATCCGCCGAGAAAAAATCGGCTAAGAAATCCGGCTCTGCCAAGGATAGCTCGGTTGAGAAAACAGATTCTCAAGGCTCGTCGCGCCGCCGCAGCCGTCGCCGTTCCGGGAATATGGGCAAGGCAGACTCGACTGCAGCTAAGAAAGCGGGTCGAAAAAAGTCTGATACCGCATCGGGTGAGGGGTAAATAGCGAGTGAGCGAAGCAGTATCCTCCGCCGATACATCTGTGCCCAAACGGTCGGGCACCGGCGATGTTCCAGTTTTCGATCCGAATGGTTCATCGCTGGTGGTTCAGGCCGATAATCTGGCGTATCTGAGCGAGTTGCCAAGTGCCTCGTTCACTGTGATCTACATTGATCCGCCGTTTAACACCGGCAAAACTCAGACCCGGCGTACCCTCAAAACCGCCCCTGCTGCAGACGGCGAAGACCAGGGTAAAGGTAACGGTAATCGTACCGGTTTTCAGGGCAAAAGCTACACGAGTGCCCTGCAAACCCTAGCGAGTTATCACGATGCTTTTGAGGACTACTGGGCGTTCTTAGAGCCGCGTATTAGGCAGGCTCACCGTCTGCTCACAGAGGATGGCACCCTCTACCTGCACCTCGATTGGCGTGAAGTTCACTACGCCAAGGTCATGTGCGACATGATTTTTGGGCGCGATTGTTTTATCAACGAGATCATTTGGGCCTACGACTACGGCGCAAAATCGACAAAGCGCTGGCCCACTAAGCACGACAATATCTTGATGTACGTTAAGAACCCGCAGGAATACTACTTCAATGCGGATGCGGTAGACCGCGAACCCTATATGGCACCCGGTCTGGTGACCGAAGAGAAAGCGGCGCGCGGAAAACTCCCCACCGATGTGTGGTGGCATACGATCGTTTCGCCCACGGGTAAGGAAAAGACCGGGTACCCCACGCAAAAGCCGCTGGGTCTGCTCAAGCGGATGATTGCTGCTTCATCACGCCCGGGCGACTGGGTGCTGGATTTCTTCGCTGGTTCCGGTACCACCGGTGCGGCTGCGGCGGCTCTGGGGCGCAGGTTCGTGTGCGTGGATCAGAACCCGCCCGCGATTGAGGTTATGGCGAAACGCCTGAACGTGGATGCCAAATCGTTTGCCGACTACCGCGGTGTGCCGCGCGGTGCGGCGGTGCTGTTTACTCCGCATCGTCACGTGGGGGTTCGCGGGGGTACCTCTCGGGATGCGCTCACGGCGGCATCGCGGCGCGCGCTGGCGGCGCAGAGTGAGAAGATTCGGGAGCGTGTGAAGCCTATTGACGGGGCGCACAGCCAGTTTGTGCGGCATCCTTCGACCGATGTTTTGGAACGCGAGCTGCGCGCCCAGGCCCGCGAAAAACTGCGTAAAGACCGCAAACGCCAAGAGCTGACGAAGAAGCGGAAACAGGTCAAGGAGACGGCGGCGTCTTCATAGCGGACTGACCCGGCGTATGCCGTACACTTTGCTGCATCTTCGTAGGGTTTAACCGTACGATATGCGGCAAAGTGTACGACTTACAGTGATTAATCTAGTGCTCGGCGGTGAGCTTTAGCCGCGAATCTGGGCACGGATCGCCTCAACAGTTTCGCGGGCAGTGGTATTCTCCCCCAGCTGGTTTGGTTTGCCCGCGCCGTGGTAGTCGCTGGAACCTGTCACCAAAAGCTCGCGATCGCGCGCAAATTCCAGCAGACGTGCACGGTTCGATTCAGAATTTTCACGATGGTATACCTCCACCCCGGCGAGGCCCGCATCCGCCATCTGCCCCAGGTATTCAAGCGGCAGTGCAGGACCACGATTTTCACTCATCGGATGCGCCACCACCGGCACGCCACCCGCCGCGCGCACCAGCCGAGTCGCCTCCAGTGGGTCCATGCTCTCTTGCGGCACATAGTAGGGTGAGCCCGCATAGAGAATACGACCGAACGCCTCCTCACGGCTGGCGACGATTCCGGCGGCGATCAGCGCATCCGCAATATGGGGTCGCCCCACCGATGCATTCTCTTCACCCGTCTGTTCCTGCACGTGCTCCCAGGTGAGCGGGTAGTCGGCGGATAGCAGCTCAACGATGCGCCGTGCCCGCCCCGCACGCGAGCGCCGAATTTCCTCAACTCGCCGCGCCAGCTCGGAGGATTGCGGGTCATACCCGTAGGCCAGCAGATGCACGCTCTTAGTACGCTTTCGCCCCTGCTCATCGCGGTACGTGTACCGGCACGAAAACTCGGCACCGGGCAGAAAATCCAGCCCGTACTCCCCCGCCAGCTCGGCCGCCTGCGACCATCCACGCGCGGTGTCATGGTCGGTAAGCGCGAATCCTGTCAGTCCCGCCTTACGAATAAGCGGAATTAATTCGGTGAGCGGCTGAGTACCATCGGAAATTGCGGAGTGAATATGCAGATCGTAACGTTCGGTCATAGTTCTAACTCTAGCGCACCCTACGTTCGCCTCACCCGCGATAGCGCCTTGCTCAAGGCGATTTCCCGCGGAAAATAGCGGCGGTATACCGGCGATTTCTCGCGGCGCGTGGGATAGAATACAACTATGACTGAAAATACGAAGAAGAGCACCGGAGCTCCAACAACAGATCACCGCGATACCCCCAAAGCATCAGCTTTTCAGGAGTTCATCGCATCAAACTGGGAGCCCGCTGCCGATGATGGCTATACCCGCGAACGCGTTGCCGATTTTGCGGCGCAACGTCGTAAGAAGATTTCCCAAAAGTTCCCGGGTGAGCGCCTGGTTCTGCCCGCAGGGCCGCTGAAGGTTCGCTCGAACGATTGCGATTACCGTTTCCGCCCGCATTCGGCGTTTGCACACCAGACCGGGTTGGGTGTTGATCATGAGGCTGACGCCGTGCTGGTTTTTGAGCCCGTAGATGAGGGCACCGGCGATAACGGCTCGAACCATGAGGTTACCCTGTATTTCCGCCCGTTGGCTGGCCGTGACACCACGCAGTTTTATGCGGATGCGCGCTACGGCGAGTTCTGGGTTGGTCCGCGCCCCACGCTCAAAGAGTTTTCGGAGCGTTACGGTGTGCGGACGAAGGACCTTTCGGAGCTTGAAGTTGCGATTACGAAGAACGCCGGAGCTCAGGCGTTGGGCGGGGTGCGCATCCGACTGGTGCGTGAGGTTGATCCTTCCATTGATGCGCTGGTTGATACCTCCCGGTATAACACGGGCGTTGCACTGGAGGAATCCGATAAGCTCGATTCTGAGCTGACGGTGGCACTCTCTGAGGCCCGCCTGATTAAGGATGAAATCGAGGTTGAGAACCTGCAGCGTTCGGTCGATATGACGGTTAAGGGCTTCGAGGAGGTCGTGCGTGAGCTTCCGAAGGCGGTGGCGCATCATCGTGGTGAGCGCGTGGTTGAGACAGCGTTTTTCTCGGTGGCACGTACCGACGGCAACGACCTAGGCTATGACACGATTGCGGCGTGCGGAAATAACGCGACGATTCTGCACTGGATTCGCAATAATGGCACCGTGGATGAGGGCAAGCTGCTGTTGCTGGATGCCGGTGTTGAGGACGATACCCTGTACACTGCCGATGTGACCCGCACGTTCCCGGTGAACGGTAAGTTTACCGAGGTTCAGGCGAAGGTCTATAACGCGGTGCTGGATGCTGCGGATGCGGCGTTCAAGGTCGCTGTGCCGGGTCGTAAGTTCCATGAGATTCACGATGCCGCGATGGAGGTGCTGGCTCACCGCCTAGAGGAGTGGGGACTGCTGCCCGTTTCGGCTGAGGTTTCTTTGACGGTTGAGGGCGGTCAGCATCGCCGGTGGATGCCGCACGGCACCAGCCACCATTTGGGTTTGGATGTGCACGACTGCGCGCAGGCGAAGGCGGAGCTGTACACCGGCGCAACTTTGGAGCCGGGTATGGTCTTCACGATTGAACCCGCGCTGTACTTCAAGGATGAGGACTTGTCTGTTCCCCAGGAGTACCGCGGCATCGGTATCCGCTTGGAAGATGACGTGCTGTGCACCGAGGACGGCAATGTGAACCTCTCAGCGGCACTGCCCCGCACGGTTGAAGAGATTGAAGCGTGGATGGCGAAGCTCGCCCAGTAGTCTCTTAGTTTCGCAGACGAAAGTCCCCGCAGCCAGTACTGTCCTGGCTGCGGGGACTTTTTCGTTGTGTCATATGCCTCTGTGGCGTTGGAAACTAGTCTTCCTTGACTCCCTTGGGCTTAGGAGTCTCACGAGTTGGGGCCTGCCGGATAGTTTTGGCATATTCTTCCGGATCGTCAATGCGCAGACCGAACCGCTGTACTGCTGGTGCCTGAGGCTTGCGTTCGCGGGCGTCGGCGGCGGGCGAAGACTGCTCAGAAGAATCGTCGGACTGGGTTTGCTGCATGGCAGTCTGTGATGCAGCGGCTTGTGACGCTTGGGAATCCCCACCGACTGGGCTTTGCCACGGAATCTCCTGTGCCGCACTGCTCTGTTGTCCGTCCGCATCCGCTTGCTCGGGATTCGGGTTCTTGGCAGCGCTATCGTGGTTTTCAGGGTAGCCGCCTTGCTGATCCGTCACAGTCGACGGGGTGCTCGGAGCCTGCGAAGATTCACCGGCAGGCGTTGGTGTATAAGAGACATAGGGGCTGGCGGTATGGGGCAACCCGGTACCTGCACTTGGTGTTCCCGAGGATGCAGAAGCTACCGCCTTCTGGAACAGCGGGTTTGCCGAGAGGATGCGCCGCGCCTCCGAAGAATAATCACTCAGAGCGTAGACTATGGTGCGTTCCGGGACTGCCTCACCGCGCATCGGATAGCGACCGGAACCGCCGCGGCGAAGCTCAAAAATTTTCCAAACCACGAAGACCGCAACGGCGATCGGCACGGCGGATGAGGCGGCAGCCCAGAAGTTCGTGCCCGCGGTGGAAACCAACGCTGAGTAGAACAGGCCCGCAAGAATACCCTGGATAAGAGCGACCAGAAGCGGACGACCGTACCCCTGCTGGGTGGGGTATTCGACCTGTTTGAGTCCTTCGTTCACCAGGTATAGCGCGGTGATGGGGTAGTTTGCGGCGGCAAGCACATCAAAAGCGGCGAAGGCTTCTTCACGGCGGCTGAAGGCTGCCACGGGTTCGCCCTGAGGCATAAGCTGTCCGTTGGCCTGCGCCAGGCGAGACGCTAAATAAGAAGACGGGGGCATATTGGGAGGCATCTGAGTCATGCCCTATATTTTACCGGCAGAGAACCCGCAGGGGGCGGGATATTTGCGATGGGCTTAGTTCCCTACTCATAGAAAAATTTTACACATCGGTTAGGGCCTGCAGACCCGCACCGGTCATGACTCGTAGCGTGCCTATGCACTGGTGAAGTGCGTATTCGGGGTTCACAGCGTACCCTAGATAGAGTGAGCAATACTAAATTCAGCGCCCCCAGCAAAATTTATATCGCCCGCCTGCTCGGTCTTGATGTCTTCGACCCCTTCGGTGACCGCCTCGGTCGCCTGCGTGATGTGGTCGTACTCAAGCGCGGTTTTGGCGCGGCGTTGGCGGCTGGTGCTCACCTGCGCAAAGGCAGCGAGCCTGTGGTTGTAGGCATCATTATTGAGGTGCTCGGCAAAAAGCGTGTCTTCATGCCAATGACTCGTGTGCGCAGCATCGACGCCTCCCAGATTATTTCAACCGGGCTCGTGAATTTGCGCCGCTTTGAACAGCGCAACTCCGAGACTCTGGTGGTAGGCGAACTTTTCGACCGTCGTGTGCGCCTGCTCGACGGCAGCGGGGATGCCGTGATCGAAGACGTCGCCATTGAACAGCGCCGCAACGGAGATTGGGGTGTGACCGAACTCTTCGTATCCCGTGTGAGTAGTTCCAGCGGGTGGCGCCGCCGCTCCAAAGAAACCCTGGTGGTGGACTGGGATCAGGCGATGCTCTCCACCGAGCTGGAGCCGCAGGCCGCGACCGCTTTCGTGGCGAACCACGAAAATTCTAAACCTGCCGACCTTGCCGATGCGATCCATGAGATGAACGATAAACGCATGGTCGAAATCGCAGCGGAGCTGCAGGATGAGCGCCTGGCGGACGTGCTTCAAGAGCTGCCCGAAGAGGACCAGGTACAAATTCTTTCCTACCTAGCAGACGAACGCGCCGCGCAGGTTCTTGAAGAGATGGAACCGGACGACGCCGCCGACCTTCTAATCGAGCTCGACGACGTGCAGCGTGAAAAGCTGCTGGAACTCATGGAACCGGATGAGGCAGACGATGTGCGCCGCCTGCTCGAATATGACGAGGGCACCGCTGGTTCGCTCATGAACCCGGTACCGATTATCCTCTCCCCCGAAGCCACAGTTGCCGAGGCACTGGCGCATATTCGCGCCGAAGAAATCTCGCCCGCGATGGCTGCTGCGGTTTTGGTGGCCCGACCGCCCCTCGAAACGCCGACCGGCAAATATTTGGGGCTGGTGCATATGCAGCAACTTTTACGGGTGCCGCCGAGCGAATCGATTGGCCACATTCTAGACACAGACACCGAACCGGTCTCTGACCAGGCAAGTCTTGCGGAATTAGCGCGCGTACTCGCCGCCTACGACTTGACCATTATCCCCATCGTGAACGAATCTCACCGCCTGGTCGGTGCGGTCACGATTGACGACGTACTCGATGCGCTCCTGCCCGAAGACTGGCGCACATTCGACGACGGAACCCCCGTACGAAAGGTAGGGCGACGCTTTGTCTGATCAGAACCGCCGCAACGAAAACCTGAAGCACGAGGAAAATCCGAGGATCGATAAAGCGCGCATCCTCAAAGACCGTCTCGAAAAGAAATACGCCGAACGTAGCCGCGACACTCGGGAACCCAGCAGGAGCGGGAACCGCACCGAATCTCAACTGAGCACCCCGGCAGAGCGCAAGAACAAGCTTTTTGCGTACAACCCGAACCCGGATGCTTTCGGACGTATGACTGAGGCGTTCGCCCGGTACATGGGTACGCCTCAATTTCTGCTGTGGATGACCGTCTTCTGTGGCGTGTGGCTGGGCTGGAATACGCTCGCCCCCGAAGAGCTGCAGTTCGACCCGCGAAGCCTCAACTTCACCCTGCTCACCCTGATGCTCTCATTGCAGGCATCCTACGCCGCTCCCCTGCTGCTGTTGGCGCAGAACCGGCAGGATGACCGCGACCGCGTGGTTGCCTCCGAGGACCGCAAACGCGATCAGCAAAATCTTGAGGAGACACAGTATTTGACGCGCGAGATCGCTTCGCTGCGCATCGCCCTGCGCGAGGTTGCCACCCGCGACTTCGTGCGCAGCGAGCTTCGGGATATTTTGGAAGAGCTGAAATCTATTCAAGAAGAGCAGGAACGCCAAGCCGAACAGCTGCAGGATATTGGCGACGATATCGAAGAACTTGAAGATGCGGACGGGGAAGAAAACACCGAGGCTGAGAGTCACACTGCTAATACCGAAAATTCTCCTGACGCCAAGGCACCAACGGCGCATAAAGGCGAACGACCCACATCCTAAAGCGTGTTCTGCAACCCAGTTAAGCTCTTAAGCTCGCAGAACACCAGCCTAGACAAATAATGCGCAAACGCGCATGATAGTAGCACCGCAGCCAACCATCTACGCGGCGGTGTTTTTATCGCCCGGTGCGGCATCGTCACCGCGACGATATATACCCTCTTATGAACGCGCTGAGGAGATACCATGAGTAGCCCTAACGCCACACCGCACGATCGTTCCCGCGAAAACGAACCGGCGCCCGATAATCCCCTGGAGGATGCGCTCTGGGCGGCGCTCGCGCGCGTGGAAGACCCCGAGTTGCGCCGTCCTATCACCGAACTTGGCATGGTGGAATATGCCCGGGTTCTCGCCGAAGAAGACAACCCGCAGCGGCACTATGCCCAGGTGAAAGTTCTGCTGACCATTGAGGGATGCCCGCTCAAGAACACAATCGACGCCCAAGTGCGCGAGGCGGCTGCCGCCGTCACCGGTATCGATCGCGTGCAGCTTGAGCTTGGTGCCATGAACTCCGAACAGCGCGGCGCCCTCAAATCCCGGCTCAAGCCCGAACGCACCAATCCCTTTACCGCGCCCGGATCGCTCACCCGCATCTTCGGGGTGGTTTCCGGTAAGGGAGGCGTGGGGAAATCCTCCATGACCGCAAATCTCGCGGCGGCGTTTGCTTCGCGGGGTCTTGCCGTCGGCATTATCGACGCGGATGTGCACGGCTTCTCGATCCCGGGACTCATGGGCATTACGGAAGCCCCCACCCGACTGGATGACCTCATTATTCCCCCGACCATAGACGTTCCTGCCTCGGTACGGGGTAAAGACGATACGGGCGGGCACGAGTTGGCGGCTGGCGCATCCGGCGGTTTTGTGAAAGTTATTTCAATTGGTATGTTTCTCAAGGATAATCAGCCCGTCGCCTGGCGCGGGCCGATGCTGCACCGGGCGCTTGAACAGTTCATTCTTGACGTCCACTTTGGCGCGCTCGATGTTCTGCTGCTTGATCTTCCCCCGGGTACCGGTGATATTGCGATCTCAATGGCACAGCTGCTTCCCAACGCCGAGTTGATTCTGGTCTCCACCCCGCAGCATGCGGCGGTGGATGTCGCCGAACGTGCCGGTACCCTCAGCCTGCAGACACAGCAAAAGGTGGTGGGCGTGATCGAGAATATGGCGGCGATGACTCTACCCGACGGTACTGTGTTAGAGATGTTCGGTTCAGGCGGCGGCGAGCATCTGGCGACACGTCTGACCGAGGCGCTGGACTATTCGGTGCCGCTGCTCGGTTCGGTTCCTCTTGATGTTGCCCTGCGTACCGGCGGTGATGAGGGTATGCCCGTGGTGTGGGGCTACCCGGAGTCAGCAACTTCTGTAGAAATTAAGAATATTGCTGCACAGCTTTTGCACCGCAAGGATTCCCTGGCGGGCAAGCCGCTGTCACTAATCGTGTAGAGTTTCTCGGATAGCTCGCAGAAGAGCTCACAAGAATATAAGTATGCTGGGCATCGAGATTCGTATTCTCGATGCCCAGCATACTTATGCGCAACCAAACGCCTCAGGGTTTAGGACAAGAGCATACCGGGGACCACCCACCCAAACACTCAGAGGGCAAAAGCATTAGGGTATATTCAAGTCCCCCGGACCGTGACTATGCCACAGCCAACCTACCCATATCAGCTGTAAAACAAGCCCGAAGAACACCAAAAGCCAGTGGTACGCCCTTGAGTCTTTTCCGTAGCTTATGAGCACGAGTGCAAGTGGGAAAAGAGGCAGCAGAATACGGAATGTTGAGGTTTGCGGAAGCCAGAAGACACCCAGATAAACCATATAGGCAGCACACCAGATCAGCATGACGGGATGCAGCAGAGAGCGGGTACTACGCGAAAAAATCCAGCAGAAATAGGCGAAGAAGCCTACGGCAACCAGCAGGGCAACAGCCCACATGTTCCACTGTGGCAAATAGGTATTCAGGTTGGTAACCCATTGCACCACATAGTGCTGCCCATCATCGACAGTACGCCCGCTCCAGCCTATTTCAGTGGCAAGATAAGCGTCTATCCGCCCAGTCGCAATTGCTGCGTGAAGCGCATGCCCCAGCGCGAAGAAACACACGATCAAGGCGCTGATAAGGTGCAGGGATCGTGCCGCGAACGCGCCCATCAAGGCTTGCCCGGCGCTGAGGGGCGAAGGTCCACCAGCCGCGCGGCGAACACGGTATTCAGAGGTCACACAATACAGCCACCATATACCCGCGAGCGCGCCGAGGGGCACGCCGACGGGTCGGGACTGTGTAGCGAGGAAGGCCACCGGTATAGCCCAAAGGTACCGGTCGTATGCCAAAAGTAGGATAAACAGGGCGATCGCGAAAATGGTCAGAGACTCCGCATACCCGGTTCCAAAAATAACCGCTGGCCCGCAAAAACCATAGGCGGCAACCGACCATAGTGCCAGGGAACGATGCGGTGATTCCTGGCTCGCACGAATCTCGAATACTCCGTGCTCACGCCAGTTAAGGCATCCCACGAAGAGCAGATAGATGACCCATGCGAGGGCAAAGCTCACCACTACGCTGAGCATCACGGTGCTGAGGGCAAAAGGAATACCTGTGGTATCGGCTATGAACCCTGCAATAGTAGGTTGGGCCGGAAGGAAAGCCCACGTATTATGCCCAACAACTCCGTTATCGTATACGGGTAGTTGGACGGGGTATCCGTTCTTGTAAATCCGTTCGTACCATTCGGCGTCCCACCACCCCAAATATTCAAGAAAGGTGGGCACATGGCCGTCGCCTATTTTCTGCTGACCGGCAACCTGCTGCATACCGACAACCCAGAAAACGATAAAACCCCATAGGCGGCTGGGTGCCCAAATACTCAGCACCTGAGCCCAGGCTGGTAACGCAGCAAAACGATGCGCCACCCGGCGCAGAGCAGCAGTCGCGGAAGTACCGAGGGAGTCGAAAAAGGAGAAGCCGCCGGTATGTAAGGTAAAACGAGTGGGATTAAAACGTTCTGCCCTGCGCGGGTTTAGCGGTGAAATGGGGTCCCGTAGTTTTTCCGCCTCACCATACGTGGGGCTATCAAGGCTTTCGCTCATCGGCGTATTCTCCTGGGCGGTGCGGTGTCTCGGAAGTTAGGTGATGTTTTTGCTGAAGTTTTATGTTTCTCAAGGCTTTATCTATGTGACTGCCGCTAGGGCTTCGCACATAGTAAATCCCCTGCCGTAGGGCTAGGGGACCTTCCATAGAATCTAAGCCTTGTTTAGGTCGCTTCCGTATCGTAGGGAGCGTAGGCACCGCGCGGCAGCCGGTTTAGATTTGATGCGGCGGGCTTGTTCGCTTCGGAGCGTTCTTTAGCTTCACGTGCCCGTTCTGCGTCGTCTTCCGCGAAGGCTTCGCGCACAATAACGCGGGGATCATATTGACGGGGGTCATACTGACGCCAGTTGATCTCGTTGAGTGTTGCATCCCCCAGCGTATCTTTAAACTCGTCTCGGGCGTCGAAGGCCATTCGACGAACTGTTTTGATGAGTTCCTTGATTTGGCGCACGTATTCGGGCATGCGTTCGGGGCCGATCACGAAGAACGTGAGAACGGCTAAGACGACGAACTCAGTGCCACTAATACCAAACACAAGATATAGAGTACCAGCATCTTGAGTGCGACGGGAATTGCCACGAAGGCTTTTATGAGGTGTTTCGCACTGAGCCGCACGGTTTTATCGTCTATATGTGATGCGCATCCCGCCGTAAGCTCTCGCCGGGATGCGCCTGGGTATAGCGTTCGGTTTAGGGCGGGTAGTCCCCGCCGCCCGGTAGTTGCTTCCAATGCCACAGCCAGCCCACCCAGACAAGCTGCAGAAGGGCCCCGGAACCAATCAGCAGCCACCGGTAGGCGCGCGAAGAGGATATCGCCACGATGGGAAGCATGAGTGGAAAGAGGGGCAGAAGCAGCCGGAAAGTTGAAGACTGTGGGTTGAGGAAAATCAGTAGATAGGCGCCATAGCATGCGCACCAGAGGATGATGGGACTTGCGAGAACCCGTTTCACGAGCGGACTTGCCAGAAAGGCTGCATACCCCACGATCAGGAGCGGAAACAGGAGGATCGTGAAGTACCCGAAGTATGCTATACCCTGAGAAATCCAGGGTGCCACGGGTGCAAGATCACCCTGACGCCAGGCGGTTTCGGTGGCGGTGTAGGCGTCAATACGACCGGTTATTTGCCAGGCGTAGATTGGCCAGATGAGCGCGCAGAAGCAGATGAAAAGGGCACTGCCGAGCTGCGGTAGGCTGCGTAAAAAAACGCTCTCGAATCCTTCTTGGTCTTCGCCACACTGACGGCGCTGCTGCTGTGCCTTAGCCTCTGTAATCAGGCAGGCGAACCACCATAGCCCGGCGGTGGCACCCAAGGGTACTCCAACCGGGCGGGACAGGCATGCCAGGAGCGCGACGGGCATCATGAGCAGATACTGCTTGCGCATTATCAGCAGCAGAGCCCAAACGAGGAATACGAGGTTTAAAGATTCGGCATAGGGCACTTGCAGCACCGGGGCAACCGGCAGAAATGCTACCGCCGCAACCGCCCAGAGCGCCAGATTGTGCCGTGAGGTTTTTACATCCTTCGGATCTTCGGTGCTCGACGCTGCCTCAGATACCTTTTCGCCATGCGATTGGTCTCGGTAACCTACAATATTCAGGCTCGTGGTGAAGAGCAGGTAGATAACCCATGCGGCAGCGAACCCAGCCAAGAGCGCCACTGTAGCCGCTACCGGATAGTAACCGATCCCTGTGATCCGGTTAATACCGCCAGCGATCAGGGGGAATAGCGGGTAAAAGGCCCAGGGATTTTGCGCCACCGCTCCGGTGGAATCATGGGGCAACTTACTCGGGTACCCGGATTGCGCAATCTGCCCGTACCAGCTGGAATCCCAGGTGCTAATGAAGGGAAGGTACCCCAGATGCTGGCCCCAGGGACCAAGCAGCTGTTGGTTGCCAACCACAGAAAAAATAATGAATCCCCAGACGCGGCTGAAAGCGTAAACGAGCATGACTTGCAGCCAAGCGGGAAGTCTTAGAAAGGCCTCGCCCATGCGGCGCAAACGCTCCCCCGATGCTATATACAACCATGTGATATCGGCATTGAGGGTAGAAGTTTTTGAGGGGTTTTTATCCTCATCTCGGCTGGATGTGCTGGCAGGCTTAGTCTGTGACGCCGGTTTGTTCGCTGAGCTCCAGGGAATAGAGGGCACGGTGGTGTGCTGCTGGGGAGTTTTATCAGAGGGATTGTTCATCGGGAATGTTGGGGTAGAACCGGTGATGAGGTCAAGGTGCTTTCGTCGCTTACGGACTCCCGAGGTGCCGTTTTATCCGCGAACACGTCTAGTCCATCCCGAGCGATATAGGTCGCTAACTTCTTGCCGGGGTATAGTCGCTGGCTGGTGAGACCAAAAGTTCCCAGCAGGGTGAGGATCAGAACCACCACCGCCAGAAGCGTGATCAGGATGTTCATGGGATACCTTTTCGGTTCAGGTTCGGTTCACGGGCCCTATGAGCCCTCAGATACGCCTGTCATAGGAAACACGACGTTTCTTAAGGCGTACCCAAAGTAGCTGCTGATCGCCGTTGCCTGCGTACAATAACGCATCCAGCGGGTAAGCGGTGCATCGCGACTCATAGATTTACTCTATCTGTTCAGTCTAGCCTACCTGCCCGGCTGGCACAGATATAAAGTGCGTATTTGTATCGGTGTGGGGTTTATCGGCTAGTCTTCGTCGACTTCGGTATGCAGCCAAAAAAGCAGATCGGTGTAGCAGCGGGTAAGCGCGCTGAAGCTCACGTACTCGTTGTCGGTGTGAGCGAGGAGCGCATCGCCAGGACCAAAATTCACCGCAGGAATACCGATCTCGCTGAGCCGCGCCACGTCTGTCCACCCGTATTTGGGTTTGGGCTCCTGCCCGACAGCCGCGATAAGTGATGCCGCCAGCGGGGTATCTAATCCGGGCCGCGCCGCCGGAGAAAGGTCTACGAAGTCGAGTTCATAGCCGTCGAAAAGCTCAGTGACGTGCGCTTTTGCCTCATCCAGGGTCTTATTCGGGGCAAACCGGTAGTTAATGTGCAGGGCGGCAGCATCGGGAATAACGTTCCCGGCGACTCCTCCGGAAACCTGCACGGCATTGAGTCCTTCACGGTACGCAAGCCCCTCAACCTCGTAAGTTTGCGGTTCGTAATCTTCCAGAACACGCAGCGCCCCAGCGAGCTTGTGGATCGCGTTTTCACCCTTCCAGGCACGCCCGGAGTGCGCTGCGAGCCCGGCGGTGCGCAGGTAGAAGCGCATCGTACCGTTGCATCCGCCCTCAATAGTGCCGTCGGTGGGTTCCAAGAGCACACCAAAATCAGCGTCAGTCAGAAGCTCACCGTGGTTGCGAATGAGCCGCGCCATGCCGGAAAGTTCGCTGGCGACTTCCTCATGGTCGTAGAACACGTAGGTGAGGTTGTAGTCGGTATCGTGCTCGCCCAGTTCTGCCGCCAATTTGAGCTGCACCGCAACGCCGCCCTTCATATCGGTGGCACCGCGCCCGTAGAGAATCCAGTCCCCGTTATCTTCAACAATGCGTGCGGGTACGGTTCCGAGCGATCCCTCAACCGTGGGCAGGGGCACGGTATCCAGGTGACCAGCCAGCAGAATGCGCGTACGTTCCTCACCGTTGCGGGGACCAAATTCGGTACGGGCTATCATGGCGTCACCATCACGGGTGAGATGCAGATGCGGATATGCGCTGAGAGCCTCATAGACGGCGTCTGCAATAGTTTTTTCTTCCCCGGAGACCGAATAAATATCAAGGAGCGTGCGGGTGAGTTCGGGCATCGAAACGTTCAGATCAAGCGAAGTGGTCATCAAGGGGTCTTCCGTGGTTGCGCAACAGTCTTCGTGTTCAACCCTAGCATTTCAACCCGTGGGAGGCCGCGCGTTTTCCCTATACGGCGCCCGATAGCGCATCTATAATGGTGGGCATGTCTGAAAACCTATCTTCCGAATCCCGTTATGCTTCCGGTGTCGCGCTGGTGAATGTCGTGGCTGCCGGGAATGAGGCTGGGACCGTGCTCGACGCTTGGTTCCCTGCCCCCTCGCTAACCCAGACCCCCGACCTTTCTCTCGCCGATGAGCTGGATGCGCTCGTCGCCGACCACCCCGAATGTAACGCCCGCACTGAGGTGCGCACTGCCTCCATCAACCTGGATGAGGCCCCCGAGGATGCGGTCGATGCTTACCTGCGCCTGCACTTACTTTCGCATACGCTGGTACGCCCGAACAGCATCAACCTGGACGGACTGTTCGGCAAGCTGGCAAACGTGGCGTGGACGAATCACGGACCGGTGCTCGCCAGCGAGTTTCAGAAACTTGCGCTGGGGCTTCGTAAGCTCGGGCACCTGAGTGTGAGCCATATCGATAAGTTCCCGCGCTTGGTGGATTATGTGGTTCCCGCCGGGGTGCGTGTGGGCGACGGCGACCGCCTGCGTCTGGGTGCGCATCTGAGCCCCGGCACCACGGTCATGCACGAGGGCTTCGTGAATTTCAATGCGGGCACCTTGGGTACGTCGATGGTTGAGGGGCGTATTTCCCAGGGCGTTGTGGTGGGCGACGGCTCCGATGTGGGCGGCGGTGCCTCTACGATGGGCACGCTCTCTGGCGGTGGGACGCAGCGCGTCTCGATAGGTGAACGTTCCCTGCTGGGTGCGGAATCGGGTATCGGCATCGCGCTCGGCGACGACTGCGTGGTGGAAGCCGGTCTGTATGTGACCGCCGGATCGCGCGTGAGCGTGCTCATTCCGGGCGAGGAACCGCGCGTGGTCAAGGCCGCCGAGCTTTCGGGGGTCTCAAACCTGCTGTTCCGCCGCAATTCGGTCTCGGGTGCAATCGAGGTTCTGCCGCGTGCCAAGAACACCGTGGAACTCAACGATGCGCTGCACCTGAACTAATGCCGCTCCCCTAAATTTTTCACACGAAAAGTCGCCTATTGGTCTCATATGTTCGACCGGTGGGCGGCTTTTCGGCATAAAAAGTATTCACAAAAGTCACGCGGATCAGGGCTAAGTGATACAGATGGTTTTCAAACGTGAAATACGCGAAAAACCTCCAGGTCAGCATACCGGCAAGACATACACAACACAGCCTCACAGGCCACGGAAAATCCGGCATGCGCATCCGGGGCGGGCTACTATATTAAGCGACGTTATCACGGGGTGAGCACTCACCCAAACACCATGAGGAAGCACGGGCAAAGCCTCGCGCCTTCCGCGAAAGGACAATGATGAAGGTTCTCGTCACCGGTGGCGCCGGTTACATTGGTTCGCACACCGTTCTTGAACTCCTCAATGCAGGGCACGAGGTTGTCGTCATGGATAACCTGTCGAATTCCTCCGAAACTTCGCTGCAGCGTGTTGCCGAGCTCGCCGGTCGCGCGCCCGAGTTCCATAAGGTTGATCTGCTGGATTTTGAGGGCATGAAGAAACTCTTCCTCGAGATCCGCCCGGATGCGGTGATCCACTTCGCGGGATTGAAGGCAGTGGGTGAATCAGCAGAGAAGCCGCTGTGGTACTACCAGACGAATGTCGCCGGTACCCTGAACCTGCTCTACGCTATGGATGCCGCAGACTGTCGTTCTATCGTATTCTCATCGTCCGCAACCGTGTACGGTGAGCCCGAATCCATGCCGCTCATCGAGAAGCTAAATATGGATGCACAGTCTTGCTACGGCCGCACCAAGGAACATATCGAAGACATGCTCGTAGACTTGGCGGCTTCCGATGACCGCTGGAATATCGCTCTGCTGCGCTACTTCAACCCCGTAGGTGCGCATGAATCCGGGCGTATCGGTGAGGATCCTTCGGGTATTCCCAACAACTTGGTGCCATTTATCGCTCAGGTTGCAGTCGGTCGCCGCGAGCATCTGAACGTATTCGGCAACGACTACCCCACCGTCGACGGCACCGGTGTGCGCGATTACATTCACGTCGTCGATCTTGCCGATGGTCACCTTAAGGCGCTGGATTACATTAGCGAGCACGGCGGTCTGCACACCTGGAACTTGGGTACCGGGAACGGCTACTCGGTGCTTGAGGTGCTGCATGCCTTCGAGAAAGCCTGCGGTAAAGAGTTGCCCTATAAGATCGTGGCGCGCCGCCCCGGTGATGTTGCTGTTTCCTATGCCGATCCTTCCTCGGCACTGGCTGATCTGGGGTGGAGCGCATCCCGAGATATTGACACTATGGTGCGCGATCACTGGAACTGGCAGAAAAATAACCCGAATGGTTACGATGCCTAGCCAACTGCCTCGTTAAGAGGTTCCTAAGTCGGGTGTCTTATGCATAAGTTTGCATAAGACACCCGACTTTTATATTTTTAACTCTACGTAAGTACACCTGAAGTACAATAAAAACAACATAAAGTATTGCGTGAGGTTCATATATTTACACGGTATTTATTGCTTTTATATGGCTTCTATTTCGAGTCACCAAAACTATAACTATGCACAGAAGATAAATTTTTCAATAATTTTTATAGAAAACCCGGCAGCTGTTACATACCCGTTACAAACCTGACGTAAGCTAGAATCTCATTCGTTTTATGAAACCCACGTCATAGATGCATCTCACATGAAAGGGTTATCACCGTGACACAGGCATCTGCACCCGCAGAAAAACCACTCGTAGAGCTCAACGAGGTCAATAAATATTACGGCACCAACCACGTGCTCAAGAACATCAATTTAGCGGTCAATAAAGGCGAAGTTATCATCCTTCTCGGTCCTTCCGGTTCCGGCAAATCAACCCTCTGCCGAACCATCAACCGCCTCGAAACTACTTCCTCTGGCTCTATACATATCGACGGAAAAGAACTGCCCAAAGAAGGCCGCGAGCTCGCCAAGCTGCGCGCAGAAGTGGGTATGGTATTCCAGTCCTTCAACCTCTTTGCCCACAAAACCATCCTTGATAACGTGACGCTAGGCCCGCGCCGCATCCGCAAACTCTCCAAAGAACAGGCCGAAGCCGAAGCTATGGAACTTCTCGCCAAGGTCGGGGTAGATTCCCAGGCCGAGAAAATGCCAGCCCAGCTTTCGGGCGGTCAGCAGCAGCGCGTCGCCATCGCCCGCGCTCTCGCCATGAAGCCCAAGGTCATGCTTTTTGACGAGCCCACCAGTGCACTCGACCCCGAAATGGTGAACGAAGTGCTCGATACCATGGTCTCCCTCGCCCGCGACGGCATGACCATGATCGTCGTAACCCACGAGATGGGGTTCGCCCGTAAAGCAGCCGACCGCATCGTCTTCTTGGCGGACGGCGAGATTGTTGAAGAAGCCACTCCGGATGAATTCTTCACCAAGCCTAAGAGCGAGCGCGCCCGCGACTTCCTCTCCAAGATCATCGACCACTAGGGGGTGTGCCATGAAAAAATCATTCTTTAACCGCGCCGCCACCAAGTTTTTCGCCGCGAGTACCGCAGCTGCGCTTGCTCTCGGTTTCACGCTGACCGGGTGCTCCAGCGCCTCGGACTCTAAACCTAAGATTCGCATCGGCATTAAGTACGATCAGCCCGGCTTAGGCTACCAGGACGGTCAGGATTACACCGGTTTTGACGTAGATGTGGCGCGCTACATTGCTGGTAAGCTCGGCTATTCGGAAGATCAGATCGAGTTCGTAGAGTCCCCCAGTGCTAACCGTGAGAATATGCTCTCCAACGGTCAGGTCGATATGATTCTGGCGACCTATTCCATTAGCGACAGCCGTAAGAAGAGCGTTGATTTTGCCGGTCCGTACTACGTTGCCGGACAGGATTTGCTCGTGCGCGCCGATGAAACGAGCATTACCGGGCCCGATAGCCTGAACGGAAAGAACCTATGCTCGGTGACCGGTTCGACCAGCGCCAAAAAAATTCAGGATACCTACGCCAAAAACGTGAACCTAGTGAAGCAGAATAGTTACTCGGACTGCGTGGTCGCCCTCAACGGCGGCGTGGTAGATGCGGTGACGACCGACGATATTATTCTTGCGGGTCTTGCCGCGACCAAGGCGAATAAGGGCAAACTCAAGCTGGTTGGCAAAACATTCACCACTGAGAAGTACGGTGTTGGCCTGCCTAAGGGTACCGATAAGTGTGAAGCCATCAATAAAGCTATTAACGAGATGGTAGAAGACGGCACCTGGGAGAACCTGGTGAAGAAGCACACGGACGGCACCGGCTACAGCTACAACACCGAAAAGAATCCGCCAAAGCCTTCGGCGTCCTGCGCTTAGGCACGGAAGAGAGGAAAACGATGTCATTCTTTGACCAACTCGGCGCTCTCTTCGCCAAATACGATGTGTTGGGCGCGTTCTGGGTGAATATTCAGCTAACGTTCTGGGCCGCGATCGGGTCTTTCGTACTCGGTGCGATCCTAGCACTGATGCGTATCAGCCCGGTCCCCTCGCTGCGCTGGGCGGGTACGATCTATGTGCACTTATTCCGCAACACCCCGCTGACGATTCTGATGACTCTAGCGTTGCTGGGCGTGTGGACACAGTTTCAGCTGTCGTTCTCGACCGATTTTGAGACAAACTTCTTCGTGTACGCCGTGATCGTGCTGTCGATCTATCACGCATCTTTTGTGTGTGAGGCAATCCGTTCGGGTGTGAACACGGTTCCCACCGGTCAGGCGGAGGCGGCTCGTGCCATCGGCCTCGGATTTATGGATACTGCGCGCATGATTATTTTTCCGCAGGCGTTGCGCGGCTCCATCACTCCGCTGGGCAATACGCTCATTGCGCTGGCGAAGAACACGACGGTCGCATCGGTAGCATCCGTTGCCGAAGCCTCAGGCATGATGAAGTCCATGATTGAGTTCGATGCGAACATGGTGCTGGCGATCTTCCTGATCTTCGCGCTGGGATTCGTGGCGATTGTGGTGCCTCTAGGTATCTTGACCACCTGGTCCTCACGTAAATTGGCGGTGAAGCGATGAAATTCTTTAATTCTGATGTAACCACAAGCACCACTGTCCTCTTCGACGCCCCCGGCCCCCGTGCGAAGGCTCGCACCCGTGTCTTCAATATCGCGGCGATTCTGGTTTTTATCGCGTTCGCTGTCTATGTGCTGAGCGTGATGGGCGCTAAGGGTCAGCTTGAGGCAGAAAAATGGACCGACCTCTTCACCGCAAAAGCTTGGGGTTCCTACTACCTGCCCGGTCTGGTTTCAACCCTGCAGGCGGCGGGTATTTCGGTAATTACCTCTATCGCTTTCGGTGTTGTCTTCGGCATGGCACGCCTGGCGCAGAACCGCGTGCTTCGCTGGTTCGGCACCATTGTGGTTGAGTTCTTCCGTGCCGTTCCGGTGCTGATGATGATGATTTTCTTCTGGCTGTTCCTCAGCCGGTTCAGCTGGATTAACCCCTCACAGCTGCCGTTCCTTGCGGTCGTGATCGGTTTGACCTTCTATAACGGATCCGTGATTGCCGAGCTGTTGCGCTCGGGTGTCAAACAGCTGCCGCGCGGTCAGGGTGAAGCGGGCCTGGCGATTGGCCTGACCCCCGGTCAAACCCTCCGCACGATTCTTATGCCGCAGGCCTTCAACTCCATGATGCCTTCGATGCTCAGCCAGTTCGTGGTGATCCTCAAGGACACCGCGCTCGGGTACATTATTTCCTACCCCGAGCTGCTGGCATCCGCACGACGCATCGGCTCGGGTGACGGCAACGTGCTGCAGACTCTTCTGTTGGCGGCGGCGCTCTTCGTCATCGTGAACTTCGCGCTCACGGCGCTGGCAACCTGGCTGTCCTCGTTCCTCGCATCGCGTACTTCCTCGAAGGTTCGCAAGGTGGACTTGGTTCCCGGCGAGGTCGATAACCCGAATCCGCCTACCCTCCAGATGTTCTTGCTTCCCGGCAAACGCAAATAATCGGGGGCGCGCATCCGGTATAGAAGATGCCCGGAACTTCCTGTATTGGAGGTTCCGGGCTTCTTTATTTATCAGGGGTTTTATTCTTTTACGGCATTTCCTATCCCGCGCTCGCCGTAAGACGCTCGGATGCCTTCGCAATATCCTCATCGGATGCGGTCAGCGCGATACGCACATAACCGGCGCCGTCTTCACCGTAGAAGACCCCCGGTCCCGCAACGATTCCCAGCTTGGCCAAACGTTCGATAGATGCCCACGTATCCTCACCGAAAGTGGTCCACAGGTACAGCCCGGCCTCAGAGTTTTCGACGCGCCCGCCTGCGGCGGTAATAGCTGCGAGAAGCTCTTCCCGGCGCGCGCGGTACTTATTTTTCTGCGCCGCCACATGGGCTTCATCTCCCAAGGCCGCAATCAGCGCACGCTGCACGGGTGCGGGAACAATCATCCCGGCGTGCTTGCGGGAGTTGATGAGGTTAGGCATAAGCTGCGCATCACCCGCAATAAACGCGGCACGGTACCCCGCCAGGTTCGACTGTTTTGAGAGCGAATATGCGGCAAAAAGCCCGGTAAAGTCGCCGTCGCATACGCGGGGATCAAGAATAGAGGGCACCCGCTGACCGCCGCGAGCTTCATCCCACGCGCCCCAGCCGAGTTCCGCATAGCATTCGTCGCTGGCCACCACAGCGCCAATATCGCGTGCCTGCTGCACAATCTTACGAAGCTCAGCAACATCACGCACCACGCCGTTCGGGTTGGCGGGCGAGTTCACCCACACCAACCGCACACGCCTGCGCACATCTTCGGGCAGTTCATCAAGCGAATCTGCGGGCACGGACTGCGCGCCAGCGAAGCGCGCCCCTATATCGTAGGTTGGGTACGCCACGCGTGGGTAAACCACCACATCGCGCTCTTGAGTGCCGGGGTCAGTTCCTAGTCCCAGTAGAAACGGAAGCCACGCCACAAGTTCTTTGGAACCAACCGTAGGCATCACCTGGTCGGTGCTTAGCCCGGTGACCCCGCGGCGGCGTGCAAACCAGTCTACGATCGCCTGGCGCAGTTCAACAGTTCCGTGCGTGGTCGGGTAGCCGGGAGCGTCGGATGCTGCGGCAAGCGCATCCTGAATCAGCTGTGGGGTGTCATCGACCGGGGTGCCGATGGAGAGGTCTATAGTCCCACCCGGATGTTCGGCAGCAAGTTTGCGGTAGGGAATAAGGGTTTCCCAGGGGTATTCGGGTAGATCTAGACCGTAGGCACGCATGGTTCTCCTTGTGCGGCGTTGTAAACCGGCAGATACCGGCCGTTCTTTCGTGCGTAGTCATTGTATCGCGCGTTTGAGTGCTGAGGGTACGGCAAAGCCCCCGTTCCCAGCGTGCGAGATTCGGAGGCTTTAGCCTGTCTTAAGTTTTCAACGTAAGGGTGCGCCGAATGCGCCAGCTACTCCCCCTGCGGTGGTAGGGCGGCGATGAAGGGTACGTCTTTACCGGTTGGTCCCATCTTCGCGGCACCACCGGGTGAACCGAGGTCGTCGAAGAATTCGGCGTTGGCGGTAATGTATTCGGACCATTCTTCGGGCACGTCGTCTTCATAATAGATAGCCTCGACGGGGCAGACGGGTTCGCAGGCTCCGCAGTCCACGCATTCATCGGGGTGGATATACAGTGTGCGGTCACCCTCGTAGATGCAGTCAACGGGGCATTCCTCAACGCAGGCGCGATCTTTCACGTCTACGCAGGGCAGTGCAATTACGTAAGTCATGGGTGCCTTTCTAAACCTAGCAGCGTGTGCCTGCCCTGTAATCCTGCAGGGTCGTCGTTCGGCGCACGTTATCACGAGGGTTATGACCTCGTGGAAGTCTGTGTATAAGTCTAGCTTGCACGGGGCATTTAAGCAGATTTTCGTGTCGTAGCAGACAGCCATAATACGACCCTTAGCCGGTATTTTTTAGGCTAGGCTTTCCTGCGAGCAAATATTATTTACCCTAGTCAGAGCCAATAAATTAAAATATAAATTCCAATAAGTTATATTCATCACAACATTTTTCATGACGCCTCTATGTCATTCCTTAGATTCACCACAGCTTATGGTGCAGTGTGCGAAGAATTATTAAGCGTTTGAGCTCGGCGTGCTTTCTCCTCGGCCCTGCGATGGCGCAAATGGACCTGCCGCGGGGTGTTATAGAAGGCGTTTCCTTCTTTGGTACGGATGAAGACGAAAAAGGCAAGCAGAGAGATAACGGGCGTACCCAAAAGCCATAGTGTGCCGTATAAACCAATCGGCGGGTAGTCCGGGTTTACCAGTACGAAGGGCGAATCCGGGCGCATAAAGGCAAGCGCATATATCACCAGGAATGCGAAGGCACCGGTGATAACCGTTGCCCCGCCGCGACGTAGCGCGAGGGAAGCCCACAGCGATGCAAAAAATACGGTGGCGAAGCCGAACACGAGCCCGACAGGAAGCGGAGTTTCGCCCGTATACATGACCCAGGCGTGGTAGATTGAGCCCGCAATACCTGCGAGGGTTCCCAGAAGAATGCACGTTATCAGAAGCGATACGATGCCTGCATGCGTGGGGGTTTCGGGAATTTTGCGCTGTGCGTTACCGTCGAGCAGGCGGTAGGTTTCAACCGCCGAAATTTTCTGCTCTACCTTGTTTGAGAATTCAAAGGTGGTGTCCCCGGTTACCACGATCTGCGTTCCGTGGGCTTTCATCGCTTCACGTTTGGCCTCGACTGAGCCGGTGATAGCGCACTGTTGGCGCGCATCCTGTTCTGAGAATTCTCCTTCAATGCCCCAGGTCAGTATGGGGCGGTCGTTACTATCGCCCAAGATTTTGAGTGCTTCAAGCACAGCCTGGTGAGTGCGCACATGGTCGGGGTGCCCGTAGCCACCGTCGAGGTCATAGGTGATCAGAACATCGGGCTTAATATCGCGAATGGCATTAGCAATAGCCTCGGCCTGCGGGGCGATCGGCTGGGCGGTCAAGGAATCTTCACTCGCCTTCGGGTTCGCCACCGGTTTACCGTCTTTGCCCCACGCCATGCCGGAATCACGGTAGATGTTGAGCGCGCCCGGCGCCGTGGCGGGTTCCTCTCCCAGGAAGAAACGCTTGCGCACACCCAGCTTTGCCGTCGCGTTGTTGAGCTCAACGGTTCGGTACTCCCCCAGTGCCTCGCCGTTGTCGCTGTTGCCGGGTTTGCCCACTTCAAGATGCTGCAGCTTCGGCGGAATGACTTCTCCCATTTCGCCTCGGGTGAGGGTCAGCAAATGCACCTTGGCACCCTTCTTGGCGTAGTACGCCATCGTTGCGCCTGTTGCCGTGGTCTCGTCGTCTGGATGCGCGTGTACGAACAACATCACTGCCTCGGAGGGCGTGTAGCCGCTCGGCAGTAGGTCGCGTTTCGCGTTTTTCATCAGGTGTTCCCCCTGGGCGGGGTACTGCGGCGCGGAAGTTTCAGGCATAGTGTCAGGTGACCTTCTGTCAAAGAACAGTTCTTCTATATCTTAAACCACAACCGGGAGCGGTACGGTTATCGTGGCTTGTCATGACGACAAACGCCCGTACTGCTCCCGGCGGTTAGCTATGCTTGTGTGCCCTAGTTGGCGCGGGCACGGCGGCGGAATTCACGCACGCGCTCGTTCGCATCCAGAATAACCTTGCGGATGCGAATAGCTTCGGGGGTGACCTCCACGCATTCGTCTTCGCGGGCGAATTCGAGGCATTCTTCCAGCGTGAGTTTCTTGGGCGGGGTCAGGTTTTCGAAGCTGTCTGCGGTGGAGGAACGCATATTGGTCAGCTTCTTTTCCTTGGTGATATTCACTTCCATATCGTCCGCACGAGAGTTCATGCCCACGACCATACCCTCGTATACTTCGGAGGTCGGTTCCACGAAGAAGGTGCCGCGTTCCTGCAGGTTAATCATGGCGTAAGGGGTAACCACACCGGCACGGTCGGCGATCATCGAACCGTTGGTGCGGTACTCAATATCGCCAGCCCAGGGTTCGGGGTCTATCGAGTACGACGACGAGATACCGGCGCCGCGGGTTTCAGTGAGGAACTGAGTGCGGAAGCCGATCAGGCCGCGCGCGGGTACCGCGAATTCCATGCGCACCCAGCCGGTGCCGTGGTTCGACATGTTCTCCATGCGCCCCTTACGTGCCGCCATCAGCTGGGTTACGGCACCCAGGTGCTCTTCGGGCACATCAATAATCATGTGTTCCATCGGTTCATACAGTTTGCCGTCGATGGTTTTGGTGACTACCTGCGGTTTACCCACGGTCAGTTCGAAGCCCTCGCGGCGCATCTGCTCCACCAAAATAGCGAGGGCGAGCTCGCCACGGCCCTGAACTTCCCAAGCATCCGGGCGCTGGGTGGGCAGAACCTTGATGGAGACGTTACCGATAAGCTCGCGGTCAAGACGGTCCTTGACCTGGCGTGCGGTCACCTTCGCGCCCTTGACCCGGCCCGCCATCGGAGAGGTGTTAATGCCGATGGTCATGGAGATCGCCGGGTCGTCCACCTTAATAAGCGGCAGCGGCTTGGGGTTTTCAGCATCGGTCAGGGTTTCACCAATGGTAATGTCTTCGATACCGGCGACCGCCACGATTTCGCCGGGGCCTGCTTCTTCGGCGGGAACACGTTCGAGCGCCTTGGTTGCCAACAGCTCGGAGATACGCACGTTCTTAATATCGCCATCTTGACGTGCCCAGGCGACGGTCTGCCCTTTCTTGAGGGTGCCGTTGAAGATACGCACGAGCGCCAGACGGCCCAGGAACGGCGAAGAGTCAAGGTTGGTCACATGCGCCTGCAGCACCTCATCAGGGTTGTAGGTGGGGGCGGGCACATGCTCGATAATGGTCTTAAACAGCGGTTCCAAATCGTCATTATCGGGCAGGGCGCCGTCGGCGGGTTGGTTCAGCGATGCGGCACCGGCTTTGCCGGAAGCATAGACGACCGGCACATCGAGCACGCTGTCGAGGTCAAGGTCGGGCACCTCCTCGGACAGGTCCGATGCCAAGCCGAGCAGCAAATCCATGGTTTCGCTGACGACCTCGTCGATGCGCGCATCCGGGCGGTCCACCTTGTTCACCACCAAAATGACGGGCAGCTTCGCGGCGAGTGCCTTGCGCAGCACGAAGCGGGTCTGCGGCAGCGGGCCTTCAGAGGCGTCCACGAGCAGCACCACGCCATCGACCATAGAAAGGCCGCGTTCGACTTCGCCGCCGAAGTCGGCGTGCCCGGGGGTATCAATCACGTTGATGGTGATGGTTTCACCGTTCGCGGAGGGTCCATCGTAGAACACGGTGGTGTTCTTCGCGAGGATGGTAATGCCTTTTTCCTTTTCAAGGTCGCCGGAGTCCATCACGCGGTCTTCGACGTCTGCGTGCGCCGAGAACGCGTGGGTCTGCTTGAGCATCGCATCCACGATGGTGGTTTTGCCGTGGTCAACGTGTGCCACGATCGCCACGTTGCGCAAATCAGGGCGCGAAGCGGTGTTTTCAGACATGCGTAATTTTTCTCGCTTAAATCTAGGGAATACTAGGGGCACGCCGCGTTAGATGCGTGAGCTTAAATACGCAACGCGGTATCAGTGCGTGCATGCCCGAGCGTTCTCGTGCGGGCGCGCCAAAACGCGCCTCTGTCTCGGGCTTGCCTATCTAGTGTACCACTTGCCCTAGTTTGTCTTGAGCGCAGGTTTTAGTCGGCGTCGACTCAGCGCCCGGCATTTTTCTCGTGCAGCCAGTCATCCAGCATGCGGCGGGCAACCGCATTCGTGCCGGGCAGCTCCAGTTTGGGCACTCCCTGTTTCTGGCGTATAGCTTCAGATTCGGCGATAGCCTGCGCCAACTCGGGCGCGGTGAACCAGCGTGCGGCCCGGATTTCTCCGTCCAGATGTTCCACGGGTTGGGTGTCATCGACCGTTACCCGGTAGCAGATCATGAGCGAGCGCGGGAAGGGCCACACATCGCTCATGCGGTAGTCAAGGTTGAGAGCCTGCAACCCGGTTTCTTCATAGACTTCGCGGGCTACTGCCTGTTCCAGGTTCTCGCCGGGATCCACGAACCCGGCGATGAGGGCGAAGCGGTTTTCGTGCCAGAGCCGGTTATTCGCCAACAGCACCCGTTCGCCGTCGCGACTGAGGACGAGCGCCATAACCGCCGGTTCGATGCGCGGGAATACGAGCTCGCCGGATGCGGTGCGCCGCACCTGGCGTTCCCCGTCGATCAGCGCGGGATCTCCCGAATACGCGGAGTACTCCATTTCAAGAAGGTAGTCGCGTTTAGCAAGGGCGGCGGCGTAGCGGGCGCGCCCGGCGGGGTCTTCGTGCACGGGGTAGAACCAGAACCCATTCTGCGATGCGGTGATGGGCGCATCCGTGTTAGCTCGGGAGAGATCTTCTGCGAGCGCGAGCAGTTCTTCATCCTCCAGGTAGGCTGCATGGTAATCGGTGCCTTCCCGGTCGGAGGGCTTTCTAAATTTAGGCTCCAGGCTGGTTTCGATGATGGTGTTTTGTGGCGCTTCAGGCAGGTAATGAACGGTTCCGTTATGGTTCATAAGGGTTTCTCCACGTCGAGAAATAACCAGGTAAAGATTCTGCTGCACGCTCATGGTTTCCACTCTACCGCATGCAGCCTTCATTCCCCCGCCTATGCGGCCTGATATGCCTAAAATCTGCCCGAAATCTGCGCACGTGATGCGCCCCCGCTCATCTGGCATAAGCGAGGGCGTATCTCTGCAGTCTATTCACTAGCCCGGCGGCCTGAGAGTTATGACCCTGAGCGCCCTTCCGGCTTCCAGCCTGCGGCGAGGGCACGCTCATATATTGTCTCTGCGAGGGTATGTTCGAAGGCTTTGGTGAGGTGGTTAGTATCCGCGTACACGTATACGTTGCCGATGACCGAGCGGCATAGACCGTCCGGGCAGTAGATATCCTTCAAATCGAGCAGATAGGCACCACGGTCTGCATATTTCTCGAAAATTGGTGCGGCGGGATTATCACCATATTTCTGCTCAATGGGTTCAGAACAGCTGCTCTTATCCCCCTGAGCCCTAATCGCACACACATACATATCTTGAGCAAATCGGGGGTTATCGCGCAGACCGATCACCTGGATGCCCGCATCAGTGAAGACGCGCAGGGTTTCGTCGAGGTTGGGGTCTGCGGTCTCGGCATCAGCGCTTGTGTCGGTTGTGGTTGCGATAATCACTACGGTCGTCGGCTTAAGGCGCAGAATTTCTTCCGTGGCTTTCTGTGAGAACGCGATGCAGCGTTTCTTGCGGTCGTTGAGATAGCCCTCGGGGGCTGCGAATGGGTAAGGGCATCCTGTCTCTAGAAGGTTCATCTGATTGGTGCCGGTGCGCTGGGCAATAGGCTCGAACGCAGCCGTCATCTGTAATGCGGGCGAGCTGCCAACAACAATGGTAAGGGGTGCCGAATCGTCCCCATTCTGTTTGACGGCGCAGGATGTATTCAGAGATTCATGCATGGGGGTAAAGGGTGCGGGGCATCCCTCTCCCCAGTCAGCGAGCATGCCGTAGATGGGGATATCCTGCGGAATAGGCTTTGATACGCGCGACATTTGGTCCGTGCCGACTGCTCGGGCGCCTGGATATGTTGCCTCATCATTTTTCACTAGCTCTTCAGTATTCTGGATCATGGTTATATCGCGTTGCTGTGCCCAGGCGCGAACGCTCAGAACAGGAGCTCCGATCACCAGCAGAATCACGAGTACATAGGCGAGCTGATTCACCCAAAGAGTGGGGGTGAAAATCGTGGTCACGCGCAGTTTCGAGACCGTTTTATCAAGAAATACGCCGGATCGGCTACGCAGCGGCTTCTCGATATAGGTGCTCAAAACCCATGCCAAACCGATTGAAACGGCGATAATCACCGTGCCTTCCAGAAAATTCACGCGAGGTTTATTAACCTTAGCGCTGTAGAGCACGAGCAGGGGCCAGTGCACTAGGTACAGGGCGTAAGAAATATTGCCCAAGCTTTGCAACGGCGTGGAGACTAGCAGACGGTCGATCGCGAATTTATGGTCGGTGCGCCCGGCGATCATCACCAGCGCGCCGGAGAGCACGGGCCACAGCGCCAGGTAGCCAGGGAAAGTTCGTTCAACCGGTAAAACAGCGCCGCAGGTTACTAATCCCAGGGCGCCCACCCATCCCATCACCACGCGGGTTCTCACATGGTGCGGCTTCCATTTCAGCGTCATCGCCGCAAGCAGGGTACCAATCGCAAACTCCCACAGGCGGGTGCGGGTATCAAAATATGCGTAGGCGGAAATCTGCTTTGTCTCCCAGATTGAGAAGGCAAACGAGGTCATGAATACAGTGCCGAATACCGTTACCGCCGCGGGTACGGGCTTGAAACGTACCCGATGCACGAGAAACGCAGCCACCGCGAAAAGTATCGGCCAGAGCAGGAAAATTTGTCCCTGAATCGAAAGCGACCAGAAATGCTGGAAGGGCGATTTATCGCTTATACCCTGGGCGAAATAATTGACCGCACCGTTCGCCAGGTTCCAGTTCTGGTAGTAAAACAGCGAGGCTTGGGCATCAACGGCGCGCGCGTTCCAATACAGCGCTGGCAAGATAACTAAGGAAGCCGCAAGAGTCAGCACAATCACCACGGCTGCGGCAGGCAACAGGCGCGCGAACACATGAGTCCAGTAGGCCAGCAGGTTCAGCGCTTTGCCCTCGTTGATTTTCCGCATGAACGAGAGCGAAAGCAAGAAAGCCGAGATGAAGAGAAAAACATCCACACCGCCGGAGACTTTGCCGATCCATACGTGGTAAAGCACCACGAGAAGCACGGCGAAGGCGCGCAAACCCTGAATTTCGGGGCGGAATCCGCGAGATTCTAGGAACGATTCATACGGCGGGGTATGCTCTGCAGCGGGTACACGAATTCCCCGCAGCGGGTTTATAGGCATAAACAATATCCTGGAGTGAATGTGTGAGTTTTCATGATGCACAGCGCCGTCGAGAACTTCCACGCACGCTATGCAAAAAGCCGGCATCGCTCGTGCCCGCATTACCGGATGCACCGAGGCAGGTCTATAAAAACGTCCCCAGTCTACCACCGGTATTCTCCCAAATGTACGCGCGTTTTCGTGTACATTTAGAGGACGGTTTGCTAACCCTTGAGGGCACCCTGAGGATTCGTAAAATCTCCCCTCCAATGCGCGCCGTTCATGGGATAATGCCTGGCGGGAATTATGCACCGCACCCAAACGTTGTGGTCACCAAAAGCGCAAGAACGCGCAAAACCTTCAGGTAAACGCCTGTATAAAGGTGACATCACCGGGTTGAAAGAGAGAAAATAAGAACCATGACTATTACGAACCCGACGACCACCAGCGCGTGGTCAGCACTAACCCAGCACAAAGCATCGCTCACTCCGAATTTGCGAGCCTGGTTCGAGCAGGATCCTTCCCGCGCCCAGAAATTTAGTTTTGATGCCGCAGACCTGCACGTAGACCTCTCGAAGAACCTCATCACCGAAGAGACCGTGCAGCTTTTGCTCAAACTCGCCGAAGAGGTGAACCTCGCCGAACGCCGCGATGCTATGTTCACTGGCGAACACATTAACGTGACCGAGGACCGCGCGGTTCTGCACACCGCGCTGCGCCGCCCCAAAGGCTACTCCCCCGCCCTCATTGTTGATGGGCAGGATGTCGATAGCGATGTTCACGCCGTTCTGAACAAGATTTACGCTTTTGCCGATCGTGTGCGTTCGGGCGAGTGGACCGGTGTGAGCGGCAAGCGCATCGAGACCGTGGTGAATATTGGTATTGGCGGTTCTGACCTTGGTCCCGTGATGGTGTACGAGGCGCTTAAGCCTTACGCCGATGCCGGGATTTCCGCACGGTTCATCTCAAATATCGACCCGACCGATGTTGCCGAAAAAGTTTCTGATCTTGACCCCGAAACTACCCTGTTCATCGTTGCTTCGAAGACCTTCGGCACCTTAGAAACCCTGACCAACGCTCGTGTGGCACGCGACTGGCTGCTCACCGCGCTTGGCGAGGCGAACGCCTTGCAGGGAAAAACCGCAGAAGAAGCCGTGGCTCAGCACTTTATCGCCGTTTCAACCGCGCTCGATAAGGTTGCTGCCTTCGGCATTGACCCCGAAAATGCCTTCGGCTTCTGGGACTGGGTAGGCGGTCGCTACTCCGTAGACTCGGCGATCGGTACCTCGCTGGCCATCGTCTTCGGCCCGAAGGTATTCGAAGAATTCCTCGCGGGCTTCCACGCCATGGACGAGCACTTCCGCACTGCGCCCTTTGAAAAGAACGTGCCCGTACTCATGGGCTTGCTTAACGTATGGTACGTGAACTTCTTGGGTGCCGAAACCCACGCGGTTCTACCCTACGACCAGTACCTGCACCGTTTTCCCGCCTATCTGCAGCAACTTACCATGGAGTCCAACGGTAAATCCGTGCGCGCCGACGGTTCCTTCGTGGACTACTCCACGGGCGAGGTTTTCTGGGGCGAGCCCGGCACCAACGGTCAGCACGCTTTCTACCAGCTTATCCACCAGGGCACCCGCCTTATCCCTGCGGACTTCCTGGCCTTCGCCAACCCAGCTCACCCCACCAAGGATGGCGAGCAGGATGTGCACGAACTCTTCCTCGCAAACTTCTTTGCACAGACTCAGGCGCTCGCTTTCGGCAAGACTGAGGATGAGGTACGTGCCGAAGGTACCGCCGAGCATGTGGTAAACGCCCGTATCTTCAGCGGCAACCGTCCTTCGACCTCTATCATGGCCTCCCGCCTGACCCCGCGTGTGCTGGGCGAGCTGATTGCCCTCTATGAGCACATCACCTTTGTGCAGGGTATCGTGTGGGGTATCGATTCCTTCGACCAGTGGGGCGTCGAACTCGGCAAGAAGCTGGCGCTCGATCTGGTGCCTGCTATCAAAGGCGACCGCGAGGTTCTGGCACGCCAGGATTCTTCGACCGCATCCCTGATCGACTACTACCTTAAGCACCGCAAGTAGCAGTGCCCTAGGCTAATATGCGCGGTGCCCCCGATGAATCTCTCATCGGGGGCACCGCGTTTTAACCGCCGCTTTCACTCGTCTTCCCAGTTCTACGGCATGAATGAGCCTACATAACCTTGAGGGTGTCGCGCACCAGCTCCACCACGATGCGCGCAACCACCGCCTCAGGCAGAGTCGGCACCGATTCGCTCTCTACTCCCCCAGCATCGGTATGTGCAGTAAGCGTTGTCTGTGCGTCAGAGGGCTCATGATCGACTTGCGTGGCGGGAATATGCACAAACCCCGCGGGAATCCGCCGCCCCTGGCGTTCCAGAATACGGTGTACCTCATAAAATACGTGGTTGCACACATAAGTTCCGTCGGTGTACGAAATCTCAACCGGTAGCCCCACACCACGCAAACGCTCATAGCTTGCCCGCACCGGCAGGGTCGAAAAATACGCCTCGCGTCCCTCCGGGGCGATCGCCTCATCCACACGCACCACACCGTCATTATCTTCAATATCGGCAGAATCCAGGTTGATGGCGACCTTCTCAAAACTCACCTTATCCCGCCCGACTGCCACGCCCAAGCTGAGCACCGCATCCGGGCGAATATCGGTCAGAATCTCCCCTAAAGCCTCTGAAGAACCCGCATAGCTAACCGGAACCTCACGGGTTACAACCCGTACCGCAGATTCGTCGGCAAGTAAATCAGCCACCTGCCGCGCTATTACCCCGCTCGGGTTCACACTCACGCCGGGAAACGGGCCGAAATAGGTGATGAGAAGGGTCTTTGTCATCGTTGTCCTTTACACGTCGTCGGGTACCCTAGAGGTATGGCACGCACACACCATCACAAAGAAGAACCCGTTTTTCTTCTCCAGGATACCCCCGATGCCCTGCGCGAAATCGGCGTTGATGATGAGCAGGAGGCACTAGCCGCTGTTCGTGAACCCGCACAGGCGTTAGAAGGTGCCTCGTTCCTTCAGGCGGTGGGGCGGTTTTACCGCTTCTACACACTCGGTCGCGGGCACGCCAGCCGCTCCGAAGTGCTGTGGGCATTGCTCTATTTGACACTCACCACTGGCGCGGTACTGGGGTTGACGGTCTATCTGGGCATGCTCTCAGAAGACCCTCACATGGAGTCCCTGATTCGGGTTCTCTATATGCTTATGATGACGCTCATGCCCGTATGGATTATTGTGCATATTCTGCCGCTTTCTTCGCTTCTGAGCAGGGCGCGCGGTAAAAACTAGACGCGTCCACGTCCCCTACCGACGGGTGATTCAAAAACGCCCGCAGCGCTCAGGCCACGGGCGTGTAAGTAGTTGGTTTCTCCAGAGCTTCCGGGCTATTTCCCAAGCACCTTCATAAGCTCTTCGGGAGTGTCAACAACAATCAAACGTTCCAGGTATGAAGGGCGCAAAAGCTCAGTGCTAGCCATATATTGCATCGCCTCAACGAGCTTATCCCAGTACCCATTAACATTCAGGAGCGCCACAGGCTTCGTGTGAATCTTGAGGAATTGCCAGCTAAATACCTCGAAAAATTCTTCCAAGGTTCCGGGGCCACCGGGCATCGCAACGAAGGCGTCAGCCTTATTAATCATGGCGATCTTACGCTGATGCATGGTATCGACAATATCGAGGGTTGTCTGCCCGGGGTACACACCCTCCCACTCCACGAGCTGGTGGGTGACCACGCCGTAGACTTTGCCGCCCGCATCCAGGGTCGCGCCCGCGACGGTTCCCATCAGACCGGTGCGTCCGCCTCCATAAACTACCCCCACGCCACGTTTTGCGCATAGGGTTCCCAACTCACGGGCGCAGGCGGCAAAATCGGGGTCATTGCCCATAGTAGCGCCGCAATACACGGCAAGGTTAAAACTATCTCTCATGTTCTGCTTCTTTCATCGGATGCGTTCATACACGCGACGGTGCGCGGAACGCGTGCGTCAACGTAAAATTTTTACGGGTGATTTATCCCTATGCACCCTACCGCCCCCGCGCAGCCGAGCGCAAGCCTTATCGCTCATATCGCGCATATTTTCAGCGGATTCACAGCGGCACCGATGGCGTTTCGCCAGGACTTATTCTGCAGATAAGCGGGAATATACACTCAGTGTTCAGAGGTGCCTGATCGGTATAGTCCGCTGCGGGGTCTATCCAACGTAATTCAGCAATTTCGGCATGCGGGCTCAGCTGCTCAAGTATCTTTTCCTCTTGCGGATGCGGCATATATTCAAAAGTTTCGGCACGTACCACGAATCCGCTTTCGTTCAGGGCGGGGGCGTCAAACTTGCCAAGGTACACCATCTGGGCAGGATCCGGCGCAAATCCCAGCTCTTCAGTAACCTCACGCACCGCCGTATGCAAGGGGCTCTCCCCCGCATCGGGTTTACCTCCGGGCATCATAAACCCGCGTGAGGCGGCTTTACGCACGGTCAGTACGTGCCCGGCGTGATTGCGGATTACCACTGCAGAAACATGCACAATTCTCTGTGCCGTATCAATTGCTGAATGTTCATCAACCATCTTTCTACAGTAGCTTATGTACAGCGCGTATCAGCCAAAATTTCAGAGGCTCTTCAGCCGGTCTATGAGGTAATCACGCAGAATGACCGCGTGGTTGCAGGTAGGGCTCTTAGCGCCGTACAAAAGCGTAACGCGAGAGGACTGGAGCTTCTGCGCACCCGCAACCATACGCTCAAGCTCGGGGTACACCTCTGAATTACTGTCAAGCTCGTTCAGATAGCGTTGTTTGAAGGATTCAAAATTCTCTGGTTTATGCCCAAAATCTCGGCGAGCCTCCGTCGAAGGAGCTAAGTCCTTCGCCCATTCATCAAGATGAGCCTTATCTTTTGAGACTCCGCGCGGCCAAAGCCTATCAACGAGTACCCGGTATCCGTCATCCGGGGAAGGCTCTTCATATATGCGCTTAATAACTATATCCATAGTGCCAATCCTACGCCGGAGAATCTGTCTGGTACACCTAACGTTAAGATAGGTGGCCCGCCAGGATATGTACATTATCGATGTATGACTACATGCTCTATATATATGATATTTTCCGGACGAAAGTATTTTCTAATTTTATTGTGGAGTATATATAAAAATTTTCATCATCAAAAGAAAATACTGCCGCGTCTAAATCCCCAGTTTTAGTGCGTTCACATCAATTCCTGCACGGGCAGGCTTAGACCCCCGCCGTGCCTCTACCCTAAACACGCTACGGGGGTCTTATCCTAGCTTGAGCATTCATGTCTGTGCTTTTTCCCAGAGGGCACATCCCCTGAAAACAGTGAGTGCTTCAAACGAATCTATACATCCCCGACGATACCTTACGGGGTATTCTCATAGAGCGCTCACATGAGGCTTAACCGATCGTAAACCTACGCATGCACGAACCAAAGGTCAGGAAGCTTCATATCGTACATAAGAGAAGGTTCACAATAGTGAACGTTCTATGTCTTTACAAACATACCCTGCTCACAACACGGAGGTAAAGCATTTCGGGCAAACTTTATTATATCTTTATATTTACCCACGGAGTTGAAACATATATACCGTTAAAAAATGGTACTACCGCATAATAGTTTACCGTGAAACTCTTTATCAAAATGTGATTTTATAGCAATAAAACCCGCCGGGGAATACCTCACGATATTCCTCCGGCGGTCTTTTTATTGATAATTCCGTTCGCCGAAATTACTTGCTCGTTTTAACCTCAAGACCCGAGACATCCACCTGTTCCAGCGGAATCAAACGGTCGCGGGTTACGATAGCGTGAATAGCCCAAACTGCCACAAAGATCGGCAGGCCTATATATGAGCTCATCACGCCCACCCAGTCTCCCGCAAGGATCGCCTCGTAGTTCTGCCCACCGATCACCAGCAGACACATAATGAAGGCAATAATCGGCCCCACCGGGAAGAAGGGCGCCGTATAGGGAAGGTCGTTAAGGTTATGCCCCTGCCGCATATATGCACGGCGGAACCTATAGTGTGCCACCGCGATACCAACCCAGGTAATGAAACCGGCTAGACCCGAAACATTAACTAGCCACAGGTAGGCCGCATCCGGCGAAATAACGGAGGCGATAAATCCGATAGCTCCCACGGCGGAAGTTGCCATGAGGGCGGGCATTGGCACGCTCCCCTTATTGACCTTCGTGAAAATCTTGGGGGCTTTACCCTCCTGCGCGAGTGAGAACAACATGCGTGCCGAGACATAGAGGCCCGAGTTACCTGCAGAGAGCACGGCGGTAAGAATCACGGCGTTCATCGCTGCAGCGGCGAAGGCAATACCAGCGCGTTCAAAGATAAGGGTGAAGGGAGAAATGTTAATATCGCCTTCGGCTGCGGTGAGCAGATTCGGATCGGTGTAAGGAATAAGGAATCCTATAACCACCATGGCACCGATATAGAACAGCATGATGCGCCAGAATACGCTGGTGAGTGCGCGCGGCACATCGCGACGGGGGTTCTTGGATTCTCCGGCGGCAATACCGATCATCTCAGTACCCTGGAAAGAGAACCCGGCGACCATGAAGATAGTGAAAATAGCGACGGGACCGCCTACAAAAGGAGCTTCGCCCGTGGTCCAGTTTGAAGTACCCGGTGATGCGCCTCCGAGAACCCCGAAGATCATCGCAATTCCCGCAATTAAGAACACGATAACGGTGACCACCTTAATAGTGGCAAGCCAGAATTCGCCCTCACCGTAGGCTTTGGCAGAAAGAGCATTAAGCCCCGTCAAGAGAACTAAGAAGATGCCCGCCCACACCCACGAGGGAGTTTCAGGAAGCCAATACTTCATCACTTCCCCGACCGCTACAAGCTCGGCCGCGACGGTGATTGCCCAGTTAAACCAGTAGTTCCACCCCATGGCAAACCCGAAGGATGATGAAACGTAACGTGTTGCGTAGGTTTGAAACGAACCTGGGACGGGCAGATGCGCTGCCATCTCACCCAGAGACTGCATGAGGAACAGCACCATAATACCGATCAGCCCGTAAGCAACGATAGCGCCGCCCGGCCCGGCGGTAGAGATAGTTTTGCCGGATGCAACAAACAGACCGGTGCCGATAGCGCCGCCGATGGCGATCATCTGCATATGACGTGCCGAAAGACCGCGTTTCAGATCAGTATCTGCAGCAGCATCACTCGCATCCGATGCTGACGAAGACTGTTGTGAAGTTTGTGCCATTGTTTTCTCTCTATTCTGAAACTTCCCAGATATGCGGGTGTCACACAGCCATCAGCTTTCTCCTGGTGTTCCCTCAATATCTAAGCCGGAAGATCTTATGTGCGTATCCTCTGAAGAAACGCCGTTACGGCATTCTGAAGTATTTCTAATGATGCCTAAATTTTTCTAATCAAGCTCTAATACTACATCTCTCATACGTGCTACGCCACTTCGAAAGCTGTATGTGCACTGCCCCCATCTAGGCAATAACCGTCTTTACGCACAAAAACGGGGTGGATACCTCATGAGAGAGATACCCACCCCGAATTTGTAACCTCTATAACGACAATTCGTCGTTAATTAGGCCTTGTTGCGGCGAGTCAACAGAACCACAAGTCCGGTTATCAGGGAGAGCAGACCCAGCCCAGCGGCGAACAGAACGCCACTGACACCGGTGTGTGCCAAGCTTCCTGACTTCTGGGAGCTCGCGGAGCTACCGTTGTCTGCCTGAGTGGCCTGGTTAACAGCTGCGTTGCCGCCGCCGTTCACCTGTGCGGAACCGCCGTTGCCGTTATCGCCAACGAGACCAGCGCCACCGCCATTAACATTGGGAGCATTGCCGACGAGGCCGGCGCCGCCACCATTGTTATTCTCAGAACCGTTGCCAACAAGACCGGCGCCGCCACCATTAACATCTTCAGAAGCATTGGTGTTCACAGCCTCGCTACCGCGGGATACCGCGCCAGCGTTGAGGTCAATATCGACATCGTTGCTGATGGTCACAGTACCCTGACGCTGGGGAGCCCGGTTGTCACCGGTCTGACCCAAACCACCCCGACCGTTGTCGGAATCGTTATCAGCAGTCAGGCCCAGTCCGCCATGATCTTGATGGCGCTGCTGCTCCTGGAGGATTTCACCTTCAGAGGTGCGAGTGTAGCTCTCGCTCAGCTGCCCGAACTGTGCACCCTGACTTTCACTTCCGGTAGCCTGTCCAGTTTCGGTGGTGGTGTTGCCACCAACCTGACCGAGACCGCCCTGACCAGTGGTGTCAGGAGCTACCGGCTGTGGGGTATCGCCAGTCTGACCCAAACCGCCCTGACCGTTAGGTGCGGGCGTATTTCCAGCATTACCTGGGGTGTTAGGAGTAGCGTTATCGCCTACCCAACCAAGACCGCCGTGACCGTTAGGTGCGGGCGTTACGGCATTATTTTCCCCAGGAGTTACCTGAAAAAAATTACCGCCGCCCTGGAAGCAGTCGTCACCGCCGTTGTCCCACTGACCCCAGCCGGGAACGGCTGCACCGAATTCCCAGCCGCCTTGGTAGTGACCGTTGAGGTTGAAGTCACCTTCGTAGTAGCCGCCGCCACCGAAGTTCCAGCCGATGCCACCGTCGTTGTTATCGGGGGTGCCAGGCTGACCAGGCTGACCAGGCTGTCCGGGGGTGCCAGGCT